>JBHLMN010000063.1:0-2639 GCA_048938105.1 Promethearchaeota archaeon
AAATATATTTACCTTCTTCTTGGGTTATAAGAGGAATTAAACTTTTTAAGTGATATGACAGAGTTGGACTATCAATACTCATAATATTGTTTTTGATATCTGAAAAAGTGGATTCTTTCTTATCTCCAATATGTCTAATAATATTTCTACGTATTTCATGACTCAACGATTTAAATATTGCATCTTCATTAATTTCTGAATCATTTATATTTGATTTTTCTTGAGAATTCATAATTAATAATATAGATTGATTGAATTTATTATAATTGGAAATAATTATAGATTTCTGATATTAACATTAATTAAACGATTTTCTTTTATTTCAGAATTAAAACTTATGGAATAAATGGATAAAGCTTAATTTTTTAAGAATATTCTTCTTAGTGTTTATTTTATAGCAAAAAATTAATAAAAATATTAAAGATTCGAAAAAAAATGTTAACTGCTGAACAATTAAAAGAAGTTTTAAAAGAGAATGTTATAAATCTGCGATTTCATGCAAGAGGAGGACAAGGCGGAGTAACAGCTTCAAACTTATGTGTAGAAGCCTTTTATGGCTATGGTGTTTGTCAGCCTATGTTTGGAGCTGAGCGCATGGGTTCACCTACGGAAAGTTATGTAAGACTGAGTACTAATGACGATTTAGTTAGAACAAATGAACAAGTATATGCTCCTCATGTTGTAGCTGTATTAGATCCTTCTCTTTTAGGAGAAATCGATGTAACTGCCGGATTAGCCAAGGGAGGTTGGTTGATTGTTAATACAGTTTTAAATCAACAAGAAATTCAAGATATTGTTGGCAGAAAAGATATTAGTATTGGTACAATTGATGCAACTAGAATAGCCTTAGATGTATTGGGTAGAAATATAACCAATACCATCATTTTAGGTGGCATTATCCGAGTTATGCCCATATTTTCGATAGATGCTTTAGCAGATGCTATAATGAGACGTTTTAAGGGAGAAGTCGCCGCTAAAAATGTTGCTGCAATAAAACAAGCGATTGAAGAAACATGTGTGTATGATATTGGTTTAGATCCCGATTTTAGCATTGATTCAAAAGTACCTTGGCAACAAGTATTCCCTGGATTGCCAGGATATAAGGAAGTTGATAAAGCAGGAGTTTGGTACTGTGATGAAGATGTTATAGAAATGGGAAGCGGATTGGTTAATACTGGTTCTTGGGGAGAATGGGATATGATCTGGGATGAAGAAAAATGTACAGATTGTGCCCAATGTTGGTATATTTGTCCTGATTTTGCGATAATCAGAGAAAAGGGAGAGGATGGACTATGGCACATGAAGGGAATTGACCAATTTCATTGTAAATCCTGCCAAAATTGCCTTGAGGTTTGTCCTGTAGATGCAATAAGTAAAAAATTAAAACAAGGACCAGCATCTTGTGCTGTTCCAGAAGATCAAGAAGGAGGTAATTAAAAATGTCAATAGAACCAATGAGAATATTTTTTAAAGAGATAAAAGAACCAATAACAACTACAATGATCGGAAATTATGCTGTTGCAGGGGGAGTAACTCAGACAGATCCTGATGTAATTTGTGCATTTCCTATAACACCACAGACTCAATCTGTCGAGGGGTTATCTGATGTTGTCCATCAAGGGAGATTGAAGGCTGCATTTGTCAATGTAGAATCTGAATTAGCTGCTATTAGTTTTTCAACGGCTGCTTGTGCGGCAGGCGCAAGATCGTTTACTGCAACGGCGAGTCAAGGATACTTACTAATGACCGAAGCATTACCTATGGCAGTAGGATGGCGTCTACCATTAACAATGATGATCAGTGCAAGAGCCTTTAATAGTCCTAATTTAAGTATTTGGAATTCATGGGAGTTTACTGAAACAAATTCTGAAATAGGGTGGAATTGTATCGTATCTGAAAATGTTCAAGAGACCTATGATGCTGCAATCCTCTCAGTAATGATTTCCGAAGACTCATTATTTCCAACTATGTTTGTTCATGATGGTTTTATTATTTCACATTCAGTTCAAAAATTAACACTTATTCCAGATGAAGCTGTTAGACAAATGACTCCAAAGAAGCCACGACATACAATTGACCCCTCAAAACCAGGAACTTGGGGAGGGATTGTAACACCCTCTTATTTTATGGAAGGAAGAAAGAATCTAGATGAGGCTAAAAAACCTGTTTTAAATCAGATGAGAGAGGTTTTCTCAAGATTTAAAAAGGTTACTGGAAGAGAATATGATTTAATTGAAACTTATAATCTAGATAATTCTTCAAAAACAGCTTTTTGCACGATGGGATCAATGTGTGGAAATATAATCAGTTGGATGCTAAAAAATAAGGATATTGGACTTATCAAAATACGTGCTTTTCGACCATTTCCTTCTGAAGAATTACGAAAAATAATTGAAGAGCATAATATTGAAAAATTAATAATTCTAGAAAAGTCTGATTCGCTAAATGGTATGCTTCCTCCGTTTTCAATGTCTATTGCTTCAGCATTATACCCCCTTGGAACATTATTTAGAAGTTTTATAGTAGGTTTAGGTGGTAGAGATGTGACGAGAGATGAATTCGATGTAGCCAAAAGGAAAATGGCATCAGTTTCGGATATGAATGGACAACTTTATCAATATCTCGGTGTAAGAGAAACT
>JBHLMN010000042.1:0-10357 GCA_048938105.1 Promethearchaeota archaeon
TAACTCAAAAGTTTGATTCTATTCTTGTTATCAGCCAGGAAGCTTCTTTGGATGTACATGTATATCCAATTATTGAACGTTATGCTAAACACCTCCATGTTGTCGCAACTGATGACTCTTTTCAGAAATACATTCTACCGTATTCCTCTGAAATACATCAAACAAAGATTCTCGGTGGAAAAATTAGAGAACCAGATAAAGATTTTGATGCTTGTTATTTATCATCATATCAAACTAGAAAGGAATTTTTTGATTTGAGTTCCATTAAGCTTCTTAGAGAAGCTGTTCGGGTCACCAAATCCGCGGGATTAGTTATAGTTGCCTCATTTTCCATTCCCAAAAAAGTTAATCATTTCATTATTGATTCATTCATTGAATTGGTTTCCTCGAACCCATTAATAGCAACTATTTCAAAAGATGAGGTTTTTCGTGATCTAACCCAAGTGGGACTTAAGAATGTCTCAGTTACTGAATTTAATGGTGTAATTTTAGGTTTTGGAATTGTTCCTTCTTGACTTCTTTAACATTTACTTGTTATTTTCTATACTTCCTTACCATTTCCATAATGTAATCAACTCACCAGTCGTGAAAAGGAAACCCCTCGCCACCAGTTATTGGATTTGCTGAAATGACTTCTGAAAATCGTTAGAAGAATTCAGGTTGATGGAAAAAGGTGGGAAAATTGGTAGATTGGTCGAAGCGGCCAACAGGTAATACTATTGAATACGAGTTTCAGGTATATACCTTAGTATATAGTTTTCTTAACTTAGCCAACGTTATATGACACTTGAAAAGAAAAATTCTTAGAGAAGGAATCCACACCACAACAAATTCAACAAATGAAAAACAGAGCTTTCACCCGAGCTAAAAAAGAACTCAAATAGAAAATCCTAAAAAGTCGATCAAGAAAAATTGAGTTAATCGTCTTTGATTAATTATTTTTCACCCGAGCTAATTAAGAGACTCTTTGATTAATGATAAAAGGATGGAAAATAATGAAGTATAAAAATTTAGGAAAAACTGGTCTCGAGGTCTCTCGATTATGTTTAGGGGGCTTCTCTTTTGGCAATCGCCAAGAATGGCAAATCGAAATCGATCAAGCAAAACCAATCGTTGAAAAAGCACTAGACCTTGGGATTAATTTCTTCGATACCGCAAATATTTACTCGGGAGGAAGATCCGAAGAGATTCTTGGAGAACTCCTCAAGGAATATCGAGATGATGTAATAATCGCGACAAAGTGTCGATATCAATTGGAAGGGATCTATATAGATAATCCAGTCCCAAATAAAGGAGGACTGTCTCGCTTTCATATCTTTCAAGCCATAGAGGCATCTTTAAAACGTCTACAAATGGATTATATCGACTTATATCAAATTCATAGCTTTTGGAGCTTAAATGGAAGACCTCTTCCAGCATTAGAAGAACTTTTGGGAACCTTTAACCACTTAATTGATCAGGGTAAGATCCTACACTTTGGAGCCAATAATATGCGTGCTTGGTTGTTTGTAAAGAGCTTTTGGATGGCTGAACGTTACAGTTATGAACCCTTTAGCACAATGCAGAATCATTACAATCTTGTTTTCCGAGAAGAAGAACGAGAAATGCTTCCTTTTTGTGAAGATCAACAAGTTGGTGTGCTTCCATGGTCTCCATTGGCTCGTGGATTTCTTTCGGGTAAATATAAACGGTCTGAAGGGCCCCAATCAAGTGATTCTGTCAGAGGAAAAACTGACCAAATGATGACTAAGAGATACTTTCGTCCTGAGGATTTTGACATTATTGATAGGGTGGTGGAGGTTGCAGAAGAGAAAGATGTTACACCAGCCCAAATTGCTCTGGCTTGGCTTCTCAATAAACCAGTTATTACTTCGCCAATCGTTGGATTTTCCAAGGTTGAGTATGTTGAATCTGCAATAGAAGCATTAGAGATTAAACTTTCTTCTGATGATATCAAATACATGGAAGAACCTTACATACCGCATCCTCCCATGGGTAACTAGATTTTTTGTATTATACGCTAAGAGAACGCAGAAGATAGCAATGTCAATGTTCCTACATTTGATCTTCTTGGAAAATGACTTCGTTTTCCATGAAAGTTACATTTAGGAATCCATAAAACTTGGATTGAGTACATTTTTTAGATAATCTTAACGAATATTCAGTATTTCTCGTGGTTTAATACAAAAAATTGTTATTTATTATTTAATTTTATTTATTCTGATCTAAAGTTTTGGTAATCTTAAAAATTACCCAGAAATAAATACGCAAGCAAATCAATAACTGAAGCACAAATTATAATAAATAAATCCATTTATATTTGATGATGTGATCTTATGAGTATTCAGAAGCTAGAGATACAAATATTAGTTGAAAATACTGCTGGTTCTTTTTGGGGAGGAACACTTGGTGAATATGGTTTTTCCGCCCTTTCAAAAGTCCAATTCTCTGATTCGGAGTTAAAAATTCTATTTGATACTGGCCCATCCCCTGTTGCTTTTCTAAATAATATCAAGAAACTTGAAGTGGATCTTAGTACTATTGATGCTTTAGTGTTAAGTCATGGTCATTTGGATCATATAGGAGGATTGAAGGAAGCAATTGCTTTAACAAAAAAGCGAATCCCCTTGATTTGTCATCCTCAAACTATTTCACCAAAGTTTATTACTGAGAAAGGAAAGACACGTGATGTCGGATTTCAAAAAATCTTCGATTCAGTTGAGGACCTAAAGAAACAAGTCCATCTAATAACAACGACAACCTCTTATGAATTTACTAAATCAGTTATGACCACAGGTGAAGTCCCTCGGAAAAATGACTATGAAGTCTTATCAGGAAAACTCCGAGAGGTCACAACTGTACAAAATGGAAAAATCATTCCTGATAAGTTACTAGACGACCTTTCTATGGTTTTTCATTTAGCTGATGACTCGATTGTAATTCTTGCAGGATGTTGTCATTCTGGAATAGTAAACACAGTTGCCAAAACAAAGGAGTTAACAGATTCTAGTAACATTGTTGGGATTGTAGGTGGTCTACATATTCGTGATGCATCCCACAATCGTCTATCGCAGACAATTCAAGAATTAGAGAAGTATCCTATTAAAAAAATAGCTCCTTGCCATTGTACTGGTTTTCATGGAAAGCATGCCCTAGCTAGAGCATTTAAGAAGAAATTCTTAGATGTATCAGTTTCGTCCACGATAAAGTTTGAAGCTGCTTGACTGATAAGCAAATGTTAGAAGCTTTTAGTGGCATTTTCTAGCAATTTATGCGCTGTTGAGTGGATTGGGTGTCCATGCGCAACAATAGCTTTTTCAAATTGGTAATCTAATAATTTTTTCATTGACCTTCGATGTTCCTCTGGATCCTGATTATAATTATCAGGCATAGGATGAACTGTTCCTTCCTCTGTTCTAAAACTATCTCCAACAATTAATAAGTTTGCTTCCTGGTCTAATAATGAAATATTTCCTTTTGTATGACCAGGAGTATGGATTACTAATAACCCCTGATATACTTGTCCATCTACTAGTAGATCATCAAATGTCGCTTCCACTTGTTGAGTGATTGAATCTACTTCGATCTTATGGCACGCAACCCTAGCGGATTCCATATGGGATTTAGCTGTAGCGAGGCCTCCAATATGATCAATATGCGAATGCGTTATAATGATTGTTTCAATGTCTTTTGGTTGATAGTCACACTTTTTTATCTCCGCTAGAAGCATTTCCGCCGATTCTTCCATTGCTGTGTCTACTAGAATCAATCGTGTTGATGTTAATAGGGCTGTATGGCTTTGAGTATGAAGTACATATGCTCCTGAACTTATTTTTTCCATTTCTAAACCTCTTCAATTGGTACATTTATCAAAGAAAATTAAGATGTTTTTCACTTTTTTCTCCTTTTATTCCTTATTAGAACATTCAATTAATGCTTTTAAGTATCCAATGATTCTTTCATCTCTTTAGTATGATTCACTTTCTTTAGTCTGCTCATCATAGGCGGAGAGGAGGTGTTTCTTTTGGGGATGCATTAATTATTTTATATTCCCCAGAACCAAGTCCTGCTGCCTCACAAAACTCAAATAGACGACAGGTTCCAAATTTTTCCTCGCCAGGAGCTACACAATCAAGTTGGTCTGCTTCCGTCCCTGGTATTCCAGATGTTGCATTCACAAGATCTAATGATGCTCTATCTACAGCCACGGGATCGTATGATAAAAGAAGTCCAATATCAGGGACGAGGGGAACACTATTAATTGGTCGACAATCGCAACCAGTCACAATATCATAAGCAGAGTTTAAAAAGGTAAAGTTTTCTTTTCCCACGATTTCCAGCACTGCTTTACTGAGATCTACGATATATTTCTGGAGGAGTTCTTCAGAATGCATTCCAGAAGGAACTATTGCCTTCAAGGGACACAAACTCTTACAATGTCCACAAAGTAAGCAACGGTCCTCATTAATTCTAGCCTTCCCTTTCGTAACTTCAATTGCGGTAGGGACAGGACATTTATTAAGGCACTTTTCACAACCATCGCATTTTTCCTCATCGACATAGAGAGGTGGGTCAAAATGGGCTAGATACTTGCCAGTTTTTGTTGTACATCCAATTCCAAGGTTTTTAAGTGAAGCTGCGATCGACTGGCCACGTGTATAAGGTGAATGTCCCTTAAAATGGGAAATACTGACTACATGATCTACACCAACGAGTCCACGGGCAACCCAAGCTTTCTCAAGGACAATATGATTAGGAACATCAACTTCTACCCCATCTACTCCCCAAAAACCATCCAAAATAGTCAGTGGAGCTTTAACAGAACCAATGGTCAAACCATGCCAAGTTGCTGAGTCAACGTAATGAGCAGCAGACCTTTTATGGTTCATATACCCATGCCCTGTAGTCTCAGCAAGAAATGGAATTCCTCCAGCTTTACGTATAACTTCGACTATAGTCCTATAAATAACTGGTCGGACGACATTTGGGTTTCCTGGGTCACCGTAATTCGTCTTTATACAGACGAGGTCTCCTTTATTGATTTTTCCAGAAAATTCGGCATTTTCAAAGATTTTCCGAATTTTACGGATAATACTACCACTCCTGTCACTTGCATCCCGTTTGGATAGCCATGCGGGGGAAAAGAATACGTCTTTTTTCAATAATTTTCCTCAACCTGAGAAATTTCTCGAAAATTGTAAAAATTCTTTAAAATTATAAAGTTTTTTAAACTTTTTTTTATATTATTATTAACAGCTCTTTAAATTAGAATAAAGAAATATTATACAAAGGAACCCATTGCAAAACAAAAATTTCAATTATAGATCATTAGAAAATTCGATGGAGAACGTGAAAATGGTTGAAATAAGTAATGATGCAAAGAAATTCCTTAAAGAAGGAAGAGTGTTGCGAATCGCAACTATTGACAAAAGGGGTTTTCCATGCATTGCCCCATTCTGCTATTGGATTCAGGACAATTCGGTGTACATCCTCACAAGACCTGAGACAAAAACCGTACGAAATCTTAGGAAAAACGCAGAAGCGGCGATTCTTATAGATCACTATGATGAGGATTGGAGTCAGCTCAAGTTCTGTATGATAAAAGGAAAAACAGCTCTCATTGAAGACCGAGATGAAGTTTTAAAACTTCACGCTATAAGAGGGAAAAAATATTCCCAACAAGGTGATCCTACGGGCAGAACATTTGTAGTAATACAATTAGAGCCCTCCAAAGTCGTTACATTAAGACTATAGTTAATTCTTAGCTAGGAATATTTTTCATTATTTTCAACTAAAGCTTGCTCCAGAGTCTAGAGCCTTACCAATGTTTCCTTTAGTATTCCTGATCCCAATTGGTTTCAATCAACAAAGGATATGATGAACATCACGCTCAATCCAAAAGATGCTAAAATTCTTAAGCTTTTGAAGGCTAATTCGAGAATTCCTGCAAGAAGATTATCAGAAGAGGTTGATGTTTCCCTCCCTACTATTTATTCGCGGATGAAGAATTTAGAGGAAAAGGGTGTTATCAAGATTTTCACAATTGGGATAAACTATGCCAAACTAGGGAAGAAAATTTGTGCGTTAATAGCTCTCAATGCTCCAACAGCAAAAGTCCAAGGATTAGTAGAAACATTAAAAGAACGAAAGGAAGTTTATGAAATTTACATAACCAATGGACCAAGTAATTTGATGTTAAAAGTTCGAGTGGAAGATTTGGACATCCTAAAAGGCTTTATTCAAGAAATATCAAGTAAGGAAGACATACATAGTTATCAAATCTTTATTGTGATGGAATCCATCTATGATGAAGTTTCTAGTCCATTCAGAGGTGAGTAATCATTGAAAGATACTTTCATTTGTCTGACCGTAGATCTTGAACGAGACCTAGGTGTAATGCCTCCACAATACAATGGAATTGACAAAGGTCTTCCTGTGCTTTTAGATATCTTCAAAGATCATGGAATTAATATCACATGGATGCTATCGTCAAAACTCATAGAAGATAGAGTCAAGGCATTGAAACAATGTGTGAACAACAATCACGAAGTAGCTTGCCATGGGTACAAACATGAGCTCTATTTGCCATCACTACGGCTTCCTGTTGCTGAATATGTAGATTTAGGTTTCAAGTTGAGAGGTAATGCCATGGATCTACAGGTTTTTAATGGATTTGATCCGCTCCCCTTTAATAATAAAGAAACTGCATTCGAAATTATTGATAAAAGTACATCACAAATTGAAAGCTTCTTTGGTAAACGACCTACATCATTCAAAATGCCTTATACTACCGTTGATTGGGAGATTTTGAGTTATTTGGACTCGATTGGATATCGAGTGGATGTGTCAATTCCACACTGGAAATATTGGGATTGGAGACCTCCTCATCATCCATATATACATAAAATAGCTGGAGAATTAGATGATTCATTCAATGACGATGAGGAACAGAGACAATCATTAAGGCTTTTAGAGATCCCAGTGAGCTGTGATCCTCACCCTGAGATTGTAAATAGCATGATGGTTATGCGCAGGACATTTTCTATGCTTTCTTGCAGAATGTTGGGACTAAAACGAGTGCAGACACTTCTTAATCGCGTGGTTAAACAAACCCCAGATAATATTCCTATAATTTTTGCGTTTAAATCATCAATATGGGAGTTCACTGAAATGCAGAGAGTAGGTTATCAGGAATTGGAAAGAAACATAGGTCAAGGAGCTGTTGACCTGATGAATCAACTAATAGATTTATTAAACGATAGCTATGATCCTAAATACCTGACACTAACCAAATTAGCCGAGATCTGGGAGAAAAATCATTGTCCTACTCATTCTATTTAATAATCCGCTATAACGAATTAATCCACAATCATAATCAAAAGGGATACACCTAGCTTATTAGATTTTTAACTTCCCTTTAGAGATAATCGCAGTTCCATCCAAAGTGACTGTTGGATTTCTTGTCGCTGTATCGATGTGTGTAACACTCTGGATACTGCCTCCGAAGTGGGTATTGCCTCCAAATCCTATATGAGCGGATCCCTGAACTCTTTCATCTTCAATTAATTCACCAATATAGGTAGCTTTGGCGTTTGTACCACATCCAACCTCACAGATCTTCCAAGAGTTTTTGTCACCTTCAGATAAAATCTTACGAAATTGATCTGATTGTTCTGAATTACTTACTATACTTGCTTCTCCTTCAGTTACTTCTACTCTTATTGGTGAATGAACCAAACCTAATTGTGCGGCACTTGCATTAATGATCCAAGTTCCTTCTGCCTGTTTTTCTTCCAAAGCAACAGCAACCACGCCTGAAGGATGTGAGGTAATCTTTCCTTTTTCTCTACAGAGTCCATCGAAATAGAAGGCTTTATTATCACTCAAAGTAAAATAAATATCTGTTCCCGCATCACTTTTGATTTCTACTTCCTTTGCTTCATCGAATCTGTCAGCTACACTCCGAGTAAGTGTTGAAAGTTCATTATAGTCAATATCTATACATCGTCTAATCATATTCTCATCAGCTTTGACCATCGAAAGAACTCGAGCACCAGCTTTTGCAGCTATAACACGAGATCCGCCTGGAAAATAATCAGAAGTACACAAAACAATTAAATCAGATTCATTCATGATTTTTTGGTAGGACTCAGGCATACTTTTCTGCTTTAATAGGTTCTTTTCCATTACAAGAAGTAATGGTTTTCCTTCAAGTTTTTCTATGGCTCTAACTGCAGCCATAGAAATTTCGGGGGCCTGTCCAAAGTCCGACATTACTAAAACTGATTCTTCAGGTTGAAAATCAGCACATTGTTTTAAATTAGATTCAAAGATATCTGATAGCGGTTTCATAGTCCAATTCCTCTTAAAATTAGTTTTATATTACTAAGTCTTTAACGAAAGATCCAATATCTTCAACTTGCTCAAGATTTTGAACCGCCTTGTATATCCTATCTATCCGAGAGTGATCTAATTTCCCTTGAGATAATTCTGCTGTCTTTACCTTGAGATCTTCATCTGACATTGGAACTGTGGGATCTCCCTTTGGTGACATCACTGTAGACTCTAAATATCGACCATCCTTTAGCTTAACCCCAACTGTTGCAGGCCAGGTACCCCCTTCAATTGTTTTTTCGAAATACATTTTTTCAAACTCTTCGTCCACCTCAACCGTTGTTCTATCCAGAAGTCGGGTAATTCTTGGATCTTGTAACTTTTCTGGCCATTTAATGGGAAGATCAGGTTTTCCATCTACTAGTACCGAGACCGCTTGATATGGATGACTGAAAATGGCATTTACGTGCGAATAAAACTCGAATGCAGACCGTCTGGCGGAGTCAGAGTTCAACTTGATTATCACTTCATCAATGTCTTGTGCTTTCACTTGTTCATCACGAACCAAGGTCATTGATGCTTCAATTGTTGAATGTAAGAACTTACATGCTGGCCATGGTTTAAAGTATCCTTCTTCTATCTTGTACCCTTGTGAGGTGCCCAAATCCTCCAAAAACTCCTCCCAATTACAGCTGTCCGAAATAACTTTCCCAACGCCTCTTTTTCCTTCTAAAATATCCTTGGAGCCCAAAATTCCGTGTTTTGCTAAGAAACTCGCCATCACAGCTCGTCTGGACTCCTGACCGCATACAAGATCCTTCTCATTACCTCCACTTATCGTGTACTGTGAGCTCACAATCTGTGCTGATGCAGCTAATCCCATTGCCCCCGCAATTTGTTCCACGTTTAATCCTAGGAGTTTTCCTGCGGGGACAACACCTGAAAGTGTTGAAAGTACAACAAACATGGGGCTTCTCTTTGTAGATGCCGCTTCTGTAGTCCGAAAAAGAATATATGCCATTCGAATGTAAGCCTCATACCCAAGAACAACAGCTGTAAGAAAGTCTTTTCCACTTGCTCTTACACTCTCTGCTACTGAAAGAGCTACTGGAACCACCCGATCGTTGATATGACCTCCGATATAGTGCCCATCACTCGAATCTAAGAAATTTGAAAGCACACTGTTCGCAAAGGCTGCGTCCTCTGCACTTGTTCTTAGCCCTGCCCCTAGAATTGTTGCCTCCTCCTTGGCTGTCTTCGCACGAGCGTAACTAAGGAGACTCTTTATTAAAGGATGTTGCGTCCCATATCCTGATAATGCTATTCCTATAAAATCAAATATAACACTTTTAGCCCTTGCTATTGCCGACTCTGGTATGTTATCAACATTTGTTTCAATAGCAAACTTAGCAAACTTTTCTCCTAAAGTTAATTCTCTTATAGATTCGGTCATTTTTTTTAGCCTCAGTCTCTTTTAATCTTACCCAACAACTTTTTCAATGATTTTTAGAGCGTTCTTTCCAATTATTTTCTGAATTTCTGAATCAGAATAACCGTGTTTAACCAAACCTCGTACAATATTTTCCCATTCGTCTGGTGCTTCCAAACCAAATATGTATGGTGCTGCTAAAGCTCGGCCTCCTCGTTTGAGATTGCGACTTACACTTTTTTTGTCCATTTCTCTGTGATGTCCCACCTGGTCACCGAATACATTGTCTAAACCTATCATCACATGGTCAACGCCCACTAAGTCAACAATATAATCGATATGATTCAAATGATCTTCAATACTTTGTTCTGGTTCGTTAGAGAGCTGATTTGGTATTGCAGAAACTCCAATCATACCACTCTTCTCTGCTATGGCTTGAAGTTCCTCATCGGTTCTTAAACGACCAACTGGTGGATTTAAAGCTCGAGCTCCCGTATGATTAAAGACACAAGGGTCTTTTGAATGCTCAATCGCGTCTAAAGAGGTTTGAATACCACAATGAGACAGATCTACTAAAATTCCAGCTTTGTTGAG
>JBHLMN010000019.1:0-134020 GCA_048938105.1 Promethearchaeota archaeon
GCCAGAAATATTGTTGTTAGCAATAACATTATGATTGGAGGGATCCAGGAAGATACCCCGACTGATGAAGGCTTGAATTCCGTCCACTTTGGATCTGATGCTCTGGGAGGAAGGTTTTGTGGGGCTGGTAGTACCAGAGTCATAAATTTCATTATTTGCGATAGTATTGTAATCCGACCCCGCGAGGAACACACCATTCTCGCCTGCGCTGTTATCAATCTCATTTCCGTCAATGAGGTTATCGGAGGAGTCTAGTAACTCCACTCCTGTTCCTGTGTAGCCAGAAATATTGTTATTAGTAATAACGTTGTGGTCAGAGGGGTCTAGGAAGATACCCCGACTGATGAAGGCTTGAATTCCGTCCACTTTGCATCTGATACTCTGGGAGGAGGGAGTTGTGGGGCTGGCAATACCAGAGTCATAAATCTCATTATTTGTGATAGTATTGTAATCTGAGCCTGCGAGGAACACACCATTCTCGCCTGCGCTGTTATCGATCTCATTCCCGTCAATGAGGTTATCGGAGGAGTCTAGTAGCTCCACTCCTGTTCCTGTGTAGCCAGAAATATTGTTGTTAGCAATAACATTATGATTGGAGGGATCCAGGAAGATACCCCGACTGATGAAGGCTTGAACTCTGTTTATTTTAAATCGGATGTTTTGAGATGCAGGACTAATAGGAGTATTTTCGCTATAAGCATAAATGTTATTATTTACAATAATGATATTATCTGATCCAACTAAGAATATACTGTTTACAAAATTAGAGATAGTATTGTTGTATATTCGCCCATTTATGACATTCCATAATAAGATTCCATCAACTTCTCCATTAAAATTACTTATTGCACTATAACGGATCTCAAAAAATACAGTTGTATTACTAATACTAATTGCTGCAGCTGGTAAAAACTTTCGATTTTTCTTGTAAGGAATTATAAGATCATAATTCTCAATTATGTACGGGTCATCACTTGTTCCAGACCCAGGCCAACCTTTCCTTGCAGCTTTCTTAGCAAAATCTATGTCACCATCAATTATAATTGGATCATATTTCACCTTTCGGGCCGCTGTTGCGGGATTTGTTGCATTAAGTAGAAATTGGGTGATCCCCAACGTAATACAAAGAATTAAGATTCCAATAACAGCTTTTCTTTTCATAGTAATCTACTCTTTTTTATTCGTATCAATTCATGCTTTTTCTAGAGAAATTATTCGAATTGCTAGAGAAATTATTCAATAGTAACAACTAAATAATTACTCTAGTGAATTAAAGATTAAATAGGAATGCAAATTTCAAATGATTTGCTTTCTATTCTTCAAATCTTATTTTGACTCATTTAATCTGTTATGAGTACATATTAGAATAAACGTATTTTTATGTCTTAAATCTTTTTTGGAATTAGATATGATTCTGTTCCTTAAATTCTCCCTTGAATGTATCTAAATATATGTAAATAATATTATTCGAATTGTTCATATATTAAGTAAGGGCTTTGATATTTTTACCTAAAGGATTATATACCTCTAGATTCCTCTAAATACCTCTTAATGAATTGCTTGACATTCTTTTTTCCCTTAATAATGCCAAAATGTCCTTCACATAAATAATCAGGTTGTAAATCAAGAATTTTCTTCATGGATTGCCGCCATTGACCAATATCTGATTTGAATTCTGACATAAATGGACCATGAATATCCTGACCAAATAGAACATATTCTTTTGGTGTGGTTAAAAATCCCACAACACTCCCAGGTGTATGTCCTGGAGTCATTATAATATCAAAGACACCACCTATAAGGTTAATACTATAGGGTTGTGTAATCTTAATGTCAATATACACGGAATGAAGCTTAGTTCGATACCATTTCGCAGCTGACAATGTAGCATCTTCATTTTCGATCACCTTAGCTGCGTAGGCGTGTGCAATAATTTCTGCTTGTGGTAAATAACCTCTAATATATTTTAAGCCACCAACATGATCGATATGAGCATGTGTGACTAAAATGTACTCAACTTGAGCTAAGTTCACAATTGCCTTTATGTTGTTAATAATAGCTTTAATAGACTCCTTACTTCCTGCCCCAGCGTCGACAAGAATAGAAGAGTTAAAATCAGAAACTAAATAAACACAGCAGTCATTTGGAGCAGAAAGTCGTTCACTTCCTACTAAATGGACATTTATTTCATCAAGTTGAATACTATTCATCTGATAACATCTTTTACTGACATAAATCTCTTAAATTTAGAAAAAGTATTAATAATTAATGACTTGGCTAATATGATGTTCTGTTTTAAATATACAAGTACGGTGATTTAAATCATGGGAACTCACGCAGTCATCAGTGTTATGGAGGAAACTTTTGGTGGGATAGAATTGCCTGGCACCTGTATTTCTCTCGTAGATTCTGATGGTTTAGTGATTCACAATGAGGGGGAGTGTGATGATTTACCAATACTTGAAAGCCTGAATGCTCACCTAATTACTTCCTTCGAAAATACTTTAGCGCAGCTAATATCCTTGAATCAAATCCTTGATTCTGTTGTGCTTAACACAGGTGAATCTGTTTATTATGTTGATGATCTAACTGGGGGAACAGGATTATATCTTGTAATTAGGACAAGTCCCAAATTGATGAACAAGGTGATGCCTTTTTTAAAAAGCATTACTAAAACTATTGAGAATGCGCTACAAGTCATGGCTTCAAAATGAGTAATTCACCACATTTTGAAAACCCAAGACGATAATTAACTATTTGTATGAATGTTGGTTTCTTTAATTATTAAGATTTTATTAAATGCATAGATATATGTTCAAAAGGCAGTAGAAAATTCCATAGAACCCAATGGTAGTTATCTTGTCAAACCAAAAACTAATTTATTTCCAACGAAGGAGGGTGACACTGTTCTATAATAAGTACTAATTTGATTTCCCAATTCCAAAGGAAGATTGATGCTATGAGTAAAATTCGAGTCGCAATTGCAGGTCTGGGTAACTGTGCTTCAGCCTTGATTCAAGGTGTTCATTACTATCGTAATGAAAAGGAGGATTCTACTGTCCCTGGATTGATGCATGTTAAATTTGGCGACTACCATGTACGGGATTTAGAGTTTGTTGCTGCTTTTGAAGTAAATAAAGATAAAATTGGCAAAAAAATTAGTGATGCGATTTGGGTTCACCCCAACTGTACTCCTAAATTCTCTGAGGTTCCAGAAACTGAAAGCATAGTTTATCCTGGCCCAATCTCTGATGGTGTTCCTCCTCACATGATTAAACCGTTTCATTGTTACGATGAAGCTCAAATGAAACCAATTAACATTGCTGAAGTTCTTCAAGAGACAAAGGCAGATGTTTTGGTAAATTTTCTTCCCGTTGGGAGTGAAAAGGCAACTAAGATTTATGTAGAGGCATGTTTAGAAGCTAATGTGGCACTTGCTAATGGAATTCCTACATTTATTGTTTCAGATCCCAAGAAAGAGTGGCCGAAGAGATTTGAAGAGAGAGGGCTTCCCTGTGCAGGAGATGACATCAAATCTCAAGTGGGAGCTACAATTTTACATCGGGTATTAGCACAACTTATGCTTGACCGCGGTATCGAAATTGAAAAAACATTCCAGCTCAATGTGGGAGGTAATACAGACTTCGAAAATATGAAATTCGAGTCTCGACTGAAGACTAAACGAATTAGTAAAACTGAAGCAGTAACTAGTATATTGCCTCATGATACACCGACTCGGATAGGTCCATCGGATTTTGTACCATTCTTAGGGGATAGGAAGATTTGTTATTTATTACTTGAAGGAAGAAAATTTGGAGATCAACCCCTTTCGATTGAAGTCAAATTGAGTGTGATAGATAGTCCAAATTCTGCAGGTGTGATGATTGACGTGATACGTGCACTTAAGACTGCAAAAGACCGTAATATATCTGGACCCTTAATTTCTATGTCGAGCTACGCTTTTAAGCATCCTCCTATCCAAATTCCAGATTTTAAAGCCCGTGATAGAGTAGAAGCTTTTATTCGTGGTGAAGTTGATAGATAATGTCATCATGAGGAGATCATTTGTCTTTAAAAACCCTTTTTCACGATATATATGATCTCACACGATTACCTCTTGGGATTATGGGAGCTGTGGCTGGGTTAACAGCGGGAATGATTGTAGTGTTGGTTCACCATCAAGATCCTTCTAAAAATACCATATTTATTGTTTTGAAGCTTCTTCCCAAGTATTGGGAACTTGCTATCTTAGGTTTAGCAATTCCTTTCTTAATAATCGGTGCTTCAATGGCTATCAATGATTATGCTGATTATGAAGCAGATCGGATAAACAATAGAATAGATCGCCCTTTAGTTCGAAATCCAAATTTAAAACCAGAATACGTTCTGATTCTATCTTTATCGATGATCTTAGTTGGTATCCTATTATCATTCCTCCTTTTCAGTGATAATCTTTTAATAGTCATCGGAGTAACCATCGCCAGTTTTTTAGCTATTTCTTATAATATATGGACTAAAGAAAAAGGATTGATGGGCAATATGACTGTTGCTGCTTGTGATATGGCTCCATTTCTCCTAGCCCTAATAGCCATGGCAGGAAAAGAAGGAGGAACAGATCTTAATTATTTATTTACATCTGAAATCATAGAAACAACTTTAGTTGTACTAATTATGACTGCTATAACTTTTTTTGGTGTTGTTGGGCGGGAATTGATCAAGGGGATAATGGACATGGAAGGAGATCGAGCTACTAGTTCACACACTTTTGCGGTCAGGTATGGTCCAAAACGAGCTGTACAATTAGCTTCGATATTCTTTATGATTGTCATTGTATTAGCTCCGATTCCATTATTCGTGAAATTTCAAAATAATATATTCTATGCAGCATTTATGGTTGTTACAATTATTTTACTTTTTTACAGTGTTTTAATTCTATCTCGTGATCAATCTGTTACTACTGGAAAAAAAGGTCGAACTTACACTCGAACTGCTCTATGGTCTGGGGTTCTTTCTTTCTTGGTGGGTGCATTAACTATGACGTGATGAATTTCAGGTTTTAACTATGTTTGGCAATCCTCAAACCTTTTTTAGATCAATTGCAAATAAGAGTGATCTACAGGAAGGCGCGAGGGGTGTTGAACGAATAATTATAGAGATGTATAGACGACAAACCCAAAAAATGACAAATAAAGAGCTTTCAAGGTATGTTCACATTCCTATTCCTGTTCTATCTGCTGTCAGAGGTGAAATGTTAAAGGTAGGATTCTTAGAAACAAAGAGTATTTTATCAAGTTCTGCCATTAAATGGATTCAGAAAAGATTGGGATTGGCTTATTCATCGGAATTCTTCGAAGATTTTAACATAAACTCGACATTAAAGGTCGCAAAAAAATACCTTGGTTTTTTTAATCCAGTAATCGAATATCTGAATCATCGCCCTCCACCTGAATATAAATACGATCAATCTCGTAGCATTCCTGAAACTGTACTAAAAAGGGCCTTATTGATGTTAAGAAATGGAGATGTGGAGGGAAAAAGGATTGCTATATTAGGAGACGATGACGGTGTCTCTTTAGCATTAGGATTCCTCAGATGTGCAAAAGAAATTCTTGTTATTGATATCGATTCTCGCATCCTTGAGTTTATTGATTCATTTGCTTATGAGAATGATTTGACAAATGTGTTGAAGACGCAACTATGGGATATAAGAACCACATTTCCAAAAAAATGGCAGCATTTTAATACTTTTGAAACAGATCCACCTTATACCGTTGCAGGTTTTAAACTATTTATTGATCAAGCCCTTAGGCTCTTGAATCCAACGGAAGGTGGGAGAGGGTATGTTTCATTTGGTACTAAATCACCTCACGATACTTGGACGTGTCAGCAATATCTTCTAGAAGCAGGTTTTTCAATTGAAGAGTTCTTTCAGGATTTTAATCGTTACCATGGAGCAACAATCTTAGGTAATACTTCCAATCTGTATGTCATAAGTTCTGTTCCTCAAAAATTGCGTTTATTTGAGACAAAACATTCTGAAAAGTCAATTTATACTTTTGATGAAAAAAAAGTAAAAAATCTCCCAACGATAGGTTATCAAATTATAGCTGAATTTTATGGTGTTTCATATACATATCTGAATGAAGCCAAGATATTAACTGATATCCTTCAGAGTGGTATCAAAGAAAGTCAGCTTCATATGGAGGAAATTTATGTAAAAGAATATTCTCCACATGGTTTGTCAATAATAGCTATTTTAGTGGAAAGTCACTGTCATTTGCATACGTGGCCAGAGTGGGATTATCTTTCGCTTGACATATTTGTTTGTGAAGCTCGAGAAAAAGCGGAAAAATTATTTCAATACCTATTAAAAGTAATAGAACCATTGGATTATCATAAATTCCAGTTTTTTCGTGGTCAGCCTCCATCAATAGAGTAGACTCAAGTGATGTAACAATGAACAAAACTGAAAATCAGAGTTCTGGAGAATTCAAATTTCTCAACGAATTGGGGCGAAAAACTATTCATCTCTCAGTTTGGGCCATTCCTTTGGCCTATCACTGGATTTTACCTGTCTTAGGTTTATCATCTGAGGAATCCCTCTTTTTTATTCAGTTCTGCTTGCTTGGATTTTTGTGTTTTTTTATCCCTTTAGAAATATATAGGCTAAAATTTAATCCGAACACTTGGATCAATCATTTTACTCGTGCTTATGAAAAGGAACGTCCTGCTAATTATATCTTGACAGCTGCTGTCTGGCTAGTATTACTAGTAGGTGTGAATCTTTTTTATGAGATGGAAGTAGTTGAGCTTGCATTAATCGCTACAGTAATGGGTGATTCCGCAGCTGCCTTAGTTGGAAAAGGAATAGGTCGTAGAAGACTTCCCTTGACGCAGGAAAAAACTGTAGAAGGATTTATAGCTGGATTATTAACAAATTATTTAATTGGTTTTTGTTTTCTCATAATTGTGTGGGAAAATTTATCCTCATCTTACCAAGTAGGGCTAATCTTCGTTTTACCACTTATTCCAACGATAGTATGGGGTTCACTTGATTTTTTTGAGGATTTACCTTGGTATTTAGCTGATAATTTATTTAATCCTCCGCTTGCAGCGATTATTATTGGAATATTAGAGATTTTCTTGAAATAAAAAGGTTCCTCTTTTATTTTAATGGAACCATGGTGTTTGAGTGACAAACCTCACATCCGTTTTTATCTAGAAAACATCTCTTACAATAAGGAGTAGAACATCCAGGATTTCCGCACATCACATCAGCAATATTTCCGCAGGTAAAACACTTCTTTTTTAACCTAAAGAGATCATGAGTGCGGCTATACCGTTGAATTCGGAGAATTATAAGAAGAAAGATCACTAAACCTATTAGAACTACGAGGGGTATGAAGAAGGGGATATCAAAGAGCGTTCCTGAGGGATTACTCGCGTCATGTAAGATTTCGATCAGACGGATTACATAGAAGAGATCATCACCATAATAGGAGTCAGTTACATTGTTAAACGCTTTTCCACTTGAAAAGGGGACTTCCCAAGGTTTTTCCTCTCCTGCTTTCATACCTAATAATCCCTCTACAAAGCCAAGATTAGGTGGAGCATAAATCTCTGGATATTCATCAATAATAGAATTTGGAACACCCCCTAATTCATTAATTACATCAGGATCTTCCACATAAATTGTACCTTCTTGATCATCCACTCTTTCCTTCCCAACCCACAATGTGTAATTTACTAGTACAACATCATGCATTCCTACTTTTGTATCGGGAGTGACTTCAATCGCTTTAGTGGTGCTGACAATATTCAGGGAAAAAGCTAGAAAGAAACCTATCAATAAAAAAGATGTTAGCACTAGTGATTTATAGAGATTCTTAAAAACCATTAAGGGTCAACCTTGGTTTACTTCCCCTAATGATATTCTAAAGAATTTTTGGTTTTTACTATATATATCAAAGACTTCAAAAAAGCCTGGAGAATTCTACTTTAAGAGCAAAAAAAGAAACAGATGAAAAGAATGGGAATGCTGAGAAAGGAAAAAGCCAAATTAATATTAAAGGGCTGGGCCGCTAATCAAACATCGCGAACAGAGGGTTATGCATTTATTTCTCACACACCAAGCGCTGCCCAGATCCGAATAACTTCTTTTCAAGGTAAAATTCCGCGTATTTTAGTTTGTCCAATGATTGATTGGTCTTGGTCCGATGTTGTTAACAAAGTTGCAGGAGTAGTGACTGATCATGGAACACGTGTTTCTCGGGGATCAGAAGTCTCTGGAATTGTTCAAGTTCCAGCTGTATTAGGAACAAAGATTGCTACGCAGCAAATAAAAGAAGGTAATTTTATTCAAATTTTCTGTGAGGGAATGGAAGCGATTGCTAAGGTTTATTAAGGAACAAGCTAATAATTCTGGTGATTGATATCATTCAGTTTCAGTGGTACTAGTAGCAGTAGTAATTTCTCGTTCTGCAAGTTTTAACTTGAGGAATGAATCCCATTCTTCCTGGCTTTTTTGAAACTTTGTCTCCCAATCAGCATTCAATTGATTAATTTGACGTGTAAATTCTTCGTTAGCATTTTTAAGACGACCCTCCAGCTCAATAATTGCTGAATTCATTTTGGATGCTTGATGAAGCATTTCTTCTTTCTCTTTTTCAAGAATCTTATTCCGTTGTTCTAAGGATTTAGACTGCGCTTGTAATCCTTCAATTTCTTGTTCTTTCTTAGACAGTTGTTGCTTATACTCCTCAAAGTCACTTTCCAAAGTTTGAGAGCTTTTTTTACTTGCACTACGAGCTTTTTTTGCAATGGAGATAGCATACTGATTCAATAAGTCTAGATTAATTCTTATTAACCGATCAGCCATTTCTTTGACAAATCTTTCAGTTTGTGCAACTGTTACACTGGTTCGAGAGGAAACCTTACGAGGTATTTCTTCACAAAAGGATTTTAGTGCATCATTCAGTTGATCTTTAGAATCAGCAATAAGTTCATCAAACAATTTCATAACATATTGACCTAGGTCTCTATATTCTGCCATAATGGTTCACGTCATTCAATAAAAAAGGGATTTTCAACATTACTGATTATCTTTTCAATTTATCTCGGAATTTAATCGGTTTAAATTATAATAAGATCATATAATATAGAGAGAGTACAACTTATTGTGATCTTTATAGTACGTTAGTATACATTAGAATTTTTTGCTCATAAATTGTCCTATTGAAATTTTTTCTAATTTTTGAGATCAAAAATAAATACATAAAATGATCAAGCTAGTAAAATGGTTGAATTAACATATGTTAGATAAACAGACTGAAAAACTTGTATTACTTGCTCAAAAAAATGAAATCACAGAATATCACATTTATAATAAGCTAGCGAAGGCCACTAAAGACCCTCACAACCAAAAAATACTCAACCAAATTGCTGAGGATGAGTTAAAGCATTATACTTTTTGGAAAAAATATACTCAAAGGGAAGTAATACCAAGTCGAAGAAGGTGGTTTTATTACATTATTGCGAGAATATTTGGTTTAACTTTTGGTATTCGACTTATGGAGCTTGGCGAAGGACAAGCTCAAGCTTTTTATTCAATTATTACCAAAATTATTCCTGAAGCACAGTTTGTCATCGAAGATGAAGAAGCTCATGAAAAGGAGCTCATAAATCTCATCGATGAAGAATTATTAGATTATGTTGGATCTATTGTCCTGGGTTTAAACGATGCATTAGTCGAATTAACTGGTGCGTTAGCTGGATTGACCTTAGCCTTTCAGAACACTCAATTAATAGCTCTAGCAGGTTTAATTACAGGAATTGCTGCCTCTTTTTCTATGGCAGCCTCAGAATATTTAGCAACAAAAGAAGAAGGAACTTCGAAAACTCCTACTAAAGCGGCAATATACACTGGGGCTGCTTACATCTTCACTGTCATCCTTCTGATTCTACCTTATTTAGTCTTCAGTAATCTTAATCCTCTTGTTTGTCTAGCGATTACCCTTATCAATGCAATTCTCATAGTTTTTGTATTTACCTTCTACATTTCCGTTGCAAAGGATCTTTCATTCAAGAAAAGGTTTTCTGAAATCGTCGGAATCAGTTTAGGAGTAGCTGGCTTAACTTTCATAATTGGATTAGTTGTACGATCAGTCTTGAATATTGACATATGATTCTATCACTTTAGACTATTTTTCGAGTATTTGAGTAAGGTCTGGAAAGAAAACATTCTTAACATTAGCAAAACTGTGACAACATTAAACAATTGCTGAGGTTATCATCATGAAGATATCGAAATATTTTTGTTGGTATATTATTGGTTTCATTCTCTTTTTAATTATTACACCAGTAATAGGAATCAGGGGTAACACTAATACTGTCAATGATTATTATTTCTCTGTTCCAGAGGAAATAGTGGAAGTGAGTATCAATGTAGATGGATCTGCTGATATTGAGTACTGGATTACATTTGTAGTAGAAGAAGGAGGCGATCCAATTGATATTGTGGATATTGGTTTTCCCAACAAGCATTACAAACTGGGAAGTATAGTAGCAGATGTAGATGGGACGCCAGTGACAGATATTCAGGTTTCAGAGGTGATAGATATTGGTATTGAGATTCATTTGCATGGTTCCACGATTACAGATACTGGAGTATTACATGTTAAGGGAAATCAACCGTACATGATATTTGAAGATACAGAAGAAGAAGATATGGCTTCTGTAGAATTTGGAAATACATGGTGGAGTTCTGATTATACTACTGGTACTACAAACCTGACAACTCGAATTATATTTCCCACAACTGTAGATGAAACAATATATACCAAGTATCATTATTCCAATAAGCCTGATCGGGAATATTTTTTACTTAATGGACGTAAAGTTTTCGAGTGGAATGAGGAATCCGCTCTTCCCTCAAGACAATATAAATTTGGAGTTTCCTTTCCTAAAGAAGGCGTAAAATGGCACACGAGTATTCCTCCCACCACTGAGGAACTTCTAATTATTGTGGGAATCGTTAGTATAATATTAATTGCCATTGTGGTTGCTGTTGTAAGTTTTGTAAGGAAACGTCGCCGCTTGATGGATTATGTTCCTCCTTTTGTTTCAGTTCCAACTGCTGGGCCTAGAACGGATCTCCGTAGAGAGGAAGTAGCTATTGTTTTGGAAAAACCCGTCCATGTCACAATTTCCATGATTATTCTTACATTAATTCAAAAGGGCTTATTAAAACAGTTTTCGTCAGAAAGTCCTCTCTTCGAGCCCGTCAAAGGTGCCTCAAAAAAACATCTTCGAAAATACGAGCGAATAGTTCTGAAATCCATTCGTACAGACCTCAGCATCGATGAGGACAATCTAGTGAAAGCAGTATCCAGCTTAGTTAAATCCACTCAGCGTAGGATTCGAGGATATTCGTATGAAAGAACTGTGGATTATTATGAAAGATTAATTAGGGATTCTATAGATGAAATCAAATCAAAATCCGATCCACGAGATGTTTCAACAGAAGCTTGGTTTTGGGCCATTCTGGATGAGGAATTCTTGCCTGATTTAGAAGTGCAAATAACAGAACGTGCGGAGTATTATGATTATTACCCCTGGTATTATCATTATGGTTACCATCGATGGCATTGGATCCCTCGTGGCGGATCATTCACCCGTCGTGTGACAAAAATCAGTCATCCTATCCCGCAAGGAAGTGGTAGAGGTTCGAGAGGAGGCGGAGGCTGTGCTTGTGCCTGTACTGGCTGCGCTTGTGCCTGTGCTGGAGGTGGACGTTAAATGAAACGTCTAGACAAAGCTAAACTCGTACATTTAAGAGAAGGGGAGGATGGAGATATTCGATTACATCTACGTCGTCAAGGAGATGGTGCACTCCTAATTATCAACGCTTCAAGAATATTAAACCTTAACTCTACAGCAACATTCTTTGTGGAAAGGATTTTGAAGGGTAAGACAGACTCAGAGATTATTAAGGAGCTTAAAGGTCTTTATCGTGTCAGTGATCAACAAGCGAATCAAGATCTTCAATCACTGAAAGAGATGATTCATACATTATCTACAACAGATGACATATGTCCAATTCATTCCCTGCAGATGGAAGAATCAAATTTAACGGAACTACAATTAACAGCTCCTTTACGAATGGATTTAGCTATCACTTACCATTGTAATAATAACTGTGAACACTGCTATAATCAACCAGAATCTCAAAATGCAACTGAATTAGATACAAACACCTGGAAGGCCATTCTAGAACGACTTTGGGAGATTTCTATTCCTCATGTGACCTTCACGGGAGGTGAACCCACGTTACGCTCCGATTTATCTGATTTAATCGACTATGCAGAGAATATTGGAATAGTTACTGGGCTCATCACTAATGGTCGAAATTTAAAAGATGCTAACTATGTAAACAGTCTAGTAAATAACGGATTAGATCATATTCAGATTACA
The DNA here is from genome assembly GCA_048938105.1 of Promethearchaeota archaeon. Classification (GTDB taxonomy): domain Archaea; phylum Asgardarchaeota; class Heimdallarchaeia; order Hodarchaeales; family Hodarchaeaceae; genus Hodarchaeum. Next base: position 12,472 of record JBHLMN010000019.1, read on the forward strand.
TTCGAAAGTGTAGATGAAAGGATTCACAACCAAATGGTGGGGAATGACAAAGCGTGGAAAGAAACGGTTGAAGGAATAAAAAATGCCATAGATACTCCCATATACACCCTAACGAACACCACACTGACTCGCTTGAATACCCCCAAGATTGAAGAAACCATAGAGTTCCTTAATAGCCTTGATGTAGAACAATTTGCCTGTAACTCAATTATATATGCAGGAAAAGGGAAAAATGTTTCCAAGATAGCCTTTACAGAGAATGAATTGATTCCCATTCTCGAGTCAATTCAGGATGTAGCAGATGAATGTGGTATGCAGTTTATTTGGTACACACCCACTCGCTACTGCGAACTTGATCCGAACAACCTAGGGCTAGGAGTAAAGAGATGCTCTGCATCCCAATTAGCAATGGCCATTGAACCAAATGGAACCGTTATCCCATGCCAAAGTTATTATGAAGGATTGGGGAATATTCTGCATGATAGTTGGGACAGTATCTGGAACCATCCTCTATCACAGGAGCTACGGACTCATGCAAACGTCCCTGATGAGTGTCAAAAATGTAATCAACTTGATCTCTGTGGTGGTGGTTGCCCTCTGAGCTTCTATCGTGAGGAATATATATGTCCCGAGAGTCAGGCCAACGATTAAACCTGAAGGATCAAATTTATTCTGAAGAAGATGCTCAATATTTCAACGAACTGTATGAGGATCAACTGGAATGGACCATAACAACGAGAAAGCGGTTATATCGAAAAATGAATTTGTTTCACGCACAACAGGTTCTTGAAGTGGGTTCAGGAACGGGTGCAATACTAAGAGAAATACAGATACTAAACACAAAAGCCAATCTTGTGGGACTCGATTGGAATTTGATTGCATTAGATTATTCAAAGAGAGAGTCAATTAATCCAAGCATTGTTTGTGGAAGAGGGGAATTTTTACCTTTTTCATCAAACAGTTTTGATATTACTCTGTGTCATTATTTCATAATGTGGCTAAAAGAGCCCTTTACAGTATTAAAAGAAATGAAACGAGTTACACGTATTGGAGGTTGGATAGCCTGTTTAGCTGAACCCGATTATGGAGGACGTTTGGATTATCCAGCCAGTGAGCTCTGGAAAGAGCTCCTTATCGAGTCATTGTCTGCTCCTGATCCCCTCATTGGACGAAAATTACGAGCACTCTTCTCTAAAGTTGAACTTGAAGCAGAAATAGGTCTTCAGACAGCTGTCCTATCCTCAGATGTTGTGATGGACTTATATAAAGCTGAAATTAAGAATTTAACACGATTCCTTTCAGAGAAAAACGATGATAATCTAAAAAAACTAAAGAACATACTTGAAACACACCCCCCAACTGAGTTGTTTTCATTTATGCCAGTATTTTTTGCTATAGCTAGAAAAAATAGGTAAAGTGCTTTATTCCTTCTCTTCACGGCCCAGTAATCTTAAATCTAGCAATTGATTAACAACACATCTTCGAACGAATTCAGAATAATTATCAGCTATTCCTAACTCAATAGCTTTTTTAATAGAATCATAAAGTGGATCTGAAACCCTTAATAAAATTGTTTTAGCCTTCTCTTTTCTTTTAATATGAGCTTCCCCCTTTTGATTAGATTTATCTGACTTTTGAGGTCTTGACATATCAATACCATTCATTTCTGTTTTAATTCCTCTATGAGATTTTTCATTATAAGTAAATTCAGATATATTTATATACCTTTCGTTATCAATTGATAATCAAAGATATTCTGATTGGAATCCAAATGGATAATTCAAACTTAATTGATGTTGGAAAAATTACCGCTATTATGACTGGTTCTACGATTTTAGGGATTTTTCTTGGTTCCCGTACCGGTGGTACCTATATCTTCGAAGTTGGGAGCAATTTAATGCTAGTATTAGTGGTTTTCATGGTACTTGCCTCTAGTCTGGCGATTGCCAGTATGTGGATGTCTAAACAATGACCAATCGCTCAAAGAAACCCCTAATCGTCCCTATCTCTATGACTCTCATTGTCTCTTCTATAGCTCTGCTTACTTTTTTCTCTGCTCATCAGGTTCAAGTTGAGCTGCCTCCTCATCCCGAAATCCGCCCCAATCTCTCCCAAAATGGTTCTAATTTCAATGGTTTTATTGATATTACCATCCCATTTAACATTAGTAATCGTTCACCAGCTTTTCTTAAGAATGGTAAGATCTTTGCCTCAATGTCAGTTGTCAGTATCGAAAATTTCGGTTTATTCCCTGATACGACAATAATTAATGTCTCCCAAGAAATTCCAGTAATCAATCCCAACGATTTTAAACAAATTGTACTTCAAGTTAAAGTTTCTTCTTGGATTCCAGTGTTAGCGATAGTAGATGCCTATCTAGTTTTGGATATCGATATCAGTTTGGAGTACACACTTGGTTTTTTGTTATTCCCTATTCATTTAGTTGGACGTTTACAAGATAAGTGGGATGCTCCATTCTCGATTTAATGACCTAGCTTTTAATTAATGGTTAATATTTCAAATGGTTTAGATCCTTCTTTTATATTCATTAATCGGTTCTTAGTCACGCTGATAGCATATTTTGAAGAATCTCCTCCCATCCATCGTCTATTTAATTTTTCTGCTACTGACAAAGTGGTACCCGATCCACAGAAAAAGTCAGCTACAAGATCCCCTTCATTGGAAGTCATTCGAATGATTCTTTCCAGTAAAGCTTCAGGTTTTTGTGTTGGGTACCCAATTCTTTCCTTCTCATTTGAGGTAAGAGCTTGGATATCAGTCCAGAGGTTCCCAATTTTTCTTCCTAGATATTCATCTGCATAACGTTTATATCTTGGCCTTCCTTTTCCCGTCCAATAAATAAGGTGAGGGTTTTTTGCTAATCTTTTATCAAAAGTTTCTTGGGTCCAACGCCACCCTATTTTGGTTGTAACTTCTCTACCATTAATTATTCTTTTCTCTCCAATACTATAAGCATTCGAGCTCTGTTCAAGTTTTTCGTGTGTAAATTTTCGTCCTGTTTCCTTCTCTATATAGGGGAATTTTTCTTTTATTTCTTTCTCTGTCAATGCTTGGTACTGTTGGTGATATACATAATCAGCTGTTTTACTGTACCAAAGGATAACATCCGTCATTACATCCAATGTCGAAGATAAATGGTGTCCTGGTGTTCGCTGCCAAATGATATCAGCTCTGAAGTTTTCATAACTAAAAATTTCATCTAGTATTACTTTGATATAATGTACTGTATGCCAGTCTAGATGAACAAAGATTGAACCTTTGTCAGCTAAAAGTTCTGCCATCAATACTAATCTTTGGTACATGAAATTCAAATAAGCTTCTAGACCCCTTACTCCCCAAATATCCTTGAATCCATTTTCCATATTATTTAAAGAATGCCTTGTTGGATTTTTTTGAGTTTTTCCACTCTTGCTACTAGGTTTGAATGTTGTTCCTGATGCAAAAGGTGGATCGATGTAGATAACATTGATTTTTCCTGCAAATTCTCTTAGAAGAGAAGCAATAACGAGTTTGTTTTCCCCTAATATGAGTTTATTACTCCAGCTTTCTGATGATTTAATAGTATTTATAGATTCAACAACTTCAAGTGAGTGAGGTTTTTCAATACCTACCCCTTTTGCTTCAGATTTACCCCGCCAAATGAGTTGACATTTCTTAATTACTGTCATAATCGTGGTATCTCCTCTAGATAATTCAGCGTTGTCTAATTGATATGTAATATCATTTTGTTTTCTCTTGTTTATATCTCATAAACGAATTATATTTACCTTTAATTTATAATTATAACATTATTTACGAAATTAACATAAATAAAGAACCAAGAGTTTTATTGTGCTTTTTCATTTTATTATATGTTAAGGTAAACCAGTCATATGTGATATTCCCTGTTCTATGCTCGTAGATTAAACAGAATTTTCAGAAGATTCTAATGACGAACTATTTGTTAGAACATTTGAATGGGAGAATGGTTCCTCAATAGGATGGTTCTACGTAAAAGAATTATACTTAGTAATATACAAACAAGACCCAGAACTTTTTCAAAATAGATTTGTTCAGTAAATATGAAATAAGCACCAATAACGGGAATCAAGACTGAGATAGAATTTGTAATCGGACTAACAATCGAGAGTCTCCCATTTTGAAAAGCAAACTGCTGAGAAACAATGGCGACAATGTAGGTTAGGGAAAATATGACTACCATGAATAATAATAGACCAAAATTGGTATTGAGTGAGAATAAAATGAGGATGACTTTAGTAAAAATCGCTCCCAGGCCATAAAAAATTCCTGCTGATATCGAATAGAAAAATTCTTGATTCTGAACTCGTTCGGTTATAATAAAGATACCCAGGAAAATGATCCCAACTATCGTAAAAGGTAAAAGACAAATTAAAGGAAATAATTCAATAATACCTGTTGATTCCCTTGTTATAATCCCCAGGAAGATCATTCCCATTATAATCCCAACTATTCCCATCCATTCAGTCAATTTTAACCGTTCTTTGAAGATAATATAAGCAAGAATGAATGTAAACGCAAGATTTGTGTTAACTAATGGTTTGACTATAGAAAGTTCAAAGTGTTGTAGTGTAACTAGATACACACAAAATCCAAGAATTCCAACAACGGCTCCAGTAAGCCATACAGGAGTCGACAATAATTTAAGAAACGTTTGAAGAAAGGTTTTCAATGAATGTTCAACTCGTAAACCACCAATTTTGATTATTCCCTTTTTTGATAAAACAGCAGAAACTCCTCCCAATATTCCATAAAAAGTCATTAATGTGACAATTGCAATAAAAGATCCAATTTCAAATTGCATTATACCCATGAAAAATAAACTCCATTACATAGAAGCTTAAAATATGATTAAGGGAAGTAATCTCATAATAATGATTAACCATTCAATAAGAAGGAAGATGATCACAAGATTATGCAATTTACCAATGAAGATTCCAGGTTTAGAAATTTGCCATAAAGAAGAGGAACTAAGCCAAATATAAAGAAATGCCACGAAAGTCAATGGAATGAAAAGAAGGAGATGCCAAGTTATTTGATAAGACAGAAAAGCTAAGAAAATAAATGTGGATGCCATTATTGTTAATAAGCTATCGAAAATGAGGATTCCTCTCTGAGAAAGATGACTTTCTAACCCTCGATATCCAAATTGATCCGCGATTTCTTTATCTTGGATCTTATAACCCAAATAACCGATAGCTAGAATACAAACAATACCTGTCAGAAAAAGATAAGGTGCATCTACAAGAGGAAGGATTAAAGTCCATCCTATAAGGATGCGGAAAAAATGGTTCATAGGGCCAGAGAAAAAAAGATTTCCTATTGTCTCTTTTAAGCGAAAGGGAGGGAAACAGTACAGAATCTGGAACATTACCATAATAAGCGCTAAAACCAAGCCAACTGGTGAAATTATCGCTATCAGTCCTAAACCTAGGAGTACATGGATTGTTGCAATGAATAATGCCATTCTTTTGGAAACGCGTTGAGCAGCTATTGGTCGAAGCATCTTGGTAGGGTGAATTCGATCAAATTCTGCGTCAAATACCGAATTAAAGGTGTACAGTCCTCCCCACAATAATGGGCCTACAGCAATACCCGTCCAGAAATAGCTTAAAACAATGGATGGTACTTGCCACATATTAGTTAAAAGGAGACCAAAACCAATTGAAACAAAATTCGAGATCCAGCCATAAGGTCTTATTAAGTAGATATAATCCCCAAAATTAATTTTCGGAAGCTCAAAAGCATGTAATGCTTCCAATGATTCAACCTGTGAGATATAAAAAATTATTAGGGTCAAAAATAACTGCTCTTTAATGCTTAAAAGGTATTGAATTCCGCTTTGAAAAAGTACTTTTGCTGAGTGTTGTTCCGTGGAATTTCTCACTATATTTCACCAGATTACTTTTATCGTTTCAAATCTCTTCTCCTTGGATTTCAACAACGTTGGTATGATGTAACTCAGAATTCGATTTGTTAGTAAAATTCGTTATGTTTAAACGAATAAAACGTGCTGGAATACCTGCATAAATCGAATTTGGTTTGATTCTCTGATTTTTTTTCACAAATGAACTTACCCCCACAGTCGAATTATCTCCAATCACAGCTCCTGGCCCGATAATAGCGTATCCTCCGATGGTAACATTTTTGCCAATCTTTACTGGATTAAGAGTAAGAACACGATTTTCATTGATGTGAGCAGAAATTATTGCCCGCATCCCAACAAAACTATTGTCCCCAATTTCTACTAAATGAGAATCCAATACTGCGCCTGATGAGAGGTAAACATTTTTTCCGCATTTTAATCCGTAAAGTCGTAAAGCTTGGCCTAAGAACATTGAATAGAGATGAGGAATAAAACTGAAGGCTTTCAACATACTTTTATATATGGCTGGAGAGACAATGGCTACTGCATAGAGCTTAGCTTCATCGGTGTCGTGATGGTACTTTCCTGGTTTGATTTTTGGCAGAAAAACTCGACAAATGACTTGGGAGTGTATGGCTCCAAATGTTAGGCATGAAACTGAATACATAAGGGGTATTACTATCGAGGAAAGTAACCACAGGACAAGTAACCACAAACCATCACTAACTGCTGTTGATTTGACCAAAAAGTACCCATATAATACCTCAGGTACAAAGACCGCCAAGAGAAGCATAGCAGTAAAGATGAAATATCCTATCAGCCTTAATCTTGTGGAAAATTTCATTCAGGAATACCTACTCTTGTTTAAGTTTTTTCGTGGATTTGAAAACGGGAAAATTCCTCATAAATGTCAACATCTGACCAATATACTTCTTCGAACATCCTATGCTTACTGCATTCCTTCATCATCATGATTTGGTTGTTTTTACGAATGATTTATACAGGAATCAATCGAAGACACTCTGGACATAATGATGATATCACAGGATAGCTCAAGGTCAATTCTCTTAAATTTTTTCAACTATAGTTGAAAAAAAACTAAAACTTTATAAGCTTTTGTAAAAATGGAAAAAATAGACTCTTACATATGAAAATGTAGAAAGAATGTTGAAATCTTAGCTTAGTAATGAAATCTTCTATCAAATTAAAAGATTATTATCAAACATTGAAATATTTACGTTTTGGAATTATTAACTGCTTAACTCTCAATATAGGTTTCGCTGATATCAACAGGTTTCTAATGTTTTGAAAATTAAAGAAGAATATCTAGAAAAAAATAAAGGAGAAGTACAATTATTATATAAAGAAAACAATGTTCCCCAGTTAAAAAAGGTGCTTGATTTCTTAGTATTCTTAATATATATTTTTGTTTACCGTCACAAGTGATTAGTATGAATGATCAATCAATTAGAAATTTAAGGGTGTAATGGAGTTCTGGTGAATAATTTTGCAGAATAAAAGACAAGAAAAAGTGACTGATATAGACACTTTATCCACAGCCTTAGATACTGAATTAAAAACAGGTTTGAAGGAAGCATTACTTACATTAGGTTTAAGCAAATATGAATCTCAGGTTCTTGTCTCACTATATATTCTAAAGGAATCAGAAGTAAAAACTATCGCTGCAGCTGCACAGGTTCCAATGGGTCGGATTTATGATGCTCTTAATAACTTAACGCAGAATGGATTAATCCAGAAGATTAAAGTGAAAGGAAAGCCCCTACGTTACCGAGCATACGATTATAAAGTTACACTAAGAAATATCTATGATACTGTCAAGAAAGATATTGATACAGCTATAAATCACGTTATGGAAAGTGTCACGCAACTCCAAAAAATTAAAGTGATATCAAAACCATCGCATGAACCAATCGAGGTGGTTTTTGGAGACTGGAATCTCTCTATGACCCTTAAAGACACGATTTTACGGACAGAAAATGAAATTATCTTATCATTATCAGTTGAATATCTTAAAAACCATCAATCCACCCTTGAAGCTATTGTCAGCAAGAATATTAATGTAATGGCAATCTGTATTTCAGAAGAAGAAAAGGGGGAGCTAAGAAACTTGGGAATCCCGTACTATTCTCTTGATCTTGATGCACATATGCCTGCGTTAAAGAGGTTTTTCTTGGAACAAAACAGTAGGATAAATGGTGTCATGATTGATAACAGAATTGTTTTTCTAATCCTTTTACAAGCTGAAAATGAACCATATGGTATCCTCATATCTCATCCATCCCTTGTACAGACATTTTCAATCCTTATTCAGAGCTTAATATCTCAACTAGATGAGTAGATCCCATTAAGTATCGTTCTATGACTCTAATTAAAGATATTCCCGATCTAGGGGGGATAGATAAACTTGAGGTTACTACTGACCTCGTTTACGATGAATGGGAGAGAGTAATGGATTTAACAGAGCTTTCTGAACCTATGAGGGATTTTTACAGCAGTACTGCAACAGTTGTCACTTTGAAATACCAACATGAGGGAAAGAGAGGAAGATTATTTCGGAGGAGAGGAATGTGCAGATAAGGTTCTGTATAGGCGCCTGAGGAATAAAGTAAGGACTTTTCCTAATGTGGAGAGATCTATTTCAGAGTTAGAGCTGGAAGTTCATTATCTAGAGCAGCATTTGAGCTAGATTGAGTGGGAGATCCATTATCTAAAGCACAAAAAAAATAAAAAAAAACATATATATTGGAATACATAATTACTTCTTTCGTATTTAATTCTACTATGTAAAAAAGAAGACAATCTTGAGGTATTGAAATGAGCTACCAAGACACGATGAATTCTCTAATTCAAAATGGTTATATATCCATTGTCCATATTCTTGACGCTAATGGAGGAACCTACTGGACTAACCAACCTGAATGGCAAGTGAATGGTGCAGCTGTTTTAACATCATGGAGGAATAAGGAACCTGGAGTCACTATCAGTGGAACACGTTTTTCTGCGATTATGAATGAATGGGAGACAGGATATTTTGTGGCCCGAAATGTTGGAGGAGCAGGTATAATCGTCATAGCTCGCGCCCCGAATGGATATTATTTCTTAACATGGACACCAGGGGATGTACAGATTCCTCCGTTGAATATCCATGCAGAAGTGTCGCGAATGGCGGCTTTATTCAAATAAAATCAGTACTTTTATCACAACATTCCCATGAGGGTGCTTTTCAAACACCCCAATCATCTTTATGCAAATGAAAGGAAGCCCAGATTTTATTGGGTCTATTTTAATCTTATTTTGGCTTAATTGTCAACCTTTTATCCAATCTTTCTTGTTTTCATACTGATTGGTTTGAATTTTAGCGCTTTTCTTGAGTTATATATGAACGAAAGAATAATCTCATAAATCTAATTCGCTATTTTCTTTACATTGATGTAAGCGATTCATGTAGGTTCTTAATGAACCTGATGTAAAATTAACTCCGATATAATATGAGCTATTTCCTTTCTATCTCCTATAAGCTCCCATGGATGTTCGAAGAGTTGTAATCTATGAAGTCAAAGATTGAAGAGTTCTACCCTCTCTATAGAAAGGTGACGAGGTTTTTACTTCAAAATCTAAATGGTATCCATGATGATAAGAGAAAGAAAGAATTTATTAACAATTTTATGTTACAAATGTTGGTATTATGGTTTATTCAAAAAAAAGAGTTTTTTAACGAAGATAAAAACTACTTTATAACTAAGTTTCGAGAATTCGATACAAAAAAACCTTTGCAGGGGAAGAATAACTACTTTGACTTTCTTACTTATTTCTTAGATCAAATTAACCTTCATCTGAACGATGGATGTTTTGAAGACGAGATTATTGGAAAGATAGTGATTCCAAGACCAGCTATCCTTCTTAAAATGGATAATGAAGTCAAAAAGATTTCAATCCCCAATAAATGTTTTTACAAAGAGGAAAAAACTGATCAATCGTCAAATCAGTCATCTAAGCTGGAAACTGAGAATTTACCTCTTTTTAATTTGTTTGAGAGCAAAGTAAAACGATTTAATGGTTTTTTTCTAGGAGAACTATATGAAAATCTGATAGCTCAAGTAGATAAGAAGGCTTCAGGCGCTTATTATACCCCTGAAGCGATTACTTTCTTTTTGTGCAAATCTACAATTGAAACATATCTCCTTGAAAAAGTGAACATTCAATTCAATACTAAGTTTGAAACTATAGACTCATTAATTAAATCTCATGATTTAAGTGTCATAAAATATCTAATATTGCAATTACAGAGAATAAAAGTGCTAGATCCTGCTGTTGGTACTGCTCATTTTTTAGAAAGTGTTATTAAGACCTTTGTAGAGATTTATGAGAAAATTTGGTGGATAGCTAAGAAGATAGGCCTTAGAACAGGTATGAATGTAATAACAATAGATACGAACGGAACATTAAAATACGTTAATCTATTAGAAATTACAGAGGAGGATGAGTTTAAATTATTGGTTATTTTATACCACATTCTTTCAAGGAACGTATATGGTGTTGATATAAATCCTGTGGTCTTGAAGATTGCGAAAGTGAGATTATTTTTATTCCTAATTGATTATTGTAATATTCAAACTCACTATTTTAAAAAACTCCCAGAAATCTACTTTAATCTAAAGGAAGGAAATTCGCTTATAGGGTATTTACAATTAGAAAAAGGTAAAACAGCTAAACAATTAAGACTTGAGGCATATTTAGAGAAATACTCAGTTGAAAATTCAGAATTAATAAAAGTAGATTCAAGATTACGAGAATATATTAAAAACACAGCAATTGCTTTGAATGTTGGGGAATGTTTAGTAGATGAGCTGGAAGACCTGAATGAAATTTTTAATCAGAAAGAGATTAGTCTTACAAGTACTCACATGATCTTACAGACTAAAGAAAAGCTTCTCCAAATACTATTTGCATCTTTGGATACTCAGTTTGCTAAACCGTTACAGAACCTCTTGAAGAGAATGACAGACCTTCTAAACGTCAAATTGGATGAAAATTTTTCCAAAGAATTTAATATTGACTTAAGTCAACTCAAAGAAGTTAAAACTCTCCATTGGATTTGTGAATTTCCCCACATATTTTTGGAACAGGGAGGTTTCGATATTATAATTGCCAATCCTCCTTATTTGGGTGAAAGTGGGAATAAAGAGCTTTTTAGGATATATGCTAGAGCATTAGAAGAATATTATGAGGGGAAAATGGATCTCTGGTATTTTTTTCTTCAAAGAAGCTTAGATCTAATGGTCACTGGAGCTTATTCTTCCTTCATTACATCAAGTTATTGGATTACAGCTACAGGTGCAACAAAATTACGCGCTAGACTATTATCAGATGCCTTTATTATACAATATATCAGTTTTGGAGAGAATAAAATCTTTGGTACTGCTCAAGGAGTACATACAAACATCATAACTTTCAAGAATGAAAAAAAATCAAATAATAACATCGATTGTATCCTCTTTGAAGCAATATACCCACAGGGAACGGATCTTGTTCAAAAACTAGCACTACAACACACTTTCAAGGCTGATCAGAAAAGACTTACTCTGAAAAAGTGGGATCAGTATTTTCATTTCTTACCGAGAAATTTAAAAGCAATTATTGATTATATTACTAAAGATTCATCAACATTGAAAACAAGCGGTTTCTATGTTAAAGAAGGCATAGTAACAGGACTTAATAACATAACAAAACGATTAATTAAAAAATACAAGTTACCAGAAGAATGGGCGGGACTTGGGGTTTTTATACTAGACAGAAAAAACCCTCAGGATTTGAATGTAATACAATCACTTTCTAAAGATGAGAAAATCCATTTAAAGAATTTCTATAAAAATTCTGACATATCAAGATTTCATACAGCCATCCAGACGACGAAAAATATTCTCTATTTAAACAGGCATATTATTAACTTGGATAAACTCCCAAGAATAAGAATACACATACAGAAATTCAAAGAAATATTAAAACAATCTTTAGATAATCCACCATATATTAACAGGCCCCGAAATCAAGATATTTTCACATCCCCAAAGATAATCACCCCACAAAGAAGCGTTCGCAATATTTTTGCTTATAATTCGTTCGATTGGTATGCTGCTCAAGATGTATATTATATCTTAAACGAGAATAACGACAAAGAGAAATTAAAAAGGTTATTACTAATTTTAAACTCCAAATTAGCGTACTTTTGGTTGTATTGGATGGGAAAGCGAAAAGGAAAACATCTCGAATTATTTGGTGAACCCTTAGGATTTTTCCCCATAGCTCATGAATTTGATAATTATTTAATAATATCTCGAATTACGGAATATCTCCTCTTCCTTCATTCGCTTAAATGTAAAGAAAAGGATTTTCAATACATTAAAGACTTTTTTGAGAAAGAGATCGGAGATTCCTTAGTTTATGAACTCTATTTTAAAGAAAAGATACGAAGAAACAGTGTCTTTCAATCTAAAAAATATCCTCTACTTGAACTTTTATCAAAGAAACTTAAACAGATTAAATTTGATAAATGGAATAAACTACATTACAAAGAACAGGTGGAAAAAGGATTGAATGACAAAGAAAAACTTCAGAAATCGACTCTTGAGAATGAAAGCTTAGAAATAATTGAAGAATGCTATACTTTACTTAAAAAAAGTAGATCAGTGAGTAAGATTATCACTCAAATAAAGTCAAATAAACTGGTTAAGACAATAGAGGAAGAACTTTAACTTAACGCTTTTATATGATCTATCACTAATGGTAGAAACTCACCTGATTTAGCTTCAATACGAATATCTGCTATATTGTCCAATTCAGTTTTTCCCATATTAATTATTATGAGGCAGGCACCTAATCTTTTAGCAATGACTGGAAAACTAGCAGCAGGTACTACACTCAATGTAGATCCAATTGTTAACATGACATCGCATTGTCTGGTATGTTTCTCTGCTTCCTGCATTTCTTTTTCTGGCATTGGATCATTAAAATTTACTACCGAGGAAATAATTCTATCCTCACAATGAGGACATTTCGGTTGGTTCGACCTTGGTTTTTCTGTCCGATATCCTTTTCCGTGAATGTGATCCTGCCAACCAATTTCCTGCTTTAAAAAACGAGTATCACAAGCAAGACATTTCATTATACTAGAATTTCCGTGGAGTTCAGCTAAGATTTCAGAAGGGATTCCTGATTTTATATGAAGATTATCGACATTTTGAGAGATCAGATATTTTAACAATCCAAGTTTGTAGAGGTCAAAAATAGCGAAATGACCAGGATTAGGTTCAATGAGATGCATTGGTTTCCTCGGTAATTTAGGTTTAAGCCCTTTATCGCGGAGTGTCCAAACCCCTTCTGGTCCACGATAATCTGGTAATCCTGATTCTGTAGAGATCCCAGCACCAGTAAAAACTACGAGATATTTAGAATTTTTTAATATTTCAGCTACTTCATGGACATCATTATGTGAAAATGGCAAGTTTATCAATCCTCAGTTGTGAAATCTTATTCTAATTCAGTTTCTTTTACAATATAGACCTCTATAATTAGTCTAAATAGAATATACTTCTTTTTTTTACTCATTGAGTATTTTAGCAATACGGATATCAAACAATCTTTTCAAAAAGTGTATTGGTATCCCCCCACTTTCTAGAATGGTGTTATGAAAAAATTGATTCGAATATTTGTCTTTTAATCTCTCCCTGACATAATCCCGGAGATCCAACAAAGAAATCTTACCAAACAAGTAACTTAGTGGATATCCTGGACGATATGTGTACCAAGTTAGTTCTGAGTTTACAGCCTGTTCGTCCATACCAACCTCCTCAACCATAAAAGCATGAGCCTCATCAAATGTCATTTGGCTGGTGTGCATTTTAACATCAACGATAATGCGTACTGCTCGCCAGATTTGGTCGATCTTCTGCATAAAGACTTCTTTTTTTCCCAAAAAGCCTTCATCTGCCATTAATTGTTCACAATAATGAGCCCATCCTTCAACAGTTTCGTCTCCTTGAACAATGCTGCGAATAAGATTAGGCTGCAAATTCGCTGATGCTATTTGTAAGTGATGACCAGGGTAGGCTTCATGAACTGCAACGTTCTTTAATGAAGCGTATGAATGTTCTTTTAACATTTCTGGACGTCCTTCGATGGGTGTGACAACGTATTGACTTACTTGTTTTTCTGAGAATTTTTCAGGAGGGAATAATGCTGCGAAGGGGAGAATAGGGACAAGAAATGATGGTGTGGGGATAATTTGTAGTTCTTCTTTCTTTGGAAGACTCAATAAATTCTTTTTACGGATAAATTCACGAGCATCTTGAGTAAGTTCGCGAACATGTTCAAGAACCATTTCGAAAGTAGGGGGATGGTCATTTTTCAAGCTCTCTCTAACTTCTTTCGTTGTGTTTGCTCCAGTATCAGAATAAAGTTCTTTTGCTAATTCCTCGATTTCTTTCTTGGTATCTTCTAAAGTTTTTTCACCAATTTCTAGGATTTCATCATAAGATTTTCCTAGTTGCCTCAGTTGGATCAATCTTGCGAATTTTTGAGATCCTATAACCCAATCATGGGTAGCTCTGGGCAATACTTCGCTCTTAATCCAATCAACGTACTTGTTTATTGCCTCACTTGCTTTTTCTATTTCTGCTAATAATTCTTGATGTTGCTTTGGTTCTAGGTCTGGTTTCAAAGTCTGTTGTATTAGTTGGAGAAAACCAATAGTTCTTGGCCCTTCTTCAAGAGTGAGGTTCACCCATCTCTCAACTGGAAAAATCCAAATTGTTTTTGTTTCTTCTAGGAATTGAGGTGTTAATTTTAATCGATTAATCATCGCAGAAACTCTGGTGCTTATTGGTGCAAAATCTCTGGAATAAAGTCCATATATTGCTGTACCAATAGTTCCTATAGGACTTTGGATTCCTGCTTTCCATGTCGCAAGTTCAAGTTGCCGAAACAATTGTAACTCAGCGAAATACATCACTAAATCGTAATCTAATTTTCCTTCTTCAGAAAGGAGTTCATAATCGATCGTTGTTTCCAATTCTCTTTTCTGTTTTAAAGCACGAATTATGCTATCCTCTCTGGCATTAATCGATCCATCAGGTAATAAATGATCATATTTTTCATGTTTGTATCCAAGAAATGTTGCTGTTATAGGATTATGTTCCATTTCGATATCAAATTGTGTTTCAAATAGGTTTTTCAGTTTATTATCCTCATTCATTGCACTGAACTCCGTCATTAGTGGTACAAAAGAGGAAATATGTACGAATTAATTCTTTTTTATCTCTAAATTTTTTTTCTACTAGTCAAACGCATTAGGAATTATTTTTCTTCACATTTAAGGATTATTGGTACTTCCAAATTGTACCGATTGCTTTATCCTCAAGAGAAATCCCAAGATCAGAAAGACTAGTGCGAATTTTGTCCGAGATCGTATACATTTCTGCTTTTCGTAACTCTTCTCTGATATCAATGAGTAAATCAACCAAAGAAGGAATTAATTCGTCTTGATTTCTCTTCAAAGATGTCATATCAAATTTAATACCCAGAATTTCAAGTAGTTCAACAATTTTTTCCTTCGCTTCCATTAAGATTATTTTCTGATTGTTAAAAGAAGAATTTACTTTACGTATAAATCGCATAATGCTTTGGATCGCTGCAACAGTATTGATATCATCATCCATGGCTTTAATGAATTCTTTTTTTAGTTTATCAATCTCTTCCTGTAAGTTTACTTCCTTTCCTCCTGGAGCTTGATCAATAAGTCTAAGAGTATCTTCAATTCGATTGAAAAGACTCTGACTTTGAATAAAAGCATTTTCATTAAAATCAAGGTTCTTTCGATAATGACTATTGACCAAAAAGAAACGAATGATCATTGGATCATACTTTTTCAGCATCTCACGAACAAGTATATAGTTTCCTAGTGATTTACTCATTTTCACTCCATTTACAATGAGGTGATTCGCATGAATCCAATAATTGACAAATTTCTTCCCTGTTCTAGCTTCTGATTGAGCAATCTCATTGGGATGATGTAACATTTGATGTTCAATACCACCCGCGTGGATGTCTAATGTTTCACCAAGATATTTTTGCGCCATCACAGAGCATTCTAAATGCCAACCTGGATAACCTAACCCCCAGGGAGATGGCCATTTCATAAGATAGTTTTTTGGTGCTTTAATCCACAAAGCAAAATCACGAGGGTTTCTTTTCTCTGGGTTTACTGCTATACGTACTCCTGCTGATTCTTCAGAGAAACTGGAAGGATTGAGTTTTCCATAGGATGAAAATTTTGTCACATCGAAGTAAATAGAGCCATTAACCTCATAAGCATAGCCTTTGTCAAGTAAATCTTTGATGAATTCAATCATTTCAGGAATATGCCCTGTTGCACGGGGATAGATATCAGCTCGTTGAATGTTTAACGCATCGATATCTTCAAAGAAGCGTTTAATCTGTGATTCGACAAGAACCATCGGTTTTAAATTCTTATCCCTTGCAGTTTTAATAATTCTATCTTCTCCAGAGTCAGCATCGTCAGTTAAATGTCCAACATCTGTAATATTTTGAACCCAGAAGACATTATATCCCCGCCATCTCAAGTAACGTACTAAAACATCCCAATATGAATAAGTACGAGCATTACCCAGATGGAGATCAAGGTAAATTGTCTGTCCACATGAATAAAAGTGGACAGTATTGCCTTCCAATGGTACAAATTCTTCTTTTTGTCTGGTTAACGAGTTAAATAATTCCATAAGATTTTTACCTCACGTCACTAAGCCAATATTTCTCACACCACCAGAAGAAAACAAAAGAAGGGGGAAAATTCGATCAATCAGGTACCCATTGTAGACTCCTGGCTGAATAAGAGAATTAACAACAACAGTAGTTTTTCATGCCAGAAATCTGAAGGGTCAACGGTATCGTTTCATATTATTTTAGGTTCTTTTTTATAATTTTTCTTCGAGGTATAGGCAGATACTTCAGAAAGTCACTTTATATACAGCAGACTCACGATACCCTGTTATTACTCTAACATAACCACTTAAGAGTTGGTTTACTTCATTGTCTCCTGTATCAACTAAAAATGGACCACTGAGAGAATTAATCTTTTCTCTTGTTGCTACAACTAGGATATTTTCTTTTCCTATTTGTTCAATTAGATCAGGACTCAGCTGTTGGTTTCCTCTCCCAAATAAATACCCCTGCCCTCCGATTGGAGTTACTATTAATTTTGCTTTCTTTCCACGGATATATTTTAGCAAATCATTCTCATTAAGATCTTTCCCAATGAGTTTTTTATTATAGATAAGATCAACACCTAATAATGTATAATCTAAGTTCAACTTTTCCATAATAGAACGTGTTGTAGTACCTGGACCAACAATATAATAGTAATCATCAATCATATTTTCTATTATTTCTTCAGCAATCGCTTCTTGAGCATATCTCTCGCTTGGTGTTGTTCCCGATTTCATCCCTTGAACATGCCTTTTTTCAAATGGTATTTTCATGTACCCATATAGTTTGGCTGAGACAATACCATTTCTAAAGCTTTCCTCATCGATATCCATAACTTCGGCTTCTCTTATTTCTTGGATCCTCCCTTGAAGATATAACACAACTAAATCTCCAGCTCTCATTGGGTTCCAAGCATAGACAGCTGAATGCATTTTTACTCCCGTAGGAATACCAAGAACAACTATTTCTCCTTTGACAACATTATATATATCTCTGGCCGTCCCATCTCCTCCAGCAAAAAGTAAGAGATCAACTTCAAGATTCAATAGGTCTTTAGAAGCTCTCTTTGTATCAAGGTTAGTTGTTTCGCCTTTTCTTATTGCTCCTATTACTTTTGGTTTGAATCCACATTGTTGAGATACATCTTCACCCATTTCAGTAGGATATGTGATTATTTCTATTTCATCTTTGAGTGGAATAAGTCTCTTCATTGCTTCTGTTGTTCGCTTTGGAGACTCTGGTTCTGCTCCTAAACGTTTAGCTTTTTCTAGAATATCTATTCCATCTGTTCCTTTTAATCCCACTCTACCCCCCATCCCTGCAATGGGATTGATTATCAGTCCAAGTTTTCTCAATTTAACTCCTTACTTTTTCCATTTTTTTAAATAAGCTCTCCAAGTTATTGCCCATCTGGTTGGGTCGTCAAGCGGTTCTGTATTGATTTTGTGGACAACACTATTATGAGGTGCGTTTTTCACTATATTAGGATTACTATAAGCTTCTTCGACAACTTTTTTTAATCCAGCAATATATTCATCAATTTCAGCTTTAGAATATGATTCAGTAGGTTCAAGTGTCATAGGTTGTGGCACAATGAATGGATGGTGAGAAGACCACATGTGGAAACCAAAATCGATCATACGGTTTGTGATATCTTCTGTTGTGACTCCTGTCTCATTCGTTAGATCTTCCCAGCTATAGCGAACTTGTTCAATACGATGTCGACCTTTCGCATAAGGTGCACTAGCGCCTCGAATCTGTAAAATTTTTGATAATAGATAATTATTGTTGAGGACTGCTATATAGGAAGCTTCTTTCAATCCCTCACCGCCTAAACTCACGATCCATGCATATGATCTCAATACTGCTGGTATTACACCGTAATATCCTCTAACTTTACCAATACTGTTTGGTATGTTGTAATTCAGATAGTATGTATTTCCATTGAAGTTTACTAATGGAACTGGAAGATAAGCTTTGAGTTTTTTTATTACTCCTAGAGCACCAGTAGCAGGTCCACCACATCCATGAGGAGAGGAGAACGTTTTATGGAGATTAAAGAAGCACATATCGAATCCAGCCTCTTTTGCTCTAGCAATACCTAATATGCCATTTGCATTCGCTTGATCGTAACCACAAATCCCTCCAACATCATGAATAGTTTGGGTAAACTCCGTGATATCGGGGTTAAAAATGCCTGTATCTTCGGGATTTGTAATCAGTAATCCAGCAGTACGATCAGAGACCGCTGTTCGTAGAGCTTCGAGATCAGGTAAACCATCTTCATTTGGATAGATGGTTATAATCTTGAATCCTTTTACAGCAGCTGCAGCTGCATCTGACGGGTGAGAAAATATCGTTGTAATCATTTCATCCTTTTTTTCCGATTCCCCGTTGAAATCATGATATGCTCGAATTATTGAAGCCATTGTAAGTATTGCTTGACTACCACCTCCAGGTTGAAAAGAAAAGTTGTCTAGACCTGAAATCTCTCTTAGAAAAATGTCAGTTTTATAGATAATTTCTAAAATACCTTGAACAGTGCTTTCGGCTTGGTTCGGATGAAGTTCTGTTAATTTTGGAGAAGTTGCAAATTGTTCATTAATCTTCGGACTATATTTCATTGTACAAGTGCCTTGTCCAATATCAATATTCAGATCTGCTCCCAAATTTTCTTGTGATAACCTTAAATAATGTTTTAAAACCCGCATCTGTGACAATTCTGGGAGTTGAGGGACTTGTTTTCGTCTCATAATTATAGGTAAAGAGGAAAGTCCATCACCAACTATCTCTTCAATTTCCTTATCAATTTCAGGTAATAATATCCCCCGTTCTCCTTCTGTGCTTAATTCGAAGATTATTGGTTCATCCCATTTGGCTTGGTGGAAATTTGTTCTGAGTTTCATATTAATTCCCTTTATCCTCTTAAATAGTCATTTAAAGCTTGAACTAGCCGATCAATATCCTCTTTTGTGTGAATCTCCGTGATACAGTACAAGGCACATTCTCCTAATTCTGTGAATTCATTAGAAAGATTTTTCCCTCCGAATATCCCTTTTTTAAGTAGAAAATTGTTGATCTTCTCGATCGTTTTACCAGTTCTACTAAAATCTACAATGAATTCTTTAAAATGAGAAGATTGAAACAGTGGTGCTATTACTCCTTCAATTTCTGAAATTTGCTGCATTGCATACTGTGATTTTTGCAGAATCAACTGTCCCAATTCTTGCATCCCCTGTGGCCCCATCAGAGCTAAATAAACTCCTGCTGTTATCCCCCATAATGCGGCCATCGTTCCCACGAATTCTTTCCCTTGTTCGCGCTTATCGAAAGATGTTCGCTCATAGGTTACATCTCCAAATCCCCATTCACCTTCTACTTCGGTAGATGTTATACCAAAAAGACGCGATGGATATTCCATTACAAATTGTTCTTCATCTCGAGTAGCGATAAAACCAGCTAATCCTCCACCATATTGCATGTGAATTCCTAATCCTTGTATGTCACCACATACGATATCTGCTCCATAATTATTTGGAGGAACTAGCACGCCTAATGAAATTGGATCAACACCTACAATACTCAAAGCCCCAACTTCATGTAAAATGGTTGAGATCATTTTTCCTTGATCCTCAATATTACCAAGATATGATGGGTTTTCAAAGTAAAATCCAGCAGTTTTTGACGATACTTTAGCATTAAGATCCTCAAGATTAATTCTACCAGTGTTTAAATGGCACTCTACTAAGTTGATTTCCATAACAGGTTGACAATAATTTCGGATTATTGCAAGTCTTTCTGGAGATATAAATTTTGAAATTAATATCTCTGCGCGATTTGTAATTCTCTCGGCCATTCTAATAGACGTGCTTGCAGCTTGACCCCAGTCATATGTTGGAACATTAACTACATCCATGTCAAGAATTTCTCCCATCATACTCTCATATTCGAAAAGTGCATGAAATCTCCCATGATCTTCATAAGGTTCCCCAGCGTAGGCTGTTAAAAATTCAGAACGTTGATTAATTTCATCGCAAATTGCTGGGACATAATGCTGCCAACATCCTCCACCTAAAAAGCTGATATATTCAGTACAGGTCTTGTTTTTTGATAAGATTTGGTTTACGTGTTGTTTCAAGGCATATTCAGAATGAAAGGGATCTGGAAGATTTAATTCTCCCTTGAACCTTAAATGACTAGGAATGTCTTCATAGAGAGCTTCAATATTCTCTACACCTATTTCTTCAAGCATTTTTGCTTTAACTTCTGGTACGGAATTTGGAATGTAAGGATGAACCAGTGCTTTCTTGTCACTCATGTTATTCGTCTCCGATCGAAGGTATGATTTAATTTTTATGTTTAAAAGGAGTTTAATTTATGCATTACCTCCGCCATCCACAACTAAAGTAGATCCAGTTACCCAACTCGAAAGTTCGCTCGCAAGGTATAATACTGCATAAGCAACATCTTGAGGTGTACCAACGCGATTGATAGGTCGTTTTGCAGCTTCTTTTATGAATTCCTCTTCATTAACACCTAATTGATGAGCTTCATTCCTTAGCATTGGGGTGTTAATATCACCAGGACAAACACAGTTAACACGGATTCCATGCTTGCCATGATCGATTGCCATTGCTCGTGTCATATTTACAACTCCACCTTTTGAGGCACAATAGGCTAGCGCATCAGATCCCCCTTTGAGCCCCCAACCTGACCCTGTATTTATAATACTTCCTCCTTTAGCTTTAACCATAATAGGAATCACATATCGCGATAATAAAAAGATTCCTTTGAGATTAACATTTAAAACTTGATCCCAATCTTTTTCCTTTAAATTTATGATATTTCTACGTTTTATTACTCCAGCATTATTGAAGAGTATATCTATTTTTCCAAATTCCTTATAGATCGTTTCAATTGTATGTTTACAGTCATCATTAGATGTTACATCACAGCAAAAGAATTTAAC
The DNA here is from genome assembly GCA_048938105.1 of Promethearchaeota archaeon. Classification (GTDB taxonomy): domain Archaea; phylum Asgardarchaeota; class Heimdallarchaeia; order Hodarchaeales; family Hodarchaeaceae; genus Hodarchaeum. The sequence continues at coordinate 34,146 of JBHLMN010000019.1, forward strand.
TTCTCCCCCTGTTTTTCTAATCTCTGCAGCAGCCTTTTCTCCTCGAGGAGAATCTATATCAATCAAAGCAACACTAGCTCCCATTTCTGCAAGAAGTGAAGCAGCCGCTAAACCAATACCTGAAGCTGCTCCTGTAACAATGCCCACTTTGCCTTTTAAAGAGAGAAGATCTAATATCCTTTTCATATTTCAGAATTCTCCTTTTTTTTTAACAATTTTTGCTTTCTTCTCTGATCACAAGTGAATTTTTTAAAGAAAGGTCCTTTCCAATAAACGATCTTAATTGGAACCGCCGTTATTTTAATATATTTTAGAATTATATCAATTCCTAAAATTTTTGTTATAACATCGCTGTTATATTTCTTCTGAAGGTTATCAAAACATTCTCTGACAATATTTTCTGAATTAAACTGTTGAGAGATTGCTTCAATCATTATTCCTTTATTTTGAAGTGAATCCGTTGGATGGGTGCTATCAGTAGTTAGAGTTATATTCGGATTTTTCTGAAGGTTCATGGCAATTTTTGATTGTTTATTTATTAAAAATGCTAAGCTACACTTTCCAAACTCATTAACAAAAAGTACAGGTTGAATTCGGGGTTTTCCATTTAGATCGATGGTACCCACATACATTGATGATGCTTTTAATAGAAACCTAGCAATGTAGTTTGGTAAGATGCAAATATGACCGTTAATTTGGCATTCTAGTATCATTACTCTACACCAAAACTTCAAAATTTTATAAGCTCAGATCTCGACGCCTTCCAGAAGAAGAATTGTTCAGGGATAATCTCAATGATAGTTCTACTAAAAATAGGTATCATTTGCCAAGCTTGTGGAAGAGCACGGCTAATTTTCCAGTATTGACTAATATAGTGGCTATACTTCTTTCTAAAAAGGAAGAAGATACGAAGTATATGAAGTCCAAATATTAGATAGAACAATATTCCAGTTCGGAAATTATATCCATATATTTTGCTTCGACCAGTAATTAACACACCTATACTCTTTGTAATATCACAATATTTACCAGAATCAATGAAAATAGAAATATTATTTCTTTCTCGGAGATTTTTAACTTTTTTACTCTCTATCGATGTTGCAATAAAGAAATTTCTCCCATCAAATACGAATAAAGTAGGAGTAATATGGGGGAATTTTCCAGGTGAGATTGTCCCAACTTGTGCAAACTTAGAAGAACGAATGAGTTTTAATAAACCATCAGGAATTGACCGTACATATAAAAGACGAAGATGAAAAATATTAAATGTCGCAAGAGTGAATGTTACAAAGAGATAGGTACTTAATGTCACTAGAAGTACTAAATCCATTAAACCTAGAGGAATAAGTGTAAAACCTCCACATATTGCTAAATAATGAATATAATCAGCTTTTTCCAAATTTCTGATATTAATTGGAGAAAACTGTGCTTTAATAACAGGTGTTCTTAAATAATGAGCCAGGAGAAAATTGCGACGAATTTGTACTATTATAACATGAAGCGAAAGACCTAACCTATAACAGAGATCGAAAGTTAATAGTAGCACATAAAGTAAAAGTAAAGGAGGTATCGAAGAATAATTCAATTCCTTTTGCATCTTGGTTAAGAAGTTTTCAAAACCAAAAGAAGTAGAAGTAAAGAAGTATGTTAAAACAAATATAAATACAAGAATACTTATAACAATGGAGGAGGGTTGAAATAGATCCTCAAGAAATCCAACCAAAAATTTCTTATTAACTCTATTAAGCCTTTCAACTTCGACATTTCTTAAATTGTCAGCATAGTGAAAGATACCGATTGTCCATAAAAAGAGGCCAAAAGCGCTAAAAGTACCTGCAAGAAAATAGGATAATGGAATATTATAAATGAAATAAAGACTAAAACCCCAAAAGAAATACAATAATAATAATAGGAAGACATTTGTTGGAGATTTCACTTTATTAAAAGGCCAAATTCCCTCAAAAACATGTTCTTGTAAGAATTGATATTTCTTTGGGGGTTGCATTAAACCTAGTTTCAATATCTTTTATTCTCCGTGATGATGATTTTTATTCAATCTTAATGCAAACTCACTTTATTAATTATAAGAAGTTGATTTAATAAGATTTCACTAAAATCCAGGCTTTTAACAAGGGTGACTTGATCTAAAAAAAGGCGATCAAAGTAATGAAACTTGAAGAGGTCTTAGACGAATTGAGTCTGACTAAGAGGAGTTAAAAGAGTAGTGAACAAATCAATCATTAGGGAAATTCTGGCATAGCAGGGAAATTTGCGATCATAGTTAGTGCCAAGAATAGCACTACTACTGCAAAAATACCGAATATAATACAAGTAATAATTCCACAAATATTACTGAATTACTTTACGGATTGATAACACTCAGGACAATAAGTGTATACACTATCTACTTCGTCCACTCTCCTACGTCTATAGGTCATTTTATCTTCTAAACATATTAAACGATTGCACTTTTCACATTTTGCGACAGCAACGCGGTCAGGATGATAAAAGCACCGAGTTTGTTTAGGAACTGTGATTTTTATTTCTCAAATACCTGAATTTGATAGTCTTGGCTAAATAATATTGAATCATTAATTAAGCTTGAGACAAGAAGTCCCACTATTTTTTCGCTAAAATATAAATTTAGAATTGTAATAGGAATGTTGAGGTGCTAGATTGGAATTCCCAATAGAAAAAATCAATTATGTTAATTGGGATTTTCCTAAAAGTAAGACTCAATTTCTGACTCATAAATATCACTCTTATCCAGCACGATTCATTCCCCAAATACCACGCACAATCTACAATATATGTCTCAATTCGAGTGGTTCTAGAATCTTTGACCCATTCGTTGGATGTGGTACATCATTAGTTGAAGGAATTTTATCTCGGAATCACACAGGTGGAGTTGATCAAAATCCTCTAGCTATTCTAATATCAAGAGTAAAAACACGACCTTTAGATATTAACTCCCTGAATAATTATTGGAAGAGTTTTCAGAAAATTACCCAGCATAAGAATTCTATTTTTCAAATCAAGACAAATCCTAAATCGTTATCTAATAAAGAAGAACAGTACACACCCCGAGAATTCATCTTTCCTAATCGAAATTTATCAATACGATTCACTGATGATAATATTCAAGCAATCTCTTTAATTCTAGATCACATTGAAGAAGAAGTAATAAATACCCAATTTCAGGACTTCTTTAGAGTTGGGCTCTCAGCAGTAATTACAACTCTAACAGAATCAAAAAATTGGAGAAAAGTAAATATTTGGAACACCTTCCGAGTAAAAATTAATTCTATGATACACATTATGGACAAGTTCAATCGTAAGGTTATGGGATTTAGTAATGACATGCAAGAAGATATAAAACTCGGAGATTCGAGAAAAATATCTTTTATTTCCGATGAAACAATTGATTGCGTGGTTACATCCCCACCATATGTTAATGCATTGGATTATAACCGTATTCATCAATATAATATGAGTATTCTCGGGTATGATTATCGAGCTTTTGCTAAAGCTGAAATTGGAGCTCATGGACACCATATTAGCAATAGGTGGAGATTATTAACGGAATATTTAGCAGATATGGCTCAATCAATAGTTGAAATGAATAGAGTAACCAAACAGGGAGGTGTCATATGCATTATAATTGGGGATAGTTGTTTAGAATATGAGAATATAAGTTCTCATAGCCATTTTAAAGAATTAGGAAAATTATTAGGATTAACACACCAATTATCGCTTTCTCGAAACATCGATGCAACAAGTAAATCAACTAGTAATGACATTGGAAACATTTTTTCAGAGTATTTAATATTTTTTACAAAAGATAACGAATTTGAAAAGGGATCAGCAAATTTAATACATGAATATATTGAAAATACGTTGTACACCTACTTGGATCATGTAAAAACAAGTACAGGAACCTGTCTAAGAAATAAAGCCGAAATATCTACAGAAAGACAAGAATTAGCTGTTCAAAGGGTTGAAGAAGCTATATCAAAAATCAAGGAAGATTATCGTTCTGTTTAGTGTTATTTTGGAAGGATTGATCGAGTTCCCTGTGTTTGAACTCAAGTTGTGTCTGGAAAATTCTTTTTTGGAGAGAAAGAACATATCTAGAGGTTTTAATCTGATCTCTGTATTTTTCTGCCATTAGAAACCACCAAACATTCCATAAGGCTCTATTTATCCACCCTTCTGTACCAGCTTTGTGCAACATTTCATAAGAGTCAATAAAAGGTGGAGCGTACAACTCAAATAAATAGGCCATATTTTTCCCCTTCTTTTTCTTCTTGCGAGCTTCATGAACGTAAACAGATCCTTCAGGAGTATAACATGAACATACGGCCGCGTTCCTTCGCCAACCAATCCAATCCCCAGAATAAAGAAAATCTTGAAAAGCGATTTGGTGGAATGGGCTTCCAACTCCAAAACCATGAAATTTCTTTTCAGGGATAACACATGATAATGATGCTAGCCAAGATGCAACATCATGAACACTACCAGGTTGATTTATTTTGAATGAGGGAACCATTCCTCCTAATCCCACGTAATCGTTTGAAGGATATGAATTTCTGGTATCAGGTATATGGATAACTGGTATGATGTCATAATCAAACTTCTTGGTCAAATAGATCCAATTTTGTCTTGATTTTCTTGAATTCCCAATTACATCCAAATTAACAATTATATCCTTATCATGAATATTTATTTCAGATAGAAATGACGCATAATCTTCAACTTGGATGTTTACACCAGAGTTAAAAGCACTGTAAGCACCAGAATCCACCATAATTGGACCTTCAAAAGAGAAATAATCATGAAGACCTTTTGAAACCATATCAATTTCCTTCTTTCTAAAGGACCAATATGAGAATATAATTCCTGAATGATTTCTTATCATCTTTTTGTGAATACTCGGTTCAATTGACCAGGGAAAAATACCTGGGACAACCCCTAAATATAGTTGCAAATGTTACTCCTCTGGAGTTCTACTGATTTGATAACCTGATTTTTCAAGATTTAAAGGAAATTATACATATTTATAATTCGTATGGGAGAATTATTTTTAATATTGAACTAATTAATGTTGGTAACGATCTAGGTTAGATTTTCTTGAAAAGGTGGTATTATTATGGTCGAAGTCTTGTTAGTCAAAACTGATGATCGTGTTAAAGGTTTGAAGTTTATTTTTACGCATTTCAAGCAGATTTTTGAATCTCTAAGAGGAAAAGAAGTTGCGATCAAACCTAATTTTAACACAGCCGATCCTCCGCCTGCCTCAACAGATATCAGAATAATAAGTGAAGTAATCGAACATTTGAAGACCTGTGAAGCAAAGAATATTACTGTGGTAGAACGAGCAGGACCAGCTGATACTCATGAAACAATGAAAACGAAAGGGCTGTTTAAATTGCAGGAAGAAATTGGAGGTTTTGATATTCTTGATCTATCATCCATTCCTGACTCAGAATGGATTCACTTTCGACCAAACAAACCCAGTGATTCTCATTGGAAAAATGGTTTTTTGTTTCCTAAGTTCATTCAAGAAGTAGATGCGATAATTGCACTACCTTGTCTTAAAACACATCGTTTTGGTGGCCATTTCACCTTTTCACTGAAATTAGCTGTTGGGTTAGTACCTCGTCGAGGTTATGAGTATATGCAAGAACTTCATTCATCTCCCTTTATGCGTAAGCTTATTGCGGAAATCAATCAGATTTATTCACCAACATTAATAATCTTGGATGGTGTTGATTCTTTCGTCGAAGATGGCCCAGAAAAAGGAAAACTCATTCATTCACAAGTGTTACTCGCAAGTACAGATAGGATTGCTATTGATGCAGTAGGAGTAGCAATTCTCCGTGATCTTGGTACGACTCCAGAAGTAACAAAAGGTACTATATTTGAACAAGAGCAGATAGCTAGAGCTGTTGAGCTCAATCTTGGAGTACAAAAACCTTCGGAGATAATTATTAGAGGTGCAGATGAAATAAGCGATCAATATGCAAAATATCTTCAAACAAAGTTTTCATAAGTTTTCATGTAATTTTACCAGGAAGATTATGCTGTTGAAGCAACCTAAAGTCCTGTTAGTGGTTTCCTGTAGTAAGAAAAAATCTCCTCAGTTATATGATCGTAAAATGCGAGCTATAGAAGCTTATACTGGCCCAATGTTCCAAGTCATACATAAAGCCCAGCGTGAGGGTAAATGGGATTCTAACCTTTTTTTAGGAATTATTTCTGCTAAATATGGGTTTCTACGTAGTGATGAGTTCATAGAGAATTATGATCTAAAAATGACAAGACAGATTGCTGAAAAACACAATCCTCAGGTTATACGAGAGATGATCAGGTGGAACAATGAAGAGAAATTTAATTGGATTTATGTTTTGATGGGTAAAACGTATTTAAAAGCTGTTGAAGGTTTAGAGGCTCATATAAATACAAACATCGAGGTTGAAAACATGGGGGGTCTTGGAATAGGCCAACAGAAGTTGGTACAGTTCTTGGAACTAGTCTCAGAGAGATCAATGTCCTTAACAGAGTTAGTGAAATGAGAGTTTATCATGATTTTCGCCCTTGGTACTCCAATTAATGCAAGATTTCGCCCTTGGACTTATGATTGGACACTAAAACCAGATGCACTAATGGTTTCAGCAATTGATTTTTTTACTACCCCCACTTTATTTCAGAAAATTAAAAAGGTTGGAATTCATGAATATCTCAAGTGGGATGGCCAAATTATATGTGACTCGGGTGCATTTTCTGCATTAAATCGAAAGAAAAAGATCAACATTGATATTGAGGAATTGAAGAGAATTTATAGAGAAATAACGAGTCAAGATCCAAATATTCTAAAAATCACTTTAGACTTTCCTGATGATAAAATTTTAACTCATTATAGGGAGCTATATTCATTAGAAGTTCAACCTGTTGTTCCTTACGATCGAGTCGGAATTATGAACAATATTATTCGAAATGAAGGGTTACCTGAATGGTTTTTCATTGGACGTCTTGTTCCCCTGATGAGAAAGGGGGGAAGCCATGCAAATCGGTTATTTCCTGTGATTGAAGAATTAAGAAGACATCTTAAGAATATCGAAGCTTTAAGACTAATAAAATTATGGGCCTTGGGAGTAGGTGCTCCAAGTATCATTCTTCAACTAGCTGAATTAGTCGATGGGTGTGATTCTGCTCGTTGGCGTATAACAGGGTCCAATATGATACTTTTACCAAAAGGTGGGGAACGTGGTGTGGGAAACTTAACAAAGTGGCGTGGTACACATCACAGGATAAGTGAAGGATTTGAAAAAGAAATTGTCATAAAAATAATTCAACAACTTGAGGAGAAATCAGGAGGATTGGGAAACATTGATATGTCTCTCCTTCCTGATAAACAACCAAAACAACTAAGAACCAAAAAAGAGAAAAATCTGCCAAAAATCGGAGAACTAATAAATAAAATACAAGAAAATAAGAATCAAATTTCAGTTTATGATCTAGAACTCCTCTTGCGAACATCAGGAAATTTAAGACTTCTATTTAATTACTGGTCTGCATTATCCTATAAAACTCAATTTAGCGGAGTCACTAAATCAAGAGAATCTAAACACTTTACACTGGATTCAATGTTAGATTGAAAACTAGATTATCTCTGTATTCGGAATAACAAGGCCATGAAGATAAACCAAACAATAGTTCCAACAGGGCTGTTCCAATTCATATCTTTTTTACGTAGAGCAATTTTCTACGCTTTCTTCTATCTCTATTTAAGAACATTCTTGGAATTACCGAATACTTTAGCAGCCTTATTAGGTACAATGAATTTTCTAGGCTCATTATTTGGTCAAATAAAAATTTGGGGCCCACGACTTAACCGTCAACCCTCATTAGCTAGACCCTATGTTATACGCGGTGAATTGATTGCAGCGGTTACCTATTTTCTAGCATTTACAGGACACTATTATTTCTTGGAATTAGGATCTAAAATAGGAGCTGCTTTTCTTATGATAATACTCTTATCAATTCTGGAGATTTTTTGGAGTATGAGCGATTTAGGAGTTAGGTTCCTAATAGCTCAAGCAACAGAAGGCCAAAAAAGAGGTCAGTTTGTAGGTTTAATCGATGGATTAGGTTTAATTGGCCAAATTATCGGATTTCTTATGAGCGGACTTCTTTATCGTGATGGTTTAGGTTTTAGTGAAGGAACAATCTTCTATGTGGTAGTCGTTTTAATACTTCTTTGCGCAGTTGTTATTCAATTATATCCCCAAGTCGAGAAAACTGATGTCGACTTTTTGGCTTTAAAATCCCCTCAAAATGTCCGAGAATTACTTAAAAATCGATCATTTCTTTTTTTCATACTTTGTCTCATAGTTTTGGTTATTGGGATCTCATCAAGTACCCAAATCTTTCTTTATTATGGTAAAGATCAAATTGGCTTAGATTTTAATGATCAGTTGATAAGCTATCTGTTGATTCTCTTTTCTTTAAGTGGTGGAATAATTACTCCACTCGCAGGAAGAGCCTCAGATAAGATCGGTCGAATTCCTGTTATCATTTTTGGAAGTTTTGGGGCGTCAATTAGTTATTTATCGTTTTTTTTGTTAGGAAAGCAACAATTTTTGATTATTGCAATAGTCTATTCCTTATTGGGTGCATGTTTTGCTTTACTACAAAGTGTAGCATTCGCTCACATAGCTGACATTTTACCAGAGGAATTGAGGGGTACAGGTTTCGCATTGTATAATATTACTCTTGCAACAGGGTGGGGTTTGGCAGGATTTATTGTAGGTGGCCCTGTAGCAGACCTGTTAATCTTCACTGGGCAACCAACAGCCATAGCCTACCGTATCTCCTTTTTAGTATCTAGTTTGGTAATTTTATCAGGAACTTTGGCATTATGGGCGTATTTAAGAATTATTAGACGGGAAACGCCGCCAATGAACCTTAATATGAACCATTTTTCGAGGTAAATCAATAATTCGAAGTGTAACTGAAATTTGTAAGTAAGCAAAAGAGTATTATATTTTGTTCAGTCAGAATGTTATTGGAATTGTCAAGTGCCTATTCTGAAAAATTGAAATTACTATAAATTTAGGTTTCTAGGAAATGACACAAAAAACCTCTGTATCTAGAATTGAACAATTAATAGAGAAGCATCCAGAGAAAACAAACAGAATTATCATTTTCGGATTTAAAATTAATATTCTTGAAAACTTTAGGTCATTTTTTAAGGACTTACATCCACGTTTAATCTTTTTAGATCTTTCAATGCATTATTGCTCTGTTAGAAGGGAAATACGGGAGGAATTTAAAGATCAATTGATAGAAAAACACTTTAATAACTCAATGAATAGAGAAAATACTCAAATATGTGAAATTACGGAAGAATTTTGGAGAAAAATCAAAAAATTAGTGAACTGTTGTAAATTTATATTAGATGGAGAGGGCTTTTTCTCAGTTAAGACGAATGGTTCAATTAAGTCTCATTTGAAAACCTTTCTAGATGGTATTTTTGGAGGTGAAAGGTTTGTCAACGAAATCATCATAAACTCCCCTTATAAGCACTGGTACACTCCATGTTCTACAGTTTTTGAGAGGACTGATTATATTTTACTTTATTCTCAAAGTCCTGATCCAAGAATTAACCCTGTGTTAAATGAAAAAGAAAGTGGCGGATATTGGCATTCTTTCGTTTCTAAGGGTCAAGGTACACCCAAAAAATTCATTTTTCGAGATATAGGAGAAGTAATCTTGGCACCTCCTCCTGGAACTCACTGGAAATTAAAACAAGAAACTATTTTGGATCTATGTGCAAAAGGTCAGATTCGGTTAAATAAAAAGGGTAATCCAGAGTATTGGGTACCACCAAAAAGAGGCCAAATAATTGATTCCAATTGGTTAGATATACAAAGCTTCGAATTGGGCTTAAATCACAAGTTTTTGATTTCTTCTAGTATTTACTCTAGACTAATGAGTATGTGTTTAAAGGAAAAAGATCTTTTCCTTGACCTGTCTGTTGATTTTGGAGAATCACTTGTTGTTGCAGACCGATTGAAGCTGAAATGGATAGGATTGGGAAAAAATGAGCATATATTGGAGGGAATATCAAAAAAATTGACAAAAAATGGCATATTTTTTACAGCTTATGTGTATAATTCTTTTACTGACTCCTTAGATAACTTTCGTGATTTTTACAATCAAAATAAAGTTGTTAATATCGTCTCACATGCCAAGAACGAGAAATTTCTTCAATTAACAGAGAAGTTCAGAACTCAACAACAGATACCTAATATGGAAAGATCAGTAGAATGGGCAAACATGTTGATTTTAGGGGATTCCTTTGATGTTATACCCCTTTTGGAGCCTAAATTACGGGAAAAATTAAAGGTAATATACATTGATCCCCCATTCTTTACTGGAACTAATGAGAATATCGTAATTCCTATTTGTTTATCAACAGAACGAGATTCTGACTCAACAGAGGATATTAATTACCCAATTGAGGATTTGGCGTATAAAAATGTTCTAGATGAGTCGGATCCTATCGACTTCTTTAAAAAATGGTTCAAAAAACGTATTTTACTAATGAAGCCTTTACTACGTGAGGATGGATTCATTTTTGTACGCTTTGATTATCATTTCGGTCATTATGCAAAAATAGTGCTGGATGAAGTATTTGGACGTCAAAATTTTGTCAATGAGTTTTTAGTGCGAAGAATGAAGAAAAACTTATCCCTAAAGCAGGCCTATAGTCAAACGCATTTGATTGTTCATTCAGATTCAGTTTTGACATATCAAAAAAGTGAGAAGGCTAAGCTTAAAACATCACATATCAAGAAAAGGAAGAGAAGAAGCCAGGACTTCGTAGAGAGGCAGTATTCTAATGATAACATCTGGCTTGATATCGCAGGTTATGAAAAACTAAAGAAAACACTCTATCCAACAGAGAACTCTGAATCACTTCTATCTCGAATAATCCAAGTTTCATCCGAAAAAGGTGACATTATTGCTGATTTTTTCTGTGGATCAGGAACTACCGTTGCAGTAGCAGAAAAATTAGAAAGAAAATGGTTAGGGGTTGATATTGGTCAATATTCTATTCATGAAATAAAGAAGAGAATTCTGAAGATACCTTATTATAAACCATTTAATGTTCTTAAAATTTCCTCTTTTAATGCTCTAAAGACTTCAAATCGCAATTATAATGTTCCAATAGTTAAATTAAGATCTAAAGTTAGAGATAAGACACTAGTAATAACTATAACAGAATTCATTCCAAGTAAGTGTATAGATATTTCGAAAAAGCATGATTTTATTGATTTCATCGATTATTGGGTAATCGATTGGAACTATCGGGGTAACGTCTTTGAAGCTCGTTGGTGTTCTTATCGGGAATTAAAGGGGAAAAAAGTATTGAAACACATCCTAGTATCAGCCACTCATAAATACTCTAAAGCTGGGAGTTACATTGTAGCAGTTGCAGTTATCGACGTATTTGGGAATGATACGAAACAATTTATTGTTATTGAAACATGTTAATAGCCGTAATATAGTTAAAAAAAACAGAAAAAGAAAGATACGAGATGAAGCTTATGACAGTTTTTCAATCCGAAATACAACTAAAAGATACTCATGAAACTGAAATTGTAAACATTACTTCTGAGTTAGAACAAGTTGTTCGACAATCTGGAGTGAAATCTGGGGTAGCAAGTATATTTGTTGCTGGTTCTACTGGAGCAATTATTACTTTAGAGTATGAACCAGGGCTTTTACGTGATATACCTGACTTTTTAGAGCGAGTGGCACCTAAGTCTGGGATTGACTACTTCCATGAACAGACGTGGCATGATGGGAATGGACATTCCCACGTTAGGGCATCTTTATTGGGACCATCATTGACTATTCCAATTAATCAGGGACGAGTAATTCATGGTACTTGGCAGCAAGTTGCATTCATGGAATTAGATGTAAAACCGCGAAAACGTCGCTTGTATGTAACTGTTATTGGAGAATAATTGCAGTACAATTCTTCTACTCTTTTTTGAACAGCCTTAAAAGAAAAAAAACGTTTCCACTAGACTCGAAATTAAGCGCTTAGATGATTTTAACAAATTAGTTTTGTTGATTCATAGCTTAGAATCTCTTATGAAAATGCCCAAAGGTCTGGATAAAAATCTATAGCACAGTTTTTGACGATTCATACACGTACTTAAACAGTTCCATACGAACATATGTCAATGCAACCTCAACTCTGGATAAACTCTTTGCAGTTAAGTTGGTTGTTTTAAGTATGATTGTAGCAGCGGATGCTATCATTGAAAAACTAGAAAAAACTAGTGATACTCCGTTTCAGAGCTATTTAGAGGATTCTAGCTTTTTTTTACCAATGGCTGCATATGAACAACGATTAACTGAACTGTGTTTATTAGAGGAAAGGAATTTTGTGCCCTCCCATTTCGAATTATCACGCCGGTTACGTAAAGCTTTAGATACTTTACGGGTAATTCACGGCCAGTTTAGTTTACGTTCGTTATTAGCAGTTAATATCAAAGAATTCATCAATGAGTCACAATTTTTTATCTTAGATATTCAGTCACTAGTAGAAGAGAATCCCCGATAGAGCATCATCTATATGAGCGTCGTTTTTTACGAACCCATTTTGTTGGATTTTCAATAATTACTGGTTTTGCAGCAGCTCCTCTCTTCACCTCAAACTTTTCTAGACCTAATCCTTTTGCAAGCTCTTTAAATCTATTCCGAATTGTAACTGGGGTTGTTCGAGCAGGAGTAGCAATTTGTTGTTGGGTACGGCGCTCACCAGTTTGAATTGAAGCGATGTAAATTGCCGCTGCAGCTAAGGACATTGGAATTTTCCCCATCGTAAGTTTCTTTTCTCGGGCTTCAGTGAGAATATCGATTGCGACTTTTCTAGTATACATGGTTAATCCTAAGTTTTCACCCAATCGGTTAACAAGAGTGACTGGATCGGGACTAGTGTTAGTAACATTAATATTCTGGAGAAAAATCCGAACACAGCGTCCTAATTCCTTAGTTGTGATATTTGCAGTCTCCGCTGTATCCTTCAGTGTGATTGCGGCCTTTTTTTTTCGACAAGCGAGATATATCGATGCACTAATCATTCCAATAACTGAACGGCCTTTAATCAAGTCTTTATCGAGGGCTAACCTGTAAAGAAGAATAGCTGTTTCAGCAATGTCATCTGAAAGATTTAAATGAGATTTAATGCGTTTTAATTCCACTAAGGCGCTTTTGAGATTACGTGTAGTTCTATCTTGAATTCGTTCATCCATTTGAGACAAGCGGGCGTACTTTGCTTGAGTGGCAGTATCCAGTGTTTTGCCATAGGTATCCTTTTTGCCAACAATAACAGTTCTCATTTCCCGATTATTTAAGATAGAAGTTGGTAAACCAACACGAACTTTTGATTTCTCTTCCTCCGAATTATATGCACGCCACTCAGGTTCACGGCTAAAAATAACGCTGTTTGCGACCAGGCCACAGTCCTCACAGATGATTTCTCCCCGTTGTTCATCATATAGCATTGCATTACTATTACATTCACTACATTTATCATAAATCACTGGTCTCTTCTCCAGAATTTCTACATTTCCATTAAAAAAAATTCTCCTTAATAAAGCTTTACTATTTAATACATGAAAGTATTATGTAATTCATTACATATAATATATTTACTTATAAAATAATTTTAAAGTTTCAGGAAATCTTCTTATCTTGTTAAACTCGCCCTCTCCTATCTGTTACATCCTCTTATTTGCATCTTTTAATATTATTACATCAAACACTCGAATATATATATCTTTTACAGTTGTCAATGGGACTAGTATGTCTGTTTATCTTTTTTAAATTGGTCTCGAAGGGTGTAAGTTAAAGCTAACAAAACCAAACATCCTGCAATAATACCAAGTTGTGTATACATAAAAAGGATTTAGGTTGATTGCTTTGCCTTGGTATTGTCCAAACAAAAAGAAAAAGAGGGAAATCAACGCTCCAAAAACGGGTTTGAATTTCAAAGATAATCTAGTTATAATATTCTGAATAAAAAGAAGTTTTATTTATCATTTATAGAGGGGTTTCTCTAGAAGATAGAAAAGGGAATAAAATAATAAAAAATTACCAAATTAATTTCAAGAAAGCTTGTAATCGTCTAGGTTGGGTGCTACTCAACTTTTACACATGTCACATCCTTCGTGAACCAGCCCATATTTCTTATGAAATTCACAGAGAAAACCCCCCTTCTGTATATACTTTAAAACTCGTTGAACTTCACGTGGAGCACTTTTATTTTCTTCTGCAATGTTTCGGGCGGCTTCTTGAATTTCTTTTACAATGTCAGAGTTGAATTCAATGTCTCCCCGCGCCCCTTTCTTGTATTGGCTGATAGCTGGTTCAGTGAGTCCGAATCGCTGAGCAATATCCTTCTGTGGAAGATTATAATCTTCAATGAGGGAATTGGTTATTGAACGACGAATGGCAGGAAGAATATACCAAACTATGACTTCTTGAGGTTGGACAAGTTTCTTAAATCGCTTCTTTTTGAGACTCGACATGTTAATCAGATTTATTCAAGTGATATTCAGTCTACCTGAGGCCTATTTTTCTATCTTAACAATTGTATAGGGATATAAAAACATATTTCCTCGATAAAATCAATACTGTTATTCAAAGAACCGATATTTTCTAAAAGTAATATTAAAACAGATGGTTTTGAATAATTCTTGAGGTTTACAAGTGCAGGAGTCTGGCACAGAAAATTCATTACAGGCATCACGAGAGTGTATACTAATACTGCCACTCCCTTTATTTGAACGTCAAAAGTTTCTGAATCAGGAAATGCGTCAGCTTCTAAAATCAGCTCGTTATAATATTTTAAAGGAGTTCGAGATTAGTGCAAATAATTCAAAATATTTATTCTCTCTCAATCGTCTTCGAGAGATATTTTACGAGATCAGTAATCCTTCTACAATTATTATAGGATCACAACTAACCCCAAAACAGGGTATTAATCTTGAGAAGCTCTTTAAAACTCGAATAATAGACAAATTTGAGCTAGTTTTAGATATATTTGCTGCAAGAGCAATGACTGAAGAATCAAAGCTCCAAATCGAACTCGCACGATTGAAATATGAACACCCACGTGAACGATTACGTTTAATGCATAGATTGGGCCTAGATGGTGCTTGGCACACAGAGAGATCAGGCTTCTGGGGAACCGGTGAAAACCCTCTGAATGTGTTTGAAGCAAAAATGACAAAAACCCAATCACGACTTCAGAATAGACTTGCTGCATTAAGTAAACAACGTGAAAAAGGGAGATTTTCCCGAAAGAGGCATCATCACGACAGCTTATATGTCAGTATCATTGGGTATACTTCAGCAGGTAAATCTACACTCCTGAATTCCTTAACCAACTCATATGCCTCACAAGTGAGTTCCTGCTTATTTCAAACACTTGATACTCGGATAAGGAGCTTTCAGCTAGAAGATCTCAAAATCTTTGTTACAGATACAGTTGGTTTCATAGAAGATCTTCCCACCTTCTTGATTGATTCATTCAAATCGACGTTAGAAGAAAGTCTAGCTGCTGATATCCTCCTGATCATCGTTGATGGAAGCGATCCTAAGGAATTAATACTCCGGAAAACTCGAGTTTCAATTCAAACAATAAATGAAATTAATCCTCAGAATTATCGGGTAATTATTTTAAATAAAATTGATCTTTTAGGTGCCTCAAAACATGAGGAAAAGATTAAATTCTTAGAAAGTCATTTTCCCGAATTACCAATTGTCTCTGTTTCTGCAATTCAGAATATAGAGCCTTTAATTGCAGAAATAGATGAATTTCGACCAAAACAACGATTTCGATGTTCTTATTCACCTAGCTATCAATTTCGATCTTTTTGTTATGATTTTACCCATGTTGAACATGAAACTTTCGAGAACAATGATTGGGAAATGGTACTCAGCTTACGAAAACCCAAATATGGAATAGAAATGCTAAAACATCATGCCCAAAAATTAGGAATTAAGATTGAAATGGAGTCAATATGAACTGAAAAATAGCTATTTATTCCTGGTTTCGATTTTTATTGTGTTATTTGGGTTAACATTTACACAATTAACTCCAAAAAAAGCATTATCTTCTCTTGATCCCGATATTCAATGGAACCTAGTAGATGTAGGAGCTGAAGAAGCTTGGAATTACACTCAGGGTAATCCAAATATCGTTGTAGCTGTGATCGATAGTGGAATTGATTTTACTCATCAAGATTTAAAGAATCAATCATGGAGTAACCCTAATGAGATTCCTAAGAATGGGAAGGATGATGACAAGAATGGGTATGTTGATGACATTGTTGGATGGGATTTCCGAGACAATGATAACGATCCATCTCCAGGACATAAACATGGGACTTTTGTTGCTGGTTTGATTGCTGCAGATGATGATAATGACATATGTGTAGGAATTGCTCCAAATATTCATTTAATGTCACTAAGATTTCTCAATGATCAAAATCGCTTTGGAGGAGAAGATTGGGGTATTTTTGAAGAAGCAATCAGATATGCAACCCAAAATGGAGCAGATATTATCCACATGTCTATTCAAGCTTGTAGTATACCTCCAGATCCATTCCACGATGCTATAATAGATGCTTATGAATTAGGAATTTCAATAGTAAGCGTCACTGGTAATATTCCAGCTTGTGGAAAAACGCATGTTCATTACCCTGGAAATTATTCTGAAGTCATTGCTGTTTCTGCAACAAACCAATCACATGGTATAGCCAGCTTCTCTTGTTATGGTGGACAAAATGAAATCTGTGCTCCTGGTGACAAAGTTTTCTCGATTTACCCTGACACTTGGACACCACAACTTGGATCAGGAACATCCTTCGCTGCTCCTTTGGTCTCTGGTACAATTGCTCTTATACTCTCAATTAATCCTAGTTTGTCAATTGAAGAAATTCGGTCTATTCTTCATGAAACAAGTAACGATTTAGGAGTCAGTGGAGAGGATCCTTTTTTCGGGTATGGGTTACTTAATGTATCTGCAGCGCTCGAAAAGGTTATGTTGGAGTATGATAATGGAAGCATCTCTAATGAACCTGAATCTTCGACATCTTCGATAACAACCACATCCTCAACTATAAATGGGTTGACAATTAATAATATTGTTGGGGTTCTTGCTTTAACTTTTATTTTTAAGAGAAAATTAAAAAAATTAAGAAAAGAATAGAAGAATATTGATTATACTCAAAATTTAATGTTTAAATAGTAGTTAAGTTATTTCTTGATCTTTGAGCTTTGTCCCGTTTTTTTAAAACTCTATAAGTTCTTTCAAGAAGAGTATAGATTTCATTGAGGAAGTTCCTATCCACTTTATCTGATAAATGTGTTCCTTCAATGATTGCTAGGTCAAGAGCTTTTCTCAGGGGCAATTTTATTTGATGAGGAATTGGGGGTAGTTTTAACTTACGTATCGTATCAAATTCCTTGATTATTCGGTCTTGTTGTGATTTTGAAAATTTCAGAACATCAAGGAATAAAGGTTCTTTCATGTAATCAATTATTTGGAGTCTTCCATAAGAACCTCCAATTTCACGTCGGCTTAAGAGAAAAAGAACAATAAAAAAAGTCGAATTCAACCATGCGGCAAGCAACTTTGCTTGAATAAGAGAACAATTTCGTAGTACATAAAAATTTTTAGAACAAGTTATTTTTGAATCCAAAAAATGTGCCATTACACTTGTTGTGGAGATCCCTGATTTATCGATGAAAAATAGATTACCAAAGGGCTTTTTGATTTTTATTTGGTTGTAAATATGAGAGATCCAGTCTGGCCCAAACTTTCTTTTTGCTGGAGAAGCAAACTGCTCTGAAATCATTAAATAGTCTTCTAACCATTTTGGAATTGTTTCATTGGATTTAGGTATAGATAATGCAAAATCTGATACTATAGGCGATATATATTGTGTATAGTTTCCTGGTTTTCTTAATGATCGGACTAAAAATTCTTTTGGGACAATAATGGTTTTTTCTTCTGATTTTAAAACAATCTCAACCTTTTTTTCAGAGATAATTTGCCATGTTCGATTTGGAACAAAAAAAAAGTCTGGACCATACATTTCCACACCCCGTACAATATCCAAGTTTAAATTAACTCCATTTTTAAGAAAGTCTGATTGGAGAAAAAGGTCACGGATTCTTAGAAACTTAGGATCTTTTAAAAATATTGTCCAATTCCATTCTTTGATCAGTATTTCCTCTGGAATCATTAGATCGGAGGAAATATTCCATTTAGATCCTTTAAATGGCTCTGAAATACGGATAAATTTGATTTTTCCTTTACTTCTTACTTTGTTATGTTTTGCAACTAGAAATATTTCTCGAAGGTTACTACCCTCAGAAAAAGATTTTTCATCCTCAGAAGCAGCAATGATTTTCAATTGATAATTATTCAATAATAATTCATGGACACCACTTGAATATTGGGAAAGAATAGTTGCAGCTGGTAAAACGGTTCCTAATACTCCATTCTCTTTGATTAACATATCAGCTAACAATATTGCATAAATATGAAGGCCTACTTGCCCATGTAAATATTTTTTATACTTTCTTTCGAGTTTTTGTAAATTACTTCTCTGATCACTACTTATACGGTGTGTACGTGTGAAAGGAGGATTCATTAATATTAAATCATATGTTTCATTGTTTTTTGCTTGAGTGTCCTCATCTAAAGTAAAGAATTCAAATGCGTCACCAATAGATGCTTGTATTAAACTGTAATCCTGTTTTTTCTCCGATAATAAAAGAATAAGCCGACAATAAGCAATGAGAACAGCTGAACCCATTAGATCGTGTATTCTAATGTGTGGAAATCTACTTTTTGGTGTTAAATTTCTTAAATACGCTAAAACCAACCTTCCTGAACCACAGAAAGGATCTATGATTGCTGAAGGAGTTTTCAATTCCAATAATTCCACAAGAATTCTTGCTGAACTTTGGGTAGTATAATTGACAGCTAGCCTTTTTCGTTCAAGTAAGGGCAACGAATGTTGTAACATTGTCCCCAAAACATCATTAAATAAAGCTTCACGTAAATCTGGGAATTTTATTAATAGAAGTGAATCTAAAATATTTTTTTCATTTAAATTTGTAAAAAGGACATCAAGAAAACCCCAGAGAGAATTTGATTGAGGATATTTGCTTTTTAACTCCTCAAGTATTTTAAAAATCTTAGTAATTGATTTGATAGGATTATTATGATTAAAAAATCGTAATAGCCATAATCCCCCTAATAATGATAGTAAAAACTCGTTTTGATTATGGATTAGTGCTGGTGGGTGGCTAAAATTAAAAATAGATTTACAATTCTCCATCCATTGATTAACTTTGATTGAACTCTCATTTTGTGTTGTGAATACTGAATTTCGAACTGGAGTTGTCACAAAATATCCCTTAATTAATACTCTTATAATTCTTGAGAAACATGATCCAGAATCTTATTGTCTAAATCAGATATCAACTCTTGAATAAGCGAGAAATCAGCTCATTGATTTTAGAAATCTTAGTTGTATCTTCATATTGCTCTTTTCGGATTTCTTGAACTAGAAGTTTGATTCTATTATGAATTTGACGTTCATCTGATGATTTCCAATTAATAAGACGAAAGGGGATGTTTTTTAATGGTTCTTCAGAAAATTCTGCAACTCCACCACGAATGAGGCCTTTATTTGTGATCCAATCAAAGATTTCCTTACTATTTAGAAAAGCAGTGATATATTCAGGTGATTCTTTAACCCAATCAAATTTCACTAATACAGTAGCATCTTGTGTGGTATAAATTCCTTGTTCACAGAGAGCAAAGCGCACAAAGCCTCGCTTATCAAACCGATCTTTACAAGGAACACAGATTAATGCTTCAGCAGTTTTCATGAGATTATAGTTTCTAATGAATACCCATTCCCAATAAGGTATCTTTCTATTGTATTGATATCGTCTTTCCAATATGTTTCGATAAGGTTTAAGCTGTTCAAACAATGATGGATAATCCTCTCTTAAGATATCTTCTGATGGAATATCTCCAGGTTTGACAAGAAAATAGGTTGTTAAAAATTCAATATAAAATCTGTGAATAGCTTTTGCTTTAACTACAGGAATAACGAGTTTGTTTTCATTTTTAGTAAGTTTTATATTTGAACTCAGTCGAAATGCTTTATCAAGACCACTAACCATACCATTTCCTATCTCTACTACATCACCAATTCTCACAAAACGTGGTGGAGGGGAAGATGGAGTTTTTGAATCCTTAGTTAAGTATTCTGTCAACTGGGTCACTTTAGGAGCAATGAAATAAATTTTATTACCATATTGCACCTTTTTACAAGAAATTACAGGATGATCTAACATTTTAAGATCATCTGCAGAGTAGAGATGGGATAATCGAGTTGTTTCTCCATTAATATTTAATTTTGGGGAAAATTGACAAGCCTGCTCAAAGCGCGTTAATTTTTCTTCCATATCACGAGGAAGAAACCACCATGGCGTCGAATTATAAGGCTGATGGGTCTCAAAAAACTCTAGATCTCCATCTTTTTGAGAGAAAGGTTCCCAAGATGATGATTCTAGAAGAAGCCAACGGATATGTTCAGGGACTTTTGGTTTCAATTTTCCTTTCTGCCAATAATTAATAACCTTTAAGGGTTGATTTTGCTTAGATTTTCGGTATTTAAAGATAACGAGGTTAATGTTTGCTTTTGAGAAAATTTGCGTTTCATGAAGATTAAGAATGATCTCTAGAGAGCCATTTTCTAATAAAAATCGTCTTAATGGTTCCGCATGTAGCGTCTGCATCCAGAAAATAGGCGTAATAAATATTAATTCTCCACCAGTGTTTAAGTGATCCACACTTTTAAAAATAAACGGTTGTAATATGTCAGTTAAGCCATTCATACGTTCTTGCCAGAATGACGCTGAGATAAAATATTCTCGTTGGACTAGAGAGAGATTTTTCCATCGAATATATGGAGGATTACCTATAACCACATCAAATTTCTCTGAGACTGGGAAGTCAAAAAAATTGAGGTTATAAATTGGAATAGCTGATTTTTTAACTAGTGTTGGATCAATTTCTATTCCAGTAAGGTTCTTATAACCCATATTGGTTAATGTTTTGAGAAATATGCCTTTACCAGCACTAGGCTCAAGAATTTTTTTTGTTTTGGGACCTTTGGATATTAAATCAGCCATTAGTTGAGCAATATTAGCTGGTGTAAAATATTGACCCAAAGACTTTTCTTTTGACACTACATAACCTCAGAGCATCAACAGTTATCTTCTGCTCTCATATTTCACTTTCGTTATTAAATCACATAGCTCAAGCAAATCTGAGTCTGGTGGAATGGTCTTCTTTTGTGCTCCTTCTGCAAGAGGAACTGTTTCAATGTTCTCTCCACGAAGACAAACCATCAATCCATAACGATCTTCTAGCGCTAGTTGTGTTGCATGAGTACCCAGTCGTAGTCCAAGAATACGATCAAAAGAGTTTGGTGTTCCCGCTCGCATTGTGTGACCAAGAACAACATCACGGACTTCAAATTCTGCATCATATTTCTGAAAGAAATTCACCAAATCTTTTCTGAGGCTTAACTCTTCAACAATGATTTTTGACATATTTAACTTTAAAAGTAATGGATTTCCAAAGTCATCTTTAGGAAGACTGTCAACTTTCCCTTGGGATATTGTTTTAAAGTCTTTTTGTAACGATTCCAAGGTAGGTACCGCTCCCTCGCTGCAAGCGATAATATGATATTTACATCCTGCTTTTACTCGTTCTCGTAATACATTTACGATATCTTTATCGAAATTAAATGGTCTTTCGGGGATTAAAATAATGTCTGCACCACTAGAAATACCACTGATCAATGTTAACCACCCTGCATCACGCCCCATAACCTGGACGACAAAAATTCGCTGATGAGATCGAGCAGTCGTTGTTATATTATCCATTGTGTTTGAAGCTAGCTGGATGGCCGACCAAAATCCAAAAGTATAATCTGTACTCGAAAGATCATTGTCTATTGTCTTTGGTACACCTATTACTTTTGCTTCTGCGTATCGATGCATTGCTTCAGCAACACCAAGAGTGTCATCACCACCAATTGCGATTAATGCATCAATTCCTAAAACATCAAACTGAGAAGTCATCTTTTTTGCTGTTTCTTCAATCAACTTCTGTTTTTTAGCTGGATCCTTGATTTTTTTGGCGTCTTTATAAGGATTAGTTCGTGAAGTGTAGAGTATAGTGCCTCCAATGGTGTGTAAGTCATCTAACTTGGATATATCTAATTCTCTAGTATTATTTTCTAGAAGTCCCTTCCATCCTTTCTCGATACCAACAACTGTAATTCCAGCATTTATAGCTTTCAGAAGTACTCCGTATAATACGCTATTTAAGCCTGGGCAATCTCCACCACCAGTCAAAACACCAATAGTTTTTATCATTGTCTTTCACCAGAGATAAATCATTACTATTCTGAATGAAGAAAATTCAATATCCTCCCACAATATTAGTATAAAAAAGAGAATTTTTCACCTTGGTTTGAACAGTAAAAGGAGATCACATTCTCTTTTATACTTGAGTTTTTAGAGGTTAATTAGCGTAACTTGCCATAACAATGTGGACAGAAAAATGCTGAAGCTGGAACTGGTTTCCCACAGAACTTACAGGTTTGTTCAGCTCCTCCTGCAGGGGCAGCTTTTTTGACGACCTTCTTAACTTTCTTTGGAGCTGCTGTGGTAGACTTTATTGCCATCTTAGGTTGCTTGGCAGCGCCACCACCCCATTGTAAAGTTGGTTCCCAACCTCCTGGAGCGGCTCTTGCTTTAGGAACTTGTGGTCCCCGACCCGTAACAAAGCCCACAACTGTCAGGATTAATCCAACGATGGTGAGAATGATAGGGAAAATCTGGGCAAAAAGTGTGTATGAAATATCTACTCGGCTAGTAATAAGCTGAATTTGAGAAGGTTCTTGGTTTACAATTCTAACTTTAAGAATAAATCCCTGGGAATGTTCAGCATTAAGACTAGTATAGATTGTAGTCAATTTCTGTTCATCTGCGTCACCACGAATGGTTTTGCCAGTTTTAGGAATTTCAGTTTGACCATGATTTTCATCTTCATGAATGAGCTTTACATCACACTCCCAATCTTCATCAGATCTAAGATAAAATGAAGCTTTTACTTGAACTCCCATAATGGGTAGGGGAGTTCTTGGTACATCTGTTACTAGAGCAATTTCTGCATCATCATTTCCATTAATATATAAATTTGCTTCTCTTCGATCTTGACTTCCTGTTGTCACATAAAATGGATAAAGAGATATTCCAATGACTGGGAATAACAATGAAAATAACACAAATAAAAAGCCACCTAGTATTAAAACTGCTATTCCTGCTACCATAAGTTTCGATACCATCTTACTCACTCTTTTTTTTCCTTGAACAAGACTCGACATTCATGGATTAAATTTAATATATAAACAAGACTCCGCGCATGTCTTAATAAACTTTCGAATGTTGATAGATTGAAATAATTAGTATTATATTTGGTATAGTAACATCCAGATATGAATACAACTTGAACAGGTGTTACTAATTATAGAGATAAACCGTCAGCAATGTATGGGTTGCGCATATTGTTCACTAATATGCCCTGTTGCTAGTTTTAAAGTATTTGGTGTCTCTCATTTTATGCAGAAATGCATTAAGTGTGGTTTATGTGTAATGTATTGCCCTGTTTCAGCAATAATCCCGTTATGGGAGGAATAAAGGATAACAGAAACATATGACCAGTTCATTGCAGGTGGAGGATTAGGAGGATTACTATCGGCGGCACTTTTGGCACAGGGAGGGCGGAAATGCTTCCTAGTCGAGAAAATGCCTTTTTTTGGTGGAAGATTTACTTCGATTAAGTATCATGAGTTTGAGATCCCAACAGGAGCCGTTCATATGATACCACATTCTCGTAATGGGCCTTTGGGCCAAATGCTCCTGAAGGATTTGAATCTTTCACTTGAAATCATTGATAATGAAAATTTCACAGCATGGTATTGGGCTCATCGTAAACCAATTGTACATCGGAATTTTTGGGGGATTTTTAAAGCGTTTCCGAAAATGAATCAACGATTACATATATTTCGTAAGTTATTTTTAAGTGCACGTCATTCTGAACGTCATACTGAATCCTTTCACGAGTATTTGGAGGCTTGTACTGAAGATCCACAAATTTTTCAGTTTTTTAACGCTCTTACTGGCTTTGCTTTAAGTATAGATATCTCTCAATTATCAACTGCTACAATGTTTCGAGTGTTTAGGCGATTACAGCAAAAAGGGCGCCCAGGAGTACCTATGGGTGGTTGTAAAGCTGTTACTACCGCGCTGATAGATTATATTCGGGGAAAGGGTTCAACTCTCAAGAAAAATTGTCAATTGATTAAGTTAGAAATGAATGACTCTCTAGTAGAATCAGCGATTTACCAGAATCGAAAAACCAATGAGGAATTCAGTATTCGAGCAAATCAATTCATCCTCAACTTGGGGCATCCTCAAATAAATGAAGTATTAACCAATAGTAATTTACCTTATCGTTTACCCCATGTTCCAACCGCTCGAGGGGGGGGGTTTGCTTATCGATCCAAAGAATCAATTCTAGGAACTTCTGTTGTGGCACAGTTTCCTGAGAATGAATATGTAAAAGGAGCAGTAGAACCTACAACATTATCACCCAATCTTGCGCCTTCTGGTGAACACTTACTACTGACTCATCAAGTATTCTATACCAATGATATCGTCCGTGACACTCGTCGAGCACGAGATGAGCTTTTAGAGACGTTTCCCCAACTAAAAGAAGAAGATGAATTGTGTATACATACATTTTACAAAGATTGGCCAGTGAACTACGCTTGTCAGGGAAGTGACCTTTCTAATTACTCGTCCGTAATCCCCAACCTTTTCTTTGTTGGAGATGGTTTCAAAGGTAATGATGGTTGGATGATGACTGAAGGGGTTGCTCACGGTGTGAAGCAAGTGGTTGATAAAATCAATGAATACGGATCTAATTAAATTTTATAAGACAGTTACAATTTTTACAATCTTTTCATAATGTAGAAAGATATTTATGGTTAAATGAATCTAGATTTGGAATTATGTTATTGATGAGATGTCAGTCAAAAAACATTAAATCAAAAGAAATTATTTTTATAGCGAAAGAAAGATCACTCTTACAATCTAAGTCGTATCGGGGTTTGTAAATGAAATTCCAACTCAAGAAACTATTGCTTGTATTTGCACTGCTTTTCTGCTTTATACCAATTAACTCTGCAATCATACCTCCTAATCAAGGAACAGCAAGTAGTAACCAATCAATTCAAAAAATTGCTGTAATCTTGGATTCTTCTGAGTTCTATGATTCTTACTTTATAGAGGATGTCTTAAATGGATTTGATCTAGTCAATCAAACTTACAATATTGATTACGATGATTTTCAGCTTACTAAGTACACCTCTCCCTCAACAGATGGAGATGAGACAATAAATCGATATCCATATCACGCTACCTATTATTACAATAATAGCGCTACTAACCATACAGAATTGGCAGTCAAGCTTATAGAGACGGGAGAATATAATATGATTGTTTTTATGGGTTATGAGTTAAGACGTGAGAAGAAAGAAAATTACCTCCCAGCTCGCTATCCTGATACAAAATTTCTTTATTATGATTTGTCTGGTGATCTCCCTTCTCACCCAGGAGACAAACTAGGGTCTAATGTTGCAGTTGTAAGTTTCAATGAGAGTCATGTCGGATTTATTGCGGGAACTCTAGCAGCAGAAGCAATATCTCCTCTACCACGAAAAGTTGCTATGATCGGTACCTATCGAAATAGTGTAGGAATAGAATTAGATGATCCTAAAAGTCTACCACCAGACCCTCGCTCGTGGCAACTTATTACAGGGTTCCAAAGTGGTTTTTTACGTAAATCTATTGATGTAGAATTTCAGATATCCTTTGTAGATTATTACTGGGGAAGTTGGACTAATAGTGCTAAAGCAGCAGCAAAGGCTAGTGAGCTAAATGATCAAGGTTTTGAATTAGTTTTCTCAGCACTACAAAATAACAACACTTTAGGAGTAATTGATGGATTTACAGGATCAGTTGTTGCTGTGGATTCTGATCGAACATTTATTGGTAAAGTTGAACCAGTCTTAAGTGTAGCAAAAAATAATACAAAAACAATTTTAACGATGTTTGAGGCATTTAATCAGAGTCAGAAAGGATTTCTTGCAGGAGCTTTCTCCTTCGGGCTAGCTGATAACATCTTTTATCCAAGTAGCTGGGAAAGTGAAGATTTTGATAAGAAAGCCATCAGTAATATAATGGGAGAAATTTACACTGATGTAGTGATAAGTAAAATCCAGATTCCCTCAAGTATTAAACATGCAGAGAACACCCCTGGTTTCGAAATAATGACAATTTCAGGATTGGTATTATTTTTATCAACTGCAAGATACAATCGAAAGAAGAGAAAAAGGTGAATATTAGGTTTGGGTATTGAGCCCTCTTCAAAAGCTAGTATCGCTATCATTGGAGGATCTGGGTTTTATGACTTTTTAGAAAACCCATCAAAACTTTCCGTTGATACCCCTTTTGATTCTAAACCAGTTGTTATTTACCGTCAAGAACAGGAAGAAAATATCATCTTTTTTTTACCTCGTCATGGAGGGAACCATTCCATTCCTCCCCATCGAATAAATTTTAAGGCGAATATGTATGCTCTCCACTCATTAGCTATTCCTCGGGTTATTGCGACGAGTGCTGTTGGTAGCCTCCATACATCTATAAAACCTGGGGATTATGTACTTCTAGATCAATTTATTGATTTAGTCAGGCCATTAACTTTTTTTAATGGAGATTTCAGTGTTAAGTTTCCACAAGGAACTATAATCTCTGGAGTTGTCCATTTGGACATGACTGAACCATATTGTCCTGAAATACGTAAAATTCTGTCAGTTATTCTCGAAAATGATCTAAATACACATATTAAAGGAACATATGCTACAACAATGGGGCCTCGTTTCGAAACACCTGCAGAAATTAAAGCATTACAACACATGGGAGCTGATGTCGTCGGAATGACAAATTCTTCTGAAGCTATCCTCTGTCGAGAACTTGGTATCTGCTATGCGGTTATAGCAGTAGTTACAAATATGGCTGCAGGTCTTCAGAAAGTAGTGACTCACAACGAAGTTCTAGATATTTTCAAATCCAGATCAGCTAATCTTAAAAAGATTTTTTATAAGGCAATAGCACAGATGCCAAAGCAAAGAGGTTGTTCTTGCTCCTGGTATGCTGAGAGATAATTAGAATATATTTGCATTTTATTTTTAAGTAAGCCAAGCCCGTCAATTTTTTTCTTTATATTTTTCTGTGGAAAATTTCCTTTATATGGATTTAACAACTTCCAATAGATTCTAGCTATATTAAACACTTATTTGAGATTCTCTCCATTTCTTATAATTCTTAAGACAAACTGGACAACAAAAATAATGGCGAATATCGTCGAATTTTACTGATTCGTAATCATCATTTATCTGCTTACCACAATATTCACAACGAACATTTAGGAGTTGACTATGTTTAGGAATTCTATGAGGGTTGGAAAAGACCTCTTTCAAAAGTATACTTATTTTTGCCCCCTCAATATTGGGATAAGCTTTTATTTCTTCAAATAGAATTTGGTGCATTGATAATGCTTGTATCTGAGTTATTATCAAGAAATTAAATTCGTCTAATACTTCAAATACTTCTTTTACTTCACTTAATGATGTTAGATATTCAAGTAAATCTTTCTTCTTATCTTTATTAATTTTAATTTTTATTAGAGCAGCACTCTCATTCGTTAATGAGTGAGGGTTTAAATAAATACCAATATGATGGATGACTCCAATTTTCATCAGCTTTTCAATCCGAGATTTCACTGTAGGAACTGTGAGGTTAATTTCAGTAGCTATCTCGGAATAAGTTGCCCTTCCATTCTCATTTAAACGATTTAGAATTGTTAGATCAATATTGTCTAATTTTATTTTCATCATAGAATCACAATAACAAAGATTTTTTCGAGCTTTTAGAATTTAATTAAAATTTTAAAGCAGTTGATTTTAAGAAAATCATTTTTACCCTTTCTATCAATTTGTAGATTACTAGGTTATCAATTCTCATTCCAATTTGATCTAGTTTTATGTTAATTTAAGCAATAGTTCATCTGATTCTTCAATCATAGAAGATTAAAAGGATTATCAATCCTATTTACGAATTCATTTACAAAATATTTTTTATAGATAATAAAATAATTTGTTTAATGAGTAACAAACTCACATAATTTAGTATTATTATTTTTCTGAGCTTTTTAATTTCTTTAATTTTTAAGTACATAGATCCTTAAGAAAACAAAAATCTCGAATGATCAGAAAGATTCACTAATATAGATCGAAAAATGGTTAATTTCTAGAAAATGAAGATAATAGCATGAGAAAACGAAGAATGAACAATTATGGTGATTTTAATGTCAGAAATGTTAAAGTGTCAAGTATGTGAATACACAGAACCAGTACCCATTCATTGTAATCAACCAATGCATGTAGAATCAATTGAGGGTATTGAGAAATTAGTTTGCTGGATGGGTCCAGATTGTGGAGTGGAAGATCTCCCTTCCCACCACGATAAAGCAATGAAAATTGTATCAGTAAATGAATAAAATTTAGGTTATTTTTAATGCCAGAAATGTTGAAATGTCAAGAATGTGATTATACAGAAGCAGTTCCTATACACTGCAAACAACCAATGCATGTAGATACAGTTGGGGGCGAAGAACAATTAGTGTGTTGGATGGGCGCCTCCTGTGGGGTACAAAATATTCCAACTCATCATGGGAAACCAATGCAAATAGTGGTTGATTTGGGATTAACAACGCAGGAAAAAAAACTTCAGGAAACTGGCTTACTTCATTCTGCAACAGAAACTCATCACGAAGAGAAGCCTTTAACAGCTCCATTACTTCCCTCTCAAGAATACCAGGAAGCGAGCTTAGGAATTGTAGGCATGACTTGTGCTTCCTGTGTATCCACAATTGAGAAAGGATTAAACAAAGTTGAGGGTGTCTTGAAAACTTCAGTCAATTTAATGACAGAAAAAGCTACTGTTAGATACGATCCTACCATTACTGATGTTGATAAATTGATTCAGACTGTGGAAAGTGTCGGATATGGAGCCAAAGATATATCCTCCACTCCAAAAAGTGGTTTAAAGACTCTTGATCTGAATATTACAGGTATGACTTGTGCGAGCTGTGTTAATACTATTGAATCCACCTTAAATAAACAAAATGGGATAACAGAAGTTGTCGTTAACCTCATGACAGAAAGAGCTCGTATGAAGTTTAATCCTAAAATTATCTCTGTGAATACAATAATTGATACTATTAGAAGTGTTGGTTATGACGCTAAGAAAATATCCACCTATAGAATCACATCTGAAGATAGAGAAAGTCTTGAGCGAGCTAGAGAGTTACGAATTCAACAATTACGGTTATTAACTGCAATTCTACTGAGTATTCCAATTTTACTTTTCAGTATGGGTTCAATGGTCGGATTTTCAATTAAGCTTCCCATCCCTGATAATTTGATTCTTGGAATTGACAATAATACCCTAATAGTCCTGTTTTTAACTATTCCAGTTATGTTTATCTCAGGTTGGCAGTTTCATCATGGAGCTCTGAAAGTTCTTCGTCATGGGCAATTTAATATGGATGTTCTTGTGTTTTTGGGAACGAATGCTGCCTTTTGGTATTCTATGATAAATATGATAATTCTTGGTGGAGAAGAAATATTCTTTGAAACTGCAGCATTATTAATTACTTTTCTTCTCTTAGGGAAATATTTAGAAGCAAGAGCTAAAGGACAAACGTCAAAAGCAATTCGAAAACTTGTTGATTTGCAAGCTAAGGAGGCAATTATTCTTCGCAATGGTAAAGAAGAAAGAATTCCTATTGAAGAAGTAATTGTTGGAGATATACTTCTAGTTCGGCCTGGAGAGAAAATTCCTACAGATGGAGTAATTATTGAGGGTACTTCCAGTGTTGATGAATCTATGGTCACTGGGGAATCTATGCCAGTTAAGAAAACATTGAACAATAATGTTATTGGTGCAACATTGAATAAAACTGGATTACTTAAAATAAAGGCCACAAAAGTTGGTTCCGAGACCGTTTTAGCCCAAATTATACAATTGGTAGAGAATGCTCAAGCTTCGAAGGCTCCAATTCAAAGACTTGCTGATGTTGTTGCGGGTCGTTTTGTTCCAGCTGTAATATTGGTTTCAGTGATCACGTTCATCTTTTGGTATGGTATTGTATCAATTAATCTGCTACCGAGTTCTTTATGGGGACAAGAGCTTACCAATTTTATTTTTCCTTTTAAGCTTATGATAGCAGTATTAGTAATTGCTTGCCCGTGTGCTTTGGGATTAGCTACTCCAACTGCAATTATGGTTGGCACAGGAAAAGGCGCAGAACAAGGAATTCTTATTAAAAGTGCTGAAGCTCTAGAAGGAGCTCATAAAATCAATGCTATAATTTTCGATAAGACTGGTACATTAACTAAAGGGAAACCAAAAGTAACAGATATTGTTGTTATTGCAGATGACAGAGAAGAGGATGAAGTTTTGAGAATAGTGGCCTCAGTAGAGAGAGGATCAGAACATCCCCTTGCAGAAGCGATCATTGAATCAGCAAAAGATAAAGGAATAGAATTATTTGAACCAAAAGACTTCCAGGCCATTGCTGGTCATGGAATCAGAGCCCGAATTAATGGTGATATTATTATAGTCGGCAATCGTCGATTATTAGAAAAATATGGAATTTCTGTAAGTGAAATTCAAAATAACATCAAGATACTAGAAGAACAAGCAAAAACAGTAGTTATTTCAGCAATAAATCAGAAATTACTTGGAATACTCGCTATTGCTGATCCACTTAAGGAAAGCAGTAAGAAAGTAATTGAACAGTTGCAACAAATGGGTATAGACACTTACCTTGTTACAGGTGATAACGAACGTACTGCAAGAGCAATTGCGTCACAAGTAGGCATAACTAATATCATGGCCGAAGTTTTACCTGAAAATAAAGCAAACATTGTTCAAAAACTACAAAAAGAAGGAAATATTGTTAGTATGGTTGGGGATGGAATAAATGATGCTCCAGCGTTGGCACAGGCAGATATTGGTATTGCTATCGGAAGTGGAACAGATATTGCAATAGAAACAGGAGATATTGTGCTTATCAAAGAAGATTTAAGAGATGTGGTGGCTAGTATACAGCTAAGCCGGAAAACTATTTCAAAGATAAAACAAAACCTTTTCTGGGCATTTTTCTACAATATGATAGGTATTCCTATCGCTGCTGGGATTTTATTCATTCCATTCGGTATAACACTAGTTCCTGAGGTTGCGGCTGCAGCCATGGCCTTTAGTTCGGTTTCTGTAGTGACAAATAGCTTATTGTTGAGATTTTATACTCCAGAGATCCAGCGAAAAACGCAAAGTTCAGGTAGTCAGGGATTTTAATAAATTTTTTTTTATATTAAATATATATAAAGTAGAAATTATTCTTATAGAAGTGAGGAGAGAAGATGATTTTTCGCATTCTGGAAAACAAACGACAGAATTATAAATTCCAAGACTAGTGAAATTACCTGTTCAGAAAATTATCTTTTCTTGAACATTATCCAAAATAACTAGCCAGTACCTTTTAAGATGGTTTTCTGATTACTAGGAACGGACTAAACGATGTATGAAGCTGACCCAATCCAAAGCTTGGCCAATGTGGACTATTCCAGGGCTGAAACCTTTGGAGAAAGAGCTTGTTCGCTTTCACGACTCATATCTAAGGGTTACAATGTTCCTAACGGGGTTGTGGTGAGTACTAAGGTGTTTAAGCGATTTTTAAATCTACTTCCAGGCGCAAAGAGAATAGATCAGTTAATAAATGAAGTAACTCCAGCTAATTTAGAAGAAACTGCTCTAGAAATACAAGAAATCATTACATATTCCCCTGTTCCCATGTCAATGGCCAACCCAATTGCAGAAGAAATTTATAAACTATTAGGCAAAATAAAGTCTGATTCTGTTGTAATCAGAACATCAGCACATGTTGAGGATTCCTCTAGGCATGTATGTTATGGTCGTGGAGTTTACTTTCATTTGAAAGAAATTCGAGACATTATACAAGTCATGAAAAACTGTTGGGCGTCCGCTTTCACTGCTGATGTTCTCAAGGATTTGATACAAGCAGGACTACCACCTGATAATGTAAATATCGCAATAATTGTTGAAGAGATGGTTTCAGCAAAAGTCAGTGGTATTATGTCTGTAAAAAATGACATAAAGGATTTGCATATCAGAGCAAATTGGGGGACATCACCTCACGAGGAGGAGAATGGAGTCTGTTGTGATCACATTATTGTAGATGAAGAGAAAATTGGTGAACCTGTTGAAACATTCACTTCATACAAGGAAAGAATCTCAAAGATTCCCCCAGACAATCGACATGCAATCATAATTGAAAATAAGCCAGAACAAAAGAGAGAGTTGTCATTAAGGCAACAGGAAATCACAACTCTCGTGCATTTAGCAAAGAAGGTACGTCGCGATTTTGAGGTGGATTATGATATCGAGTTTGTTTTTGATCATGATGGTTCATTGTGGTTGCTTGATGCCATTCCACGAACAACTCATCGTAATTTCCATCGTATAGGTACCACCGTCGTATCTCGTGATTCATCTCGGTGATAGAAATTATTCCTTTTTTTCAGGAGTTATTCTAAGATTTAAAAAGAATCATCCTACATCTCTTGTCAGATTGTATTGGATTTCTTCCTTAAAAGTGCTGAAATATTGGGAGAAGGGATATACTACTTTTTAGAGTAATCATCCAGTAAATAATGCTAGTTCTAACGCTTCTTTGACTGGTGTACGTAATTGATAAAACACTTCCCGCCCACTTCTCGAATAGGTAACGATTTTTTCTTTAACCAAATTTTGACATTGATAGGTGAGAGAGGATTCTTTTATTCCAGTGCGTTCTTGCAGTTCTGAACGTTTTATTGTGCTATTTTGTTGTGCTATAAGGAGTAATTCTTCAAGTAATGGTTTCCAAGATAATGTAACACCTTTCAATTGATTAAAAGACTGTATCAATGGAGAATTCCTGTTTTCAAGTACGGAATGAAGAACTGGCCATACTTTAGTTCTAATTTCATGATCACTTTGGAGATCATGCTTATATATAATTTTTAGTGCTGGACCAAAGCCTAAATATTGTGCAATACTGTGAATAAGTTCTGGGGTGATTTCTTGCCATGTTTCCTGATTTTCTAGGTTTGAAATTAAGTTCCTAACAAGCCACAGGGCTAACCCAGGCAATCCTAATGAAAGCTCTCCAACTGTCTTCAATGCTTCAGATGGTAAAAGACTTGGTTTTCCTATGGATTCTGTCCTTTTTCTGATAATTTTTTCAATTTCAAGCGGAGAGGGTCGTTTAAAATGAAATTCAAACGGTTCTGTCTCAAAAATTTTAATTCTGGAGGTTTCTTGAGTAATTCGTAGCCATTGTTGTTCTATACAATTTAGGATAGTTACAACTAATATTTTATCATGGCTTGAGCGATTGATAAGATCTTCATGAGATTGATGAGTAAAATGGCTCCAAATAGGAAATATATTGTCAAAAAAAAAGATTTTAGTTGAATTAAAGTCAGCTTCATCCCACCAACTCCAGAAATTGGAATCATAGGATCTATATTGTGCATAATCTTTCCCCCTATGTTGATTAAGTTCTATAGCTATTTGTCGAACTGTTGTAGTTTTTCCACTTCGTTGAGGCCCAATAACTGTTACTTGTGGGCATATTTCCTCTTCCAAAGAAGAAGCTTTCAGGATTTGACCTAGTCTCTCACTTAATCTTAGCCCCTCTCTCGTGAAAACGAACGAGTCTGGAGACTTTAAAACGAAATCGTCTTTGAATGCGTTAAGTGTTGAGCGTGTTTTTTTGAATTGATACTTCCAATCTTTTGCTTGCGACTCACCCTTTTTAAAGGCATCATAAATAGAAGGCAGAATTCTATTTCTCCTTAAATATAGTGATTTATAAAATTTATTTTTTTTTAAGATAAAAACTGGAAAGAGAACCTACATTAATCGTAATACTTGAATCTTTTAAAATATTTGAAATTTGAAATATCCGACAATATTCCATATCTACATAATATGCTTTAGTCTTAAGAAAACTGGTATAATATTATAGAATTTAGCAAACAATAATGATTTTAAAATTCGAAAATAATTTCATATAGTTAATAGGAAGTTTTTTCGACTTTTTTTCTTATTTCAAAGGAAAATAATAACGTAGAGAACCTTTAGGATTTAAAAAGGAGGATAAATCAAAAATAATTGAAAAATAATTTTCGAGGGATAAATTCTTTTAGATCGCTAGTTTTCTCGTAATGGTTGGATTTAATCAAAATAGGATATTATGTTATGCTGGATTCTGATCTCTTTTTTTTGGATCGGTATTATTCGAATATCTTAGCTGTAATGAAAAACATGGGGTCTTTAAAATGGCTTCTTCCATTTTTCATTTTGCTCCATTTTCTCATTGGAGCTTTTATTCCTCCATTGGTGACTAGTGATTTCGAACGAAACCTTTTTTATGGAAAAGCTTTTTGGAAACATGGTTTTCGTGTCTATGACATGACACCGATAAAAATAGATCCTTCTTATGATGTTAGAGATCCTCTCACAGGAGAATATTCTTATCCCAATACCACTTATGATTATCCTACATTACAATTGCTCTTCTGGGCTGGATTATCCCCTCTCCCCTTTTCATCAATAATAGTAAAATGGTTCTTATCCTGTATTGATATTTTGAATTTCTTCATAATTTACTCTTTAATAATGAGCCGACAGAATGAAGAAAAGCAGCCAACGTTTTTTGAAAATGGCTTTGCTATGTCTTACCTTATATTATCTATCCCATTCTCGGCTATTGAGGGACAACCAACTGCAATAACTATTCTATTTCTTTTACTCCCTCTAAGTTTACACAGTCAACGGAAAATTTGTAGTTACTTAAGTATTGGGCTTGGATTTCAATGGAAATATATTTCACTCATTCTTCTTCCTTATCTCCTGATATTAGACCGTAATACAATTAAACAGGCATTATTGGGGCTTCTAGCCGTAGTAATTAGCATTATATTGCTTTCATTTCCACTTCTCTTTTCTAACTTTATTTTACGATATTTCGGTTTTTTCGGTAATTTGGGAGAATATTCTAGCCAACTCCCATCAAATCCTCTTTTTATATTTTATCCAAGTATTTCATCTTTACTTTCCTCAGGAGTCCTGATTTTAGCGTTCTTATATTGGATAGGATTTTTTCCAAGAGAAAATTCTATTAGAATAAGTGTTGATGGAACTCTTGAACGTGCATATTGGCTCCCATCACTTATCCTTCTCATATTTTTAAAAATCTATACCACTGCATTTCCTTGGTACTGGCTTTGGTTTTTTCCCTGTTTAACCATCCTCCCACAAACGGATCGGCGTTTATTCACATTTTTATTAGTATGTACGTTTACCATCGGTATAATCGATTTCATTCAGATGACAGTGGGATTATCAACTTTCATTGGATTCTTTTTTTAAGAGAAACAGGCGGTAAGTGTGATTCTGAGAGGATTGAATCTCTGATTAGATATAAATACTTTTCTTCCGCTTAGGTAGAAGTATTGGAACATCAACTAATTCTCGATACATTTCAGGATGTTCAGTATGGATCGGGATCATAAATTGAGGCTGAATTTCATCCACGATCCTTTTAAGGTCGCTTCGGGGCGCGTGGCCCGAGGCATGATATTGTTTAAAGTCCAGATGAAAATGACGAATCCATTCCATCATTCGATTATAATCAATTAGTCCTTCTTCATCAAAAGGCTCCCCATGACTGTAAAAATAAGTAGATTCCTTCGGTTGAGGTTGAATATCAATAAGATCTGTTAGATTCCAGAAATCGCAATGAAAAACATATTCAGTTTGATCAAAACTTGGAAACTCAACCATTTTGTAGTTTTCAAACAGTTTTTGTTCCCACTGGTAGTATTTCCTCTTTGGTCGTTTGTAGATTTCGATATATGGATCATCTAAGCTGGGAATTTCCAAATGAGGATCGTCTTGTAACAACTGAATCAAATAAGCTTGTTTTATATTTATTAGAAGTTTTCGACCATTTTTCTTAGCAGAAAAATAAAACGATCGAAAACGATCAATATCCCGTAGACTGTAATTGGCGATGGCTAATCCATCTGTTTTGGCCATCGAATCTGCTAGTTCTTCTTGTAATTTTTTCTCATTCATGTCAAAATCTTCATTTATATTTGTACCTTCAATTAGAAGAGCGTTAAGGTTTTTTTTCTTAGCAATTTCGATAAAATCTTGAGTTAAATCTTCTCTCCACCCATGTAAACGCAGATCCCCAGTATATCCAATTATTCGCTCCTTATTTCCTTCAAGAATAAAACCATAAGACCCAGGTAAAGAATGGTCGACATGGATAGGTGTTACTTCAAAATCAGGAATCTGGATTATATCGCCAGTACGAAAAGTCCTAACATTTGATGGATAATCAGCAGTGGCTTGCCTGATATAGGGCTGCCTAAAACGAGTGCGGGTAGTATCTTGGATCGATTGAATTATTGTGGCAGTTGTTTCACCCATATAGATAGGAATGTCCTCATGAAGTAAATTTAGATTTCCAAAATGATCTAAATGTGCATGGGACAGAAAACACGCATGAATACTAGGTTTAGTGAACTCGTCATCTATAGCAAATTTTTGAGCATAAAAGCCTTGGATTTTAGGCAGGATGTCAAACTCAAGGAAATCCTTAAGGCCTTGGTGAGTACGAGGAAGTAAAAATCCTTCAAAGTAGGTACCCTCTCGTTTGAACGATCTCCCGAAATCTAACAAAATTTTTGTATTATTTGATTCTAAAAGAAAACAATTTCCTCCAACCTCATTAACACCACCATATGGGATTAATTTCATTGCTCCCATCACCTTTTTTGGAAAATCAGGGCATAATGGTGGTGAATATTCGGCACAAAGGAATATGGATATCCATAAGGCCTTAAAGTTTTCTGGTTCTGTAACCAAATACGTTCTCCCAAGAATTTATAGTCTTCAATTAAATTAAGGGCCAAATTAAAAGCTAATGGGTTGATTTCTCCTTTATCACGAATATTTTGAATGAAAATCACTAGATGACCACGTTCCCGTAAATGAGCTTTAATGTGCTTAAAAAAGGAGATTAGTTCCAAAAGAAATGGCTTTTGTTCCTCAATCATTCCTAAATCTTTAGGATGTTCTCCGTATTGGAGATCTAATCCTTTTTGTAAACGTTCTTGTTGGTTATAATCTTTTTTTTTCTTTAATATTCGCCAATACGGGGGTGAGGTGATGCAAAGAGCAAATTTTCTCCCATTCGTCTCAAATGTTTGAATAATCTCACGTGCATCTCCCTGATGAACAGGAAGATTCGTACGAGATCGGGCTGTCTTTACATACTTATCATATAGCTCTATCCCGACTCCTTTTCGCCCACACTCATCACAAGCTACTAAAGTTGATCCTGTACCGACAAAAGGGTCTAGTACATTATCACCAGGTTTAGTAAAGAATTCGATAAACTCACGAATCATTGAAGGAGGAAACGAAGCTGGATGAAGGTCTATTTCATGTGAAATATCACTGGGTTTCCCATCAACAATGAACCATGATTTTGTAAAACGGATCCATTGACGTCCTGTAAGAGCATTGAGCTTGTTACGGGGGTCAATCTGTGGTTTTTCGTCCATTTCTAACCAACTTCCCACATTTGGGGTCTTGCTTAAAAATATTTAAACTTTTCAATGTTCCTTATCTCAATAATTCTATCGGATGTTAATTTGTCATGAAACTCCAATGTGTCGTTTTTGATGTTGACGGAACTCTCGTTGACAACACAATCACCATTATCCGATTATTTCAGAACATCGTTAAAAAATATCTTGGTAAAGAAATGTCAGATAATGAAGTCCTCTCACTTTGGGGTCCTCCGGGGGATGAAATTTTCAAAAGTGTCTTTCCTTCTGATGTGTTTAACCCTGCTTGGGAAGAATTCCTTCAAAGTTATCGTGATGCTCATTTAACTACAGGATTTTTTACTAAAGATCAATTATCAGATATGAAGAATAATATTCCTTATCTCACAATTTTTACAGGAAAAAGTAGAAATACGATGGCGATTACCTTAGAAAAACTTGGTATCATCGATATATTTGATCTTATATTGACTGGAAATGATGTAACTCGTTCAAAACCATATCCGGATGCATTATATCAGATTATTAGCACTTTACAATTGAACAAAAATGAAACTCTTTTCATTGGAGACAGTCACCTTGATATTATTGCTGGGAAAGCTGCGGGGATAAAAACTGGTGCAGCTCTCTGGGGTGCTGTGGAAACTCAAAAATTATTAGAAAGCAGCCCAGATTATACTTTTAAAACTCCTCAAGAGTTTCTAGACTTCGTACTCTCACCAAAAAGGTCAGCTTAAATGACTTCAAGATTAATTGAAGAAAGTTTCCCCATCCGTGAGATTAGTGAGCTTGCGATTCCAGAACGAAGTAGTTACAAACCAATCTACCAAATTTCAAAGTGGTTTGCCCGACGTGCTTCTTCCACATTTAGAGCGATATTATTGGGATCCATTCTTCCGTCATCAGCAGATCTTATGAGTAATTTTTATGTTGAACATAATTTCGGTGATTTTACAGTTATCGATCCTTTTATGGGTGGAGGTACAACAATAATTGAAGGTTTACGGTTGGGAATTAATTGTGTGGGTGTTGATATTAACCCAATTGCTTGGTTCATAACAAAAACAGAAGCTGAACTTGTTAATTTAAGGGAACTTGAAAAATGGATAATAGATTGTGAAGATAAAATTAAGGCTCAAATCAAAAGATGGTACCTGACTGAATGTCCAGTATGTAATTCAGAAGCTGATATCATTTATGCACATTGGGTAAAATTAGTGCCCTGTGAGGTTTGTGAAAGCCAGATCTCTTTGTTTAGAAACTTTATAGTTACTATGAAAGGAGACGTAACCTCAATCTTATGCCCCTCATGTAATACTGTCTTTGAGAACTTAGGTTCTATTCCAACACTAATAAGTTGCCCACAATGTCAGTTTCAGTTTGGTCCCCTGAAAGGAAATCGGGTTGGACGTAATAGTTGTAGATGTTTCAACTGCGGTTCCATAACCAACATCCTTGACACACTCAAAAAGAATCAACAAATTTTGAAATGTAAATTATACGCTATTGAAGGATTTTGTCCGAATTGCGCTAGCAACATTGATTTACATTCCCCTCTTAAGAATACTAGATTCAAATTTGTCAAGGGAGTTTCAAAAGAAGACATTGATCTTTTCAAAAAAGCAGAAGAGCAATGGGTGCGTTTTTCAATAAAAAATTTATGGCCAAAAGAACATATTCCTTCTGGAGTGGCAACTAAGACTTTACACAATCATAATTACACAAAATGGGTAGATTTGTTCAATAGTCGTCAGCTTTTAGCTCTCACCATGATTCTTGATTATATCCAGAAGATTCCAAATGTTGTTTTCCAAGAAATGTTTTTGGCTGCATTTATAAATCTTTTAAATCATAATAATATCTTCACAAGATATTCTCCTAAAGGTCAGAAAGTAGAAGGCATCTTCGCAAGGCATGATTTTCACCCACTCTCCACATTTGCTGAAAATAATGTTTGGGGGACAAGATATGGGAGGGGAACTTGGAAAAAATGCCTTAACCGCCTTCTAAAGGGAAAGGAGTATAACCATTCTCCTTTCAATTATACTCGAATAATTTCTCGTAATGGAAAACTTGGAAGGAAAAAAACCTTTTCTGGGAAAATTGAAGGAAAAACAACTACTGAGTCCGACATAACTTTTCCATCAGCAGAACATAATTTACTTTTACTTTGCCAAGATTCAGAGGATCTTAAAGAACTCCCACTATCTGTTGATCTCATAATTTCAGATCCACCATATGCAGACAATGTGAACTATTCTGAATTATCAGACTTTTTTTACGTGTGGCTTCGTTTGTTACTTAAAAAGAGGTACAAGTGGTTTTTGGCACAAGAAACACCAAAGGATGCAGAAGCTATTATAAGCCAAAATCGGGATTTAGATTATTATAATAAATTGATAGGAATATTTAAAGTAACAAAAGCTAAACTGAAGCCTGATGGGATGTTAATCTTTACTTTCCATCATTCAGATAAGGAAATATGGTTCAAACTATCTGAGGTTATAATTCGAACTGGATTCCAAGTTGTTAGGACTTATCCAATACCCAGTGAAGCTCGAAATGTGCTAAACATCCAGAAAAAGAAAGCTATTGCGTTCGATCTGATCATTGTTTGTCGTCCAAACGAACAGAGAAGTCAATCGAATATTACATTAGAAAAATTTGAAAAAAAAGTCAAAGTTCAATACAACAAAGAGTTAAAAAATTTCATGGAAGCAAATATTAAAGTTAAGGATTTCGATCACTTAGCAATCTATTTTGGTATTCTTCTTGAGATGGGATCTCAATTCAATGTTGTAACTCATTCTGGGCGTAACCTAACTCAAAAAGAGATTTGGGATTCTTGTTATAAAATAATAACTTCTTCAAGATAAGAGACAATCTGGGTTTGAAATGGTTAATGATTCAAAATATGAGCTCATAATTGGAAATGTTCTTGAATCATTACCATTAAAAGCTAAAGAAAGACCCTTTAATCTTATCATTGCTGATCCTCCATTTGGAATTTCTTTCAATAAATCTAGCCACGAATATGGATCGGAGGAATATGACCTTTATGAGGATAATTTTACTCCTGAATCTTATTTTGAGTTTTCTAAAGATTGGATTCAAACCTGTTATGATGCTTTGGTAGAGAATGGGAGCCTATACATCATTTCAGGTTGGACCAACCTTCAATATATTCTGAATGCTATAAATCAATCTGAATTTCATATGTTAAATCATGCCATATGGCATTTTTCATGGGGGGTCTATACTAAAAGACGATTTGTGACAAGTCATTATCACATTCTTCTACTGGTAAAAAACAAGAAAAATTATCAGTTTTACAAACAGAAACATTATGATGAAGACGTATTCTTTTGGCCTGAATATAATCGGGGAAATGATCCCCATCGCATTAAAGGTCATCCATGTCAGTTACCTATTGTCCTGTTAGAGAAATTAATTCTCACCTCCAGTGCTCCTAGTGACCTTGTAGGGGATATTTTCTCGGGAAGTGGAGGTACAATCTTAGCAGCGCGGTTAACTGGTCGTGATGTGGTAGGATTTGAAATTAGAGAAGAATATAAACATATTATTCAACAAAAAGCCCGATTTGGAGAACATGTGTCCCGCCCAGACAAGCAATCCACTCTGGAGAGGTTTTTGTAAGAATAATTCGAATTAACTGCAAATTTATAAAGAGAATAGGAAGATTGAGAGCTAGATCTACAATTTTTTGTTTTCTATATGTTCTTATAGTGGAATTATTGAAAGGAATAATGATAACAATGGATCAAGAAACAGATTTGGCGATCATTGGGGGAGGCCCAGCTGGGTTAACTGCGGCCATATACGCAGCTAGAATGGGTTTAAAGACTATTGTGTTTGAAGCTGAGGCTATAGGAGGTGTTGCGAGAACAACAGAGAAGATAGAAAACTATCCTGGCTTTATTTCAATCACTGGTCCAGAATTAGTAGATAAAATGAAGGTTCAAGCAGAATATTGTGGAGCAAACATTGTTTTCGATACAGTAGCATCAATTGACCGTTCTGAAATGATTGTCAACACTTCGAAAGACCAATGGAAAACAAAGGCTGTAATTATTGCGACGGGATCCAAGCGTCGTAAACTTGGGCTATCTAATGAAAGAGAATTAGAAGGAGCTGGATTATCATACTGTGCTGTCTGTGATGGGACATTACACAAAGGAAAAAAAGTTGCTTTAGTAGGGGGTGGAGCTACTGCAGCTCATGATGCCATTTATTTAGCTGGTGTTGCAAGAAAAGTTTTTTTGATTTACGAGGAAGAAAGACTTGATGTTGATGAAGATCTCGCAAATCAAGTGTTATCATATAAAGAAATTGAACCAATGTTCAATTGCACAATTGAAGAAGCTATTGCTAAACACGAGAGTCTTAGAAAAATTGTAATTAAGAATCATAAAACAGGTGAAATTTCAGAAATCCGAGTTAAAGCTCTTTTCGTTGCTATCGGAGAAGATCCTTTTAAATTAGCGACACTCACAGGTATTGATACGGATGCCTCTGGGAGTATTAAAGTAAATGATGAGCAAGCAACGAATGTTGAAGGCATTTATGCAGCGGGTGACGTTACAGGAGGGATTAAACAAATTGGCACTGCAGTTGGTGAGGGGGTTGTTGCAGCAATGAAGGCTGGCTTTTTTGTTAAGAGAAAAATAAGGATGGAGAAAAAAGTAGGGTAAAAGAATACAAATTATTAACACTTAGAAGGTTGAAAGATTAGCAGAATTCTTAACGAAGATTATTTACAATACCCTGCCTAAAACAAAATGGTTATAAACTTTTGAAATTTAATTATCGTAAGTTAAAAGTGAGGAATCACAGAGTCAAAACTTTAGAATATCGAAAAGATGAGACTATACCATTAGATAATTATAAATGAGTTATAGATGAGATCAATGTTGAGAAATACGTTTCCTGATATAATTACTTCGCTTCCAAAAGCAGATATTGCTATGGAAGGTGTTAAGGGGTGGATTGCGCAAGGAAAAGACTTTCAGATTGTGTTCTTTGAAATAGAACCAACAGGAATTCTTCCACCTCATAGTCATTCGGCTCAATGGGGAATAGTAATAGAAGGAGAAATGTCGTTAACAATCGCAGGAGAAACCAAAAAATATACTAAAGGAGACAACTATTATATTCCTGAGGGGGCCGTTCATCAAGCGGAATTCCATACCCATTTTCGTGCTTTGGATTTTTTTGCAGAACCAGAGAGATACAAATCAAAAAATGAATAAAATATCTAAGGATGGAATCTTTTAAACACTAGGTAAGGGGAGGAATTCGCAGTTATAATATCGAAGTAGTAGTTTATTTAAATTTTGAATGGAGTCTTTCTCTTTTGCTTTGTCATCTGTAATCTTCTTTGTTAATTTAACAATTTGACAAAATAAAGGGTCGTTGAAATCCGGTTTTTTAAGGGGGAGGCGTCGAAGATTGCGGATTGAGATTGCGTTGGTGTATTTGGAGCCTAGATTGAATTGACTTTGATAATACCAATGGTATAGAGAAGAATTGAGAACAGA
Organism: Promethearchaeota archaeon; assembly: GCA_048938105.1. Lineage (GTDB taxonomy): Archaea > Asgardarchaeota > Heimdallarchaeia > Hodarchaeales > Hodarchaeaceae > Hodarchaeum. The sequence goes on from JBHLMN010000019.1 coordinate 77,800, forward strand.
AAGAATGTAATATAATAAATCAGGATCATTACTGTATTCTGGGACTAATCTCAGGTTATAGACGTTTTGTGTTGTCCAGTAATTATCTGAATCATAGGCAGCGCAAAGATAAGGTTTGATTTTTTGGACTACAATCTTGGGTGAAAGATAGATGGATGGATCTTTTTTGGAACGAAACTTAATCGTGGGATCGATAAAATGTGTTGTTTTGATCAAATAAGCCTCAAAATCATCCCCAGTCAAGATGGGTTGAGTATGACGCATAGTAGAGTCCTTCTGAATCAAGAAGTTGGTATTTAAATCTCTCTCTGATAAAGGTTGGTGACATTGTGCACAAATGATTTGAGATTTTCTACTCGATAAAGGCACCCATTCTGAGCACTTTGAGCAGAACATTATTCCACCACGTTTAGAAAGTTCCTCTCCTCTACGAACTGTAATAAACTGAGACAATGGTCTAGAATTTTCATGAATGAGTTGGATTAGTTGCTGAGACTTCAAGTTAAACTTTCTCGTGAAGATACAATCAATATTTGTCATATATGAGGTTTGAGGAATGTGATTCTTATCATCAACAAGAATATGATGATCTGAAGGAATTTCATCTTTAAATAATCCAATTAAAGAAATAAATTCTTGTGTGACATCTTTGAACAATCCATGAAAATTAATTGAAAGAATCTGAAAATTAGCAACGAGAAATTTCCGAAGATAGATATATTGATTGGATCGTGCAACATTTTTCGGAAGAAGAAAAGCTAACAAGCCTTTGTCTGGAATTAACAGATTAGCAGACTGATAAACAAATAGGGAAAAAGTATTGAGGTTCCTCTTTGGACTTTTTGGTTTAAACTTATTATAATAATATTCTCTTTGAAATTTATCTAATTTTCCGCCCCACGGGGGATTACCAATAATGATATTAAATCCTTCTGCGCTAGGAGGAAGATTAGTCCAATCTGATAGTGTACTCTCTAAAAAATCATCAATTATTATATTTTTAGCTAAAATCTTATAACCACTACTGTGCATTGGTTCTGGAATAACAGTGATAAGGTTCTTGCGACAGCTTGCCGCTATTTCAAAATCAATTTCCATTCCAAACAAATTAGATTTTAAAATCTCAAGAATTGCTTCATTTGGCTTTTTTTTTTTTACACCTAATCTTTGGTCAATTTTCTCTTTAATTGAGTTAATAGTTACTAAACATGCTTGTAGGAATTTTCCGTCCCCTGCTGCACCATCAAGAATTCGAACTTCTTTTAAAATGTCTTTCAAAGATTGAAAAATAGATAAATCAGTTGCATGCCATATCTCTTCAAGAGATGAAAACTTAAAAGATGTACGAGAATTTAACTGTCGAATCAGATAATAACTGATGGCCATTTCAGTCATTGATTTCGCGAGGGATGATGGAGTATAGAAAGCTCCCAATTCCTTTTTGTGACGGATATTTGAAGCTTTTTCGATAGTTTTCGCCTTCTATGTTTTTTATCAAAGGATAAAAATTAATAACGCCTGTATCAAAGAAATGGGAGAGGAAGGACTGTGAAGTGAACCAAGCAGAATATCATTCCTCAACCTCAAAATCGAAGAGGTCATCAATTCGGGTTTTTACTTCCTCAGTCTTAGCTTCTTGAGCTTTCTCTAGCTGTTTTTGAATGAGAGGCTTGATGTACCTTGGCCCAAAATAGATCCCAGCCCCAGCAAGTGCCCCAAGTATCCCAATTATAATTGCAGCTCCAATTAATGGCCCTAACACATCAGGAGGAGTTTCCTCAACAACGTAGCTTTCTTCATCAGACTCGGTAACCCGTTCTTGGAGATCTGTAACAGTGATATAGTAGAGTATTTCTTCTCCTTGAGCTTGGGGGGGAATAACTGCTTCAAATTCCCATTCAGTATCACTGGATGTTACTAAAGTCATGGTAATATTATGCCATTCATCTTCTGAATCGAGTTTCCAATAGAGGATAACAGATGATTCATCAATTCCTACTGCATCATAAATGGTAACTGAGACTGTCACATTATCAGTATGAGTGGGAGTTGATGGATCGTGTTCAAAAGATCTAATGTTTGCTTTGTCATTATCGATAGCAACATCGAAATCTTTTAATGTATGATGACCAACCTCATCAATGACATTTACTCTTAATGTATAATGATCATCGTCTATATCCGTAGTGTCAATTGAGAATTCAGCGTGAGTTCCATCCCAGGAGTCTGGATAGAATGTTTCACCATTAATTGATATAGAGATATTTGTTTGGGTTAAATCATCAACATTACAGGAAATTGATATTTGCCCTACTAGAAAGTCGTTATCAGATACTCCAGAGACTCGAACCACAGGAGGAGTAAAGTCTACATAATAATTAGCAGTTACAGAAACATTTAACCCCGCATTATTAAACACATTGATTCTAATGACATAATATCCCTCGTTAAAATCTGTGAAAGTAATGGATGTCCCTGAACCATATAGTGTGTGATAAAGAGTTCCATTTACATAAATTTCTGTTTGATTTAATCCAGACTGGAGATCAAAAGCATCCCAGAAATAGTTGTATGTACTACTGTTGGTAACAATACGATATGCGTTTATTACTGGGAAAGTGGTGTCAACATACACCCAGAATGTTGTACTATTCTCATTTTGCGCCTGATCTCTCGCCACAATCCTAATTGTATGATTACCTTCAGAAAGTGTAACATCGGAAGGACTGATAGTTAAAATTGATTGGTTACCATCAATGTAGAGGTACACGGTAATAGATCCTACAGCATCACTAGCAGCCCATAAGATAGATAATGTAGTATCACTAGTAAAGTAGTTCTTAACTGAAGGGGATACTGAAAGATCTGGGGGCTGCGTGTCGATCCAGAACGAGTGGAATGTCGTTGATGACCATCCCATATAATCAAATGCTATAATGGTAGTGTTATGGAGGCCATCAAGAAAATCGTGTTGATGAGAGGTATTTGTTGCTTTGAAGGTGTCAATGAAGGAAGCATCTACATAAACTTCATAATGGTGGATTCCAGTCTGATAATCTAAGCCTATCCATTGGATCAGCAGAGACGACGTGTTTTGATAAGTGTTATTCGATGGATGAGTAATACTAATAGAGGGCTGCGTTGTATCACGGGTTAGCGTAATAATTGCAGTATTGTTATTCCCTGCTTTATCCCATGCTATTAAATAGAGATCATATCGTCCTTCAACTAGTGATAATTCATATTGAATGGTTGAAGGATCAAAGGAGAGGAAAATAGCATCATAGGAAAGAGTGAAATTAGTTAATCCTGTATAATCATCAGAAGCTGTCCAATTTACTAGTACAGTCGATTCAGTGGTGTTAAACATCGGAACTGGATCAAGAATTGTCAGAGAAGGTGGAGTCAAATCAATGGTGACATTGATCATTGAAGAAAGATTATTGCCAAATTGATCAAACGCAATTAAAGAGATATTATACATACCTTGGTTGAGAGTAAGACTGGTCTGATCAACAATGTCACCCGTGATGGAAAGAGTATGATCCCAGATTCCATCTACCCAGACCTCAAAATAAGATAGTGTGGTAAGCGGTTCATTACCATTCCACGTTAGTTGAAAAGGTCTCTGATTAATAGCCGAATGATTGATGGGATAGATGATACTAGGAATATAAATAACAAAGCTACCATTAGTATTGCTAAGTGTATAATAATCACTAATGTAAGCAGCCATACGGATTAGTTCATTATCAATTACAGAATCAGGTAACGATGAGAAATCTGCAAGATAGTAAGTGTAATCACCATTTATAGTATCAAGAGTGATTGAAACATTTAGAACTGTTTCATCCTCAGTTATTGCAAGGACATACCCAATGTGAGTCGTATTGTCTGGATCGTAAACCTCAACCAGTACTGTAAAGGGATAAGAACCAAGAGACTCATCCACAACATCATTATTATCATCAATGATCTTCACCAAGGTGATATTTGGAGGGATAGATCCATAGACAAACCAATCCTGATAATATGAAGTTGCCCCATCAGTGTCAGTCACATTAATGTAAATGAATACCTGGCCATATGGACCGTCTGTGATGAAAGTATATGAGCTATTGAATAGATCCGTTGAAGGATAGTAGGTAAAAACAATGATTTCCTGAACTCCAGAAGGCAAAATAAGATGAGCAGAGATGATAAGATTGGTTTTAACGAGGTCCTCCGCGTCAGAAGTATTAAGTGTAAATGTTTGGCTTTCATAGGTATCAATATAGAAGGAGGAATATAACAGTTCATGAATAAATGGCGCTGCATTGATCATTTCAAATGTTCCGACCTTAAAATAGGTCGTTATTTGACCATCAGTGGAAGTCACATTAACATAAACATCGTAGAACCCCATTGGATCTTGAAGAACCTCAAAAAGATATGTTGCTACGAATAGATCTGTACCAGGAACAACCTCAGCCAATTGATAATTCCAAGAACCATTAGGGCGCTGTATTGAGAATTCTACAATTAATTCTTCAGGATTAAGAAGTGTGAAATTCATAACAGTAAGGTTAAAGTATTGAGGAGCCGCTCGTATGCAAATCGAGGGGATATCAATTTGGATGTGATTGAGAAGGCCATTAAATGTCGCATTAAAGAATTCATTATCACTCCGTCCATAGATATCTTGGAAAATTACCTCAAAAAGATAGGTTCCATTCCAATAATCATGAGCAAATAGAACCTGTGTCTCAAATAACTCTGAAATAGTATTCCAATTGGTAGTTGGTATGATATCAGCTTGATATTTAGTGATGTTAAAGCCTTTACTTGGGCTATTACGGACAATTGTAACATTTAACCACCCCATAGCGTAAATCCAAGGAGACCAAAAGTTACTACTTGAGTTTAAATAATTATACTCTAGTAAAATGTTTCCTTTTTGGTCTAAAATCGTTAAGTTGTGACCTATTAAGAGATCTAATTCTGAGAAGTATAATCGAAACCTATGAGCGTTTTCTTGGGAAAGGATCACAGTCGTATTTTCAGTACTCAAACTGGGTGAAGTCCACCCTGTAGTATTTGTTAATGTATAGCCCAAAGAGAAATTCTGATATGCACGGGGGATTAACCAATTTTCAATAAATTCTTCAATAACTGTTTCACGGGGAAGATTATCATCACTTTGGCAATAGAATTGTGCAAAGTAACCTCCTGAAGTATGCCTAATTGCGAAAGCATCGGTGTACTCAGAAGTACCAACATAGCTAGCAAACATCTCTCCGACAGACCACTGATCTTTGACATACATGAGATCCTTAGCGCAACTAGAGTACCAAGAAGAAGTCATAGATGGTAAGTATTCGTAAGCTGGAGGTTTTAAACTCATATCATAACTCCATGTCCAGTCCATTGCTTGTAAATCTAAAAGTTCATCTAATCGATGATCCCAGTAATAAGTACTTCCATCATCTTTTACATATGAAGACCAAGCATAACTACCAGTGTATATAAGAGCATTACCAGCCTCTAACCATTGTTCAGCATATGATTCATCCCAATAAATCTGTTCAGGAGCAATCTCCAGGATAACGAGTATATCTAAATATCCGTTATCAATACGCTCTACCATCCATGAAATTAACTGATCTTGTTCATTATAATCAAAAAGTGAAACTTCTAATGAATTAATATTGTCTTTCAGGTAATTAGCAATTGTTTGTCGTTTCGAAACAGTCAACCAGTTAGGGCCACTAACTGAAGGAGTGAAAATCGCAACCTCTGGAGCGAATGTACCATAATAAACCTCTTCAATTACCTTGAAATTGGTGCCCAATGGTAAAAAGTTTAGGAATTCCTCAATAACAGCATCACGGGGGAGAGAGTCATCTGGTTTGCAGTAAAACTGCGCATAATAGCCTCCTGAAGAATGTTTGATGACAAAAGAATCAGAATAATTATCTGAGCGAGCAAAAATCTCTTCAATTTGCCATTCGTTTGTAATATAACTAAGATCTTTGCTTAATGCTGAAGACCAAGTGGTACTCATGGATGGTAGCCAAGTATAAGCAGCGGTTGTTGGGGTCATTGCCCTATAATAATCACTATCAATATCAGAAGGCAAATCGAGAAGATTGGATAGTTGGCGTTGATTATCGCCCCATCCTGCTCCCGTGGTTATATAGGAATTCCAAGAACTACCTCCTGTATAGATTAAAGCATTTCCTGCCTCTAACCATTGTTCTGCATAACTCTCATCCCAAAAGATTTGTTCAGGGGCAACATCCAGAATTATAAGAATATTTGTATGATTATTAGACATACGTTCGGTCATCCAAGCTATTAGTGCAGACTGTGACATTGAAGTGTAATCGAAAACCGTCACACTCACTGCATCCAAATATTCTATTAGGTAAGCTGTAATGGCGTTACGCTCTGTGACTGAGATATAATTGGGACCAGCTATCGAAGAAGCGAAAATGGCCACATCGGGGATCGAGCATTGCTTGAGAAGCCTAAGATCAACAGTGCTATTTTCAGTATAGTAGTCGGTTGTAGCATTGACTTGGATTAATGTTAATTGATCCTGTAAGATAATCGTCTGATCTTCTGTTATAATTGGGTCAGTATTAATTAGGATATCATTTATTTCAGCAGGGAATCCATTCACTTGAATATAATGAATAAATAATTGTTCTGGTATAGCTGGAGTCCAATATTTTTCAGAATCCGTTGCATTGAAGGTTATAGTCCAAGTTCCAAGATGTGCCCAATCAGGGAAAACATAATATCCTTCATAAAGGGTTCCACTGACCCATAAGAGGGGTACAGTTGTAATATTGCCATATGGATCAGTGAGATAAGCCATAGCGGTTATATCGTTTGAAATATCCTTGTTATCAGTAATATTAGCATATATTGTGAGCGTTTCATTCCGCTTAAACACTTCTAATGTGTTTACTCCAGTATTGTGGAAGTAGGGCCCCTGTTGTAATGTTTCTAATTGTAAGAAATAAACTGATTGAACTCCCTCTGAATCTGTAATTGTAAGTGTTGCATTCTTATTTCCTATCCAATAACTATCATCAACAAAGATATTAAAGTAATAGCAACCATTTGTTGAATTATAGCGTATTATTGGTAAATATCTCATTTGCCACCGATCAATTTCAAAGCCCCAGGCGTTTCCAGTCGTTTTAAGAAGGAGTGTTAGGTTGACATAATTTGTATAGAACCAGGGAGTCCAAAAATCTGTCACATCGTATGAAATATTGCCTAAGAGGTGGCCAAAGCTGTCAAAGAAGGATACATTATCACCTTGGGCTAGTGTAATATTGTTGAAGTGGAAACGCATGGCAACAACATCGCTCATATTGAAAATCGATGTAAAAGTAGAGGTATAGTTATGAGGTGTGGCCACGATTGTTCTATTGTTGATAACATGTGCAAGCTTGGAGTAGAAATAGTTTTCGATGAATTCTTCGATAATTTGGGGGAACTTCAGATCATCGGTTGAAGTTGTCAAGAACTGTGCATAATATCCACCCCTACTCCCTTTTAGAACAAAATTATCATAATAATTACCATCAGAAGACTGAGAAAAAATGGCATCCCATTTCCAGTCATTACGCAAATAAGTTCGATAAACACAACCTCCAGAAGAAAATAAGTAGGAATCCACAGAAGTTCCCAATGATGGAATGTACTCTGCTCCTTGTGAAGTAAGATACTGAGAAGTAGTTTGGCGACCCATGTTGTCCGAAGTACCATCCAAAATATAATGTAAGGAGGGAGAATAGTCAGAAATATAGCCAAGAGGAGTGACACTTCTAGAAAATGGACGGTAGCCTACCCAAATTATCATATTTCCTTCATCCATCCACTGTTCTGCTAAAGAGCGATATTCTGGGTATTCAGAATGGTACAAAATCGTTGGTGTGACATCCAAAAGGATAATAATATCCGATTTGTCATCATTCATTCTGTTAATTATCCAGTTTTCCAGTGAATCCTGTTGTTGATGGCCGAAGAACTCAATACTGTTTACAGTAAGGTTTTCAGCGAGATAACTAGTTATCTCATCCCTTTCATTTTGATCTAAGTATGTATATGCTGTTGTACAATTAAACACAGCAACATCTGGTAAGTGAATAGTTTTCATGATCGGATTTGCCACTTCTTGTACAAACCAATTTTCAATAAACTCCCCAAGGACTTTATGTCTGTCAAGACAGTCATCATAGGATATCAATAATTGAATGTAATAGCCTCCATTTTCATGCTGAAGTACATGGCTATCACTATATCGGTGATCACTAGTATACATATTGAATTGAGCATGTGTGGACCATTGAGAACCTAACCAGCTAGAATGATCAATATATGAATTTCCTCGACCATAATATGATCTTAAACTCGGAAGTGTCGTTGAAACATATTCTAAAGGTATAGTCCAATAAGAATTTCCACCCAAACTTGATGTGGTTCCATCAATAACATAATATAAACCTCTACCGTTTGAATATGTACTTCCACCAGATGAGGTATAATAATAAAATGGTTGATACCCTGTCCATAGAATGCTGTTTCCTGCTTCTAGCCATTGTTCTGCTAGTGAACCATCAGATTGATAAGCCCAAACATTACTTGGCACTTGATCCATGAAGATAACGAGATCATTTTCTCCATCATTTAAGCGTTCAGTCATCCAGGATACAAATACATCTTGTTGATCGTAATCTAGGATTGTAATTATTACATTCTCAAGATTCTCAGTTAAATATGAACATATTTCAGCTCTTTCTTCCAATGATATCCAGCCATTAGGGTTTGAGGAATTGAATATCAATACCTGAATAGGCTCGTATTTATCGATTTCTAGCGTTAAACTCATATCACTTATATCTGAGTCATCGTCAGCTACATTGAACTGTAATTCCAATTCCTCATCTTGGTCAATTGTTATTGTGGCTCCTGTATCAATTATAGTGTTATTTTGCTTTATTTCAGTCAATTCTGGACTTTGACCTAACAAATTAAGGGTAGTATAACCACATTCACTCCAAGGAGTCCAATGGTGGTTCTTATAACCAGTAAATATCACTCTCCAGGTTCCTATTGGTTCAGTTTCATTAAAAATAATCGTCCCTCGATAATTTGTTCCAGATTCGTGAGATAAAATCATCTCTATCTGAGAATGATCAGGAGCAATTAAAATCGCTACCATTTCAGCATTTTCCACACTGGCTACCCATGAAGATCCATCTATCCATAACTCAAGTGTCTGGTTGATTCTAAAGAGCTGTGTGGAATTAATGTTGTAGTTATTTATTTTAGGAGCTAATGAAATCCCTGAATAGGATATCCCAAAAGAGCCTTCGAGGTGATCATAATTTTGAGTAATTAATACAATCGATCGGTTACCCAATAGCTGATTTTTAGTTAAAGTTAGATTAATTTCAAAATTACCATTAGAGGAAGAGTATCTAAGTTGGGGAATGATAATGGTTTCAACTTGATCAATAATATAACCCCAACTGCCAGAATTGTTTGTTAACGTGATATTAAGATAGGCTTGATTATACCAAGGAGTCCAAAAGTTGCTTTGAGAATCTGAGTAATTTGCTAAAAGATTACCATTAACACCAGATATTATTAAGAAATCACCTACATTTAAAGTTAAATTACTGAAAAAAAGTCGTGTTTTTAGAGTATTTGTGTTTGTATAGTTGAGGATCTTTTGGATAGGTTCAGTGTATGTCCCCGTATGGTCAGTTTCAAATCCTGTATAATTAGCCATAGTATGGAGATAAGAACGATATAGCCAATTTTCGATGAATTCTTCAATTAATGTTCCACAATTAAGGTTATTAAAGATAAAAGAGGATGATGTTAATAGTTGAACATAAGCACCTCCGTTTTTGTGCTTAATACAGAAACTATCATAATATTTATAGGTCCATAATTGTTCCTCTTGAGAAAATACCTCAGAAAGCCACCAATCCTCTGTTAGGTGATAAGGAGACAACATACCATTTGCTTGGTAGCTAAAAGGAAGGCTGGGTAAATATTTCATTCCATATGCTGTTTGTTGGATATAATTATAGCCATATCTCCCAGCACCTGTGTTGGTGGCATCAATTACATCGTAGAAACCATTATAATAACTAGAAATTGACCCTGAGTCACTGATATAATAGTAAAATCCAAAATAACCCATGAAAATAATCATATTGCCGTTCTCAAGCCATTCTTCTGCTATCGACCCGTCTTCCTCTCCTTTCCAGATTAATTCAGGAAAAACATCTATGATGATCAGAATATCGAGATGATTATCATATAATCGTGATTTCATCCATGACAACAATTCAGTTTGCCTAGAATAATTAAAACATGAAATACTTTGAGCAGTTAAGTTTTCCATCACATACGAGACGATTTTCATACGGTTGGCTTCAGAAATATAAGAGGAGCGGGAAGCATTAAAAATAGCAATCTCTGGTAATCTGGAAGGAATTACTAATGAATCTTCAATAGCATTAATAATGTGGTAATCGTTGATGTAATTTTCAATGGCCTCTTTTCGTGGGATAATGTCATCTGTTATGAATAATTGGACATAATGACCTCCATTTACATGAGTCAAAATGAAACTATCAGTATAATAAAGGTTATTCTCCTGAGAGGTCAAAGGAAGTTCTAAAGACCAATCTCCAATGAGATATGATCGACAGATCTCCCCTTCTCCATGATATTGAACATTAGTATTAAAGAGAGTCGCTCCAAAGTCAGTTGATATTTCTGTACCTGAAAATCTCCCCAAATTAGAATCTGTGGAATCAAATACATCACCAAAGCCATTTAGACCTCCACTTCTAATTTTCCCAGAGTCAAAGATGATCTGAGAAAAAGCTGGCATTCCTGTATAAATAATTGTATTACCGTTTTCAAGCCATTTTTCTGCTAATGAATCATCCTTTTCAGTATTGTATAGCAGTGCTGGCACTTGGTCCAGTAGTACAAGTATATCATCTTCCTCATCGTAAAGATTAGCATTTATCCAATCAACAAGTATATTTTGCTGATAATAGTCTACTACCAAAGCACTCTTATAGGCCACATTTGTCAGTAAATATTCTGTAATGTTTTTTCTGTCGTTTAAGGTGATCCAACCAGATGCAGCAGATGAATTAAATATTGCTATATCAGGAATAGTTTGAAAGATAATGTTTAGCTCAATATCTTCCATATTCTCCTGATAATCAGATATAATTCCTGTAATATTGAAATTACCTCCTTGAGTAAGATCAAAAACCTGGCCTTCTACTAGAGTTCCATTGAGATATACTGAAGTGAATTTTGGTTGATGTCCTTTTACTGTTAAAACAGTGCTCTGCAAATCTGTAGAAGTTAACCAGTCAGTGTCTTTCGCATGAAATGTCACGGTCCAATTACCAATCTGGTCTGTTTTATTGAATTCAATTGTATTTTCGAACTGAGTACCACCAATCCATGTTAAAGGCAACTCTATAGTTCTATACGTTATTGGTTCTTCTAAAATCGCCCAAACGTCAATATTTATACCATCTTGGATATCAGAGGCCACTGCTCCTATTAATACAGATTCATTATACTTAAAGATTGAGGTTGTGTTTAGATATCCAGATATTATAGTAGGTTCTTGAGAATTGATGTTGAAATCAAACTTAAATGTATCCTTTAACCCCTCATCATCAGTAATAGTGATTAAAGCTGTTAAATTTCCTATTAAGGAATGATCAAAGAAGTTAAAATCAAACCAATGTTGACCATTTGAAGAATTGTATAAAATAACTCCATTCCTATTTACTTCTACACAATCGATTGAATACCCCCAGCTTACATCAGACATCAGACTAATGTTGATGTAAGATGTTGAAAACCAAGGTGTCCAGAAATCGGTTCGTGAATCAGAAAGTTCGTACAAAACTGAACCAAATTCATCAGAGATACTGATGTTGTCTCCGTTACTCAATGTTATATTATCAAAATGGATCCTCATTTCTCTAGCATGAGTAATATTGATAATATGATGTTCATAAGTGGGAGGAGAGTGGGAACTTGCAATCTGAACTCCTTTCTGGTAATGATTTTCAATATATGGCCAATTCTGAATGAATTCATTCAATACTACTGCTCGTGGAAGATTAGAATCACTACTAACGTAGAATTGGGCGTATATTCCCCCATTTATGTGTTGTAGGGCAAAGCTATCACTATAGACAACATATGATGATACTAGATCTGATGAAGAGGTAAACTCAAGTGGGAAGTCCCAGTTTGTTCCATAATATTGTATATAACCTGCTCCGCCATTACTATAATGAGTTTTCTCCCCTATTGATGTTCCCATTGATGGAAGAAACTGTGCTCCAAGGGGGGTTAAAGATTGATCGCAACCAACTCTTTGACTTGAACTTGCATTCAAGACATACTGTAAACCGGAATAATAACCTCCTGCAGTGGAGCCAGTTGTTGTTAAATAGTAGTAAAACGGTTGATATCCCGTCCAAATAATACTATTACCTGTAGATAACCATTGTTCAGCTAAACTACCATCTCCTTGGCCAGAATATAAGAATTGGGGAGTATAATCAAAAATGAGAAGTAAATCATTCCGTTCATCATCTATCCGTTCTTGAATCCAGGATTGAAACTCTGTTTGTTGGGAATAATTGAAACTAAAAGAATTTCCAGGATATTGGGCCATAATATAAGATGTTATCTCAATTTCTTCATTAAGAGTCACCCATCCTGTAGCAGAAGAAGTGTTGAAAATGGCCAGATCTCCAAGAAATTGGGGGGTTTGGGCTTTTAATTGTGATAGAATATGGGTAGTATACCAATTGTTCAAATATTCGGAAATAACGTCACCTCTTGGTAAATTATTATCACTAGAAATGTAAAATTGAGCATAACTACCTTTACTTACATGTTCCAAAACATAATTATCATAATATGAATAGCTACTATAAGGATATTTGGAAAATTTTGCCTCCCAATTCCAAGGATCAGAAAATATGTCAATGCCTTTATGATGCGAACAACCATATGAATAATAGAGATATTGACCTGCTATTGATCCCATGGAAGGTAAATACTGCTGTCCTTCGGGAGTTAGATATTGCTCATAACCATAATCTCCTAACCTATCTCGTCGAACGCCATTTGAATCTAGTATGTATTGTAATTGATCGTTATAGAAACCTGATATAGAACCAAATGATGTAATGTAATAACTAAAAGGATAATACCCCGTGAATAGTAATCCATTACCATTTTCCAACCATAACTCTATTAAAGAATCCTCTTCTTTTAATTCCCAAATATCGTATGGAATATAGTCCATTAATATTAATACATCTGGAAATCCATTTTCTAATTTCGATTCCATCCATTCTTTTAGTTGTGTTTGTTCATAATAGTTATAGCAGGTGATATTCTTTGCTTGTACATTATTGATTATTGTTGCTGCAATATTTGTTTGAGTCTCAACGGTTAACCATAGATTGTAGACTGATGTGTTGAATATAGCGATTTCTATGTCATCAAGAGGTATTTGAATATCGACAGCAACACTAAGATTTTTACTTGCTGCTTCATCATCCAAGGTAGTAATTTCAAGGGTAACCGAGTCACCTTGATCAATAGGAACGGTTGAATATTCTTCGACTAATGATCCATTCAGGGATACTTCTGTTATCGTTGGTGCTGTTGCTGTGATCTTAGCTGGAATTTTTCCGATAGTTAATGGTTCTTTTTGATGAATATTCTCCCCTACCAAAGATGGTACTTTGGTGTAGGAAATTATCTCCTTTCCTTTTGTTTCTACATGGAAAGGATTCATAATTACCTGATAAAATGATTTTATTATATGTTCGAGAATGGTTTCTTCCGCTGGGATTTCCTCTGGGGGTAATTTCTTCAATACTTCTAATGCCCAATAGGTTGCCTCTATTGAGCCTTCGTCTCTTCTATACGTATTTATTTTATCACTAAATCCCCCTATTTCGTCTTGTTTATCAAGTACTATTGATCTCAAATTAGAATTCATGATATCGAGAATTTTAGGGTTTTCTTCTTCTAGAATTACTAATCGATGGTAAATTTCCTTGTTTGAGAGTTTCAATACCTTTTTGGAGGTTGATAACTCTTTTTTTATGCTATTGATTAATGAATCTGTTATAAATTCTCTCTCTCCTTCTTCTTCTTCAAGCATCTTCAAACTTTCTAAAGCGTAATAAATATCTGAAACAGTTAGATTTTCCTTTTTATTCTCTATCCATTCATTTACATAGAAATTCAAAAGAATGGGTGAAATTAGACTTTTCAGTTCTTTAATTTGGGAATAGAGTTGTGTAATTAAATATAATTCTTTAAAATCATAGGTATATGATCCAAATTTCATGTAGGTATCCTTTGCAAATTCAGCTATCTTCAATCTAATATCCTGATCTTGCCCATTAGTGGTCTTTTGCTCCAAACGAAATAATGATTCTAGTTGATACCCCCAATACATTGATTCCAATGTTTGGTGTCCATCATAAAACGTATAGAGATCATAACCGTTGGAGCTAGTCACTTCTTGCAGAAAATTACTTATGATTAGTTGTAGTTCATATTGAGAGATTTCTCCAAGTTTCCCTACGTTGTAACCCATATATGTACTCCTTGCATCAGCTAAGTAGTTATGTGGAGGGTTGGCAATTCCTCCTGTTGAAGCTATTGATCGATAGAACACATTCTGAAGTCCTTGAAGGTTTATTTCAGATAAAGGATCAGCTTTCCTTGGAATAGAAATATTATTCAAGGTGATAACGACCGATAGTACGAACAGTGATAGGAAAAAACTATTTTTCATTAATGATCTTCTTTTCATAATTTAACACCAAAATTCTTTCAATAATTTTCAATCTGTATAATTTATGTGGTGGATAACACAATATTAGATGAGATCTCTACGTTTATTAAGATGAGAATCATTTTATCTTCCCTAAGTAAATGATTCAAGTTTTATTTTCCATCTACTAATTACTCCCACTAGAGGAACAGTTTTTTTCGGCATTTAGGAGGAAATTATGGTTCGAATAATATAACTAAATACTATAAAAGACTTTAAAAGCTTTTTTCAATGGTATTAAAAGAATGAACACATTACTTTTGATTAAACAATCATATTATATTATTTAATAGACTCAATAACAGTATGAAACTCTTTCTAGATAGTATTTTTATTAGAGAGATTAGGTTAACTGAATTCGTGACTGACATGTAACGCAAGTATCGTGAGTGTCCAACCATTCCCGAAGATGATGATCGTGATAAGCTTGGTTACAGATCGGACATCTCAAAATGACTTTACTTTCAACAGATTCTTGGCATAGAATGCAAACATTATGTTTCACTGTCAGCGTGAATTCCTGATTAATATCTTCAGGAGCTAACGCTTGGTATGAAATATCTACCTCAATACTTGGCTCTGGTGTTAGTCCCTCCTCCTCTTCCATATCGATTCTCGGAGAATCAAGGCGCACAAGAGAATGATTTTGTTCAATAAAGGTGTACAGATCCTGGAATAACGAAATAGATTGCTTTGTTGGATTATTTCCTATAATAATTAATTTCTTTTTTGCCCTAGTTAAAGCAACATTGAGTCGTCTTTCATCCTCTAAGATATGAGGTCGTGAAAGGGTACAAAGTGATAGGATGATTAGTTCTTTATCTGATCCCTGAAACCTATCAATAGTATCAACAATAATTCCTGAATCTATACCAATTTTGCGTATAATCTCAGCCACTTGTCCTCTAAAGGGAGCAATAATCCCAATATGATCTGTATGGATTCCCATTTTCAGGTAATATTTCACTATAGAATCTATAATTTCGACTTCTCTCTGATTTACTCTTCGTTTTCGATCAAAATCTGAGGGTGCCTCTACATAAACTAGGGGTTGATTAGGATCCAAAATCACATGAAAAAGTGGATCAGAAACAGGAATTTGTGCATTATCAGGTAAAAGATTCCAAAGTAACTGAGTGGATATGCTTGTCGATGCTGCTCGAACACGATTGCCATAGAAGGAGCGATTACTGAAATCCATCAGATCTGTGTGCATACGATATTGAGACTGTAACATTGTACTTGCTTCTGGATGTAGCTTTCTCAAACGTTCAAACAAACTTATCCCAAAACCAAGCTTTTCGGCTTGAGTACTTTGAACTAAGGGGGGCAGTTGCTTATCATCGCCCACTAAAACAAACCGATGGCCTTTAGTAACTGCTGAAAGAACAAAAGGTTCAGCCATTTGTGATGCTTCATCTATAATCACTGTATCAAAATAGAGGTCATCATAAATGCTGCGACTGATTGTGCTTGTGGTAGCAGCAATTATAGGGTTTTTCAAAAGTTCAGGATAAGTTAATTCTTTTTGCTGCAAAGATAAGCTGACTACTTCTGGATCAATTACTTGTTCGACCCCTAGCCTTACAATTTCTTTTAGAGCATCTTCGTTTTTTATGGTTTTAAGATATTCTCGGATGATATTGTCAACTGCTGCATTGGTGTAAGCTGAGAGAAGTATTCGTTGATTCTCTTTTCGAAGGATTTGAATTAATTTGGCGATTGTAAAGGTTTTCCCTGCCCCTGCAGGGCCTTGAATTAAGCAATAGTCTTTTGCACTTAATGCTAATTGAATTGCTTTACGTTGACTTTGGTCAAGATCCTCCAATTCAATATGCTTTACTAAAGTAAAAGTTGGTTTTTTTCCGAGAACGACTAGTTTGTGCGCTTTATGTTGAGTTTTTTGACCAAAAGTTATATCATAAAGGTTTTTGTTTAGTCTTCGGAACATAAAATCAGAGGAATATGCATCAAGATAAGCTTGATTAGGTAAATCATTATGACTACTCAAGAGAACCTTGTTTCTTTCAATTGATACGATTGTTGCCATTGTTAAAATGTCAAAAATAGGATTTCCTTGACTTAATATAATTGGCTCACCAGGTCGTAATTCCGATAGATTATGACAAGCATATAGAAATAGTTCTTCATCGGTTTTAATTAATTTAATTTCGCTAATGGCTTTTCCTGTTTTCACTCGTCCTTGGGGAGAGAGTTTCCATAGGGATGAAAAATCGTGCCGATTTTTCAGATATTCTAAGCGAATTAAGGACAAAAAATGGCTGAAATATTGGTAGGAGGTTGAAGAAGAGGATTTTTGTTGATTAAAGATACTGGAAAGGGAAATACACTGGTCACGGCTGAAACAGTAAGTACAAAGTTTTATTTTTTTCTCTAGTGGAATAAAACCTTCGAATTGAATCAAGTAACAGTAGTTTCGTGCCATGTGGATCTTTTGTAACAAATCGAGATTAATAGATGTTTGACGAAATACAGGGGTTCCTTCTCCAGAGTATATTATGGAAGATTTCGGAACTGCTTTAGGTGTGGAACTTAACCCATGCATGTAGATAACGGTTTGTATAAGATCTGAAAACCAAGTGTTGGTTTCGGGAATTTTACGACCCGTTTTCAACTCATACAATTCTTTAATTGACCAATAGTCTAATCGTCCCGTCACACCAAATACGGGAGATAGAAACGTCATTTCGGGGACAACATGATTTGCCTGTAAAGTAGGTGCAGATTGTGCTAATCCTTGTAGAACAGGGGTGATATCTGCAGCGAGTTCTTTGAGATCAGCGGATACAAATGAAAGCTGAAACGCAAATTTTTCAAATCCTTTTTTAAGGGCTTCCGTGACTGACTTATTTTTTGAAACTATTGCAGAGAAGGCATCGTGTATAATGGATCCACGAATCATGGGAAGTGAAGCTTTTGCTTCCCCTGTGATAAATTCAAGGAATGCTCTACGAGGACACGAGCTAGCACTTGCGATTGTTCGTGCATTAATCAGAATGTCTGGATTTAGAAGGATTAAGGTATCTGGTGTTGTTTCATAATCATTCTCCTCAACAAAAAACGGGTTAATCAATCGAATAGGCGTCAGATAGGATACTTTAGAGAATGGAAAATAATTCCAAGGTTTGTGGAGTCTCAATTGAATTTTTTCTTGTCGTAAAGGGTCATATATAATTAATTGGCCATTCTCACAGTCTAAGAGGAGTCCATTCGTCACTTTCATGTTTTTTTCCCGATTTGAATCCAGAAAATCGAAGGTTGCTTAGGAAGAGGTATAATGATACTTTGATAAAAAATACCGTTGTTAAAATAAGTAATCACAAAATGGATTGAAAGAAGTATAATAATTTCATGATTTTCTAAATTTTTCTACATTACATCGATTCTTAAATCAAGAAATAAAACCAACTTTTCGTTTAAACAACGAGAATTGATCTTCCTCCAGAAGTATTTTTCTATGAATAGTGTGGGGGATCATTTATGCTAATATCAAAATTAAGACATCATTTGGAGCATTCTCAAAGTAAACTAAGGCTGTTTCAATGTTATGTGTGTAAGACGGAACTTTTTAGCAAAATAGGATTAACCAGCCATTTAAGATATTCCCATTCTATCGATAGAATTGATAGAATTTCTCGAGTATTTTATAGAATTGTACAATCCTAGAATAAAGTATTACAGAATTATGACATCTATTCTAATATTAACTTTCTTTAAGATTCAAAAAAAGCTCGGGACTTATTATGAGAGGTTTGACTCATGTTTTTTTTGGTGTAGGATTTGTCAGTCTATTACTTGGTATCTTCAGGGTTCCAATCCTTTTGTGGGGAGTTGGTACGTTTTTAATTGCACCATTTTTTTCTCGTTTGCCCGATCAGGATCAAAAAATCGCACGAATCACATTCAATCAGGTTATACCTCACCGCGGCAAAGGAACGCATAATCTTTTATATGGGATACCTCTATTAAGTCTCATTCTGATTGTAGATTGGCCTATTGTAGGCTTTTTTCTAGTAATACTTATTGGGTCAATATTTGGGTCACTCTTTGCTCATGCATTCGTTGATGCATTCAATTATGGGGGAGTATGGATTGCTATTTTTCGAGTGAAAGGTTTTCTTGAATGGGACTCTTTCTGGGGAAATCTTGGTTTCAAAATAGTGGGGATCGTATTACTTCTGTTTTCCTTACTCTGTTATATAGATGTATGATAAGTTTGAGACAGAGAAATAATATTTGCAACAAATGTATCAATCAAGAAAATTGAGATAAGGAAGATTTTTCGGGAAATTTTATGAGAAAAGAACAGTTTAAAGGATTTGTAAAGCTTTCTTTAGCCCATCATCCACTCTGTTGGCAATTTAAAGCCCATACAATCCGTATTGGTGGAATTGTTCTTTGTTTAGGATGTACTGGATTTTATAGCGGTATATTAATAGGTACTTTCATTGTCATATTTGGAAGGCTTTTTCAATTCGAATGGTTGGTTTTAGTCAGTATCGCAACGATATTAGCTTTCCCCACAATTTTGCGGTTACTTAAAATCCCTTTTTTTGCTTCAACAAATAAAATTCTTAGGTTATTATATCGATGGTTACTCGGCATTGGTGTTTCTATTGGTCTGGTTTCTATATTTAAAGCACCACATTTAATAATTGGTTTAATTCAATTCGTTTTGGGTTTTGGATTGTACCTAGGTATAGCATTGAATCGAATGAGATCGAAAGAAATGTGGACGGAATGTCAAGACTGTTCGTATAGTATATCACTTGAATGTCCAGGATTTGCTCCCTTTTATCTAAGAAAGGAGCCCAAAGAGGAAATTAAACAATAATTGTAGATAAAGATACTTGATAATTCAGGGAAAACCTCTTAATGAGAATAAGATAAATTAGTATATGAAGGGAAACAACAATGTCTAAAGCACTCTATTTAGATGATATGTTACTAAAGGAATTTGAAGCCGAAGTAATTTCTGTAACGGATGGTAAGTATGTAGTTTTAAATCAAACTGCCTTCTATCCTAAATCAGGTGGCATCGCAAACGATGAAGGAACTCTTACTAGAGGATCTGATGTTTTCAACGTAGTTTATGTTAGAAAGTTTGGAGGGGCGATATCTCATGAAGTTGATAAGGAAGGACTTCAAGTAGGAGATAAAGTCACTGGAACATTGGATTGGGATCGACGGTATCATTTGATGAGGTTTCACACCGCAGCTCATGTTTTAAGCGGCGCATTTTATAAGAACTTGGGAGCTAAAATCACAGGAAACGATATTTCTATCCTTGAGCAAGGACGTATTGATTTTAACCTAGAACACTTCGATCGCTCATTGATCGAGGAGCAGGTAGAAAATAGTAATAAAATCATCCAAGAAGATCACCCTGTAGAAGTCTATTACCTCGATCGATCGGAAGTGGAAAAGGATCCTGATTTAGTAAAGCTAGCTATGGGGATTCCTAAAGGTATTAAGACTATTAGGATTGTTGATATTAAGAATTTTGACCGACAACCTGATGGAGGGTGCCACATCCAATCATTGAAAGAAATTGGTATAATAAGCATCAAAAAACTCGTGAATAAGGGAAAAAACAATAGAAGACTCTACTTCACCATCGAATGAACTTAAAAGCTTACTAGATGATTCAATGAAAGTTAGCATTTTTAAAAAAAGTGAAATTCGAACTTGATGGTATCTTTTATTTTGTTTTAATAGCTTCAATTATTAAAAATGAGTCTCCCTCTTTAAAGGGTGAAAAATGAAAATCCCCATACTCATTCTTAATTAAAAAACCAGTCTTATGTAACAATTCATGGATTTTAGTTCGGGTGATAACAAATGCTGATGATGGTTGTTGGATTTTTTCTATTAATTTTCCCTGTTTGTAGGTTTCATAGACAAGCAAAACTTCTATTATATCATCTGGAAGAGTTTTGGTGCTAATAAACCGTTTATATTCATAATCCCCTCTTTTAACAGTATCGACAAGTGCTAACGGGGAGTCTTTCATACCCCCAATATAAACATCAAAAATAACTATCCCTCCAGGTTTCAAATGACGATTAATGTTCTGAAGCGATGTAACTCTCTCACTGTCAGGTATATGATCAAAGCTACCAGAAAGAAATGCAGCTGGAAATACTTCAGGAAGTTCGAAAGATTGTACATCCCCAGTAATCAATGTAATTTTATCAAAGAGATCAGATTGGTGTTTGAGTTTTTGAGAAAATTCATTTCTCATTGCTGGAGAGGGTTCAATACAAACAACTCTTACTCCTCTCTTAGCTAAGGGGATCGCAATTCTCCCCGTACCTGCTCCGATATCTAGGATTAAGCCAGCTTCTTTCCCATACTGATAGAAAAAGTCAATATTATCTTTGTTATCAAATATATCATACAAATGAGCAGCTTTTTCGTAACCTTTATCCACTACCATATTTATTCAATTTCCTTAGATTCAAGTATCAGAGAAAGGATAATAATAGTGAAATGGAAGAGAAGAAGTAAATCATGAAATTGAGAATGTTTGGTTAAATATAAATTTGGATAAAGGCAATGAATCATATTACTGTTGACATATTGTTCAAATAATCATCTTTATTGCTCTCTTAATAGCCTTTTTTGAATATTTCTGTATAAAAAAGATGTAGTTCTTACAACAAACTCTTTGGTCTGCTTTATTATGCTATCTAGAGAAGGAATTATCCAATTTCTTGCAAATTTGGCGACTCTCTCGGTCTTTACCTATGTTCCTTACTGGGGTCATGAAATTGGCCTTTCTGATCCAGAGATTGCCCTCACTGCGTTAATCTATGGCATAATTGCGTTCTCTTCTGGCATTTTTTCTGGTAGACTGTCAGATTTGGTAGGTGTGAGGAAAATTTTTGTTATCATTGGATCATTTGCTGCAGCAGCAGCTATTATTGGATTAGTTATCCCATATAAATTCGAATTTATCTTTTTCAGAGGTCTCAGTGGTATTGGAATGGGGATGTTTGCTCCAGCACTTGTTGGTTTAGTATCAGATAAAGGAGATAAGATTGGAAACTTTTCAGCATACGGATCATTTGGGTGGGCAGTGGGAGTTCTTGTCAGTGGTATCATTGGTTTATTCTGGATCGAGGGAATTTTCATCTTTGCTTCTCTTTCTTTTTTTGGAGCAGCATTAATAGCATTTACTCTTATCGAAGAGAAATCAATCTCTAAAAAATACAAAGATTCTGTTCTTGTGGTTTTTTGGGAACGGAAAGAAGTATTTCTAACTTTAACTATTCGACATAGCTTTGCTTCAGCGATATGGGTTTTTTGGTCATTATTTCTTATAATCGAATTGGGGGCTAATACTTTTTGGGTTGGAATTATTCAATGTTGCAATGGTTTAACTCAAACTATCGTTATGAATACTCTTACTGATAAAATGAACAGTCGAAAAATGATTTCTTTGGGTTTGATTTTATCAAGTATTTCTTTTATTTCTTTTACAATTCCCCAAACCTTTTGGGGGATTATTCCTCTCCAAGTCATTCTTGGTTTTTCCTGGGCTTTTCTTTATGTGGGAACGTTACGCTCTTCTATAGAACACAGTAGTTTTGATAAATCGACAGCTGCAGGGATAATTACTAGCATATTACCTGTTGCAAGTCTCATAGGGTCATTTATTGCATTAGTCATCACTGCTGTCGGTGGAAGTTACACTGATATCATGCTTGTTGCAACGATTGCCACTCTTATAACCCTAGGTGGATTTCTCCTCACTGAGAGGAGGTTTAAGATCAGTACTAAATAAAATATTAGAATAATTTAATTCCCTTCTTTCATAGTCGTTGTAAATTCTTTTGCTTTTTCTATATATTCGAGAGATTGGTGACGAAAATATGTATCATATAGGTTAGCATAATGCCCCCCTAATTGCATCAATTCATCATGATTTCCTTCTTCGACAATTTTTCCATGATCGAGAACAATAATACGATTTACATGCCTAACAGTCCACAATCTATGAGCAATTATGATACTTGTTCTTCCTCGTATCGTTTTTTCAAGAGCTTCCTGAATTCTTGTTTCAGTGAATGGATCTACAGAGGCTGTTGCTTCATCCAAAATGAGAACCGATGGATTTTCCAATAATACTCGAGCTAAAGCTACAAGCTGCCGTTGTCCCATTGAGAGTAGAGTTCCTCTTTCTCGGATATTTGTATCAAGACCTTCTGGCAAATCTTCAACCCAATTCGCTCCTCCAGCTTGTTCTAAGGCCCAAAGTACCTCCTCACGACTAGCATCTTGTTTACCATATTTAACATTATTTTCTAAACTATCTCCCCATAGGAAAGGTACTTGATGAATGATCCCAATATGCTTTCTATATGCTTGTAAATCGAAATCCTGGATACTTAAGCCATCTAGTAGGATTTCTCCGCCCTGAAATTCATAAAATCGTGCGAGTAACTTTGCTAAACTTGATTTTCCCGCCCCTGTATGACCAACTATTGCTAACGATTCCCCTGGCTTAATTCTTAACGAAAACTTATCAAAAACTTTTGCTGTTTTAACTTCTCCCTTTTTTTCATCTATTTTTTCTTTATTTTGATCCAAAACATCTTTTCCTTTTATGTATGAGAATTCTAAATTATTGAATATGATTTCTCCTTCAATTTTTTCTGGACTAATATTATTTTGTTGAACAACAACAGGGGGGGTATCAATTAATGCAAAAATTCGTTCTGAAGCAGCCAAACCTGATTGAAAACTTGGCCAAAATGAAGCAATTGTGAAAAGTGGAAAAAAGAAAAGCTGTAGACTCTGTAAGAAGAGGTAAAAATCACCTGCTCTTAAGTCACCGCTTAAAACAGCCCCACCTCCTGAAATAATAAGAAGAGCTAAGGCGATTCCTTGAATGGTACCCAAAGCAGGAAAAAGAAAGTTAAACAAATAAGCTCTTTTTCGATTAATTAGATAGGATTGTTGATTAACATCCTTGAATTTATTAAAAAGCTTGGTTTCTTGTCGAAAAGTCTTCGCTATTTGAATCCCTGCGAAAGATTCTTGTACAAATGCATTAACCACTGCAAGTGCCCGTTGCCCTAATAATGTCAATCGACGGGCTATTTTTCTGAAACCCAATGTGATAAGAAAGATAAAAGGTACTAAAGTAAGAACAACCAATGTTAAAGAGGCATTTATACTGAACATAACCCCAAACATAATAAGAACGAGGAGTAAAGATGAAGCAGTCATCATCAATTGATTTGCTGTTTGACCAAAGTCTCGAGAATCAGTATTGATCCTTGAAACGATCTTGCCGGTGGGATACTTGTCAAAAAAAGACATATCATGATTTAAAACTGCAGAATTAACGTCTTGACGTAAATTGAGAACAACATCTCCGATAATTTGAGCACTATAAGTTTGTCGCACATAATTAAACCCCCACCCGAGAGAATTTAATATTAAAGTTATTATTATTAAGATTAGGATGTAATATTGTTGTTCTGTTATGCTTGTCGTCATTTCAAGCTCATTTATTGCTTCTCTGGAGATAATTGGGATTAAAGAATTCACAATACTTTGTAAAAATATAAACAATATTACTAAAATCATGATTGTCTTATAAGGGGAGAAATATCGTAATACCCGCTTTACTAAGTCGCGGTCTTTGTAGATTCTATCGTATTCCTCTGCACCTAATCCGATTCCGATTCCCATTATTAAACCACTGCCTCCTTCATCAATACCGTCTCATCTAGGTCGAATCTCTTGACAAAAATTTTTCTGTATTCCTCTGATGTTTCCAGAAGCTTTGAATGAGTCCCCTTAGCAATTATTTCTCCCCTTTTCATTACAAGAATTAGGTCCGCCCATCTGATTTGACTTAATCGATGCGTAATCAAGAAGGTAGTTCGACCAGAAAATATTTTTGTCATTGCTCTTTGAATTTTGTCTTCCGTATCCGAGTCAATCGCAGAAGTCGAATCGTCTAATATTAAAATTCGTGGATCAGTTAAAAAGGCTCTAGCTATAGCAATACGTTGTCTTTGTCCCCCACTTAATTGAACTCCACGTTCTCCAACCTCACTTTTATATCCGTTTGGTAACTGTTCAATGAAGGTGTCTGCTTGGGCTTCTTTAGCAACCCTCTTTATTTCAGCTAGAGAACTTGTTTGGCCAAATGAGATATTTTCTGCTATTGTATCTGAAAATAGAAAAGTATCTTGTTCAATATAAGAAATCTGGTTTCTTAGTGACTCTAATTTCCATTCTTTGATATCGATATCATCAATTAATATTCGACCCTCGTTTGAATCGTATAATCTCGAGAGGAGTTTTGTAAGTGTTGTTTTTCCAGACCCAGTTGTGCCTACTATAGCTATTGTCTGCCCAGGGGTTACTACGAAACTGACAGATGATAAAACATTCTTCTTAGATCCTGGGTATTTAAATGAGACATCTTCAAATTTTATTAACCCATTAATGGTTTTATCTACACCATGAATATTTTCATCAATATCAGATTCTTTTTCCATTATATCGAGTAGACGCTCTGCTCCTGATACAGCCAATCTGATTAATGCAAAAACCCAGATCGATATAAAGGTCGGAAATCTCAGATTAGAGATTAACCCGACATATGAGATAATCATCCCCACAGACATTTGTTTTTGAAAGAATAGTATTATTCCATGTCCTAATCCAAGAGTTACTGCAAATCCAATTAATAACAAAGGTAGATATTTTGCCTGGATTTTTCCTTGAAGTACAAAAGCATCCCGATAACCTTGAGCATTTGTAAGGTAACGATTCATTTCATAATTTTCTGATGTGCTCCCCTTGACAACTTCTATACCAGAAAGAGTCTCATTTAGTATTGCATTCATTTGTCCGAATTCAGATCGCAATTGGTCACTAACGGGTCCCAGCTTTCTCGTGTATCCTCTTAAAGTAATTAAAAAAAGTATAGTGAATAAAATAGGAGTTAGTAGGAGTTCTGAAGGATAAAAAAGTACAATAAATACTAGTGGTGTAATCAAATTCATGAATGATTCAAATAACAAAGAAAGGCCAGGACTGATCATGAAATTTAACATTCGGACATCGTTTGTTGCTCGTGCCATGATGTCTCCAATTCGTTGAGAGTCATGGAATGATTGGCTTTTTCCAAGTAAATTGACATAAAATTCATGACGTGCTTCCCTCTCCATTCTTTGTGCTAGTGTTTCTCGAATGAGGTTTGTTATCAGATTAAGCAGTGGTGATCCAACAGCAAAGATAATAAATAATAAAGAATATGCTATTAGATTTGAATCATCTCCAGCCGCGAACTCATCTAAAGCTATTCCTATGATAACCATCAAGCCAGAATTTAATATAGCCGTTAATATGGTGCCTATGAAGATAGCTAACACAATAAATTTATTGGAGCCAACCAACATATGGGCAATAATCCATTGATAAGCCCCCTTCCGTCGTGTCCTTACAAATTTGTCTATTTCAGGTGAAAATTCAACTTTTTGATTTACTTGGAAGTTGGCTCTTTCTGACATATTATTTATCCTCCTACTCTCTTTCTTTGGTCACACATCAGAAAGAGATTGAAAATATTGACCCCTTATTAATTTAAGGCGAATGAGATCTATTCTCATATCTGTATCTGATCATCTTTATGATTTAAGTTCTCAAATTCCAATTAATTCTTCTTGGATTATATCTAGGTTTTATAATAATCTCTGCAGTATTTACATTTTCTGATTCAGAAGTTAGATAGTAACATGCATAAGCTACATCTTCAGGTTCCATACTCCAATCTACTTTTTCAGGTTTTTTTCCACCAAAACCTGTAACTACACTACCTGGACACACAACTGATACTTTTATCTGGTATTCCTTCAGATCTTCTCTAAGTGACCATGTATAACCGACAATGGCATGTTTAGATGCAGCATACAATGTCCCTGTTTTAAATCCATTTTTACCCGCAATACTAGCAATATTAATGATTTGACCTGATTTCCGTGCCACCATATGGGGAACAACATATTTAGTAACGAGAAATACTCCCTTGACATTAACATCAAACATATAATAATAATCATCTAATGTAAATTCATCAGCTCGTTTATATCGTGCTACTCCCGCGTTATTGATTAAAATATCAACTTTTCCAAACTGATCAATTGTTTTATGGACTAAAACTTTAACCTGTTCTTCATTAGTTACATCAGTGGGAATAATTACAGATCTACCTTTGTTTAATTCTTTAATTTTTTGATGTACTTGTTCTAATTGGTTTTTACTCCGTGCTGCCAAAACTACGTCTATATTATTGATGGCAAAGTTAAGACTAATGGCTTTACCAATCCCTTTTGACGCACCTGTGATAATTGCAGTCTTTCGTATATTCTTCATTGGTTATTTCACCATTTAAAGGGAAGAGACTTAATGAAGAAAAGAGGCCCCCTAACAAAATCGTTATCTAATTTTCTTCCTCTTTTCTTCTACTCGAGGAACAGACCCATGGATGATTCTTTCACAATTGATATCAAAAAAACTGGGCCAATCCAGTTCACAACAACTTTCGATAAAGATTTTCCCGAATTATTGTTTGACGAAGATAAATCAGTGGGGGGAGAGGAAAAATATCCAAATCCTTCAAGAGTTTTAGTTTCTGCTGTGGCGGCATGTCTTTCAGCTTCGCTCACCTTATGTCTAAATAAAGCAAGGATCCCAGTAGACGAGATGCACACTAAAGCAACATACACAATAGTACAGAATGAAGAAGGTTATCAACGAATCTCTCAAATTGACGTCAAAATTATCCCAAAGTGGCATTCAGAGATTAATATGAAAAAGAAAACTCGTTGTACTAAGATTTTCAAGAATTTATGTATAGCAACCAATGCGGTAATTAATGCAGTTCCTGTCAATGTTGATATCCAATTAGAGTGAAGGTTATCACATATGATACAAATTCTCTTGTGTATTCTATAACTAGACTTCTTTCATTTCCACTTTTTTACCTATTGCAGCATCATAATAGATTTTTCTTGGAGTACTTTCAAAGACTCCGTTTGGGCAACGTTCAACGCAAAGATTGCATCCAATGCACTTTTCTTGATCTATTTTAGTTATTTGATTACCAGGTTTCTTATCAATGGCTTTCGCATAGCACGTTTGCAGACAAATATCGCAGTCTGGATCACACCTATCAGGATTAACCGCCTGACTTATTGAAAAGGATGGTAAAAGGCCCCACCTTATTTCTGGGGTGTAGAGACCAGCGCAAAATTGATCACAGTTACAAATGCAATCAACTTTTGGTCTTAATCCCCATAATACAGTCCCATAATGCCCGAGTTTTCGTTTTTCAATTACCATTTCTCTTGCTTCATCTAGATCTATGTATCTACCTTGTCCTTTGCCTTTCATATGCTTTTTCCGATTAAATGTGGCGTTATGATTAAGAAAGATACATCGTAAATCCTCTCCCCCTCCTGCAGACTTTTTACAAGAGCAATAGGAAAGATAGACGTCTTGTGCATTATCTAATACTTGCATCATTTCATCAAGAGAAGTAACTACTTGTCCTCCGAGAAAATTTCGGGCAAAATAGTTGTAGAAAGCTTTTTTCAAACCAGTATAAGGTTTCCTGTTTATGCCTCCTGACTCTGCAATATCTGTTGTTGTTCCATCCACAAATCCTTGTAATTTCGGAGAATAAAAATCATACCAAAGTTCACGGAATCGGCCTGGAAGAATCTTTAGAAACCTTCCAGATCGAATATCATAAGAATCCTTTTGAAGATACCAAGCCTTTCGAGTATGTTCAAAACAGTATTTACACATAGTGAAACCATCCATACATTTAGAATTTCATTATCTATTTCAATCTATCGACTAGCTAATCCTCCTGCAATTTCACCTCCATCAATCACAAAGCATTGTCCAGTAATGAATTGTGCTTCATCAGAAGCAAGAAATGCAAAGAGTGCTGCTACTTCTTCTGGTTGGCCAAGCCTACCTAGGGGGATTTTACTTTCACATTCATGCAGCATATCAGGTGTGTATTCTGCTTTCTGCATTGGTGTTAAAATGTAACCAGGGCAGATGACATTTACACGTACTGTAGGGGCTAATTCTAACGCCATTGACCGTGTTAGTTCAATAACCCCTGCTTTTGAGGAGTTGTAATCAGCGTAATAGGGATAACCCATCATACCATTTGTCGAACCCATGTTTAGAATAACACCATTTCCTTGCATCAACATTTTTTGAGCTGCCTGCTGGGCTACAAAGAACATACCATTAAGGTTCACATCTATTACACTCCGCCATTCTTCAGGAGTTATTTCCATAAAGGGATGTCTAATACTGATTCCAGCATTGTTGATCAGAATATCTAATCCTTTAAACAAATCATCTAACTCGTTGAAAGCACGGATAACAGCTTCGTGATTCGAGACATCAGCACAAATAGTGCCACTAAGTGCTGGTAATTCATCTTTAATTCGCTGACAAGCCTCACCATCAATATCCAAAACAACAACGCGCGCGTCTTCATTTAGGAAGCGCGAAGCTGTTGCTGCACCGATTCCCCTCGCTCCTCCAGTGATGAGAACTCGTTTATCTTTTAATCCACGCATGATATTTTCCTAATCCTTATGTTTTAATTATTATTTTTAGGAAAGAATAATCCTTCTGTAAAAAAAGATTGAAACTTTGGAAATCTTGTGAGCTCGAGACGTTCCACGTTTGTTGCAACAATATTAGCTGTTTTACGAGCATCCATGGACAATAAGAAGGTTCTTCCTCCTTTTTCTGCCGTGTTCCCTTGAATAATGAACTGTTTGTTGGGTAAATTGGGTAATAAGCCTACTGTCTTTACGCTATTAATATCCAAATTAGACCCAAATACTCCTGCAATATTAACCGAGTTAATTTCTTCTATTTCTATGTTCAAATGAGTAGTTAATGTTCGTATAGCTGCAAGTGTTGCTGCTTTTGCTTTCTGGATTGCTTCAATATCTTTTCGTGTCAAATAAATTGCTTGATTTATTGAAGTTTTTTGAGCTGGAACAAGTATTAATTTCTTTATTAGCTCGCCTGATTCACTAGAGATCCGTCCTCGATAATCCAATTGGCCATTCTTTAATAATTCCGCTAAAATGTCAACAATTCCAGTCCCACAGATTCCTTTTGGTTTAATTGATCCGATAGTTTGATATTGATAATCATGATTCACAATTTTGAATTTTTCAATAGCTCCAGCTATTCCCCGCATACCACAAGCGATATGTTGTCCTTCAAAAGCACCCCCAGCTGCTACTGATGCAGCATAAAGGTTATTGTCTTTCAGTAGGATTATCTCTGAATTTGTTCCGAAATCTATAAGTAGATGGATACCATCCTTTTGATCTAAACCTGTGTAAAGAATATCTACTACAGCATCTGATCCGATGAATCCACCTATTAAAGGTGGCATAGTAATAATGGCATTAGGTAACATATTTAGCGTTTTTTCTTTATCTATATCGTTAATGAAAAACGATAACTCCTTGGAGATGACAGGAACAAAAGGGGCACGAGATAACCCGTTAATTGGCAAATTTAGGAATAAATGATGCATTACTGAATTACCAACAACAACTATCTCGTAAATATTCTCAGAAGAAGTGTTTGTGGATGAAGTAAGACTTGTTAATAGCTTTGATATTCCACTAAGGGCCTTATTTTGTAATTGTTGTTGATTTGAAGGAGATACTAAAGCATAGGTCAAACGAGACATGATGTCTCTACCAAATTCAATTTGTGGATTGATAATTGAATCAGCACTAAGAATATTTCCTGTTTTAAGATCAATTAAAGTGGCTACAATAGATGTAGTCCCCACGTCAATAACAGCACCGAGGAGTTGATGCTTCTGTTTCTTTATTTCAATCAGCTGACTATTTTGTCTATCAATAGTGGCAAATATTTTCTTACTCCCATTTCGTAACATAGGAGCTATTTGAGATAGAATTTCAGGCTTTGTGATAGAGATTGGTTTTGCTGTCATTTCTCCTAGAGCATTTGATAAGCGTAAAAAATCATCTTGAGCGTTTTTCAGTGTTGGGGGTAGAATTGATAGGTATTGAACGAATAATCTCGGACAGAACGGATAATTCAGCTGATAATTTCTATAACTATCTTGGATTTTGAATAAGTTGTCTTGATCCTCACTTAAATCTAAAATCGTGAGCTTTAAATCCACTTCTCCTGGAATAACCTGACAAGCTAAACGGATCCCTTTGTCAGTCGTATCTCCTAGTAACTGTTTTTCAATATTGGTTGGGGGATTTATTCCTTGAAAGGTCCCCAAATCACTTGAAATCTTTATCCGGCACTTACCACATTTTCCATTCCCTCTACATAGCGATGTGATTACATTCTTCTCTAGTTTCTCATGAATTTGAGTCAACAAACTGTCTTTACTTGGAGAAAACCGAACTATTTTATTCAAATTAATGATATGTATGCGAGGAATGCTAATTCCCTTCTGACAGTAGTAAGGATTAACTCTGAATTCCAATAGTAGGTATATTAAATTCTTATCCTTGCCACATTCCCTAAGCTTATTAATCCCTGTTTATAACCTACTGATACGAGCTACTTTTCTCATAAGTAACCCTTCTATTTTCATATAACAACGGGCAGATATGGGATGAATCGTCCTCAGGACGCGTTCATCCCCCAATTCTAACTTAAAATAATGTTATTTATAAGCTAATCACTGATTGGTTTTTCATTGCTATTTTAATTGAAAAAAGAAGAGGAATTTAGTCACATGCCAAAGAAAGGGGAAATTAAAGAGTGGTTTTCATGGATTCAATATGGATTAGAGAATGATCAAGAATTCTCAATCATTTTTCGAGATTTTAATGAGTACATCGAACTTTCCTTTGTAGAATTTATGGAGCGGCGACGAATAGATAATATTCCATTACATCGGATTTCTCAGATACGAAAACGAGGGATCCCAGTCTTTACGAGACCAAATTTTTGCTCTACTTGTGGTAATCCGCTAAGAGTAGATAAATGTCAAAACAAACAATGTCCTAGGTCTAAATAAATTAAATAGGATTTCATTGCGAAAATTTAAAGATTACGTAATCATTAGTTTTCTTGACCTTGCAAAAATTACTTTTAGCTGGAATATTACTTCCACTATCTTTATCTTTAAAATATAAAGCAATATGATTGTACATATTGCGCAATAGTGTTCGAAAAAAGAATTGAAACCCCTTATCACAAGAGGGACGCTAAGATGGAAACAGAAATAATCACCACAGATTTATTAACAAAATATTATGGAAAAATTCGGGGTATTGAAGATATTTCGGTGAGAATTCCGAGTGGTGGAGTTGGATTTCTCGGACCAAATGCTGCAGGGAAGACTACTCTTATTCGGACGTTACTTGGTATTATTCGACCAACACGGGGTAGTGCACACGTGCTAGGGTATGACATTCGCCATGAGATTAATGAGGTTCGAGACAGAATTGGATATGTGCCAGAGTTTAACACTTCTTTCATTCCTGATACGACCGCTATGAATTTCGTGGCATTTTGCGGACGGATGAATGGTTTATCTTATCCAGAAAGTAAACAACGAGCAAGTGATTCAT
The DNA here is from genome assembly GCA_048938105.1 of Promethearchaeota archaeon. Classification (GTDB taxonomy): domain Archaea; phylum Asgardarchaeota; class Heimdallarchaeia; order Hodarchaeales; family Hodarchaeaceae; genus Hodarchaeum. Next base: position 110,410 of record JBHLMN010000019.1, read on the forward strand.
TATTTTATGTTGGGCTGGGAGAAGAGCGCTATAGGAAACTTGACACATTTTCTCTTGGAATGAAACAAAAGGTAAAATTAGCTATTGCTCTAGTGCATGATCCAGAAATAATCATTTGTGATGAACCAACCAACGGACTTGATCCATCTGGACGTGTGCAGATGCTTGAGTTGATTCGAAATTTGCAGACTGATGAAGGGAAGAATGTCATTCTTAGTTCCCATCTCCTTCGTGACGTAGAGCAAACCACTGATTATGCATTGGTAATATCGGAGGGAAAAATCCTCGCCCAAGGAAATATTAAGGAGTTAACAGCTAATAAGCGTTCAACAGTGAGTGTGAAAGTGAAATCAAGGCGAGATGACTTCCTAGAAGCACTTGAAGGCAATGGAATGAATGTATGGACTGATGGAGCTTTTATTGAGGTTGAGAAAACTCCTGGCGTTGAAAGGATGATTTTTGCAACAGCTAATAAGGTAGGAGTTGATATCAGATATTTAGGGAGTCGATCGAGAAGCTTAGAGGATGTATTTGTGAGTTTATTTCAAGAACAGGAGGTTCAAGTTCATTGAAAGAATCAGTTACAAGTTCAGATGCTTATGTCAAAAAATTTGCATTTCGACCTTTTGATGGTGTTCGCCGTGGGCGCATTTATAGGTTAGTAGCTATTGCCTGGCAGTGGTGGATTCATGAATGGAAACGTTCTAAGGCTGTTAAATTTCTAATAGGGTTTCTTATATTTACTTTTGTGTTAATGAATATGTTTCTACTCTCTATGAAAGAATATATGCTTTTGCCTGACCCGATAACTGGTGAAGCTCTTACTACTAATGATTTATTGGAAGATAATCTTTTAACAATGGTGAGGGGTATAGTTAGTTTCGGAATATCCTTTTTTGTTGAAACTGGAGATGGTGGGACACAAGCCCAATTTAACTTTGGTGGTACCAGTATCTTTGTACTCATTCTCCTAGTTATTGTTGGGTCAGGGCTCATAGCTGACGATGTTTCCAATCAAACAACTGAAATATATTATAGTAAGTTAGAAAAACATGAATATGTACTGGGTAAATTTTTAGCATTCTTTATTTTTGGGAATATAGTACTTACGTTACCTTATGTCTTTGAATTCTTCTTGTTAGTAGTTGGTCTTGGAAACATTGATCTTTTAGCTGCCCTTCCAGTTTTAGTTCATGTGATTGTTTTTACTGAAATTATAACAATTACCTATTCAGCAATCATTCTTGCTTTTTCATCCCTTACAAATCGAAGATTATATGCTGGATTAACAACTTTCATGCTTATCTTCACTATTAACATGATTATCTCTTCCTTAGCAGTTTCAGGAGGCGAGGCTGGTTTCGAAATATTATTCGATGTGTTAACTGTACTGTTATTAACATCCTACATATTAACTGGAACAACTACAGTCGAATATTACTCTTTTAGAGGCCTTCAGTCATTAAATTTGTTTGATGGTGTTGGTATTGAAGCTTGGATGGTACTAGGAGCGTTAGGTCTCTTTATTTTATTTGGTTTTCTTATTGTTGTCGTTCAGGTCTGGAGACACTCAAAATGATTGAACTACATGAAGTTTCAAGATCGTTTGGAGATGTTGTCGCTCTCTCTCGGTTAAGTATGACAGCAACGGACGGTCACGTCACAGGCTTTCTTGGACCAAACGGTGCAGGTAAATCCACAACATTAAAACTCATTATGGGAGAAATTCGTCCTGATACAGGAATAGTCAGAGTATTTGATGAAAATCCTATCAATAATGCTGAACTAAAAAGGCGAATTGGCTATGTATCGGAACATGAAGATCTGTATCCTTGGATGAAAGGAAAGCAATTTGTTACCTCTTTAGCTAAGCTAATTCTTCCCCGTGAGCAGGCAGAAGCAGCCGCCAAGGAGGCTCTACAGAAAGTAGGTCTCAATGTTAAAGGAAAACGTGTTAAATCTTACTCGAAAGGTATGAAGCAGCGCTTGAAAGTTGCAGCAGCTATTGTTCATAATCCTGACCTACTAATTCTGGATGAACCTTTTGGCGGACTTGATCCATTAGGTCGGCGGGAAATGAAAAAACTCGTCTCGGAATTGAATAATGAAGGTGTTACTATCTTAATCTCTAGTCATATTTTGTATGAGCTTGATGAAATGAGTACAAGAATGGTCTTAATTCATAGGGGACAGGCATTAGCAGAAGGACCCCCAGAAGAAGTTCTCAACCTTATTGATCAATTTCCCCATCAAATTTTATTCCGTGCTCCACGTACTGAATTACAAACGCTTTCTAAACTTTTGATTGAAGAGAATATCATTAAAACTATATCTTTTCCATCAGATGAAACAAAAAATGATCTTATAGTAACTACAGATACTCCCAGTAAGTTTTATCCAATCGTCACACAAGTAATTGCAGAAAATGGGCTTCAAATAAACCATTTAGAAAGCCAAACCGATAATATAGAAGCAATTTTTGATTTCTTAACATAATTTAGTCTAGGTGTAATGTAAATGAGTTTAAATGTAATAGAAACCCCTTATACCCCCTCCATCTTGACAAGAATTATCTTTTTAGGACAGATATTTCTTACTAAAGTCTTATACGATAAAAAGACCTACATCTTAATCTTCGTAAGTATTCTTCCCCTCTTACCCTACATTAATAATACAACTGTTAGTACGAGTGACTATGTTGATATAATCGTTATAGGTCAAGAAACAAACATTTTTAACTTTTTAATTTTGCCTCTTATCTGTCTAATTTTAGGAATATCCGCTGTTTCGGATGAAAAAGAGAATAAGACGATTAGTCAGCTATTATCAAGACCAATTACAAGAGAAGAGATAGTACTAGTTAAATGGATCTCGATTCTTGTAATTGGGATCATGATCGCTTGCTTAGATGTTTTAATAATCTATTTAGGGCTGTGTGTCATTGTTAACGATTATTCATTCTTATTTGATCGATTGGATGTTCTTTTTGGGGCATGGTTTTTCGTAAGTCTGTGGGTTGCTGTTTATAGTACGATATTTCTACTCTTGGGAATACTTATTGATAAAAACGCTCTGGGATGGGGATTAGCAATTGCTTATTTCGAGGTTTTCTTCGCACAATTTATCTTTGGGCCATTCACAGGCGGTGAAAATAGTCCCTATTCCATTGCAAACCATATCTATTATGTTACCGCAGAATATTTTTTAGTAGATTATTTTACCTTTAATATCCCTGATTTTGAGCCTTTAATTTCGCTTATAATATGTATCGCTTTGATAGTTGGATTCTTACTCCTCTCTATGGTTACAATGCGTAGAAAAGATTTCCCGTAACTATGGTTTGATAGACTCATTCTTTATCCAAATAACAAAGTGAGTCATTTTTGATTTCTTAACATAATCTTACATATGTGAAAAAGAAATGAGTTTAAACGTTTTAAAAGCCCCATATTCTCCTTCTATTTGGGCTAAAGGCATTTACTTAGGACAGATATTCTTTGGAAAGGTTCTTTCAGATAAAAAAACTTATATTCTGATCTTTGTAGGTGTTCTACCCATTATACCATTCATTAACGAATCAACTCTTACTGTATATGACTTCGTGGAAATAGTCACAATAAAAGACGACTCTAGAACATTAATCTTTAATTTCTTGATCTTACCTCTCATTTGTTTGATATTAGGAATTTCTGCTATCTCGGATGAAAAGGAAAATAAAACGATTAGTCAATTATTATCAAGGCCTATTAAGAGGGAAGAAATAGTATTGGTTAAGTGGATTACAGTGCTTGTTATAGGGATTATTATCGCTTGTTTAGACACATTAATCATTTATGCTGGATTATGTATATTAATTAATGATTTCACAATTTTTCATCTTGATGTTTTGTTTGGAGTATGGTTATATGTAGCTTTGTGGGTTACAGTTTATAGTACGATATTTCTGTTTTTGGGGATAATAATTGACAAAAATGCTACTGGTTGGGGTTTAGCTATTGCATATTTCGAAGCATTCTTTGGACAGTTTATATTTGGGCCGGTAGCCAATGGTGGAAATAGCGTATATTCTATTTCAAACCAATTATATTTTGTCACATCAGAGTATTTCTTAGCAGATTACTTTACCTTTAATATCCCTGACTTTGAGCCCTTAGTCTCGCTTATAATCTGTATCTTTTTAATAGTTGGATTCTTACTCCTCTCTATGGTTACAATGCGTAGGAAAGATTTTCCCTAACAACAGTTCGATGATCTATTCATCGAAGTTCTTTTCCCTTTTTCCTAAATAGGAAAAAGAGTTATGTAAGATAATTTGCTGTAATTCATTTCTATTATGATTGGCTAGATCTGCAATAAGGTCAACAACTTCTGGAATCATTCCAGGGTGCCCCACACACCCTTGATACTTAACATTTCCGTCCGATTCAGTTAATAATCGGTCGAGAGGTACCATTTTAGGAACTATTTGATGTTTTGAATAACTTAAAGCTGGACTGCAAGAAAAGTAGCAATCAAGATCCACAAGTTTCTTTAAAATCTTAGTTGGACCGGAGTACCAATGAATACAACAATTCTTACCTGGAAGAGTTCTTGTTTCTATGTAATTAGCAATCTCTGCTTCTGCTCCTTTAACATGGAGCATAAGTCGGAGTTCTCGTTTTTCTGCTTGTGTGAAAAAGAAATCTAACACTTTCTTTTGAAAAGAGTATTTTTCCTTATGTTTTATGAAACGATAATCTAATCCAATCTCACCTAGGATTCTAATTTCCTTGTATCTTGAAAGCAATTGGTCAAAATCTCGTAGTTCATCCTGTTTTTCATAAGCTTTCCAAGGGTGAATTCCAATAGCAGGAATAATTTGGGAATATTTTTTCGAAAGCTCAATGGAACGGAGAGATTCCGCATAATTTTGGCTAACTGAGACCACATGTATAACACCCTGTTGATACCACTGTATAATGTAATTATTAATGTCTTTAAAGAAATAATTATCAGGTAGATGACAATGGACATCAATATAGGATTCTGACTTTGTTATTGGCTTACGTTTTGTCATTGGCATCTGTCATGTCCATTTTGACTGTAATACTAAATCACTATAAGAACTAGAGATCAAATCTTCCTCAGATACTCCAATAAGTTCAAGATAAAAATGGCATTGTTCCTGTAGTTTTTCTATTCCGATTATTCCCTCATGATCGATAGCTTCAACCTCAATGAAAGAGCCTAAATTCTCTATTGTATCAACATGAAACTTCACATTCTCTATGTAATAAATTGCTCTTTTTTTCTCTACTATTACGAGAACACCTAAAGATTTCGTTAAGATTTCTTTTAAGGAAGAAGATGAATTAGAATTAAGAGGAAAAAGACTCACATTAGATTGTTTTGGCTTTCTCGTGTCTATTCTCTCATAATAGATCAAAGCATTCTCGATTGTGCCTTCTCTAATTTTCATTCTTCCCGAATTCACTTTAAAGTAAGTATCTACTTGGTAGTCTGTACCTTTATAATCAGCATTTCTTGAAATAAGGATTTTTTTAATTTTACCAGTATTAGAACACTTTGCTTTAAATTCTATATTTCTATGAACCATTGGAATTCTTTCTTAGATGTTCTTGGGATTAATATAAAGGACTCTTATGTGATTTATTCTAAACATCAATTAGGGTTTCCATCTAGATATCTTTTTTTAGAATAAATAAAAACGACTTAAAAGGAGAATAATAAGTATAGATCATTCTATTCATTTCCAAAAGGTGGGGTTAGCCTTAGTAATGCTTATGGTTTATCTTAGAACGACTTCATTACGTAGAACGTTTGCTAGATACCTGTCTCAGTATCCTGACCTCTTTGCAGGCAAGCTAGTTGAAGGATTATTTCTCATGAAGAATACTGGAAGAAGTATGGCCTTAATTTTACCTGAAATGCAAAAACATAAGGGGAACATTGAAGTATCAATAGTTGAACCGCTACGAATTGAAGATTTATTGGAAGATTCAGAGCTAGGAAGGATGGCCTCTTGGCTGAAGGACAAAAACCGAGTACAAAAAATATTGCAAAACAAAAAAGAGGAGAAGCTTCCAGAGAATATAGGACAACTTCTTCAACAAGTAACAAGGAAACGTTTCTCTGTTCAGTGGAAACTCACCTAATTTTGAAGAAAAAGAATCAAACTTTCGGAGGATGCTCTCTTGGTTAATAAAAAGTCAAATAATAAAGTATTTTTTCTTCATTCAGCTGAAACTGAGTTGGTTGATTATCTTAAACAGCTTAGCTCTTTACCAGCAGAATCTTCAAAGAAAGAAGAGGATTTGTTAAATATTCTTCAAAAATACGTAAAGAAATGGCGAGGGGTTAAGAAATGACCTTACAAATAATCTTAGAAAATATTGGAGGGATTGATAAAGTCGGGTTGGACTTTAAAAAAGGGAAAAATCTAATCAAAGCACCAAATGCAACAGGGAAGAGTTCACTTGTCCGAGGAATCGAACTACTAAACTTACCAAAGGAGAGAATAGAAAATAAGCGTTATTATCTGAATTTTTTTGCCACAAAAGGACGAGTTCAATTAAATCAAGAAGGTAAAAAGGTCTGTGAGAGAACCTTTAAAGCAAAATCTGCTAGTAAAATGAGTGTTGAAGGGCATCCATTCCATCCAGAAGGTCAAAAAGTAAATTTATTTACTTTAGCAACCCCAGATAATGATCTTATCGCTGCAATCACTACTGGAAAGAAATTAGATGATCTTTTAACTCAATACTCTGACGTGAAATATTATTCCTTCTTAATTTCTTACCTTAAAAGTCGTTTGGCAAATTTGAAAAAAGATCTCCGCATTTACCTAATGTATGAATCTGATATTGATAATATGCAACAAGAACATTCTCAACTAGAGGAGGAACTGGAAGCAGCCAAAATCGAACGTAAATTACTTCCTGATATTAATATGGAAGAGATTCAATCATATTCAGAGATAGAGAGTCGTTTTAACAAAATGTCAAAAGAAATATTAGCTTTGAAAAATAAAATTGAAACAGCATCTGACATTATAAAACTGAATATGGCAAGAAATCGAGATACAAAAGCAACAATCAAATCAATGGAAGAAGAAATTAAGAATTTCATGGTAGAACACCCAAGTGTTGATCAGGAAATAGCTCGGATAGCTGATGAGATTAAGGATTACCGACGATATTTAGATGAAGTGAAAAATGAAAAAAATGAAACTGAAAAATCAATCAAGGAAGTACGTAACTGGATCTCCCTTTCTCAAAGGATACCAGATTTACGTAAGTGCACAGTTTGTGGACGACCTTATACTGAAAAGCATGCCAAGACACGCGAAGATAAATTGCTAGTGGAGGATTCCCATCTCAGTAAACGTGTTCGGGAATTAGAATTTCAGATTGATGACGCAGAACGTAGAAAAGAAGACTTAGAAGTGTTAATTCATAAGATTAAGAATGATAATCAAATAAGGATTAGTAAAGCAAAACAAGAAATTAGACGACTTCAAAAGGAAATTAAGGAGAAGAAAAAAGAAATTGAATCTTCTGAGCGGAACTATGTTCAAAAAGAGGCTGAATTGAAAATACTCGAAAAATCCATTGATCAAGGACGAGCTGATTCAATTAAATTAATCAACGAGCTTGATGCTAAGATTCAGAGAATCTCGGGTAAAATCGAGCAAATAGATAAACAGATAGAGGAAAAATCAAAACGGATTGATCAGATTGACCAAGTACAATCAGAATTTGATTTTTATAGTACTTTACAAACCTATTTAGAAGAGCGCGAAAGGATTGTTAAACTGGGAGTAATTGAGAACTTTAATCGTCAGATCAAGAAAGTCTACCAATTGATGTCTTATCAGGACTTTGAAGACATCCGTATTGATCCCAACTTTAAACTGATTGTCAAACGGAAGAGGAAGGGAAAAATGATTGACCAACCGATAGAAAGTCTGAGCGATAGTGAACGGATCACCATTGCATTAATTGTTATGCTCGCGGGTCGTGAGGAATACCTTAGTAATTATCCGCTATTCGTATTAGATAAAGTAACGTTAGACTACGATCCCACAAGATTTGAGATGATTCTAGATTATCTAAGTCGTCGTGAGGTTCCCTATACTTTAGTTACTCTAGCCCAAAGTATTAAGTCCTCAACTGGGAAGCTAGAAGTGGAGTACCTAGGAGTCAAAACATGAATTCAGTCCCTAGTAGCGATTGCTTCAATTTCAATGCGCGCGCCTAATGGAAGTGCAACTACCTGAATTGTGGCTCGAGCTGGCGGATCAGATGGGAAAGATTTGGCATATTCTTCGTTTACTGCTGCAAAATCGTTGATATCTGCTAAATAGATAGTAGTTTTTACGATATCACTTAGAAAAGCATTTACTTCACTAAGTATATTTTCAATTTTTTCAATTATTTGACGAGTTTGGGTCTTAATATCAACATCTAAGTCGGTAGCGATCTGACCAGAGATATAAATTTGCTTTGTTCTTGAGGTTTCAATCGCAGGACTATATGGACCTACTACTTTGCCAATTTTTACTGCTCTCTTCATGAGATTTCACCTTTCTGTTTATTTCTACCAAAAATTTAATTATTTAATTTCATGTGGTAAATTCAATAGTTTTAATTTTGTTTGCGGATCTTCCTCCCGAGAGACCTGGGGATCTAAAACTAATATTTGGATCTCACAGGTAACTGATACAATACACCCTAGCATTACATGCCCCCCAACACAAGAAGCATCTGCTCTTCCGAAGATTCCATGAAGGTGAACTAGCTGACTTGTAGCAATATTTCCAAGTAAAGAAACAATCTCTAAATTTTCTTTGAAAGTATTTACTACATATTCCTTACCATCAAAGAATCCGATTTTAGCAGCTGAAACGGCGCCAATTCCTTGTATTCGTCCAGAACCAATATCAGGGTTATGTTCACAAAATTTCTGGAGGGATTCAAGGATGTCTTCTCCCCGATAGAGGCGGAGAAGGTAATTTTTTTGAATAGTTTGCAGAATATATTTCACAGTTATTTGGCCTCCTTTAAGCACCAACAGAAGTCATGAATAAATAAAGCTTCATGATTAGGTGAAATGATCTTCGAAAATTACTAGAATCTTGAGGTATGTAATTCATTGACAATTCTGGGACAAAATTGACCATTGGGGATAAAAATAGGTTAGAATCTAAAAAAAACTAGAGTGAGTTTTCCTTTCTTTTATTGAAAGTAGTTCACACCCCCCTTAAAAACAAATATTGATTCCTTCTATTGTTCAAAGAAAAGGTTTTTTAGGATGATTAACTGATGTTATTTGGAATTGCTTTTAAATTCTTGAATTAGAGCCTATTAAGTGATCAAAAACCACTACCTACATAAGTCCTTCTAGGTTGTAGAAGCAAAATTATGGGGTTTTAACTCTTGAAAATGCACTGTGATAGTAATTGTCGGCCCTGTGTGTTAGAAGGGGGCCCTAGTCGTGATCTTAATGATTCTTCATCTCTAGCTCCCATTTTTCACGCTCATTTTTGTCCAACTTGTCGTTCCGCATTCTTTTGTGAGATTGGAGTAGTGCAACACTTTTCAGCTAATAAAACCACTTATTCTTGTGTGGAATGTGGTACAACTCTAGTTACAAGATCTCTTGAAGAAATTGCTTTGGAAAAAGCTCGTTTCTTAATGGATAACCAGAAATTAAGTAGAAGCGGGAAATTTAGACCAACTCTCATTCAAAAGAAAGCAGGGAGAACAGTTGAATCTCTCTCTATGTTATACAATACCAAAACAACCAGTGCTTTTCATCAGTCGTTAATCACTGAAATGACTCGAATTTCTGGTTTATCACCTCAAGTTATTAGCAATTTTGCCCGAGATTTCGGGATAGGAGAGAATGTGATTTCAACTCTTTCTGGCGAACTCTCTAATGAGACCATCCTATTAACCCTTTCAAGTATTTCTCCAAAATTCATTGAGATTCTTCATTCCATACTAATTGGTCATGATCCTGAAGGTTTAGCTTTACGTTTTTCTGTTTTTACAAATAATATAGCTGATATTGTGTTTATTCAACCATCACGGTCTTTAGTAGAATCAGGACCCTACGATTTAATAGCGTATGATGGACAAGGTATGCGAATATGGGTGTTTTGTGTCCAAGGTACGGTTGATTCCAAAGATATCGAAAAAATTGTTGGGCCACTATTGAATCAAGAGTTATCAGAATTTAGCGGAGTATCCAAAATTTGTATTGTTGCTCAAGGTTTCTCATGGGTGGCATTACAGATATTACGAAAATATAGAGGGATTGTAGTTAGAGGAGAGAGTGGAAAAAGATCGATACCATTTGAACTATGGCAAGAAAAAATCGTTGAAGATCGTCCTGAAATCATATTCGAGAACATACGGCTTTAACTTTCGAGGTTTTTCAATGAGTTCTTCTTCATCCGAGACATCATTAACGGATTATTTCAGAATTATACTTCTTGGGAGTCCAAAGGTGGGAAAAACCTCGATTATACACTGGATTCTTGATCTTTCACCTTTAGACGAATATCATCCTACAATTGGCCTGAAATTCTATAATTTAGACACCATTCTTAATAAAAATCAGTACTTCCTCCAGTTTTGCGACGTCTCAGGTAATGAAATCTATTTTGATCCACCTCCCTCTTTTTTAAACACTGCTACAGTAGCAATTCTAGTTTTTGACAACAAAAACAAAGACTCCCAGCTTGAAATTCCGAAATTATATGACAAAGTTCGTGAACACCTCTCTCCTACTCAGATTTTGGTTGTAGGAAATAGATTCGATAATGAAAAACGAAAAATTCCTAAAACATTATCTTCCTGGGCTAACACTCATAAGTTAACAATCTATCCTCTCTCTATTCAAGAAGACATAGGGAAATCCCTTCTTCTACAAAATATCATTCAAATAATCACCAACGTTTCTAATAAACAAACCATGGAACCAGTTAAAGTATAGCAGGGGATCTGATTAACCTAAAAATCCTAAAATCTGATTTATTTCCATTCCTCATCATTATTTTGACAGGAGGCTTGGACAATTTCACATTCCCACCATTTTGATCCTTGTTGAAAAGCACAAATGTCATCGGTGACCTGGCATTTGTGGTCTTCTCTTAAATAAAGACAAAGACTTGTCATTAACAAGCGGAGATTCATTTTCTCTGGTTGTTCACCAATTTGATAATCCTTGTATAATTGATCTCGAATTTCTTGGTAATTCTGTACCTGAACAGTCGTTAAAATACTCCCAGTTTTGAATGTAATTCCTCCAGTCAAAGCAGAATCGTCGAATTCTAAGAACTGAAAGAGTTGTCGTTGAAGCGAATCCAGCATTTCGTCGTCTATGTCTCCAACACCCATCATATTTAGTAAGTCACGCAATTTTTTTCGAAACACTAGTAAAACGCCTTCACAACATTTTTAATGCGCTAATAAGTACTCATCATCGATTTGAATAATTTTTTTCCACTTTTAATTAAATTAAGGTTAAATTTAAATTAGTATAATTTATGCATCCTTTATATTTGTATATAATGAAACACTTTGAATAGAGCGCGCTCAAGTAGAAACAGCAATAAAGTGTGTGGAGAATTTTCAATGACTGAGTATGATTTCAATCCCGTTGTTTGGGTTAGTCTAGCTTCTGTCTCAGGTTTAAGCCTGATCAGCCTAGGAAAACCAGGTTTAAGAACCGATCTTGATGAACAAGTATATACTGGAGGATTAACTGCCGTTCAAGCGATGTTGGGTGGAGAAGTTGGGGGTGACACTGCTAGATTTGTGGGTGGAAGTCATAGTAATAGAACTGGTAGATTCCTTGTCAAAAACGAGACAGGAGAACTTGTTGGGCAATTCTTATTAATATCTCCAAATAATCTTACCGTTGCTCCTGATTTAGTTGAATATTATGAAGAACTTGTTACTATATTTGCAGAAGACACAATTCAAACTGAAGTGTATGAACGTACACAAAGAGAATTCAGAGCTTTGGGAGTTAATGACGTCTTAGATCTCTTTTTCGAAAGTATCAAGAAATCACGGAAAAGAAAATCAATCCCTATGGATAAGAACAATTTTACTTCAGCCCTCAGCAAAATTAAAGTCCAATCCATAAATGATTATGAGTACTCTGCTACACTAGTTAAGATTTCAGAATATAAAGGCAAATTTCAAGACCTTTGTCACAGGGTAAAAAATGAGAGAAACGATTTAATAACAGAATTAGCACAAGATATGCTGGAATTCCTAACTAGTGAATATCCTCATGCGTTAGTGACGTTCCCTAAAATAGACTCATTACGAAAAGATTTCTTAAAGTATGCACGATCTGAGATAGATAATATTTTGAAAGAGAATAGGGTTTCTGAAGCGCTTGAAGAAATTATTGAAGATTTTGAGAAAAATGATTTGAATAATGTTCTGGCAGACTTTGCCCTTCATGAGGTAACTAAAACAAATCTCTATTCACGTCTTGAAGATGAGCTATTCAAAAAATATCGACGGGAGTTTCCTCTTCTATTTCTTGTTGATCCTCAAATCAATGGATTTCTAAGTGCTATAGAGAAGCTTACTGTAAAAATAAATGAAGAATATGATCTAGCTGGAACATTGTCTCGTATTGGGCACGATATGCTAAAGGATTATGAGAGGGAGGAAAACTTGGTTATTCCTTACATACGACATTTCTGCGAGCAATTCTCTGCTGGATTAACCTTTACGGCCTGGAAATACATGCAAATCATATTTAAATTAATTTCAATGGAGTCTAAGGTCGAAGTGACGGAAGTTCTTCCATCTTTGGAAGGTCAAATTCCTGACTCTCACTTTTCTACACTTCAAAAGATGATAACTAAATATAAAATAACAAAACTTGATCCTTTATCTTTCTCGGTGAAAAAAGCAACCGATATTTTACCCTTCTATAGAGCTTTGTTTTCTACGTTAGGTTACGGGATTAATACGCTAATTTATCAAATCGCTCTTGGAGAAGAAGATCCAAATAATTATTTCAATCATACTACAAGGATTTTCCATGATTTTTGTATTCAAATTAGTTACACTTTTGCATTATTCTCAATCTATTCTTATCTAGAAGAAATAAGGCCACGTTTAGGGTTCAATTTAGCCTATCCAAAACCAGAAACATTTGGAAAAGATGTCGATATTACTACATTAAATATCCAAGCTTTAATCGCAGCTTTCATCGAAGCAAATACCACTCACCTCCAGAAAGAACATCAATTGGTTCAACGTCGTTTGAGGGAATTTCAAGAAGCCTTTGAAACGCGAATAAAAGATATTAACAAATTTTTGTCTCGAAATCCTATTGATATCTCTAAAGGATATTCTCTAGACCTTAAGGAGGTAGATATACTTTCTTTTGCAGCCAAACCCGTTAGTAGTGTCGAAACAATTCTCGAAAAGGCTCAAGATGAATATAGGAAGATAATTGAGAAAATAGAAACAGATATAGATAAAGCAAAGGATGCAGCCCGGCAATTTGTTGATGGAAAAATCGCTGAAAAGAAGCTAGAATCAGTTCTTAGAGATCGTGGTTTTCTTTCTAAAGTCCAAGATAATTTTCAGAAATTCTTGCGAAAAATACATGAATCAATTGATAAGAGTTATTCTGGTCTCCCTGCAGATGTTGAGAAGAGTATTAATAAATTTGAGAAGGAATTCTCAAAACAATTCTCTCAGGCTTGTCCATTTCTCAACATTGACCAAAAGGCTTTTGCAAAAGGCGATAAACGGTTTCTTCAAGATCCATCCTCAAAAATTAATAAAATTCAAGAGTCAATCAAACAGATAATATCGAAAGAAGAACTTATTTCTTGGGAAAACTTGGGAACATATTATTTTAGTTCCAAGAACAGATCATTACCAACAAATCTTCAATTGGATATTTCAAATTCCTTAGTTCATAAGAAATCCTACCCTTTTTTGAAAGAGGCAATGGAAGTCCTGAAATCAAATCCGCATCAGGATATTTATAGATGTTACACGGAAGTTCTAGAAGATTACACAAGGGAGATAATTACTCAAATATTTCATGAAACAGGAAAGCTTATCGACAAAGAGTACCTGAAGACAGACCTCGATATTTTTTTCATAGAAAGAGACAATAAACCAATACCTACAGTTGAGATGGGCGTTTTTACGAATAGTGATGCTATGAACTCTCTAAGAGGATTATTGGAGTCTAAAATTGCTGTAGAGTCAGAAGAAAGGGAAGAAATCACATTATTCCATATTTCCGCGGTAATACCTGATTTTGGTTGTGATTATAAAAAATTAAAGAAAGTTTGGAAAAAAGGGAAAAAGGAATGGACTCTACGCAAAGTTTTACTACTCTTAAGTTGGCGTTCCCTTTTGAACTCCAATACTTTCTATATGAACTTATTAAGATATTCAAGTGGTTTTTATTCGACCCGAGTGAAAGATTCCCTAGAGGATATATTACTAGAGATCGAAAAAGCTATTGTGTCGTGAAAAATATCTAGGAATGCCTTAACCTTGGCTTATCCTAACAAACTATCTGAAAAATTAAGAGTTTATTCCCCTCAGGAAGACACATGGTTTCTTTTTGATGTCTTAAAATCCCAACTCAAGCAAGATCCTTTGAATCAATTGCCTTACTTAGTGGTTTGTGAAGTAGGAGCGGGTAGTGGGTTTATTTCTATTGAATTATCAAAGAAATTCCCTCAGATTCAATTCCTAGCGACTGATATTTCCCTCCAATCTATAATAACCTGTCACAAAAACATGTTTGAGTCGATTCAACGAGATCGATTTGATGTGGTGTGTATGGATCTTCTTCATGGGTTAAATCCAGAAACATTTCAACCTGAAATAATCTTTTTTAATCCACCTTATGTAAGAACATGCGAAGAAGAAGTGATGAAAGCGTTCTCTTGGGCAGGTGGCCCCAGTGGTTTAGTAGTAATTCAGAAGTTTCTTGAAGACTTGTCAAGGTTCTCTTTCAGAAAAGCATTCTTTCTTTCCTCTGTTTATAATGAGAATAAGTTACTAAAGACAAATTTTCAGGGTATTTTTGAATCTCAAGTAATTGCTGAAAGAAAGATTGAAGATGAGAGACTTTTATGCTATGAGGTTCAGCTTAAAAACAACCCAGAATAAGGTCACTCTATATATCAATTTGGGTAAGAAAATCGACTAAGCTTTTCAGTGATTTCTCAGGATCCTCCAGATATAATAGCAATCGGTCATTTTCTTGAGTAGGGTGATCTAGAGGGAATATTCTATCTTTAGAATCTTCTCTGAGAATGTTAAGGACATGAACATTAGGAATTTTAAGATCATCAACAGGCTTGAATAATTTGTTTTTAGGAACAGGAATAGAGATAACTGGCGGTTTGACTAATGGTAGGTTCATTTGCTTATATAATTCATTAACAATCTGATTTATATTGTCTACAATAATGATTTGACCCTGCTTTTGACCAGAAAGATATTGAACAAATGGAGGAGCAAACTGTGCTAATAAAATAGCCTTTAAATCTTCATTATCTGAAATAAATGACATGATATTCTGAATTATGAGAGGATCCTCATGAAGGATAATGACTTTTTCCGCGTTCTGAAAGCCAATTGTTTCATAAAGATTTCTCTTGGCATACTCCTCCTTTTGTTCCTCGTAAAGAACATTTATTTCTTCTTTAACTTCCTCTATCCAATTTAATTTTTTATCTGAAATTAGTGCTACTTTACTTTGAGCTCCAATTCGAATTAATTGGTCAATAAAGGCTTCTGCAAAGATATTGCTTCCAAACACAAAAATAGTATTTTGTTGTTCTACAGCTTTTTCTGCGAATTTACGTATTCGACGTCTTTTAAAGAAACCCATTTAATCCACCTCATCATCAGAAGTTGTTGAATCATAAACCATTGTGTCTTTAACCGCTGCGATGTCGATTGTAGGTGTCACAATCTCTTCTTCTGGAATTTTCACTTCTTTAATTTCTTCCTCCTCCTTTTTTTTCTTTCTTTTCTTTTTCTTAGTTTTTTTAGGTACTAAGGGTAGCTCGGTGACAACTCTATTTGTAAGTTTCATGAAGTAATTGGAATAGAAATAAATGACCACACGATCTCCGAGTTTCATTTCCTCTGCTGGAGATAGAATTTCTTTTCCTCGTCGAATGAGTAGAACTTTCTGTTTAACAAGGTCGGAACTCATGGCTACTCCTGTAGAACCAATATAGGTTCGTGGAACGTCTATTTCAACTGTTGGAGGATAATCAAAATCCATACTTAGTGAGTGAACTAATCCTTGAACAGTAGCATCTAGGTCCTCGATGATTATCAGGTTTTCATCTTGAACAAGGTCGCTGAAAACGAAAGCGGGGGCATACTGTGAAAGAAGAACTATTTCGACGTCAGGCCGAACGCGTCTGATGTTTGTTAAAATATTTTGGTTTAACTCAATGCTTTCGGTAAGAATCATAATGCGACTGGCATTTTTAAAGCCAATAATATCGTAAAGATTTGGTTTTTCGAATTCCAATTGATTCTCAACTACATATTTGTCAATTCCTATTAAACTACGTATCCAGAGGAGATCAACATCAGCTATTAATGATACTCTCTCCTCATAACCATATTGATAGATCATTTCAAACAAAAATTGTTCAGCTGGTCTTGAGGTACCAAAAACATAGGTTACATCCTTCCTTGTATTGACTTTGTCTCGATACTTTGCTATCGGTGATTTAATCATTGCTCGAACGATTATAGTTACAGTACCGATGATACCAGCGCCATAACGAATTGTTGTTTCATTAAAGATTGATGTCATTAGATTTATATGTACTCCAGGAGTTTCTGGATCAGAGCTTCCCAACCAACCGGCCCAGTATGATCCTCCCCAAGCATTCCAGGGATCACCAGGGATAACCCCAAGAGCTAGAGGTACCCCCCAAATCACAAGAATGAGGAGAAATGCGATGATAATACCGATCCAAAAGAAAAGAAGGAATAAATCTTGAAGAGGGATATAATATTTAATTTCTCGCCAGACTACTCGAAGGACAAGCTTTGCATTAGCTCTAGCTGCCGTCAAATTAAACTTCAATTGACGCATATTATCTCTGAAGGTTCTTTTTTGACCTTTTTTCTTCTCTTTTTCTGATTTAGAGGATTTATTCAACCAATGTCACCAAATTATCACTTGTTCTTCGCTGAAGGATGTCTTGGGCGTATATAGTCAATCTTGAACATCAATCTTTTCACGATAATCTGAAGTAATTTCACAATTAAACCTGTTTAAAAATTGTTGGTATTAAAACTAGAACCTGTTTTGAAACGGTACTTATTAGAAAAGATAATGGATCTACTTGATTTCAGTCAACTTCCGCTAAAGAAGCTGGGGGACTACCTGCTTTCCAGTCTAGTTCTCGTTTTAGTAAGTCTCGAATAGCCATCCTGATGGCTTCAGAACGCGAGCTATATACCCCTGCTCGAACTAACTCGTCTAGCCCTTCCAAATATGTGTTGGGTGCCTTAAATGAAATTAGCTTCATTTCAACTACGCTCTTAAATCAAATAACTACTTGATGCAAGCATATTTCTATGTGTAGTTCAAGTTTAACTATAAACCTATATTGAGTTTAAATTCCTTTGGCCTTTATAAGGAAACTACAAACTGCCAAAAAGGCTTGAATTGTTGCTTCTTTCCGTAAGAGTCGGTAAAATAATAGTCAAGACTATTATAATTAGAACATAGATGACGGTAAGATAGTTATCATAATTTTTTTGTTAGTTGATAGAAAAAATAATGGATATGAAAAAGGCAAATGCTTTAAATGGATTGATAGCTCTTCATAGACAAGGTGTTTGCTTATGACAAATTCTTTCAATGAAGTTGCTGAACAAATAACAGAAATTCAAGAGAATCTCATGCAAGCCGTAAATATAGCAAAAGAGGTTCCAGTAAAAATTAGTCGGTTAATTAATGAGAAAAATGCTTTAAAAGAGAAAACAGAAGAGATAAGTAGGATTAATACTGATCTTAAAAATAATGTCGCCACGCTGGAACATAAACTTGCTGAACAAAGGACTGATTTTGAGAAAAAGTTAGAATCAAGCGAAAATAAAATTATCTACTTACAACGTGAGCTCGATCTTGTTAAAGACGATATCAATAAGCTTAAAGATCAATTGGAAGCAAAAGAAGAACGAATCAAAGTACTTGAGTCGCAAAAGAAAGAGTTAACGGATTCGTTGAGACAACAATCGAGTTAAATCCACAAAAACTGGAAAAGGGAGCATAATAATGTGAAAGTAGCTTTCATTTCGGACATACATGGAAATTTAGAAGCTCTTTCAGAAGTTTTTCAAGATATAGACAAGCGAGGGGATATTGAATTGATCTGCTGTTCAGGAGATGTTGTTGGCTACTATCCTCATCCTTTAGAATGCATCGACCTTGTTAAAAAACGATGTAATCATATTATTAAAGGAAATCATGATGAAGTTGTCACTAGCAATGAATTTGAAAAACAAAAAACGTGGTTTAATGCAATAGCAGCGGGAGCCTTAACTTGGACAAGAAAAAAGCTTTTAGACTCTGGTTCTGCTGTTCATTTTCATTTTCTTGAGACTTTACCTACTAGTAAAGAGATTTTAGTCGAAGAAAGAAAAGTTCTAATCGCTCATGGAACACCTGAAGAAAAATGGGAGTATTTTCTCTATCCTTTTTGGCTTGGAGAGCCTCTTCCTGAACAAAAAGTAAGGTTAAATAGATGGTTAAAAAAATGGGAACTTGTTATAATAGGTCACACTCATCAACCCTTCATCTATAGATTTCGTAAAAAGATTGTTTTAAATCCTGGAAGCGTTGGCCAACCCCGAGACGGTAATCCAAAGGCAAGTTATGCAATAGTAGATATTAATAAATTAAAATTCCATGCAGAAATCATTCGCCTCGATTACAACATCAATAAAACATGTGAGGCTCTCATCAAAGCAAATTTGCATGAATACCTTTGTTTAAGATTATTGACCGGAAATTAAGTGATGATTAGATATCTTTAGGCTTTATATTTTGATTTTTACGTTGATTATGGAATTAGAGATGATTATTTCTTTAGAAAAAACTTAAAAGTCATTTTGTTGAAATTTTTACATAATAAAGTTGAATTTCATTGCTTTACATTCAACCTATAATGAATTTTTACTAAATTTTTCTCAAATAGGATCTTTTGGTGTTAAATTTTGTCTGGAGAATATGATGCAAGCAGTATACAGGTCCTAGAAGGGCTTGAAGCGGTTCGTCGTCGTCCTGCGATGTACATTGGTAGTATTGATGAGAATGGGTTACATCATTTGGTATGGGAAATTGTGGACAACTCAATCGATGAGGCAATGGCTGGTGTATGTGATAAGATAAATGTAATACTAGGACAGACGGAACATGGATTTGAGTCAATCACTATTCAAGATAATGGCCGTGGGATCCCAACAGAGCCTCATCCTCATTATAATATGTCCTCCTTAGAGCTTGTGACAACTCGATTGCATTCTGGGGGAAAATTCGACCATTCTTCTTATAAAGTAAGTGGTGGTTTACACGGTGTCGGAATTGCTGTAGTAAATGCTATATCTAGCTGGATGCAAGTAAAAGTCAGGAGGAATGGAGGACCGGTTTTAATGCAAGAATATGTTAGAGGAGAAACTATTTCTCACGGATTGATTGAAGTAGAAGAAGTATGGGAGGATAAGAGCGGAACTCATACAACCTTTATCCCAGACCCAGAGATTTTCGAAACCGTTCATTTCAACCTTGTTACAATTAAAAATCGTTTACGTGAGCTCGCCTTTTTAAATAAGGGTTTGACAATTAACTTAATCGATAATCGTAAGCTAAGAGAAGATCTCGAACTTGAAGAAGAGAAAAAAAATGTTTGGATTTTTCATTATGAGGGTGGAATTGAAGCATATGTGCAACAGTTGGCATCAAATCGCATACATGAAGACATTCCCTATTTTGATGAAACAATTGAAACTACCCAAGTTGAAGTAGCTTTAGCATATGATAGGTCAGAACGTGACTTAATTTATACATTTACTAATAATATCAATACTCGTCATGGAGGAACCCATCTTTCAGGATTTAAATCAGGTTTAACTAGAGCAATTAATGCTTATGTTCAAAAAAACGATCAATTAGTCAGGAATACTCATTTAAAGAAGGGATTAAAAGAGAAGCGTTCAATTTTCAGCGGGAATGATGTTCGAGAGGGTTTAATTGCAGTTGTTTCCGTAAAAGTCATGAATCCACAGTTTGAAGGCCAAACAAAAAGCAAATTAGGCAATAGCGAAGTAAAAGGAATAGTTGAACGTTGTTGTTATGAAAACATTCTAAAATTCCTTGAAGAACATCCTGAAAGTGCTAAAGAAATAATAGAAAAATGTGAACAAGCAGCCACAATTCGAATGAAATTTAGGCAAATCCGAGAAGCTGTAAAAAAGACACAAGCTAAAGGAACAGGGAAACTCATCGATTGTACTGAAACAGATCCCTCTAAACGTGAACTGTTCCTAGTGGAGGGGAATTCTGCGGGAGGTACAGCTATAGAAGGACGATTTAGTGAGTTTCAATCAATTCTTCCTTTACGAGGGAAAGTAATAAATGTAGAGAAAGCGAGATTAGAGAAAGCTATGCGTAATAAAGAGATTCTCGAGATAATAAGGGCAATTGGCGCTGGATATAAGGAAAATTTCCAGATCGAAAAGGTTCGTTACCATAAAGTTATTTTATTAATGGATGCAGATATTGATGGTCATCATATTGTCTGTTTACTCCTCACATTCTTTTTTCGTTATATGCCTGAATTAATTGATGAAGGTTATCTTTATATAGCCCAACCTCCATTATATCGCATTAAAAAAGGAAACAAGGAAAAATATGTTCTTTCCGACCAAGAACGAGACGAATTAGTAGAGGAATGGGGAAGAAATGTTGAAATTAGTCGTTTTAAAGGTTTAGGAGAAATGAATCCAATTCAACTGCAAGATACTGTAATGGATCCTTCTCAACGAACCTTATTACAGGTCACTCGGAATAATATCATTGAAGCTGAACGTATTTTCAACACATTGATGGGTGATGAAGTGGCACCTCGTCGTGAATTTATTGAAACCCATGCTCTAGAAGCTGAAAACTTAGATATTTAACCAAGGAATGTTGGATAACAATGAGTAGTAACATAAAGTCAACCCCCATTGAAAGAACAATGTCAAAAAGTTACCTAGAGTATTCTATGTCAGTTATTACTAGCAGAGCCTTACCACATGTTCGAGACGGGCTTAAACCTGTCCATCGGCGCATTTTATGGGCTATGCATAATTTAGGTTTAACACATAATAAGCCTCCCCGAAAATGTGCGAGAACAATTGGTGAAACTCACGCTAAGTACCATCCTCATGGAGAAACAGCTGTATACGATGCTTTAGTAAGAATGGCTCAACCATTTACTTTACGATACCCCTTAATACAGGGACAGGGGAATTTTGGGAGTATGGATGGTCAATTAGCAGCAGCTCAACGTTATACAGAGGCTCGTATGCGGAGAATTTCTGAAGAGCTCCTCAAAGACATCGAAAAAGATACTGTTGATTTTATGGATAACTTTGATGGATTGGACAAAGAACCAGTTATCCTTCCTGCTAGAATTCCTAATCTTCTGATTAATGGCGTAATGGGCATTGCTGTCGGGATGGCAACATCTATGCCTCCCCATAATCTCACTGAAGTTATTGATGGTGTTATTGCCACTATCCAAAATCCTGAGATCACCATAAAAGATTTAATGAGATATATTCCTGGACCTGATTTTCCAACGGGGGGGGTTATTTTTGGAACTTCTGGAATAAGACGAGCATATCATACCGGTAGTGGGAATGTAATTTTACGTGCAAAGTATGAAGTTGTCAAAAAGAAAAATAAAACCCAAATAATTGTAACAGAAGTTCCTTATCTTGTTAAACGTCAAGATACGGTTGAACATCGAGGTTTAGTAGACATTATTGGACGGATGAAAGATTCAGGTAAGCTTCCTGAAATTGGAAGTGTTAAAAATGAATCAAACCTTATTCATGGAACCCGAATTGTAATTAATCTCAAAAAAGCAGCCAACCTTGATATAGTATTGAATCGATTGTTCAAATATACTCCTATGCAAATTTCTTACTCCATTAAAAATATGGTGCTTGTTGATGCTCGCGTGGGTGATGAAACTCGTTTCAGACCTAAGAGATTGAATTTAAAAGAATTAATTACTCAATTCATTGATCATAGACATGAGATTGTCGTTCGTCGAACTAAATTCGAACTCAAAAAAGCTCAAGAACGCGCTCATATTCTCGAGGGGCGAAAAATCGTTGTAGAAAATCTTGATGAAATTTTAGCGATGATTCGAGGTTCTGAGACTGGAGCTGAAGCTCAAATATCATTAATGGATAAATTTCAGCTCTCAGAAATTCAAGCTAAAGATATTCTTTCACTTCCTTTACGTAGCTTGACCCGTTTCGATAGAGAAAAAATCATTAAAGAACATGAAGAAATTTTAAAAGCTATTCAGAATTATAAAGAGATCTTAAAGAGCAAAGATCGCATTTTCAATATAATTACCGAGGAACTAGAAGAAATCAAAAAGAAATACGGTGATGAACGTAGAACAGAGATCTTGAGAGATGATTCTGAAGGATTTCAAGACTGGAACGGGAAAACAGAGGAAGATTTTATTCCAAAGGAAGATATTGTCGTAACTCTTACTCAAGACGGGTATATAAAATCAATTTCTGCCGAGGCTTATACAGCTCAACATCGAGGAGGGAAAGGGATCAAATCAATGGAAATTAGTAAAGACGATTTTCTTAAAGAAATGATTATCGCGTCAACTCATGATAGTATTCTCTTCTTCTCAGTCAAAGGAAGAGTCTTCACAGTTCGTGGTCATCAAATTCCACTATCAAAACAACGAGTCACAAAAGGAATCAATATTGTGAATCTAATAAAAATCGAAAAAGATGATGAACTTGAAACAATGATCCCAGTTTCGGAATTTGATGAAAATCATTTTTTGGTTTTAGCAACTAAAAATGGACTTGTTAAAAAAACTCCTCTTGGTGATTATGCAAATATACGTACCACGGGTATTATTGCGATTCAGCTTAGAGATCAGGATTCAATCGTTGGTGTTAAAGTCACCGATGGAACCAAAGATATTATATTGGCTACTCAGAAGGGAAAAGCAATACGCTTCTCTGAAGAAGAAGTACGAGCAGTAGGCCGAAGTAGTATTGGAGTATTGGGAATACAACTAAGACCAAATGACTTTGTAGTGGATATGGCTATTGTTGATGAGAAAAAAACATTATTAACCGTTTGCGAAAATGGTTATGGTAAGCGAACCAATTTCAACAGGTACCGGGTCACTAGACGAAATGGAAAAGGTGTAATAAATATAAAAACAAAAAGGAGAAATGGTGACGTTATTGCCGTAAAAAGTGTTGCAAGCACAGATTATTTAATGCTAGTTGCGAGT
>JBHLMN010000064.1:0-2563 GCA_048938105.1 Promethearchaeota archaeon
ACCGAACAAGATTTATTAGAGCATTTCAATAACTTTTCTTTGATTGAAACCGGCATTATCGAAGAGTATGAAAATCATGGTGATATTGGGCCACATACTCACAAATTAAGGTATATTTTTGTAAAAAAGAAGTAGGAACTGTTAAAGCCTTTAATAATATTTTAATTAAACTATAACTTTAATAAAAAGAATTGAATTTAAATAATTTAAGGCTCTACAAGGATTTTAATATCCTTAGTTTCAGGATCTATTGCCGCTTTGAATCCTTCTTCGACAATATCATCCAGTGGAATTATTTTAGTTACAATCGGTTCAGGATCAATAATTTTTTTTGCGACTAAGTCAATTGCATATTCGAAATCAGCTCTAGTATAAGACCATATGCCTTGGATCCGTATTTGATGCCAAACATATTTGAATAGGTTGATTTCAATCGGTTTATCCCAAATACCAATCTGAACAACTGTTCCTCCTTTTTTTACGATACTAAGAGCTGCATCTACTACAGTCTGATAACCAGTACATTCAAATACAAAATCTACACCCCCAAAATCCCGATTAGGTAATCTTTTAATTTTTGCTAAAGTCAATTTGTTCAATGCTAAATCCGGACTAAATTTTTTTGCTATATTTAATCTATAAGGATTTTTTTCAACAACAGTAATAGTTTTAGCTCCAGCAACTTTTAGATATTGAAGAAAAAATTGACCCATTGTACCAAGTCCTAATATTGCAGTATGACTTTCCGGTATAAAATTCGATTCCCGTAAAGCTAATGGTGTAGTTGCGATTTGATCAAATACGGTACCATGTTTATCTGGTATTCCTTCTGGAATTTTATAGAGTTGGTCTTGTTTAGCTAAAACATACTCCGCAAAACCACCATCTTGTCCAAGACCTATAGAATCTTCATAAATACACAAATTTGATTGACCTATCTGACAAAAATGACAATGATTACAACTGATGATTGGAAAGATTGTTACTCGATCTCCATTCTCCCATTGTTTTACATCAGGACCAACCTCTGTTACATATCCCATAATTTCATGCCCTAATACAACTTTGTATGGAAGAAATCCCGTCTTATATAATTCTAAATCTGAACCACATATTCCAGCATATTGTACTCTTACTAATACTTCATCTTTTTGAGGATGTGGTTTAGGGATATCTATTAATCTAATATCTTCTTTTCCTTCATATTTTGCGGCTTTAATTTTTATTACCTCTTTTTTTAAGCTAATTTTAAAAGCTTTTCTCTGATATGTTATCCCTAAAATTAATTACTTTTTTGTCGGTGGCACTTCAAGAATTATTTCAGCCTTCTTACTGACTTTTCGCTCCCAACTATCTGGATTATATCCTTCTCTCGCCAGATAATTCATTACTGTATTTACTTTTGGGTTGATTCTTACATCTATTACTGCTGGAAGATCCGAATCGAAAGCTCGTTTTAATGCAGGACGAATCTCATTAGGATCAGTCACTAATTCACCATAGCACTGAAAAGCTTCAGCATATTTATCATATCGAGTTTCACTACTTAAAGAGCTTCCTAAACCAAAGAATTTTTTTCCATGAGATATTTTTTGTCCCCTCGCAACCATTCCCCATAGCCTATCATTGCTTATAACTACCACAATTGGTAAATTAAATCTACGAGCAGTCTCAATTTCTTTTCCATTAAATAAAAATGAACCATCTCCTGTTAAGACAAGCACTTTTTTTTCAGGGTAAACATATTTAGTAGCTATAGCCATTGGTACTCCGCCACCGAGATGCTGAATACCTAAGCCACCTGAAAAATAGAGAGATTTAGGAAAATGAGCTCTTAAGTAGGTTAATCCCCATATTGTAGTATCTCCACCGTCCAAGATAATAATTCCCTCCTTTGGCATAAAATCGCGAACTTCTTTTACTAAACGTTGAGGTTGTATCGGAGTATTATCTGAAGAACCTTCCTTTTCAAGGCGCTCTTCAAACTTTTTTAGATATTCCTGAATATTTTTAACCCATATAGTTGTTTCCCTCTGACCACTTACTTTTTCTTGAGTAATATTTAACATTTGAGTAAGTACACCTTTTACATCTCCTATAATTGGAATATCAATTGCTCGATTTCGTCCTATTTCTTCAGCTTTAATGTCCACTTGGATTAGTTTTGCATCATCAGAGAAATAAGGCATATAACCATAATTCATTAGTTCAGTGATTCTTGAGCCTAATATTAAAGCAACATCTACTTTTTGAAGAAAAGCTGTCCCTGGACCATCCAAAGGAGTGGCCGGTCCAAAGTATAAAGGATGTTCGGGTGAAAACTCTCCCATTCCAAAACCCCATAATCCAACAGGTATTTGTGTTAATTCAGCGAATTTTCTTAATTCTAACGATGCATCTGAAAAAGCACATCCAGTTCCTGCAATAATCAATGGACGTTTAGCTTTTAGAAGTATATCAATTGCTTTATTAATAAGCTCAGTATTTCCATAAGGGCCATAAAATGCTCTTAGTTTTTGTACTGGTCTAAAAGATCTCTGAACGATGTCCAATTCGTCATCAC
>JBHLMN010000065.1:0-2543 GCA_048938105.1 Promethearchaeota archaeon
TTCTTCTATTACTTTCAAGACCGTTAAGCTCGATCATTTTTTCTGGGTCCACTCCATAAATCTCTATTGCGCCTGCTTTTTGTAGGACATTTTTTATAGCATTAATTCTTCCTTCTTTTTGATAAAATAAATTGATTTCAAGTGGGACTTGTAAGATTTTGGATAAAGAGACAAGTTCTTTGGGAACTAAAGCTGCAACATTTCCATTTACACTAATAACAGGATTTTTAGCAAGTAAAAGTGCTGCTGTAGCGGCTTCGATTGCTTTTTTAGCGGTAAAAGTGGTTTTTTCTCCTAAAATATAATCAAAGCATTCTCCTCTCCCTTGTGCGATTAAACCTGCTTCAGCAACTATTAAATTTTTCATACCTTCGATAATTTTATGACGATATTTTAAACTTTTATAGCGGGGATGAGACTTAGGCACACTATAATCTTGATTTTCATTCGAAGTCATAATATTTCAAATCAATTAATATTGTTCTTTATATAGATTGATATAAAGAAAAACTATTAATCTTTTGCATAATTTTTAAATTGTGTAGATGCTTATGAGCTCAGTACTAAAAAAGAAGCCTAAAGATTTGAAAATATATCAAACAAGGAAGAAAATAGAAGAACTTAAGAGTAAAAAAGGCTTCCATACAGAATTAATTTCATTATATATCCCTCATGATAGAAAGATATCAGATGTTACTAATCATTTAAAGAACGAAATAAGTGAAAGCCAAAATATTAAATCAAAATTAACGAGAAAGAATGTATTAGATAGTATTAATAGTCTTTTAGGACAGCTAAAAAATATTAAGGATGTTCCTGAAAATGGTTTAGTTATGTTTTCAGGGGCTATACCACAGAGTAATACTCCAGGTACTGAAAAGAATGAATTAACAATTATAGAACCCCCTGATCGAGTTCCAACGTTTAGATATCATTGTGCTAGTGAATTCTTACTATGGCCTTTAGAAGAAATGTTAACACCTAAAGAAACATACGGATTGTTAGTTATTGATAGAGCGAAAGCAGCAGTAGGCTACATCAAAGGAAATAAGGTTGAGGTAATTAGAGAGTTCACATCTGGTATTCATGGAAAATTTAGTGCTGGAGGTCAATCACAAAGAAGATTTGAAAGATTAATTGAGGAGGGAGAAAAACAATTTTATCGTAGGGTATCAGATACTATTAATGAACTATTTTTATCAATTGAGGATTTGCAAGGTATATTTATTGGAGGGCCAGGACAATCAAAGGAAAAGTTTGTTAGTGATGAAAGTTTAGATTATAGACTGAGGGAAAAAATATTAGATGTTGTTGATCTTGGATATGGAGGTACAGAAGGAATCCGAGCTTTAATAGAGAAAGTGAAGGATAAAATAGAAGATGTAAAATATATCAGAGAAAAACAAGTTGTGCAACAATTCATGAAAGAAATATCAACAGATTCAGGTTTGGCTTCCTATGGATTGGAGGAAATCCAGAAAGCTTTAAATTATGGAGTTGTTGATATATTAATCCTTTCAGAAAAACTAGATTTATTTAAAGTCAAATTAGAATGTTCTAATTGTGATTATCATGAAAATAGGACCGTTAAAGGATTAGATTTAGAACAATTTAAAACAGACACTCAGAATGAAACTTGTCCAAATTGTAATTCAAATATTATTAATGTAGTTGAAATTAAATCAATTATAGAAGAACTGGGGGAAATAGCTGAATCAATTGGGGCTGATGTGGATATAATATCCACAGAAACTGAAGAAGGAGAAATGTTATTTAGCACATTTGGAGGAATTGCTGCAATTCTTCGCTATAAAATTGATTATTAAATAATGAAATCCTATTTATATAAATCGGTATGAAAAGGGTCTAGAATAAAAGATGGAATTAAGAGAATTGTTATTAAACTTAAAAATTGTAATGTTTGGGGGGAAAGGTGGTGTTGGAAAAACCAGTTGCGCTGCTAGTTCAGCAATATGGGCAGCAGAACATGGAAGAAATACATTGATTATAAGTACTGATCCTGCTCACTCTTTAGGTGATAGTCTAGGTGTAGAATTAGCACCAGGAATTCCAACACCAATTGAAAATATAGATAATTTAACAGCTTTAGAAATTAATCCCAAAGCAAATATAGCAGAATTCAAGGGTTTAACAGAAATAAATCCCCTTGAAGAAATGGGGATGGGCGATGTGATGGAAGAAATGCCGATACTAGGAGACCTTGAGGATTTAACTTCTATGAATCCCCCAGGTATTGATGAAGCTATAGCTTTTGGTAAAATTTTAGAATTTATTGAGACGGAACACGATTATGATCTAATAATTTTTGATACAGCTCCTACAGGGCACACTCTACGATTTTTAGGGCTACCAGAAACGTTATCTGGATGGATAGGCAAGCTTATAAAAATGAGAATGAGAATTGGTAAGATGTTTGGGGCTTTTAAAAGGATGTTTTCTCGGGAAGAAAAGAAACAAGACAATTCTTTAGAAGTGTTAGAAAGGTTGAACCAGTCCATAATTAATGCGAGAGATGATCTTAC
>JBHLMN010000043.1:0-10031 GCA_048938105.1 Promethearchaeota archaeon
TTCAATAATTGGATATACATGTACATCCAAAGAAGCTTCCTGGCTGATAACAAGAATAGAATCAAACTTTTGAGTTAATCCAAGCTGATTAACAATAAAGGATGCAATTTTAGGGAGAAATAACCTAAAATTAAAACCAGTAAAAGAAAATAGGGATCCAATCTGTTTAAAGGCGTCATCTGATTTTGGAGTCAGATGAACGAGTGATATATTACCCGTATTGTCTGGAGAGAATTCAAGGAATCCCTTCTTTTCAAGCTTATTTAAGCTGTTGTAAAAGCTAGAAGCTGAGATCATTTTCTGGGGAGATAAGTATAAATTTATACTTTGCAGAACATTATACCGCACAGTTCCTTCAGGAAAAACCGACATCATGAGTAATATAAAAACTTGGGATAGAGATAAATCGATCACATCATCAAAGCCCGTAAAAGGCTCAACTGAATTACTATAGGTGACATTTCCTATTTTTTGTTTTCTTTTCTTTGGTGCCAAAAAATTTGTTCTCCATAATTGAATCAGTTAAATTATGATTCATTTACTTAGTGTCCAATACCGCAGTTTAAGGTTTATCTTTTTTATAGGTTTCCAATTCCTAAAAACATAGTTTTATAAATAGTTCCCATAATGGAAATTATGAATTCCAAAATTGGAAAACGCTTTTAAGGATATTTATCTTCCTTAAATTCTTTGAAATTAATTCAAGAGTGAGAATACTATGACCTTATTCAGACCACTTAGCAAAAAAATAATCCGTAGAAAGGCATGGGGAGTTCATAAAAAAGCTATAATCCAGATATTGACACCGAGATGCAGACAAGATGGAATGCCAGAAAACGGTCGCTTCACTCCCAAGGAGATTGAACAGATAATATCACGGGCAGAATCGAAAATTCAAGAGTTAATGCCATTTTTCAAAGACCACGATAATATCGGTAATTACATGAATGAATATGCTGGATTGATACACTTAGCTATATACAAAGCAATGATAAAAGAAAAAATAGATCCCAGTTACGCTACGAACCTGGTCGCAGACTTGATCTGGCAAGTCCGTGTGAACATGAAGGGAGTGGTTCCAATAATTGATCCTTTGAGATTGAAGCTGGCTAAGCTACGGACGAAGGATCCAGTAGCCTTTCTGGGAAAGCGCCTTAAAGATGCTTTGAAATTTCCCTACAGTGAACCAGGCTATAAAATAAAACTGTACAAGGAGAAAAATGTGTATCATATGGATATCTATTCATGTCCTGTACATGATTTCTATACGCAATTCGGGCAAGAAGAGATGACTTTTTTCAGAAGAACTTGGTGTACCTATGATTATACTGTTGCCGAACATCTTGTTGAGAATGGTAAATATCAAAGAGAACACACGCTATCTGATGGTGATGAAGTGTGTGATATGAGATATTTCATTAGTGAATGAAAAAAATGAAGCCTGAAAACTTATATAAATTAATCTTGCAGAATTGATGTCTACGAAGACTTTTTACTAATGATTCCAACCTTTCAAACGGAAACAACGAAAAAAAGTTAGATATAATCGATTCTTATGAGCATAACGTTGACTAGATTCAAAATAAATTCAAAAAATGCCAGTAACCGTTGGTTATACTCAAAAACGACTTCATTCTGAAAATTCCTGTATATACATAATTTCATCGGTGAATATTATTGTACCTAATGTGAATTTCACTAAACTCTAAGCAAGAATTGACATTGTAAATTGTTTTATTGTAGTCCCCTAATAAAAATCTTAAGAGCAGATTGGATATCTGCATTTATGTTATTACTCTCTTCTATACTAACAGGTGTCATATTATCTACTGATCTGTAGCTACTTCTTACACCATTTTCTATTGCAAAAATAAGTCTGGTAGTTTTTTTTACATCATTCTCTCTAATTTGTCCCCGTTTTATACATTTTTTCAGAATTCTTTCAAAGTTTTCTTTTTCTTCCTCTTCTATTTTATTTTTTATATCCTTCGCAATGGTAATAAATTTTTGCACGTCTGCTTTTGTTACTTGTGGTATTAGTGCAGCTTGTTTAAACCACCATTGATGTCTTTTTTCAAAATAAATCAGGATTTTTTGATCACAATTCATTTCTTCATCAATAGCTTTGTCAATTTCTTCGTATAATTTGGAGACAAGTGCTTTAAAGTCTCTGAGAACAATTGCCATGTAGATTGCTTCTTTGTTTTTGAAGTAGTAATAAATCGAGGCTTTGTTCAATCCAATTTTTTGTCCAATATCATCAAGAGTCGTCTTATTATAGCCAAATTTTTCGAAACATTCTCTTGCTGCTAATAATATTTGTTCTTGTCTTTTTTTTTTCATCTTCAGACCATTATTGTCGATTTAAAATAAAAATTTCTTCATTTTAAAAGTTAGTTCTAAAAAAAATCATACAATTGAATCTCTATGGATTATACGCTTTTGATGCCTTTATATACGAACCATGTTCCAATTACTGGCTCAAATGGAATGTATGGAATATTGAGCAGGAAAATAGACATCTCAGGATCATAAACTGCAAACAAAACGGAGATTGATAGCAAACAAATTGATACAAGCCCCCAAACCGCTAGTGGTTTAGGTCCAATTTTTGATTTATAGAATAAATAATACCAAACTATTGCTCCTAAAGCAAAGAATGTATTATGAATTATAAACGCGTAATCATAGAGCCCAGAATAAAAGAAATGGGCAAATGTTAAGTAATATGAGTCTCCTGGAGTTCCAGCTTCAACGAATTCGAGACTTAATAAAATCATAGCAAAAATGCCAATTATCTCAAAAACAATGGTTATCGCTTCTGCTAACCACCATCCAAGTGCTAATTGTGCTAAAAGCTTATTTTGATCCTTAAAGACTGTATTTAACATTACTGCAAGAAAAATTATGCTAAGACTTGTGATCATTTGGATAAAAATACCTAGTCTTATTAAAGGAACATTATTAGAAATATTGACTAGAACATCTTCAATGGGAATAGAATTAAGTGGTGTTCCTGTAATTGGAGATGTTAATACTGGGTAAATTACACTTAGTACAAAAACAATTAAAAATGCAAGGCCCAGAAATATAAACTTAGTTTTATCTGAAATCAGCTGTTCTTTCTTATTTATAGACATTATTTGAACTTCCTAACCTGTTGACATTTGACTTAATAATCAAAACACTATCCACATTTTTATTTATGATAAAATTTTTTATGGTTTTCATTTTCACATCATTATACTTTAATTTTTTGCATATAGAGCAACTACTGTAGTTTAATAGTTAAAAAAATCGAATTTCAATAATTCTACTTTCAACTATATTGTTTGATATTAGAATGTGTTTTTTATATAAATATTACTATTTTCGCATGAAGAGTTAGGATCTTCGTTATTTTTGAAAAATATAATGATAGTATTTCTGTTAGTGTAGTAGTACACATGATTCAAAGAAGATTGATGGTACGTATAATTTCAATAATGACTCGAGAAGGAGACTCTTCTTGTTCTTTGACTGAACTATACATACACTCCTTGTAGAATTATTAGGTGAAAGGTTCAATTGTACTTTGAATTAGCTGTGGAACATTTAACAGGTGATCTGGAAATTAATGTAGTTCATCTGGATTCTCTGATGTATTACTTTCTATTTGTTGAAAAGGCCAAGCTCTTTTAGGGGTTATTAGCAGAAATCACTGTGATCAGATTGATTACATGTAAATGTTGGATAGAATTAAACTATTGTGAGATCCATATCTCTTGTTATTCGATTTTATCTAATACATCTCGTAATTTCTCGCTATAAGCCCTGAATGAGTTCTCTCCTACTTTTGTGATCATAATAATAGTATGGGATCGTCTAGGGAACAGTTCTTTCTTTCTAAGAATATAATTAGCCTCCTCCAACTTCTTGAGATGATGATCTAAATTACCAGCAGTCAGATGAAGAAGCTTTTGGAGCTCGCTAAAACGAACTTTCTTGCTAGTGTATAAAATGAGCATGATTGGGAATCGAACTGGTGAGGTAAGGAGGTTGTTCTGAGATAGGAGTAAATCTGGTCTACCCTTGGACGTATTTTCCTGTTCATTGGAAGTCATTCTCTTCCCTCAAGTATGCCATTTGGTTTGCCTACAAATGGCCTTAGACTAGTAGTTCACCCTTGAGCAGCTCATGATCGTCTCCCAAAAGGACCAATGATTATCAAAATTAGCAAATCGTTATCGTTAACCTGAGATGGAATGTAACTGCGAGTTCTCAATTCTAGCTTAAAGCTTAATGCTATCTAATATCTCCTGATGATGGCCACTAGTGTTGCTATAAAGAATAAGGTAACACCTAGCTCCAATATTTGAAGGAATGGTAGAATGTTGCTAGGGGTGGGTAGGATAGAGGAGTGTGTTGATGAAAGACTGGTGGTATGGGGAGTGCCCCTAGAAGTAAGGGCCGGGCTTGTAGGAACGGGGGAATTAGCTAAAGGATTTTCTGTTAAGGTTAGGGTAATGTTATAATCGGATTGCGGTGTTTGGTGTGTACTGATGGGCTGCGGGTTCACCGCTATCAAGTGAATTGAGTAAGTAAAGGGATCCAATGTGATGTTTATCCATTGCATTGATGCTTTCAATCCTGATGTCAGATTGTAAAATTTCAATGATGTATAGTGAAATCTAATTGAAACTTGGACTGTCACAAATCCTTCCCAGAAGCACTGCACATCCGTTGGACATCTTGCTTCTTCTAGGACGCCTGTAAACGTGATTGTTAGCAGTATGTCATCGATTGTCCTTGATTCGTTAAATTTGAGGGTAATTTCCTCGTTTAGTGTAGATATCATGGTTGGATGAGAGAGAGCAGGATAATCTGGGAGTCTTTCTGTTCCCAAACTGAATAGAACCACTACCACTGAAATAGAAATTATGAATGTATGACTTTTCATATATCTCACACCAGTGGAAGTTAGGAATAAATTTTGACTTCTCCCCTAAAAAGACTATATATTAGAACATTCGATGACAATCTGTTTTCTGGTTGATTATCTTTTTCCACAACCATTCACGATTTATTACCATTTTAGCCACTTTATTCGTGGTCTTCAGCTGATTTGATATACTCTATGAATCCTTGTTCTAGTTTATGGAAATCTTTAAGCTTATCTATTGTTCCATAGGTCATACTGTTTGTTATTCTCTTCTTTTCCAAATCCACATTCCTAGATAAAATATACACCGTTTTCATATTTAGTATTTTATCTAATGAATTACCATATACAACATCTTCTTCTGCTGAAGCAGCTACTATTTCCCCCAAGACGATTATTCCAGTATCATTCTCTCCACGATGGTGGGTCTCCTTATACCAACGTACTTTACATTCAAAATAAGCAAGACATTCTTTCACTCTAGGTACATTCACTACTTTTGAGGGAATTGCAGTTAATCCAGATGCGTGAATTTCATCAACCCCCCTAGGGTATTTCTCTACTGTCTTCATGACTTGGGGAACCTGCTTTTCTGAAGGAATGTTTATGACAAACTCTTTAGTTGAAGCTATATTCTGGGCTGTATGGTGAGATGTCCAATCATAAAAGAGAAAGAATTGAGCATATTCATCACCGAAAGGTAATCCCCAAGAGTTTGGTTGAGCGTTTGGAATCCCTTTCTCATCAATAGTAGTAATGATATAAAGTGGATAAGGAAGTAAAATATTACTATAATACCAGCCAATATAATCAGGAAAATTAACTTCTTTAGGGGGAATAGCAGGAATATCAATTTTCATGGTAAATCCTTCTTTTTTTCTCTTTGTATTATCAGAAGCATCAAATGATTGCAGGGAGTAGGTAAATAATTTTTGTAGGTTCTATTATATTAATAGATTCACCGTTCCTAAGATAGAACCGTTTTTATATAAATCGCGGACATAGCGTTGGTTATGTATGATTATTTTCAAACTTCAAAAAGAACGAAGAACGGCTTTACATGATGAAAGATAGATATTTTGATTCAGGAGGAACTTTATTTTCATGGGGTTCAATAGAACCAAGATACTCAATCCAAGTTTTATACATTCCCAAATAGGATTTTTTTCAAGGAGAATGAAGTCATTGTCCATGTAAGTTAAATATAGGAACATTACTCTAAAAAAAAAGAATTAGTGAAAGAACCCCCATGATCAATTCACAATCCTATTAGGCCTACATAGATTATCCCAAAAATTACCTAGATCACAAGAATAAAAGACATTCATTAAGAGGTGAGTTTTATGGATTCACAGGCAAGTCTAAAGTGTTTTTATTGTAGGATCATCAAGAAATATGAATCGACGTATCCTGTTAGGTCAGGCTATTTTTCTGTGGATGACACTGCTTTCAGATGTACATTACATTCTCAATTCCAGTGCTCACGCTGTAAAAAATTCCACCACTTTAGTTGGCTTTATTGGTGTGAAAATAA
The DNA here is from genome assembly GCA_048938105.1 of Promethearchaeota archaeon. Classification (GTDB taxonomy): domain Archaea; phylum Asgardarchaeota; class Heimdallarchaeia; order Hodarchaeales; family Hodarchaeaceae; genus Hodarchaeum. The sequence goes on from JBHLMN010000043.1 coordinate 6,456, forward strand.
GCAGGAATTAATATGTGGGGATTGTAACAAACCAGTCCTTTACCCTATTACCTTCTGGAATACCACATACACCTATTCCTTCCAGTGTTCGACTTGCGATGAGCCTCATTTTGATTTATACTACTCAGAATTCCAAGGAAAACATCCATGGCAGCTAGGTATGGAAAAGCACGCTCATACAATAGAATTTAAAGAACCAGATTTAAAGAAATGGAAACCTGAGAAATTTAGAAGGGGTAAGAAGATCACAGTGGATGAAGCTCTCAAAATTCCTAATGCTGTATTATCGAAGAGAAAGAAAATGTCGAGCCGTGTCGGATCAGTTAAATTCCATTCACTCTTTTTAGATCAAGCTGCTATAAATCAAACAGAGGTTCGAACACAATGGGAACAGACAAGCAAACAGTGGATAGATTTGGTGAATCACACCTCTCAAGACGATCTTGGGGATTTAAATCGACAACTAATTATTGATCCTACAATGTGGAAATTGATCGGAGAGGTAAATAACCTATCTGTCCTTGATGCAGGATGTGGTAATGGGTATTTCAGTAGAGCTCTTGCACTAAAGGGTGCTTTAGTGACAGGAATTGATCAATCAAAGGTATTAATTGATTATTGCAAGAATAAAGAAAAGCAACAACAATTAGGAATCGACTATCATGCTTGGACTTTAGAAGATCTTCATCAAATAGATGATGACCAATTTGACTTAATTATTTCAAATATCGTGTTTGTAGATGTTTTACATTACAAACAGGCATTCAAAGAACTCGCTCGCGTATTGAAACTAGAAGGAAGGTTTATTTGGTCAAATTTGCATCCTGTATTTGCTAGAGTTGGTAATTTGTTTTATCGACTTCCTTTTGATACCCCACGGAACGAAGAACGGCTTTACGTGATGATAGATAGATATTTTGATTCAGGAGGAACTTTAATTTCATGGGGTTCATTGGAACCTATCTGGCAGTTTGATCGAACTCTTTCAGAATATAGTGTTGCCCTGAAAGATGCAGGACTTTTAATTCGAGAAATCTTAGAACCTAAACCAGATAATGAAGTAATAAAGAACCATCCAAGACTACTTGCATTTGATACTGATCGTATCCCATTTTTCATAATCTTTGAGTGCATAAAACAAAAATAAGGAGATCAAAATTTACGAATCAAAGAAATTGGAAAAATAATTCTTTGAAAGTAGAGTGGCCTTTTTCTCCGTCAGCGATTACATGTCAGTTTCCGAAATTATTCTTTTGTAGTAGACTTTTAATAACTACCTTCGTTAGGTAAGAATCTAATATTTTTCAGTATTGAGTTAATGTATTTGGAAACAAATTTAATCTCTTAGTATTATAATCGATTATTTCGCTATTCATCTGCTAGGTGTATGAAAATGATAAAACCATTTACATTCTATTTAATTATCATTATAATTTGTACTAGTTTCTTTTCCTCGACTCTTGGAGTATCTACAATCAGTATACACAATGAAGAGATGGTAGGACTACCGTTATTAAGAAGCTCAGAATCAAGCTATATTAACCAGCCCGAGGTCAGCGATCCAGTTGTAACTGAGTCTATTTCAAAAATTACAGGAAGAATCCAAGTAAGTATATTTGACTATAAGACTTCAAAAGCACTCTCTGCTGCTGTAGTAACAATTTATCAAATCACTGAAAAAGGCCAAGTTAAAATTGCCACTGGCGAAACTGACTCTTCTGGTTTTTATGAAGCAACAGGAATAGCACATGGGAATTATAATGTCACAGTAGAAAAAGCTACTTATCAATCGGAATCAAAATTAGTGATTTTACGTACTGATTATGACCGAATAATAGTGAATATTTATTTATCAAAAGCTCCATTAAATTCTGGCTATATTGAAGTATATGGACTTATTGCAAATACAAAAATTCCATTAAAAGGTGCTAAGGTAGCTTTATATGATGCTACAGGGATTCTTATAACATCAATGGTATTAAATGACGTTGGCTTTGCAAATATAACTAAATTGGCCGTAAACAAATATATTCTATACATTAGCCTGAAAGGCTATGTTTCACAGAAAAAAGAAGTCGCAATTGATTTTATTGGGGATAGTGAGAAGGTAAAATTCTATTTAGAACCTGTGGGTTCGGGAAATGGGTTTATTGAAGTATCTGTATCGGATGTGGTAAGGAATGCCTTAAGTGGAGCTCAAGTTACAATATACAATTCGAGTATGGATATAATTGATGCCCAAAAAACTAACAAAGTAGGATTTGTTAATGTTACTAATTTAGAATTAGGTACTTATAATGTCAGTGTTTCCCTCTCAGGGTTTAGTAGTCACTTTCAAATAACCGAAATAGATTATCCTGGAGACGGTGATAGACTTTACTTCACGCTCTTAGAATCAACTGGGAATGGTTTTATCCTTGGTCAAGTTATGACTGAAAGTGGCGAACCTATCTTAAATGCAGCTGTAGAAGTCCATTCTGCGAAGAAAATACTCCTGTATACTTTGTCTACGGATACAGATGGAATTTTTAACGTGACTGATCTAATTATTGGTCAAACCTATTATATTTTTGTTTCAAAAGATGGATATGTCTCTGATTATGCCATCGTGAAATTAGAAGTTATTGGATTTGCGAGAGTAGCGATTTTTCTAGTGAAAGAATTAGGAAATGATGGATTTTTCGAATTATATGTTAAGAACAGTACCTATTTTCTTGCAGATGCTTATGTAGAAGTCTATAATGCAGCAGGGACGCTATTAAATTCCTATTTCACTGATACAAATGGGTTTATCAATATTACAAACCTAGTGGTGGGATTGTATCATTTCTATATCCTCAAAGATGGGTATTTAGTTGAAAGAACATCTGGGATGATTTCATTTGATGGAGATTCCGATGTTATCACCATCATTCTTAGAAATGAACCAACATCTCTTCCTGCCACAGGAATTATTGATGTTTACGTCAAGGATGAGGATGATCTACCAATTAAAGGCGCTTATGTAAGAGTGGTCGGTGAAATAGCCTATTCAGGTTATACAGGCGAAAAAGGCGAATATAGTGTAAAAGAGTTGTATTTAGGATTGTACAACATTACTGTCTCGATGAAAGGATATAGTGATGGAACAGCTTCAACGAGGATTGACTATGTAGGGGACAGAGATCGCGTCTATATAACGTTATATCCTGAAGAAACGACTTCCATTCGTCTGTACACCTCAATTCCAGGCAAACTAGATCAAATAGGAGGATCGTACGTCCGTTATAAACTAGATGATGGTTCGTTTTCCAAATGGTTCCTAACTGATGAGAGTGGTCAATTCGAGATTTCAAACGCTAAAATCGGAACATATACAATTGAAATCTTACGAGGGGGCTTTGAATTACAAACCCAAACAGTAGCAGTCTCAGAAATAGGTGTTATTATTAATGCTGGGACAGTATTAGATATACACGCAGCAGATGGTGTAACTGACTATTATGCATTAATTGTTGCTGGTCAAATTGACCGACGATTTACCATTGATGCTTTTGCAATGTATGCAATCCTCCAGAATTATTACGGTTTTTCCTC
>JBHLMN010000020.1:0-110626 GCA_048938105.1 Promethearchaeota archaeon
TCTATCCTCAAACCTCAGGGTAGAATGGGACTTTTTTACTCTGCATCATGTCTCCCGAAGGAGTCTAAAGACAAACTCCATCCTGATAAAACAAAACTCGCCCAAGCCTTTCAAAAACATGATTTGAACTACCAGACATTTGATTTCTCAATAGAAGAGAAAAAATTCTGGAATTACATAAAGGACTTATATGCTAAATATAAAGAGGAGATGGAGCAAGAAGGAAACTTAGCACTTCAGAAGGATCTTTATAAGGATGCTGAATATCATGCGAAAGAATATCAGGAAGGAAGAAGGAGTCGACATTTGTACGTGGTTACAACCTAAAGGTTATTAAAGATCTTATGTGACTAATTTCTATATTTGCAATATGTAAATGAAATGAATTTATGCTTGATCTTATTATTAATAAACAATTAAACAGACAGGAGAATGATAATGAAGAATGGTATTTTAGGATATTCTAACAGAATGGGAAGGTTGTTTAAACACTTAGAATTTTCAATATTATTTATCTGGAATAGAGGAAATAATGTGATTAAAATATAATCATCACTCAAGAAACTTTGAAAGGATCTACCGAGTAATGTGATATAATCTAGGGTTGGCCATGAAAAAGCAGATACAACTGTATAATCATCCTTTTCGGTTTTTTAAGAAACGAACTTACACTTTTAGAACATTTTTTAAAGATATTCTTAAAATATTAGGTCACCGTCACTATATTCGTGATACTCATCAATCTAAGCGAATTTCAAAGCGATTTAGCGAACACATAATGCTTGTTGTGACAGGGATAAACGATTGTATCTATTGTGAATGGGGACATTCAAACTTCGCTTTAAGGGCGGGGAGCTCTAAACCAGAAATTGAAGCACTTTTATCACAACAATTCAGAAATTTTCCTTCCGATGAAATAGCAGCCCTCGTTTTTGCTCAACACTATGCAGAATCTTCTGGTTATCCCTCAAAAGAAGCATTAAGTAGATTAATAAAGGAATATGGGAAGGAAAAGGGACGAGATATTATTATATTTTGTGAGATGATTACTGTTGGAAATTTACTTGGGAATTCGATATCTGCATTTTTAAGTAGGTTAAAAGGAATCCCACCTGAACATGGTTCCATTTTCTTCGAAATAATTGTCTTTTTGTGTGGAGGTTTCCTCTTCGATCGTTATATGAATCGAAACCGATAGATTTTGATTGGAAAAGAGGGAGAGGAATTATATATTGATGATAAAATTATGGTTGAAAGACGAAATCATAAAGACTAAAAAACAAACACCAAAAACCTATTTTATAAGACTTTAAGAGGATTTACAAAGGGTAAAAAAAAGATACTTAAGCGAGTACACGTTTATGATGTTTACAATAAGTAATTTTCTGAAAACCTAAATGAAGCTAAAAATAAAATTCAAACAATAGATCTGCTATTATTAAAAAAGAACTTAACTAACGTGTAATGTAAATTTTATGAAGTCATTTTGGAATATAACCAACGAGAATAGTTCCTAAAAAAATTTGATTTAGGAGTGGTTTTTATTAATGCATAATAGACACACAAAAATATGTCAGAGATTGAACTAATCTTGGTGAGTAAATGTGCCTCAAATAATGAAGTATGCTTCACTCCTTTCGCCGTTATTCAGATTAAAGAATTATCTGGATAGAACTATTTCTCAACCACTAAGACGTCATTTCGCACCAAAACCTTCTGACAGTACTTATGAGCTAAGCAATTGGAATAATGAAGCAACTGTCCAGACGAAGTATGGAGGGGTTCTTGGATTTTCAGACAAAGGCACCTGGTGTTGGAAAGGAATTCCCTATGGTACACCTCCAGTAGGAGAATTGAGATGGAAAGCACCACTTGATCCTATCCCTTGGCTTGGAACTCGCAAGACAAAGAAATTCGGTAATTCTGCAGCACAAGTTATGCTTATCATGGGTCCAACAGGTTCAGAAGACTGTCTTTACCTCAATATATGGCGTCCTAAGAGTTCGGAAACTGAACTACCAGTGTATTTGTATATTCATGGGGGAGGTAATTCCATTGGGTCATCAAATACGCCAAGCTACTTTGGTAATACCGTAGCTGAACAATCGAACTTGCTATACATCTCTGTCAACTATAGACTCGGTGCTATGGGTTGGTTCAAGCATCCTGCTGTGACTGGTTCTGGTTCTCCAGAAGACCAAAGTGGGAATTATGGAACCCTAGATCTGATTAAATCCTTACAATGGGTTAGGGATAACATCAAAGCTTTTGGAGGTAACCCAAACAATGTTACAATTGCGGGTGAGTCTGGAGGAGCATTCAATGTGCTTTCACTCTTGATATCTCCCTCTGCAAAGGGACTCTTCCATCGAGCTGTTGTTGAAAGTGGTCTGACGTCAGTATGCCCTATTGAGGAAGCCAAAGCTCAGAGTGAACGACTTCTGGTTGCCTTACTTATCAAAGATCGAAAAACTGCGAATGAAGAGGAGGCTGTAAAGCACATCAGCGAAATGCAAGATAATGAGATTAATACATATCTACGTTCGAAATCAGCCTTTACTATTACAAAGAATATTCCCACTATTGTTTTGGGAATGGCACAATGGCGTTCTATTATTGCTGATGGGACAGTTATACCTGCAGAGGGGTATAAGGTTTTTTCATCTGGGGAATGGGCAAACAAGGTGCCAGTAATAATTGGCTGCACAAAAGATGAAATGAACCTCTTTAGTCATTTCATCAAAGATCTTACTCTGAGCTCCAGGGTTTGGCATTATCATTCAATGTTATGGCGTGCAAACGGTGTTAATCAACCAGCTAGCGAAATGACCTCAAATAGCAACGTGCCTGTCTATGTATACAGGTTTGATTGGGGAAGCCCTGGTGATAAAGGGATCAGTGTTCTACCAAAAAACAAAGGTCAGGAGCTAGGGGCTCACCATGGCGCTGAGATACCCTTCTTCTTGGGAACAAGTGGATCAGATTTTGCCATTTTGATAGGAAAAACTCATACAGAGGATAACAGGATCGGTCGTGAAAAATTGAAAGCCTTGTGCATGAATTATCTTGCAAATTTTGCGAGAACTGGGAATCCTAATAATGGTAACTTACCACATTGGCCTGCTTGGAACAACACTGAAGGTAAAGACAAGGTTCTTATCCTTGATGCAGATTTCAACAATTTGAGATTGTCATACACTAGTGAAAAGATCACAATCCAAGATGTTCTAGACCTTGTTATTTCAGAGTTCGAAGAACCTGAACGAGGGCAGATATTGACTATGCTTGAAGATTTAATTCCCTTTAAGGAATAGATTGGCTTCCCTGACTGAACAGAAGGAGCGTATAGGGTATAGTATAGACGAATTCAAAAGAAGGAAATGCCTCTTTCAGAACTTTCGAAATAGTCACATCTAATTAAGATTTATGCATTTTATTTCACTAAAAATACGTATTTTCAAGAAAAAGATCAAATCATAATTCCTTGAATTTATCTGGCTTTTTCCTTCTTATTATGATTTGAAAATAAAATTATATTATTTGATTGTGGTATTCAGGTTAACTACCAGTAAGTTTCAGGTATTATTTAGCAATGACGAAAGAAGGGAATCACCATTCTCATCCAAAGAAATGGTTGAAAGACGAAATCATAAAGACTAAAAAACAGGCAACAAAAACCTATTTTATAAGACTTTAAGAGGGTTTACAATGGGTAAAATAAAGATACTTAAGCGAGTACACGTTTATGACGTTTACAATAAGAAATTTTCTGAACCAACTGACATACTAGTCGAAGAGGGACATATTGCAAAAATTGGGGATATCTCACAGGATGAACAATCAACAGCAGAAATAATTGACTGTTCTGGAAAATATGCAATGCCAGGCTTGTTTGATTCACATACTCACCTGGCAACTCTTGCTATACTTCGACCTGAAAGTAAAGCCTGGTTATTACAATCATTTCTTGATAAAGGATTTACACAAATCAGAGATGTTGGAGGACCAATTGATAATTTGAAAAATCTAACCCAAGAAATAACCAGCGGGAAACTCCAGGGACCTGACATTTTTTATTCGGGGCCCATGCTTGAAAAAAGTCCTTTACATTGGGAAATTTATAACTAATCATTACCTGGAACTACTGTCCCAGTTAATACAATAGAAGATGTTGAACAGATAGTAAAGACATTGAATGATAATGGCGCCACATTTGCTAAAACTTTCTACAAATTTGACATTGATATCTTCAAATATCTATTTGAAAAAACCAAACAAACTGGATTACAACTTACACTTGACCCTGGAGCAATTCTTTTTCAGTCAATCCCTGTTATAAACGGGCTGCAGTTAGGTATAAACTGCTTTGAACACTGCAATAACATTTTAGCAAGTGTTCTTCTTGATGAACAGGAAAAAGAGCATAATGAGCTCATGCATCCTGATGCTTCCCAAGAGCAGAGAATGGCTTTTATGCAGAAAATTCTTGAACAAGGGACTGATGTTGTAGATCAAAGTAAATTAAATAAGTTAATTTCGGTAATGAGCGAGAAACAAATTTATTATTGTCTTACCTTGGGATTAGCAAATCCAGAATTAAGTAATTTTGTATATACAGGTTCCTTACCAGAACTGACTGAAGAAGAGAAGAAGAATTATTCGAAAATTAACAAAGAAATAGCAAGTGTGTTTGAAGTTTCAGAAGAGGAACAGAAGCAGATGGCTAATTATCTTTCCTCTTTAGAACCCTTTACAAAGCTTTTTACTAAAGAATTAGCAAAATCAAATGTAAAAGTCATGAATGGGTATGACTTTTTCTATCCAATTCTAGCAATAAAAGAACTTGAGGTGATGCAAGAATATGGACTCTCTCCAGCACAAATACTGAATGGTGCAACTCTTTACCCAACAGAATGGTTAGGGATTACGAAAGATTATGGCGCTTTGAAAGAAGAACGTAAGGCAAATATCGTGGTTGTCAATGAAAATCCATTAGAAGATATTAAAAACATCAAAAGAGTGCATCTTGTACTAAAAGATGGACTAGTTGTTTCAAGAGGAACGAGATAAACTTTCTATGCCCTTCAATTGATCGGGAATTAATTGATGCTTTAGAACGCTATGATTACACTGGTAGAGGAAAAAAATGTACAGCTTAAGTTGTAGACAATTGACGTTTGGCGAGGTTTACATGATGCTATATAATCAATGCAATGATCTGGAAGAAAGGCGATATCAGGACAGTTCTAATTCAATTTTCTGTTCTTTTCTTTTAATATAAAGAAATAATAAAGATTTTCATGAGAATAATCAACGAACATTTTAAAGTCATTGGTACTATTAATTAAGAGAGTATCCAAGATGACGGGTATAAAAGAACACATGGCAAATGAGATCGCTATTAATTTCGACGAGTCCTTACCCTTTAAGTCAAAAATTGCCTATGGATTATCTCAAGCTTCTAGTGGTATTCTTAGTGGTATTGCCCTCGGTTCCGCAATCACATTTTATTATAACATTAAGTTGGGTTTAAGTGAAGAATGGATCTCTCTTGCTTGGCTTCTGTTCGCTATTTGGAACGCAATTAACGATCCTTTATTTGGTATTCTCCAAGAACGCGTCGATACAGAGATAGGCAGGCGTATCCCTGTCCTGCGCTTTGGTGCGCCGATTTATGCTCTCACATTCATCATTTGCTGGTTTCCTTTCATGGGAAACACGCAAATAGCTCTATTTTGGAACCTGTTATTGGTCCTCTTTTTAGTTGACTCCATGTTCACTATGATTGGATTAGTTCTGACGGCGCTACCAGCTGAAATGTGCCTTACCCAAGAAGCTAGGTCTAATCTTGGCTTATATAACGTGGTTCTAGGAGCTACTGGTGGTGTATTATCGGTGGTACTCCCGTTGATCTTGCTTACCGATGAAACTTCAACCAAGCTCAACCCTCTTTTCAAACCAATGATGGTTCTGATAGGAATAGTTGCTGGAACAATCCTGTTTTTTTCGAGTTATACTCTGATTGAAAACGAGTATGCAAGGACTGAAGAGCCACTGGGTTTTATAGAATCGATGGTCACAACGATCAAGAACAGGGAGTTTCTAGCATTCGAAGTCAGTACTTTCGCGTATACCTTGGCTTTCACGATAGTAACAGGTTCCATGACATATTTCGTACAGTACATCCTGGGGTTACATGGTCTCTTGGCTTCTTTTCCTTTACTTGCTATTTTTATCCTATTACTACTATTTAGTTTTATTGCTGATAGGATGGTGAAACGGCGTGGGTTAAAGCAGGTTTATATTGTTGGGTTGATGCTAGCAAGTGCAGGCCTGGTATTGTTATTTTTCTTTGGGAGGTGGTTGATTCCAGTGATGTTAAGTCTTGCAGTGGTTGGGATAGGTTTCGCTCCGATTGTCTTGATATGGAATCCATTATTAGCCGATGTAATGGATTACGATGAAATATTGACTGGTAAGAGACGGGAAACAACTTATGCTGGCATGAACGCGTTGATTAGCAAACCAGCGATCTCCATCGCTAATGCACTGTTCTTGTTGATTATCAGTGGATTCGGATTTGATAACACAGAATCTATACAAACGCAATCGGCGCTTTTTGGTATACAACTGGGATATACGTTAATTCCTGGGATATTTTTTATGATTAGTGCAATAACGTTGCTGAAATGGTATACGCTTGATGGGAAAGAATGGATCGCTAAAAAAACAGAATTGGGCAAGATACACCTGCAAAAAGAAAAAGAATACATTGCACGTCTCCAGAAAGAGGGAAAGATTTCCAAAGGTTGAATCACCTAAATAGCTGAATTTATATACACACTAGAATGGTTGTTGGAGGTTTCCTATTCCTTAACTAAGTATAACACACTTATTACTATATAAAAAAGACTTTCAAAGGATTTTAATAAGTTTAATTAATTTAATTCCAACGATACTCCTAAAGTGCTGGTATTGAGAATAATTAACTATATGGGTGTAAAAAAGTGTCTGAAAATAATCTTACTACTGGTATGATATTTAATATTGCCATTCTTAGTTTTCTTGACAAGCCTGTTGATCATATCATTCAAGCTTTCCTCCAAAAATATCCAGATCAAATTGAAAATCAAGAAAGCCGCGTTTCATTAAATATTGTCTCAATTCTTTTTGAAACTGATCAAAGCATCGTTAGAATAAATCTGATGCAACCCATAAGCCCATATCTAATTGATAAGCTCGCAAAAAACCATTACACCGAAAAAGAAGGAGCGATTATTCTATTTTCAAAGAGTAACGACCATTCCTTTAAAGCTGCTAAAACGTTTTATAAAAAACTAATAAAAGAAAATGAGGATTCCCCTATCCCTATTGCTTTTGTGGAGTTATTGGAAATAGATGAGTCGAGTCATCTAAACATCCAAGAACCTGAGATTTTAGAAGATAATCCTTACGTAGCTTATTATGGGATAACTGAAAATGCTGATGGATTTGAAGTCATACTTCAGTTTATAATTCAAAATTATGATTCCTCTTTTCACCACTCCTAGTTGCTTATCCAATTTGATATCGTAGAGATCTTTTAGATGAGACGGAGATACTGAATGAAACATAGTGAGAACCCATTTGTCATCATCGATAATCCATCTGAAGAAGAGATGAAAATAGTTCAGAAGGGTTTAGAGAATCATAACAAAAAGTATCCGAGTGGCGAATTAGATATCCCCACTCCTGATATCAGTTTGGTCTTGAAAGATAATAATGGAAAGATCGTTGGGGGAATAATCACAAGTATGCTAACTGGAATCATGCACCTTGAGACTCTATGGGTAGAGGAGAGGTATCGAGGTCAAGGTTATGGTAGAGATCTTGTCTTGAAAGCTGAAAAGATTGGCAGAGAAAAGGGGTATACAGCATCACAAACATGGACTTTTTCATTTCAAGCGCCTGTGTTTTATCAAAATATTGGTTACAAGGTATTAGGAGTTTTTGATGGATATACTGATGGTATCACTGAATATATTCTCCTGAAGAAATTTGAATCAAACAAAGAAACACCTTATGAAGTAGATGGATCAAACAGCGGTAGGTTTACCATTTCTGAAGATGCATCTGAGGCTTCAATGAAGATTCTTAACGAAGGATTGCGTAGATACGGTAGAGAAAAAGTTGGTATGATAAGTAAGATGAATCTAGAAATTCAGATTAAATTAGTAGTGAAGAATGAAGAGGGCCAAATTATTGGAGGATTACAGGCTTATACAATCCTTAAGGTAATCCATACTGTATGTCTCTGGATTGATGAGAAATTCCGTAATCAAGGGTATGGTAGAGAACTTTTAATGAGTGAGGAAAAAATTGCTATAGATAATAGTTGTATTTCAGGGTTATTGAATGTTTTATCGTTCCAATCCCCAGATTTCTTTCAGAAATTGGGATATGAGATCTTCGGGGTTTCTGATGGTTACGCCAATTCTATAAAAGAATATTTTCTAATAAAGAGATTCTAGACTTATTTCTTTTTGTTGTTATTCCTTTTTTTTTTCAAAAGAGAAATTAGTATATCCGATGCTAATTTCTCCTTAGATATTTGAATAGGTGCAATTCCAAGCTTTTTAGCGATTAATTTCAATTCATCGATCTTATAAATGCTTAGTAAGTCATGAGTTGTAATTAATCTAGCCTTTATACTATTTAAAGCTGTTCCAGCATCAAAAGAAGGCCCTTTTTGCCTACTAATGGATCTTTCTAGAATCATCATTAAATCGTTCATAAAAAGATCTTTAGTAAGCTCAAGTTTTTCAATCAAAGTATCGAAAAATAACTCCTCTAATGGCCCGAAATTATCTAATATGAAAAAAATTCCAAAGGCTCTGAATTGTCCTCTGATCTGGGAATCCTCCCAACTTCCAAAATAAATCCGAGCGACTTTTTCATAATTTGGAAGAGGTAATGTGAGGATCATGGGAGGTTTCTTGCTTTGCTGGGCTAATCCAGATGAAAAAAGATGGAAACATGGCATAAAACATTGGATTGAGATAGCATTAACATAATGAGTGATTTCTTGATTGCAATCATAAACTGTAGGACCCTTTTGTTCATCCCAGAGTGAAAGAATCATTAAGATGTTATCGAGCTCCAATGTTAGACCCTCAGGCATCTAAATATGTTCATAATAAAGAGCTTTAATAAGATATGATACTATTTTTGCCTCATTCATTCGATAAGAATTATTTTATCTCGTTGTTGGTTGAAACTAAGTACATGATTTTGCTTCTCCTGACCTTTGGATGGCCCATCTTATTGCAAGAGGGCCAAAAATTTGGAACACAATAGTTGTTGCTGTGATTGTATTAAGAATCATCAACCCCATCTCGGGAACTCCGAATGATGCTAGCTTATCGGAAATAAGGACAGCTAATCCAAGCGCAACACCTGCTTGTGAGTAAAGACATGGCCCTAAGTATTTTCTAACACTAGGTTCAGCTTTAACCACGCTGGAACCGATAAAAGCCCCAATTGATTTTGCCAGAGTTCTACCAATTAGAAATAATATACCAAGAAAACCAATTTGTGTTATAGAAGAAATCTCAAGGTTTAAGCCAATTAAAACGAAAAATAAAGCAATTAATGGAGAAGCTAATCGGTAGACTTCATGAAAAATCTGATGGGGTTCATCTTCACCGACTTTTAGGAGCTCCTCATCAATAAAGTCTAAAATCCCCTCATTTGAGGATCCAAAAATTTCCGAGATCAACGCTTTCTTCTGTGGGTCAATTTCAGGTTTCTTACAAAGACTTGCTATTGTGATTCCAAAAACCATTGTGGGGAGAATGTATGATATACCCAAGAAACCAGAGATTCCAATACATACAAGTACTGCTCCAAGAATGAGATTAACGTATTTACCATGTTCTTCTTCGCGATTCAACACAAATGAGAATACCATCCCTGCTATTAATCCAAGAATAACTGATAATCCAATGTCAATAATCATAGGAATAAATAAGTTGAATAGGTCTAGTTTTCCCCCCTCTAAATGTATCGCTGCATATTCAATAGCAAAATCCGTTAGAATAATTGCCAAAATATCATCTAGAGCGAGAATTATCATCGTAGTTGCAGTCAATGGCCCTTTACACTCATATTCCCAAAAAATTGTAGCAGTTCCTGCAGGTGCCGTTGCAGAAGACAAAGCTCCAAATAGAAGAGCAAGATACATTTCCTGAGTAATCAACAGGACAAGAAAAGAGACGAAAAAGAAAGTGATAAAAGCTTCGAAGAAAAGGATAATGATAACTTTAGAGGACATTGTTTTAATAGTTTTCCAATCAATTTCTGATCCGAGATTAAAACCAATAAAACCTAAGGCTACAGCAACTACAATATTTGTAATAGTTGCGTAATGATCTTGAAATAATCCAAAAGGTCTAAAAACAAGCCCAGCGATAATACCCACAAGAATAAATCCTAATATTTCAGGAAATTTGAGTTTCTTCAGTCCATCGGATCCTAAAATCCCGAAAGTGAGAATTAAACCAATTTCTAAAACCAGGGTTATTTCTGGTTCCATTTTAAATCACTAAAAAGATTTTTTTCTGTAATCTTTATGATTCGACGGCATATGAATTTGCTTTACTTGTATATTGTCAAATTTACTTACAATTGTTAAGGATTCATCATGGAGCTTACGCTTCATTCCATCGTTTTCATTATTTATTGTAATATTGTAATACTTCATACAGTTATTATGCTAAGATGGATAATCATTGTGAATCGAAACTGATGATATGATTGTACGATCATAAAGTAAATATATTTACATGATTCCTTCATTCCAGCTTTAGGTTATATTAATCATTTCCAGAAAGAAGGTTTTGTATAAATACAGTGAGTGGCTTTAAGTATGGAATACGAATATTTAAACCTTAATAATACGACGAGAAAATCACTTCCAGGAGAATTTATACAATTATCTAATGGATATGCACATTATGAACTCCAAGGACCAGTAGAGGGTGATGTTGTTGTATTGGTCCATGGATTCTCAAGTCCATTATTCGTATGGGATCTAACCTTTGAAATACTCATTGCAGAGGGTTTTAGAGTGTTAAGGTATGATTTATATGGTCGTGGTTATTCTGATCGTCCCAAAACAACCTATAATATGGATTTCTTTATCAAACAGCTTTTTGAAATTATCAGCAATCTTGAACTAGCACGTAATAAAATCAATCTTGTCGGACTCTCCATGGGAGGCGGAATTTGTGTTGTTTTTGCTGATAGATATCCAGATATGGTTAAAAAAGTATCATTGATTGACCCTATAGGTTTTTCAATGGGAAGAAATGTCCTATTAGCGATTTTAAAGGTACCTATCATAAATAGTTTAATCTTGAAACTATATTTGTCACATAAAAGAATACTTGAAACTCAGAAGGAAGATTTTTACCAATACAAAGAAATTAATGTATATCTGAGTAAATATGAAGAACAAATGAAATATAGGGGTTTTCTTCAAGCAGTTCGATCTACAGCTTTAAATACACCATTTACAAACTTAAAGGGAATTTATGAAAGGCTAGGGAAGCGTAATTTACCGATGCAATTATTCTGGGGAGAATACGATCAAACTATCCCTTATCCAACAAGTCAAAAGGTTCGAGCAGCTATTCCATCCATTGAATTCCATAAAATCAAAGATGCTGGACATATGCCTCATTATACACACCCAAATGAAGTTAATCCTCTTCTAGTAAGATTTCTACAAAGTTAAATATACAAGGAACCGAAAGGCAATGATCGGGAATGGTAGAGATCTTAAACTTGATTATGAAGACCAACAAAAGTTAATCCTGATAGCTTTAAACCAGGAACCTCATACTAAACAAGAGATTAGCCATGAGATTTGGTATGGCTATTTTTATAGAAGAAACTGATAATATAGAAGAATTTTCTAAGATAGAAGGAGCTCTAGCTTATCTTGAGGAAGAAAAAAAGATTCTTGTTGATAACACCTCTGGTGTTTATTCTTTATCCGAAAAAGGGGAAGTGGAAGCACAAAAATATGCAAAAGGACTTTATTCTTTTTTACTTTTCTAAAATATTTAGCACATCCTAATATATCTCCAATATTGTCATTGATTATCCATTTATTCTTAGGATCCATTAAATTAATCGGATTTTTCTTAATTGGTAGTGTTAGTTTATTGGGTGATGGATTGGATTCGGTAATGGATGGTGTTTCGTCTATCATTGTTGGATTGGCAATGAAAATAAGAAAAGAGAAGCAATCTACCTATCTTTTACTTTTGTTAGTGTTCATAACAGGACTTGGTATTTTCCTACAAAGTATTGAGCGAATACTTATTCCAGAAGCACTCAAAGAGGGTGAATTAGCTATAACTATCGCTATAACCTCAATAGTTCTCTGTGGATTATTATATTTCTACCAACGTTTTTCAGGGTATAATAATAGAAATTTAGCGATACTTGCTCAGTCAGAAGATAGTAAAAACCATGTTCTAAATGCTTTTCTAGTTTTAATTGCCATTATCGCTGGTCTTTTTGGCATTTTCATACTTGATGGTATAGTAGGATGTTTCATCGGATTCATTATTCTACAAGGGGCGTATAAAATCTATTCAGACTTAAAAGCTCAATCACAAGGGGAAGAAATCGATTATGAGAAATACAAACTTGGAATATGGAAACGATATGACAAACTTCAAGTCAAAATTTTAGATCTATGGATTTTATATAAAATCAAAAAGGATGTTAATACCTTAGAGAAATTAGAAAATGATTTTAATGATTTTTTTCAACCAATTATAGTTGCAGATAAAATGAACGAACAGCATATTTGGAAATCTCCTCAGCAAAAATCGCATCTTCTGAAACGAATTCACAGCTTAAAGATATTTGGCTTATTGAAAGAAGAGAATGATGTTTTATTATTAACTGAAAAAGGAACTTTGAAACTTCAAAAGGAAATTCAGAAGGTTAGCAAAGAGACCAAGAAAAGAGGAAGGACTAAACGACACGAAAAGAAGATCAAGAAATTATCAACATAGTCTATAATTTCCCCATTGGTGTTTCATCCCAAGCCTCACGGAAGATTTTCAACCCCTTCTCGGTGATTGGATGATTAAAGCTAGTTTTATAGACGTTAAATCCAGCAGTTATAATATCAATACCCGCTAGTGCTGCATCGGTTATTTGTCTTCCATTCCTTATTGCAGCAGCAATAATTTCTGTGTTAAAATTATAATTGTCGAATATTTTCCCTATGTCAAAAAGAAGTTTTGTAGTATCAACATCCCTAGCTTCTTGCCAACCAATGAACGGTGAACAATATGTTGCACCAATTCGTCCAGCTTGAATGGCTTGGGTGACACTAAATACAAGAGTCACATTAACTCGGATATCATCCATGGTCAACTTTTTTGCAGCAATTAAACCTTGTTCATTGCAAGGGACTTTAATAACAAAGTTCTTGGATAGAATAGAATATTTCCTTGCTTCTGAAATCATTTCATTGGCTTTTGTTAAATGAGGGTTAATTTCAATCGAAATTGGGAAATTTTTGCCTTTAAATTCCTCAGCTAATTCCTTAATGACTGCCATAAAAGATTTATCAGTATTTTTAATGTGTTTTGGGTTGATTGTTACTCCTTCGATCCCCCAGTTAATGTATGCATACCTAATTTCATCTATCTTTGCACTATCTAAGAAATATTTCATTTTATACACCCATATAATTTTCTAGAATTTACCATGACGTCCTTCCCCGTTAATGAATCGTTTAATTCCTCCATTTGCTTCTTTAAGTGAAACCAGACCATGATCAAATTCATTCATCAAGGCATTCTCCAATTTGAGGTCAAATTGTTCATAAGTAGATAATCTGTCTTCTCTAAGACATGTCTGGGGGAATTCTGAAATTTTCTGCGCTAGTTTTTCAGCTTCAGCTCTTGATTTACCTTCCTCAACAATATGATTAGCTAGACCTATAGCCAATGCTTCATCAGCATACACAGGCCGTCCTGTGAGTATCATATCAAGGGCCCTACTTAATCCAATAAGTCTTGGTAATCGCACCGTACCCCCATCTATCAGAGGTATACCCCATCTACGATTAAAGACACCAAAAACAGCATTTGTTTCGATCACTCGGAAATCACACCAAAGCGCAAGTTCAAGGCCACCAGCAACTGCAAAACCAGATATGGCAGCAATCACAGGTTTTGACAGCAACATTCTGGATGGTCCCATGGGTCCATTTCCAGTTCTTTCTATCAAGTTACCGAAACCCGCTTGAATTGCCTTTAGATTAGCGCCAGAACAAAAACATCCGTGATCACCCCAAAGTACTGCTACACATGCTTCCGAATTTTCAAATTCTTTGAAAGCTTTTACTAAAGCTTCTGCTGTAGGGCCATCTACAGCGTTTCTGACGTTGGGATTATCAATAATAATGGTCCATACTAAGTCCTTCTGTTCAACTCTTATTCCCATTTCTAATCACTCCAAAATTCATTGTGTAATTTCTCTCATATTCGATAAGAATACATCATTTTCCTTTTCCGTTCCCACAGCTACTCTAATAAATCCTGGGAGCCATTTATCAGTAAGGTCAAGAACTAAGATTTCTTTTTTATCAAGCTTTGCTCCTATACTTGGGATATCGGTCTTGATGAGTAAAAAATTCGTTGTACTGGGATAAACTTGAAATCCCATCTTTTTTAAATCATCTCTCACACGTTCTCTCTCTTTAATAGTAAGTTCAATATTTTTCTTGATATATTCTGGGTTTTTTATTGCTTCTATTGCTGCTAATAAACTGACTTGAGGTAACATTATCGAAAGTGAGGAAAATACCTCTAAAAACGTATCTCCTCCAATGATATATCCAATACGTGTTCCTGCTAAACCAAAAGCTTTGGAGATTGTTCTAGCTATAGCAAGATTTGGATATTCTTCCACCATATCAGCGAAAGTAAAATTAGTAAATTCATAGTACGCTTCATCGATTACCAGTAAAGCATTTGTATTTTCAAGAATGGTTTCAACAATCTTTTTATCCAGTAATATCTTCCCTGTTGGATTGTTGGGATTATCGATGATGATTAAAGATGGTTCTTTCAACTCATTATTAAGTAAATCAACATTCAAGGAGAAATTTGGTGGTTTGAGAGGAATTTTTGTCAGCTTATATGCAAATTGTTTAGCTGCGTAATAAGTTGGTAAAAAGGTTGGATAAACCATAACAACCTTCCTCTCCTTTGAAAATATGTGGATAATTTCTCTTAATATAAGGTCTGAACCTGGATATGCGATAATATATTTTTTAGGGACTCCTGAGTATTTAGCAAGAAATTTCTTTATTAGATCCCGATGTTCTGGTGAGGCATATCGATTCAATTGTGATAATCCCTTTTCAGCAGCTTGGATGATATTTGGGGGTGGAGGATAAGGTATCTCATTCATATTTAATCTTATTTTCATCTTCTTTTCAGCTCTATACCAATTTTAGTGCTTAAATGATGGTTTTTTTCTCTTTAGTAGATCTTTGAGAGACTGTTAAAAATCGATAAAGAAATACTAATCAATATGTATATAGTATAATTCATACCTTATATTGAAAATCTCGGTTTTCATAAGATATCTTCATAGCATTTTTCGTCATAGAAATTGTTTTCCTCTTTATCATGGTTGGGATACCATACTTGAGCAAAATAAGGATTTTTTTTGGCTATTTCGTCATATCTCCAAGGAGGGGCTAAACATTCCGGGCACCAATGACCTGCTTTAATAATAGTATATGGCTTTGCATTGAATTCATGATTAAACGCACATTTCCACTTTAAAGTAGAATACAGATCACCATCCCACTTTGAGGACAGACATTCTCCTCCTCTGAATTTCGCAGCCTTTTCTAAAGCAGCTAGTTCTAATTGTTCTTTCGATTCATCATAACCATGATCAAGACGAATGAATTGCATTTTTCGAGGATCAAGTTCAGGCATTTTTACCCCCCAATCAGGTATTGATTCAAATGTCTTATAATCTTTGTAGAATGCCGAAATTCTCTTATCATTTCTATTATTGTACCAGTAAACGGTACTATTTTTGGATTGAGTAGCTAATCTTTCTAATTGCTTATATGTTGCCTTTTCAACGATTTTTTTTATTAAAGGGGCTTTTTTACACAGATCAGTGATAATTTTTAGGAAAAAAGGTCTTCTATTTGCAAACATTTCATAAAAATCTTCCATTGAATGCCCCCAATTATGGATGTATTTATTGAGAAGGTGACTATCCTCAAAGAATTGCATATGAAAATTGCGAAGAGCAAACCACTTTCTTTCTACAACCTTCTCTAACCTTAAACCATTTATTGCAAACATCCGTTTCATAAGATCATAATAAGTCGTTTGACAGCTTGGGCCACCACCCATGTTGTAGACCCTTCGCCAAAAATCGGAGTCATCAGATATTTCTAAACAATTTATTAATCCTCTCCCTGCATCTTCTTTTGTGTTGTTTTCCATGAAAGAGTCGATCGGTTGATGAAACATGATTGGATCTTCCATATTGTCTGTAGTCATAATAAAAGTCTGTCTTAATGAAACCCAGTGTTTGATGTTCGACTCTAATACTACCCTTTCACCACGAATCTTAGTAACAGCGTAAAAGTCAAAAATTGAAGGTTTTAATGGATCTCCCACTCTCCCTTTATGGATTGTTTGAAGTCTGTCCCCAGTTTCGGCTACTGTGCCAATATAAACAAATTTAATATGTTCTGCACCATTTGGTTGAGATTCAATTGCTTTCACAAGATGTTCAATTGCGATAGTATTAACAGCTCTAGCCATTTCTGGATTATGATCGGCAGCAGGAGAGATGAAAGCTAGAGGAGAGAGGCACCAATCGATGTATTTACAAGCTTCTTTAACATCAGGATAATTTGTTGCATCCCCCCACACAATTTTAAGACCATTTCCTTCTACAATACCTCGTCCTGGTATTGATTTTATTCCACACAGTTTTTCATATTTATTAAAGAGTTTTTTATTCTTCTTTGATGGTCGTTGTAATAAAATAATGTCATATACCTCTCTTTTCTGCCATAAATTCTTGAAAGCTTCAAAACCCATAGAACCAGAAGCACCCAATAATAATACCTTTATCTTTGGCAAAACTAGTTACTCCGCTATATAAAATGAAGTAAATATTTGCTTTTGAAATTAGTCTTTTAAAACAGAATATACTAATTTTGGAAGAGAGGGAAATCTGAAAATTAGAAGTCACTAAAAGCTAACGATCGTTAATTGATTTTAATATTCGTTTTTATCAAACAAATTAGAGAATTATTTATCTATACAATTCCTAGGTAGGCCTCTTTGACATGTTCATTGTTTGATAATTCCTCACTGGTACCCTCTAACTCGATTCTACCGTCTTCTAATAAATACCCACGGTCACATATTTCTAAGGCGATACTAGCATCTTGTTCAACAAGGAGAATAGTTGTACCTGCTTTTTGAATCTGTCTGATTGCATCAACAATATTAAGTTTAACCATAGGTGCCAGACCTAAACTAGGTTCATCCAAAAGAAGTAATTTAGGATTACCCATGAGAGAACGTCCTATAGCTATCATTTGTTGTTCTCCACCAGAAAAAACACCAGCCTCTTCGTCAAGACGCTCTTCAAGAAAGGGAAACAACTTCAAAACCCAATCCATCATGTCTTCAACTTTATCCTTATCACTTATACAGTAAGCTCCAAGCTCTAGATTGTCCCTTACGGTTGACTCTGTGAATAGTCTACGTCTCTCAGGACAGTGGATAATACCAAGTTCAACTATTTTATGAGGTTTAAGAGATTTATTTTTACCAAGCATACGAAACTGAGATTTAGTTGACTCTGTAATGAGCTTTCCTTCAAAAAGAATCCTTCCATGTTCGAGCTCTGAGAGCCCTGAAATTGCCCGAAGGAGGGTCGTCTTGCCTGTGCCATTGGGTCCAATAATAGCAACCAATTCCCCCGTCTTTACTGTTAGAGAGATTGAAGCAAGTACAATAGCACGACCATAATGTACACTTACTCCTTGAAGTTCAAGCAAATATGTTTGCGATGATTCAGCCATATTCTTTCGCCTCTGTTCCTAGATAAGCAGCAATCACTTCTTTGTTATTTGCAATCTCCTTGGGAGAACCTTCACCAATTAACCGGCCTCGGTGGAGCACTAAGACATTTTCAACTAGTTTCATTAGTATTTTGAGCTTATGTTCAACAATCATTATAGTCATTCCATTTTCATGAGCTTCCCTGATCAATCGTTGAATTCGGAAAGATTCTTCGAAACTAAGCCCAGAAAATGGTTCATCTAATAGAAAAACCCGTGGTTGAGTAGCCATTGATCGAGCAAAGTCTAATCTTTTCAGATCTCCGTGAGGAAGTATGAATGCTGGGTAATTCTTTTTCTCTGCCAAGTCCACTGTAATTAAAGACCAGATGGCTTTGTTTCTGAGTATGGAGGATTTTGAAAAGAAGTTCTTGGGAATATGAGGTACCATAGCGTTCTCTAAAGCATCTAACCTTTTGAATGGGCGCACTAATTGGAATGTTCTAGCAATCCCAAGCTTTGCTATCTTATAAGGGGACCATCCTGTAATATTTTTGCCATTAAACATTACTTTTCCACTAGTAGGTTTGATAAATCCTGTTAAAAGGTTGAATAGAGTAGTTTTGCCAGCACCATTAGGACCAATGCAGCCAACAATGTCACCAGACTTTATAGAAAAGCTGACTTGATCCACAGCTTTTAGTCCTTCAAAATGTTTACTAAGATTCTGAACTTCAATAATGATTTCTCTTGAGTCAGTGGAAGCCCTATGGGAAGTATTAGTCGTCATGATCATTCACTTCATTTAATCAGGTTCATATCTCCCCACACTGGGCCATACACCCCAATACCTGAGCCTAATTTTTTTGAATATTCTGGGAAGGTAATAGGCAAAAGGAATCCCAACGATAGCATAAATTAGAAATTTGGCTCGCATAATTGTTGTCCCTGATAGATCCAGACCCATAAAACCTTCAAGTATAAAGAAACCAATAATTTCACCAATAAAGAATACTAAAATAGCTGGAATTGAAAATATGAACAAACACAAGAGGCTTATAAACATCAATATATTCTCAACGGAGATAGGTCCTCCGAGATAAGTTGTATCATACCCTCCAATCATAACACCTAGCATATCAAACTTACCTACAAGGGTTAGAATTGCTGAGACTGAAATAGATACTAGGTCGCCAAGGAGGGTTCCTGCTTGTTCGCTGCTAGGAAGCAAATATTCTGAAAGTAATTTTACTCCAAAACCGTTACTACTACTAGGAATGGTTATCCAGGCAAACGCCATCATGATACCTGTAATAATAGCTCTCTTTTGTTCCTTTGTTGCCCTTGTTAAACCAAATGGTAAGTAACGAAGAGTAATGATTAAAATTAGACCAAAAGCGAGAATATCAAATCCTGGAACATCGCTTGCAGGAAAAATTGTGTCTAAAAAAAGCTCCGAGAGAAGTGTAAGCAAGAATGCTCCTATTACACCCCCAACGATTGAACCAATACCTCCAATAACAACATACATTATTACACCAAAGGAGATTGTAGAGCCAAAAAATGGATCAGGGTTTACAACTCGAATCATGGGATGTTGAGCATATAAACACCCTGCGATTCCTGCGAAAAAAGCACTAATAGAGAAAGCTAGAATTTTGTAGAAAGAGAGATTAACACCAAGAGACTCAGCCGCCTCTTCGTCCTCCCGTATTGAATTAAATATAAGACCTATTCGTGAAAAACCTATAAGCATTAAAATCCCAATAGCAATTAAAAATACCAACATTGCAAAGATAAAGAAGTTAAGGGCATCAATCTCACGATTAGGATTTGTTTTAATAATAAGAGCTCCAATCATAGGCATACCGTATTCTGCTCCTGTAATCTCAGGTGGAGCTGTTTTTACAAGTTGTAATGCAATTAATGGAATTATCAACGTTATTAAAGCGAGATAAGGGCCCTTTAGGCGCAGAGCGACTATTCCAATTAATATAGCAAGTCCTACTGAAAGTAATGATCCTAATAATATGCCTATAATGGGATCAAAAGGAAGTAAAGGTCCCAAATTTGGGTCATTTACAAGGATACTAAATTTGGAAGATAAGTAGAAAGCTAAATAAGCAGAAAATCCCCAGAAGATTGCATGACCAAAGCTCATCTGCCCAGAATAACCAACGAGAATATCCCAAGATGCTGCAACTATAGCTAAAATAGCACATAGAGCAAGAATCTTGAGTAAGTAAGTATTGTTTGGAAATAAACCTACACTACGACTAATTCTATAGATATCACTTATAATTGGTATTGGCGGAAACCGTTGTATACCATACTCATCTGTTACCGCTAATGGTGATGGGGGGTATATTAAATCTGTCCATACCTGCAGCCACACTGGTAAATCTTTTGGCACTGGTGCTTCAAAGATGAATGGAATCAAGATTATTAAGAGAAATCCCAAAATATAATAGCCCCGATTCCTCACACTTTCCCATAAATCTTCAGCTAACTCTTTCCAGTCCATTATTCATGTTCCTCCTTAATTCCAAGTAATCCTTCTGGTTTTAAAACCATCACAATGAAAACTATAACAAATGGGAGAAGGATTGAAAAATTTGATAAAGATGGAATCACGATAATTCCAGGTATTATTGAAACTGGATTCATGGTTGTAGTGACTAGAACCTCGGTGAAACTAAATATGAAAGCTCCTAAAATGGTTCCAGGGAGACTACCCATACCACCTAGTGTCACAATGGCTATAGCCATTATAAGCACAGTCCAACCCATGAATGGACTCCATTGGGGTTTAGCCGCATAAGGTGATGTTAATATTGCTGCAAATGCAACTAACGCCATTCCTATTCCACTCACGGCTGCTGTTATTTTTCGAATATTAATTCCAGCAAGTGCAGCAGCTTCTTCATCTTGGGCAACAGCTCGTAATGCCTTTCCCATTTTAGTGTGCCATATAAATATATACAGAAGAATTACTGCAGTGATGCAAAATATCATTGAAACTAACCTAATAAATCGTATAGTCACTCCGAATAAGTTTAAATCAAGGCCTCGTGAAATAATTGTAGGAAGTGAACGAAATTCGCCACCAAAGAGAATAAACTGACCGTTTTGTGGAAAATGGATCATCTGAACCAGACTTTGAAGAAAGAGGGCTACAGCAAATGTAATGATCAGGACATTGACAACTGACATTCTAACTTTTTCAATGATGTACCGATCTACAATCATAGCCAAACAAGAAGTTAGGATCACTGCTAACATCATTAATGCTAGATATACAACTGATATACCGATTAAAGGTCCAAATAAAGGACCTAATTGAGGTATTTGTGCGATTAATGATCCAAACATTGAATTGAATAATACTATCAGTGGAATCACCAATCCAAGTATGAATGAACCAAATGCTACCCTTTGCTTTGGAAGTTCTAAGAACCAAGCTGACAGACAAACTGCAAGAACAGCCAGTCCAATGTAGAAACTTTCTACAAGTTTGATCCCTAGGATTATGACTCCTACTATAGATATTATTGGAGAAGCTAGTATAAGAAGAAATTCACGTTTTTCAAACACTGTCCTTAGAAACACTAGGATAATTACCGCAAGTATGATTGGGAGTAGAATCAAACCCAAGAATAGTAATCTGTCGATTTCGTTAGCTATATTCAATGCTGGGTCGATTTTCACCGTTTTCAATAAGAAAAACATGACATAAGCGCCAAAAACGTAATATCCACCGAGAGAGAGTTTGAATTGTTTTGCAATACCTAAAATAAGACTGAAACCTAAAGATAAAATCGAATAGAGAGTACCAAGGATGATACAACTCAAGATTAACTCTATTGCAGTAGTTGGATCATTTGGATCTTTTAAAATCCAGTCTCTTAGACATAAAAATGAAATACATGATGTGAAAAAGATAACTAAACCTATAATCAGCCATCTTTCCTTCTGTAAAAATTCAAAAGATGAAGTATTGATTGTGCTCATCGTAACAAGAAAATCTCCTTTTATATTTATGAATTAGGTGATTGGTAAAGAAAGTAATCATAGTTTTTAAGTGTCCTTATATAGCATTTATTCAATGTTTCGACTATTTAATTTACCTCTTCTGACATGTGAGTCTTTATTGTATCAGATCTGTGACGATATAGAGAATAAAAAAAAGGGAGGGAAGAAATAAGTTTTAGCGTTTGTAGCGCTTCTTTCGCTTATTCCTTCTAAACAAAAGTACTAAACTTGTCAAAACCAGGAAAATTAATGGTAACACAAATCCTGGAACCGTTACTGTTGTTACTTTAGTTGCAGTTGCAGTTGCAGTTGCGGTTACTGTACCTGGTCCTGTTGTTTCTGTCCCTGTTGATGTTGATGTTATTGGTTCTTCCACCCATCCATGATTGGATGGATCAAAAATGGTCCAGTTTAAAGCTAGCGACATGTTGTCAGGATAATGGCCATAAGTACTGTAGTAGTCCGAAGCATTGTCGAAAAAGTTGTCATGGGCTACATCGAAATCAGGATCACCCGTTAAAGCTTTCCATTGTGCCACATAATGAGCCCATTTTGTGAAGCAACGTGTTGGGCTCCAATTGGTATATGATGGGGGTAATTTTGGGTTTGCGCTTGGGGAATCCCCAACAAATGGAACCAAAAATGGCCACAAACCATATGTTTCATATGGTTCTCCCATAGCAATATATTGACACATTGCTGGATCTGCAAATGCTAACCAATAAGCGTTGTTATATGCGAGAGTGTCTGGGAAGGCCGTACCTCCATAGATTGTTACTTGTTCTCCACCTTCCTGCCACTGTTTAAACATCGCAGCAGGCCAATTCCAAGTAGGCTCCCCACTTGTATTATATATACCACCTTCTGCTGTTGTTTCGCCTAACGCGTATGGTGGAAGAAGAGCACTAGGAGAATAAGTATCATGGACAGAAGCATTATTGTATAGTGCACCAGCTCCAGGAATTACTATATAATAACCATATTCGTCGACACCCACTTGAGGCCCACGTTCATTTGTAAACTTAATCCTACCTCGTGGACCGTACCAATCGGTGTTAATCAGTTCAGCTTGAATGTCCTCGGATGCGGTAGCGGGATTATAGGCTGTTGTTCCTGCATAAGCTCTTTCTAGTGCTTCCTTAATGATGTAGATAGCATCATAGGCTCCCCAGGCAGTATAAGATGCACTTTTACCAGTGAATGCCTTATAAGCCGCTCTGAAAGATTCTGTTGTATTGGTCAAAGCTAAATCGGGGGATGTTTGCATTACGATCTCACCGTACGGAGCTCCTTCAGTGGCATCCCATATAGTTTCGATTTGTGACTCAACATTTGATCCAGCCATTATGATAGGGTCCTTACCATCAGCTACCAGCTCTTTATTTAATTGGGCCCAAGCTTCTGTAGCATATTTGCCAACAGGACCTGAGAAGATAGTTAATAGGGCATTTGGTTTTTCAGCATGTTTTTCATAACTTGCTTTTAGAGCTGCATAAACTGCATCATATGTTGCTTCTACAGAGACTGCTATGTCATTTTCAACATATAAGGCTGGATTGGTTGTTGCAGCGTCACCGCAGAACTGTTGAGTCCATCTGGCATATAACGGAAGAGCTGAATGAAGTGATCTAGCCATTTTAACGGCCCACTGGTTATCTTCCCGAAAGATGGTGATATTTTGTACACCGTAATGTGGACCTAATGTCCAGGCATAAAAGCTAGCCATTACATAGAAAAGCCCAGTCCCGTTACCAGGCATAGCTCTCCAATAATAGGGACTAATCAGTGGAACTGTTGCGCCCACACCTATAAAGGGTATATCCACATGTCCACCTAATTGTAGTGCCTGCATTACTTCTGTACGAAATCCTCCAATCATCGATACGACCTCATACTCGTCACGAAGCTTTGTATAGGATAAGGCAGCACTAGATGGGTCAGGAAAACCTGTTGTCCCAGAAGTTGACTCTTTAAATAGTTTTAAGTTATAGGCGGTGCCTCCACATATAACGCCTCCAGCATCATTGATTTCTTTAACTGCCAATTCTGCTGCAAGATTGCAATCTATACCTGGAGTTATCGCCATCGGTGCAAGGGAGCCGATTGGAATTTCATCTACTTGCGTCTTTGCGACAATTAGATTTGGTGATAGCGATATAACCATACAGGCAATAATTGCAATCACTAATAGACTTCTTTTGGTTTTCATTTCTATTCACATTATTGTTTTTTATTTTACTTCAATTAATTTGGTTTGAATAATAAAAAAAAAGAAATATTAATTTCAAACAATTCTATAGAAAGCTTTACATCTAATTATAAATCTTCCGTCAGTTTCTAAGATTGTCCGACAGAAAATAGATTTAACCATGAAAAAAAAGAGATGATTCAGATAACAAATTTAAAGATTAAGATTGTATTGTGATCTCTGATTAAACAAAATATTGGATATATTCTGCATTTTCTGTCTCTTTTTTTATTAGTTTGTATAATCTTCACAGCTCCATAATTTTTATAAAAAAAACATTCATCTTGTAAAGGTATTTTAATAAGTATGAAATATGGATAAAAAATTACGATGAGTTGTTATGATCAATGTTCATTTTTTCCAGAAGAAGATAATGTAGCTGCCGAGACGGTAAAATTATTCCTTTTCTTCTGTTCTGATTCAACATTGATAATAGAAACCCCCATTGATGCAAAAAGTAAAGATAAAACCAAAAATATATAAAGTTATATCAAGATTAATACTGGTAGAACATGATTTAACTTATTCATAAGCAATAACATCTTTATCCCCCTATCACACCTGTGAAGGGGAATCCAATATTCTTTATTAGGCAATTAGAACTTCCTAGTTAAGTAGGAAGATTCCCACAAAATCAAAGAATGTTCACGAGGATTCTACAATTAGGTGGAATGAACAAAATGGAACAGGTAGAAGTAGTTGAAAAACTTTGGCTTAAAAGCTGGCCCGAAGAGATACCAAGTACTCTCGAGTATCCTGATGACTATCCAGTGTATAGATTTCTTCAAGAAGCAGCTAAGCTCACACCCGATAACGTGGCGACAATCTTTTTTGATAAGAAAATAAAATATGGTGATCTATGGGATAGAGTACTTCGATTTGCAAATAGTCTTCACAAAATCGGAATAAAAAAAGGAGACAGGATTGGAATATATCTTCCTAATTGCCCTCAATTTATTATAGCTTTTTTCGCGATTAATAGGTTAGGAGCGTTAATAGTTCCCTTTAATACTCAATATGTAGATCATGAATTGGAATATCAACTAAATGACTCTGGGGCCAGAAATATCATCACAATAGATATTACATACAATCGAGTCCGTAGACTTCGAGATAAAAAACGTGTAGACCTTGATAATATTATTGTAGCTTCACTACATGATGAAATGAGTCGATCTAAACGTCTATTTGGAATGCTTACGGGTAAGGTGCCGTTGAAAAAAAGAGTTCATTCAGAGGATTTATCATTTCAAAAAATGGTCTGGGAAGGTAATCCCAAAGAGGTTCCAGATGTTCAAATCAATCCTAAGGAAGACTTAGCTCTCATCCAATATACTGGTGGTACAACTGGGGTAAGTAAAGGAGCTATGCTCACTCACTATAATATCGTTAGTAATCAGCTTCAATTGACAAGTGTAATGTATCCACCAGTTTCGCAAGGCGAGGAATGTTTTGTATGCGCCCTTCCTTTATTTCACATATTTGCATTGAACTGTATTATGTTAGCTGCTATTAACGCAGCCTCCTCAATGATTTTGATTACAGATCCCCTTGCTGGTAGACCGATGTTACAAGATCTGCTAGAGACCCTCTATAAATATAAACCAACATTCTTTCATGCGGTTCCTTCTATGTATGTTGGTCTTCTATTCCACAAAGATATTAAGGATTATGATTTAACATCCATTCGGGCGTGTTTATCTGGAGCTGCTCCACTCCCTGAACAAGTGATGTATAATTTCGAAGAATTGACAGGGGCAAATGTTGTGGAGGGTTATGGACTGACAGAAACAAGTCCTGTCACCCATGTGAATCCACTTGTTCCAGGATTAAAACGTCCTGGGAGTGTTGGTCTTCCTATCGCGGATACTGCTGTTAAGATTTTCGATCCTGCTGAGGGGGGTAAAGATACGGAACTTCCTCAAGGTGAAGAAGGAGAAATTGGCATTAAGGGTCCTCAAGTGATGAAAGGCTACTGGAACAAACCCGAGGAGACTACAAACGTGTTTAACAGTGATGGTTACTTCTTAACTGGGGATATTGGTTACATTGATGAAGATGGCTTTTTCTTCATTACTGGTCGTAAAAAAGACATGATAGATGTGAGTGGTTTGAAGGTGTATCCGCGCGAAGTTGAAGAAGAGATAATAGAACATCCTGCTGTCCAAGAAGTTGCTGTTGTTGGTGTTCCCCACCCGATACGTGGGGAAACAGTCAAAGCATTTGTTGTATTGCAAGATGACGAGACAGCTTCAGAGGAAGAATTAATTGAGTTTTGTAAAGGACGAATAGCTCGCTACAAGATCCCCCGACATGTCGCATTTGTTGACGAATTACCTAAAAGCGCTATTGGGAAGGTTCTTCATCGTGAATTACGGGACATCGAATGGAAGAAAGCTGGTCGGAAAAAATCGATTGATGGATAAATCTCTATCCATCAATTCTTCTTCTTTCATTCCATTTCACAAGAAATACTAAGTTTCCTAAGATAATCAATATTATGAACAGATCAAATCCTGTGGTAGTTATTAGGGGAGCTTTCGATGTACTTTCCTCTGTTTTTGTGATACCATTGTTGAAGTTTACACTAAAGCGAATTGTCTTCACATTATCGCAGATATCATAGACCCTAATTGTAATATCGTAAGTATCATCAGGGAAATTTGTTGTATCGAGATCATATGCTCCAGTCCACAGAATGGATGTTCCAGTGGCATAGTTAGCAATAAGTTCTATCTCATCAGTTTGATCAATTTCTCCATCTTCAATGCGAATGGTTGCTTCATCTATATAACTGTCATCAGTAATAGAAAGCTCAATTGTAATTATATTTGAATACGTATCTCCATCCTTAATACCAGTAATGGTAACTTCTGGAGGGATATCCTCACATGGGACAGAGGTTTCAGATGATTCTGTTTCCGTTGTATGTGTCCCTGTTGTTCTCGTTTCTGAGGTTTCAGAAGGTTCTGTCTCTGTTGTTGTATAGGAAGTTGTTGTTTTTGGTATCCAACCATGATCAGCGTGATTAAACTCGGTCCAATTTATCATTGTTCTGAGATCATCAGGATAGTGACCACCAAGAAAATTACAATAAGCTCGTCCAGTTGTATTGTAGTAATTCCAATAATCAGCGTCATTGTTGAAAGGTGCGCTTGGATTAAAAGATTTAAGTACAAAAATCGCTGGTTGGACAGCATGGCCCCAAACGGGAACATGAGTTCCATCTTTCTGCCATTGACCAAATAACACATGCGTATTAGATAGGTTGAGAGGTGGTGCTGAACCGCTATTAGTAGTCCAAGCGTCATGCACATCTTGACCACCATTGATGATATCTGCTCCTGGAATATCTATTGCATGACCAGTCGAATTCGTTCCTTGTTGAAGAGGCTCATTGGTAAATTTAATCCTTGCTCTCGGGCCATAATAGTCTGTGTTGGCCAATTCAGTTTGAAGATTTTCAGAAGTTGGCTCTGTACCATCAACCATTCTTTCAAATGCTTCTTTGATTATATAGATTGCTTCATAGGCTCCAAATGCAGTATAAGTGGGATATTTGCCAGCTTTTACCTCATAAGCATCTGTAAAAGCTTTGGTTGTTGGTGTAAGTTCTAAACCAGGAGGAACGCTTTCCATTACGATTTCTCCATAACAACCTCCTTCGGTGGCATCCCAGTAAGTACTAGCCTGGGCTTCAGTGTTTGCTCCAGCCATAATTTGAGGTAAATCTAAGTTATACCAAGCTTGCGTGGCATGCTTACCTACAGGACCAGAGAGGATAGTTAGTAGAGCATTACAATGCTTCATATCGATTCCTTCACTAAGAGCTGTTGTCACAGTATCTAATCCTGCTGCTGACGGGACTACAATATCATCAGCGAGATCGCCTAATGTCACATCCGTTATTCCGAAATTAGCAGCAGCAATGTAGGGGATGTATTGGTGGAGGACACGAGACATTCTTAATGTCCATACAGTATCTTCACGAAAGACTGTAATATTTCGTACACCTTTTAATGGGATCAAGCCATAGTTATAGAGTGACATCATTGCTAGAGCTAATACAGTACCGTTACCAGGCATGACTCTCCAATAGTATGGACTGATAAGCGGACCAGTTGTTCCTACACTAAGGAAAGGCCTATCAAGGAGACCTCCTAACTGGAATGTTGCATAACTTCTGTCCGAAATCCTCCAAGAACTGCAACAACTCCATCCTCATATGCGAGTTTGGAATAAGACATAGCAGCAGCAGTAGGATCTGGAAAACCCGTTGTTCCTGAAGTCGTTTCCTTTACTAGTGTGAAAGTATATGTTTTGGTTCCAATTTTAACTCCACCAGCATCATTGATTTCCTGTACTGCTAATTCAGCACCATAATTAGTATCTAAACCTAGTGTGATTGCCATGGGTGTCAGTGTACCGATTAAAATATCCCCGTCCTGCCCAATTTTTGATTTTGTAAAGTTTGCTGATTGCACTAAAATTGTACCTAGAATCACCAAAATTATTAATATTTTATTGAACTTATTCAATTTTCTCTCCTTCTTAAACTCTTACTCTCTTTCCATTTATTCTTTAACAACTAATGTAAAATTTGCAGAAATAATAGAAATAATAGTATATTAACTTTCCTTGGAATGCTTTGCAGCTATTGTATTTTAATGATGTAAATATTATGATTGCTATAGACCCCTCTTTTATAATCATATATTAAATTTGGTTCTGTCATGGTCAATTATTCTAAATATGAGCTATCCCCTTTCAATGGAAGAATCCTCTCTCCTAAAGTCATTTTAATACAGCCACAATCAAAGTTTTTTACCTCAAACACGTTAATTTTTAACGATCAAGTAAAATTAGTTGTTGACACGGGATTTCAACATGGATCTGGTCAATTAACAAGAGTAAGAGATTTTTTTTGTATTGGATCAGATGATTCTATTTTTTTCTCACATTATCACATTGATCACATTATTGGGGGTCATATTTTTACCCAAAGTTCAAAACTTATTCATCAATCAGAAAAAGACGCTTTTGAAAGTGTCGAGGCTTTTCTTCAATTTTGTTTTCAAGATAAGCCTAGTCCTTCAGAACATCGTCAATGGAAGTTACACTTCATAACTTTCTTAGAGTATGAGGGACTTACAGGATGGAAAGACTTAGCATTTAATAAGATTGAATGGATTGACGCACAAGATCCATTAGATTTAGGAGAAACAAGTGTAGATGTGTTACATCTTCCAGGCCATTCACCTGGTCACTGTGGACTATATGAATCCGTTAATCAAATTCTTTTCATTGGTGATATCGATCTATCACACTTTGGGCCTTGGTATGGGTGGAAAAATGCTAATTTATTTTCTTTCCGGCAATCGATTACACATTTACGCCAATTCATTAAAGAAAATGAAATTTCATGGATAGTTCCCAGTCATTCTCCTCCTATTAATAATAAACAGGATTGCTTAAATCGATTAGAGAATTTCAATAAGATATTTGATGAGCGAAAGAAAAGGATTTTGGAGTTTATAACACAACAACGATCAAATGGTACAACAATTGAAGCAATTGCCCAGCAATCTTTTATTTATCAAGGAAAAATAAGTACTCCACCGTATGTATTCGAAACCTTTGAGCGCATCATGGTGGAACACCATTTAAAAGAGTTGGTATTAGAAGGATACGTTGACTTTGAAGGAGATAAAGTTTTCTCTAAATAGGTTTAAAAAAATAAGGAGAAGGAGGTTTTGAGTTTATCTGACTTGGTTCCTCTTCCTGAGTATTTCTGCAATCAATAACAGTGAACAAATTATTGAGAAAAAAGGAATGGGAGTGATTTGAACACTATCAGAGGTATCCGTCGTTTCTGAAGACTCTTCGCTTATTGTACTTTCAACGAAAATAAGTTCTTCAATGATATCACCGTCTTCCTCAACAGTATGCTTATATTTCTTAAGCCATCCCGTTTCGAGGTCATAGGTTAGTTCATCTTCATAAGATTTTTCCCCATCTCCACTGCTGATCACAATAACCACTATCTCATCATTGAAGGTAAATTCAGCATCTTCGAACCCATCATCATCATAATCGCCTGCAAATATTTCTTTAATCATCTGTTCATCAATTGGTATGATGAATATTGGTCCAGTATAATAGGAATATACGTGTTCTTCGATATTAATAGTCATTGTGCCAATATCCACTTTTCCATCGATTGCTGAATTGAAGATTAATTTAACAGTTATTTCTGGTGCTTGAATATCTTTGACTTCAACATGTATAGTATCATCTGGTTGGACAATCACTTGTTTTTCATCCCCATAAACTATGACTAACTTGTCACCAGATGAACCTGGACCTCCTATTAATGATGAATTATCTTCAGGCATAAGGATATCTGTGAATTCATATAATTTTGAGTCACCTTCATTAACAACGATCAAATCTTCAGGAGTTATTACTAGATCTTTATCTATTAGCTCCATTTCATACTGAAGCCTATTTTCATTGTTTGGATCTTCTATTTGTATATTATAGAATGACAGTAACCAACCAGTTGTGAGGTTCCAACCACCCTCCATTTTATTATACCATCCATTTGTATACTCATTTACAAAGCTTAGAATATCATCTTTTATTGTGACTTCTGGGGGAGCAATTTCATCAATCAATGTTCTATTAACGGTATTGATAAATGGTGCTCCAAGAATTCTAGGTGCCCAAGCGGTACTCTTATCAATAAAATAGTGGTGGTCATCTGTAATACTCATATCGTTGTGTATCAGATCATAGGTTAGCTCAAGTTCTAGATATCCACGATAATCAGTGCTGATAACTTTTACAATGATTTCATCTTCTTCATAAAGGGAGATGTATTGATAATTACCCCCTTTCATGACTGGAATAATCAAATCGTGAGAATAACTTTGTTTTTCATGATTAAACCAGCTGTATGTTTTCAGAACATAAGTATTAATATCGCCAACACTAACTCTAATGTCAAAGTGTTCTGGATTCCATGTTTCATATAAAGATACTTCAACTTCTGAATGATAACCTTCTCCACCAGATTCTCGTTGCATTCCTACCAGAAACCCAGTCGTAAGGTTATACTCATATGTTTCGCGATTATAGTAGTTTTCATCTTCTTCTTTTTTTTCAAATCTTATAAAATTATCATAAAAATTATAGTTCCAAGTGGTATCATCATATACTTCTTTGATCAGCGTTTTATTTATTGTCATAATAGTACGGGTTTGGTAATTATTCGAGAGGTCTAATCTTGAGAGATTAACATATAAACGGTCAGGATGAAATTCTTCGCCATCTAAGTTATAGAAAACGTATTCTTCTGTAATATAGGTCTCATTTATTTCAATTATCTGTACAATCACCTTTGTTCCTTCATGAATTGCGAAGTTGGTCATAAATCCGCTAACGGGTAGCGTCATGTTCATTTCATGGATTTCAGGTTTATCTTCTCGCTGGGTTCTGATTCTATCAAAGATATATGTTTGTTTATCTTCCTCATTGACTGCTCCTAGTTCGTAATATTCAGGATTGACATCATAGCTTACTTCTGTTATTATCGGTGACGACATACAATAAATTGGTAGCAAAAAAAGGCATAAAATAAGAACAATCGTCCATATTTGATTTATTTCTCTGATTTTCAAAATATCACCTTAATATATTATTTTTTTAATGTGAATAGGTTCTATATTTCTTTCTATATAAAATAATCTAAATGAATTGACATTTACTTCAGCATAATTCGAGAATAATTGGGGATTCTTAACATCCTACTCTATTAAGACGATTAATTAAAATTGATTAGTTGTTATCACTTTCAAATGGTTGAGGAGTCGGTACCAATCCAATCTCGTAATTAACATTTTCAAGATCACTTTAATAAACTGATTAACAGTTTCACAAAGAATCTTCTTGGTTTTAGTGGAATAAAATAGAAAAATGTTTAAGATAGGTTTTTCTGCTTTGAAATTTACTGAAGCAGGAATAGGAACTAATCATGTATGAGTTAAAATTCGATGAAAAAACATGTGAAACATGTCCAACTGCTGATTGCCTCTCTAGATGCCAATATATCGATATTGATAAAGACATAGCAAAGACAGAAATAAAGAAAATGATTTCTGGGGAAGATTCGTTTGTGTTACATGATTGTGTAACGTGTTATGCTTGCGAGGAGTACTGTAAGAGAGGTAATCACCCATTCTATTTAATCACTGATCTTCAGGAGGAAAGAGGGATTCTTCCTATGCCTAAGCCCCTGAAGACCCAATTTGTCAACATATCAGTACCAACAAGAAGAGACATTATCCAATTTTATGGTGCTGAAGAACCAGTTATTTCTCTGTGCCTTTTTCCTCAGTATACTCGGTTATTTAGCGAAGATAAATTCTTTGAGGAGCTCTCTATTATTATAGGACGTTACTTCTTTTGCCATCTTATGTACCTTCACTCTGGTAATCCCTCATTGATTCGAGAGAAGCTTCCAACAATAATAGAAAATATTGCAAATCACGGATTCAAAGAGGTAATTTTCTTCCATGATGAATGTTATTCAACATTAACTTCCTATGCAACAGCTTATGGTATTGAAGTTCCTTTCAAACCCATTCATTTTAATGATTTTCTTTACAATAGATTAAAGGAACAGCAAGAGAAGATACAGCCCTTAAACGCAAAAGTGGCTTTCCAACGAAATTGCTCTGCTCGTTTAACTCCAAATGTAGAGTATCTTGTTGATGACATCTTCAATTTAATAGGAGTTGAGAGAGTGGAAAGAAAATACGACAGAGAGAATGCACTCTGTTGTGGGGGTGTGATTAGAGGCCAACAACGATATGACCTCTTTATTGATGTCCAAACGAGAAATGTTGACGATATGGTGAATGCTGGTGTTGAATATTGCGTATTTCAGTGCCCTGCTTGTTTTGATTATCTCTCGGAGAAGGTTGCGGAGAAAGGAATCAAACCGATTATGATGCATGAACTATGTCTACTTGCTTTACAAGGACGTGATAAATAATGCAATCTATATACAATTCTTTGACCAAAATTGTAGAGGAGGAGTTTGTTTCAAATCAAAAAGAAGAGCTTTACATCTACTCTCAAGATCCAGGAATGATGGAACCTCATGAACCAGATTTTGTTGTGATGCCTAAAACTACAGAGGAGATCCAACAGATAGTTAAACTTGCGAACAAGGAAAAAATACCCATAGTTCCAGTGGGAGGTTCATTAAGTTTGTCTGGTTTGGTTATCCCTCATCAAGGAGGGATTGTAGTAGATTTAAGAAGAATGGATAAGGTGTTAGAGGTTAATGAAGAAAGTAGGTACATTGTATTTGAAGCTGGGTTAACTACTGGTAAATTAAAGGCTTATCTGGAAAAGCATCATCCCTTGTTACGTTTCTCGATACCTGATGCTCCTCCTTCCGCGACTGTAGTTGGAAATATTGTAATTCATGGTCAAGGACGGTTAACTCAACAATATGGGTTTAATTCTGATCTGGTTACTGGATTGGAGGTTGTTTTGCCAACTGGAGAAGTCTGTAAGATTGGTTCTGCCTCTGTCAGTCCTTATTGGTTTTCACTTGCTCCTCTACCTGATCTGGCGGGACTTTTCTTAGGATGGTTTGGAACAACAGGTATAATTACTAAAATGGGTCTAAAATTATTTCCTAAAAAGAAATTGAGAGACATTGAAGTATTTACAGTAGAGGATCCCAACCTAGTTCCAAATGTGATCCAAAGAGTGACTCATACTGAAATGAGCGAAGATATTTTTACTGGCGCTCAACCGTATCCACCCGTATTCAAAGATATCATAATGATAGGAATTCTTTTGACAGGAGATTCGAAAAAGGAGTTAGAATTTAAAAGAAAGATGATTTGGAAGGCTCTCCAATGTCATATCGATAGTAAAGAGGGAGGTTTCATGATGATGACCCCAGATGTAAAACAAGACTTGTTAGAGATGCCAACTAGTAGTACAACAAGATTTGCAGATGTAATGAAAGGGGGAGGATTTGAATACTGTGGGCCTATTATTCCAGTGGAAAAATATCCAGAAGCCTTCAGAAGATTACTTGAAATAACAAAGAAATATAGAATTACTTTTGGTAATGCAGGACGAGTCATTGGTCGAAGTCATTCCATGATGTTTTCTTTTGGTTATCCCTTCAATCGTGCTGATCCAGAAAATATTGAAAGAACGAAGAATGCGTTACATGATACAAATGTAGCAAGTTTGGACATCGGAGGTGTACCTTGGAAACCTGAGGTTCCTGCACAAAGAATGATCATGGAACGGATGGACAAAAATACGCTTGAACTGATGCAGCGGATAAAGAAGGTGCTTGATCCAAATGGAATCATGAATCCAGGTAATTGGGAGGTTAAATGATGTTCAATTACGCTGATCAAATCCACAGATGTTTCAGATGCGGTTATTGTAAATTTCCTAATAATTTTAGTGATTTCAATTGTCCCTCTTATAACAGATTCCGATTTGAATCCTATTCTACAGGGGGAAGATTATGGTTGATTTGGGCTTGGGTAAAGGGGGAAATTGAGTGGTCAGAACATTTAGCAAATGTTGTATTCTCGTGTGCAGCATGTAGAAATTGTGTAGAACAGTGTCCTATGCGTTTTAATGATGACATTGTTGATTGGATCATTAGTGCTCGAAGTGACATGGTTGAGAAGGGACTTATCCCCCCCTTAGTTGGAGAATTCTTAGATAATGTCTACAGATATGGTAATCCTTGGGGGATGCCAAGAAATGATAGAGATTCTTGGGCTGACGGTATAAACCGATATCAGCCTGGTGATGAATACCTTTTCTATGTAGGGTGCGCTGGATCTTACGAACAACAAGGCCAGAGAATGGCTAAATCGGTTGCTGAATTTTTACAAACCGCAGGAGTTTCTTTTGGAATCCTTGGTTCAGATGAGGATTGTGATGGGAATGAAATGCTTTTCATTGGAGAGAAAGGTTTATTCCGAGAGTTAGCTGAAAAAAATGTCAAGAAATTTAGAGAACTTGGTGTAAAAAAGATCATTACACTTTCTCCTCATGCTTATAATGCAATGAAAAACAAGTATGGTAATCTTGGGGAAATCAAAGTATACCACTATACCCAGGTTTTCTCTGAAATTCTTAGAACTAGGAACCTAGAATTATATACAATCAACTCCAAAGTAACTTATCATGATCCCTGTTTCTTGGGAAGGTATAATGGGATTTATGATCCCCCAAGAAAGATAATCAAGGGTATCCCAGGAGTTGAACTCGTTGAAATGGAGAGAACTATGGAAAATTCTTTCTGTTGTGGTGGTGGAAGTGGAAATTTCGTTTTTGACCTTTTAGGAAAATCATCAGATAGCCCCAGTAGAATTCGGGTGAGAGAAGCTCATGAAACTGGAGCTGACCTCTTGATTGTGTCCTGTCCAAGTTGCTATTGTATGCTCGAAGAAGCGATAAAAACCGAAGGATTAGAGAATAAATTGATAATAAAAGATATTTCCGAGCTCGTGATAGAAT
This sequence comes from Promethearchaeota archaeon, assembly GCA_048938105.1. Taxonomy (GTDB): domain Archaea; phylum Asgardarchaeota; class Heimdallarchaeia; order Hodarchaeales; family Hodarchaeaceae; genus Hodarchaeum. Next base: position 35,991 of record JBHLMN010000020.1, read on the forward strand.
CAATAAAAAACAAATAAGAAAATATTAGAATTGCAAGAATTTAGTCAAATGTGAATTTGTTATGCTTCTCCAGAGAAAAAAAAAAGAATTGTCTGAAGATCCATGTCGGAATTACAATGTCCTTTGCGGAATTGAGGAAGAATTTCTAATAATCAATGAAGATGGCACGCTAGTAAATGCTGCTGATGAATTGATGGTGAGAGCTGCTGAAATTCTGGAACGAGATTCCAAACGGTTAGATTTTCTCCAACTAAAAATTCGAGGATTGGATGCTGAACCGTCACCAAGCCAAATTGAGTATGTGACTCTTCCACTTCCACCTAAAGATATTGCAGAAGCAATGAAAGCTGGGAGGAAACTGCTTTCTGATGCAGCAACGAAATTAGGATATAGAATTTTCTCTCAGAGTATGCATCCTATACAGAGCGATCCTCATCCCATGTGCGGAACTCATATTAACGTTTCAGCCCAAACAGGGGGATTCATGAATACGGAAGAGTTAGCTGCAGTCTATAACTATCTTTGGAATTATCTTCCTGAATTAATTGCGTTATCTGCAAACACTCCTATCTTTCAAGGATCTAAGACGAATGTCGCTAGTAATCGTATCAGTAATTCGACTGTTCTCAAACCCAATGGTCCATCTCAAATTCAGATTCCCAAACGAAATGCAGCATTAATTCCTATGCAGTACTATGGTCAAATGCGATATACTTTACGTATAGCAGGCGAAAACGTGAAAAAAATCATAACTAATCCGAGAGGTGAGAGGCTAGTAGATATTACTCCAAGAGGACCATTAACGAACATAGGTGAAGATGAGGACTCCGCTCTCACAACAAACCGTGTAGAAGTGAGAATATTTGATGTTCAACAGGATCTTGAGTATCTCCTTGATCTTGTTTATCTTTGCTGTGTTTCTGCTTTACATGCGATTTACCTTTATACTACAGGAAAAATCGCTCTTGATCCTAATCACAGAACTAATGTAAAACAAGCGGTTTTTAATGGTGTTAACGCCCGATTCGTACGGAATGGTAGAGAGGAGTCCTTACAAGAAAGTGTATCTCGTTGGATAAATGAAACAGAAAAATATCAAGATATGTTAGGAATTAAGATTCGAAAACTCCCCACAATCAAGACTGATTTTCAACAGGGTGAATTAGATGTCGAATTTACGACAAGAAATATTGAAGAACTGCGACAACAAGGAAAAATGTTTGTAGTAGTTCAATTGAATAAATCACGGACGATCACTGACCAACGAGGGAGAAAATATGGTATTTCTCGTGGAACTCAGTTACAAGGAATGTTAGATGTCGATTATAAGCTCACTTACCAAGAAAAAGATAATATCGTCACTGATTTCCAGGGAATTAAAATAATTAATACACTTGATGTCCAAGGAATAAAAATCACCTTAGACAATAAAGATCGAGTTCTTGTTGCATTAAGTAGATCGGATTATCTGTCACGAAGCCTCTTTGGTGGATTTGGTTTTTAGTAATAAAACCATTGTTAATAGAAGGTGTCACAGCGGAATGAAAGAAGAGCAAAGAGAGGTTACTAACGAGAAATGTGACCAATTATTCACTTATGGAACCCTACAATCTGGATATAGTCGAAATTATCTTCTTAGTGGATTAGAATATGAGAAAGCGATTTTAGAGGGCTATCGTAAGCTTACTCCTCCCACTCTAGGTTTTCCATTCATACTCAAAGACAAAGAATCTAATGTTACTGGTGAAATTTATTTCCAGTTAACGCAATCTCATTGGACACAAATTGATTTAGTTGAAGGAGAAGGGTCTTTATATCATAGAGTTCTCGTAGAAGTGAAAACAATCTCAAAAGGGAGAAATTTATCGGCTTTTACTTATTACCCCTCAAAAAGGCTTATTGAGGAATATAGTGAGAAATAAACAATGTGCCGATTATTAAGTCTTTGGGCGAATCAAAATCACAAAAAAACTTCTAGACATTTATTGAAATATTGGTTTAATGCTTGGTTGGATTCTACGAAGAAGGATCATTACTTAAACAGAGTATATGGCGTTCCAGAAGGGAATTGTGTTCACAAGGATGGCTGGGGTATTGTAACTCTTGGAACTGATCACGATTATAAGATAATATGGGAACACAAAAATCAAGATCTAAAACCTGCTTTCTCTTACAGAAAAAATAGTCTAGCTCGATTAGTCATAGGATCTCCTTTTCTTAGATCAACACATCAAATCTTGTTAGCTCATGCAAGAAGGGCAAGTGTAAATATGCCAGTATCCCTGCAACAAGTACAACCATTACTGATTCATGATGAAACAAGTTCAAGAAAGGTCTTTCTTAGCCACAATGGTACCCTTAATTCAAAGATTCTCAACGATATATTATATACAGAATCACATCCAATCTCAGCTCAATTTAATAATTTCTCTGACACTCAATTGTTAAGCTGGTATATCAAACAAAATCTAGAAAATAACTCTAGTAAAAACAGTATTAAGGATTTTTGGATTCCAATTTTTCTAGAAATTATTGATAAGCATCAAGAAGACAACGTAAATTACCAAATGCAATTAATAATTTTAGAAATAACTGAAAATAATCCACAATTAATCATTTGTTCTGCATTAAGTGATAAATCAAAAAGATTCATGCCCTATTATCGGTTATTTTTTGGAAAGAAAGGGAAATTTAGAGTAATATGTTCTTCTACGATCGTTGATCACTTTAAAAGTAATCATAAATCTTCTAACTGGGATTTAGATCCAATATCTAACAAAACTCTTGTTAATATTACCTCTGAGGGCGAATTCTATCATGAATTATCATAATCAAGAGGTAAGATCCTAATTTTAAGAAAGTAGCGAATTTTATAGTGGAAATCTCTTCATTCGGCTGTCTACCATTTGGATGCCATACTTAACCATTTTAGGAATCCTTCCCTCCAATCCAGTTTGAATATATATCAAACCAGCACGACAATAAAGAAATTTCATCCTGTTTTTAAAATTCCGATCTTTAGCTCTGTTATAATTTACTAACAAATGATCCAAAAAGAATTCGCCTTCATCATAAAATATGAAGTCTCCTGCTGGATCATAAACCCCTGTTTCTTCAAAATCTATTATTCCTGTTACTTCAAACGTTTTAGGATTAACGAGAACATTCGATGTATCAAAATCTCCGTGGATAACTGTTGGTATGAAATCAAAGTTTTCTTTTTCACCTAAGAATTCGAGGAATATTTGGGATACCCAGTTTTTTTGTGTTGTATCTAGCAAGGGGTAAGCATCTTTTTGTACTTTTGTAAAATAATTTTGCCAATAACACTGATATTGAGAAGGACTATACTCCCGTTCCCTTTTCCAAGTTGTACAAATTTTCTGATAGACTTCTTCTGAATGAAGTTCTGAGAGAAATTTTCCAAGTTGCATTGCAATGCTCTCTTGATCGTTTCTAGTGGTTCTGTTAAAGCGTCTGGATAAAGATATTCCATCTATCTTTCTATAACCGATGAAAGGATCATTTGGATCAGAAGATACGAATATAGGCTTAGGAATTTGTAGAGAAATATTCTCACTGATTAGATCTAAAATTTTTGATTCTCTCTCAATTAAATTAAGTCCTTTCTTACCACCAAAGAAAATCTTATCAGGAAATCGAAACATATACTCGCCTTTAACTTCGAACACATTATAACTTCCATGATAATGAAATTTAACTTCATGGCGTCTAATATTCGGGAAACACGACCGTAAAATTCTCATTACTTCTGATAATGAAATATTTGGTGGATTAGTTTCTTCATAGAAATCCAAAATCAAAACCTTTGAGAATCATAGTAAAAGTCCGATTTATATTCATACTGGTGAGACAGATAAATGAGTTATGGAATTATATTTTTTTTCGTAACATTTATATAACATAAAATTCTATAAATTTTAGTTGTTAATTTTATTTCTATCTAGGAGAAATAATTATGAAACGAGTTATACTTATTTTTCTAGGACTATTATTGCTTTTTTTGAATGTTGGGAGTGTCAATCCATATTTAGGCGAAATTAACTTAATAAACCAAGTAGAATTCAATTTGATAGACTCATCATTGACTCAAATAAATCAAGGTGTTTACCAATTCAGTGCAATTGTCCAAAACTCTGGTGATCCCGCAACAACAGGAGTAGTCCCGATTTCATGGGAAGAGTACATGTACACAATTCCACTTACTAAGGGTGTTGGAACATTAGATGAAAGTGTTGTGGATTATGATATTAATGGTGATGATGACAAAGATGATACATTTACTGTAGAGTGGAACGATACAATCCGGCCTTGGGATGCTGAAATTGATGGTGTTTACGTTTACGCCCTCGCTGATCACTCTGAAAACCCAGGATTCAATAGAACTTATTTTATTGATGGAAAATCCAAACTCTTTCAAATAGGGAATGAGATGCACACTCTTTACTATGCAGACAATTATACTGCATCATTCGGATTTGGGGACGCATTCATTCTAAACTATCCAAGTCCTAACTTTGAATTCGTGGTATACTCAGATGTCAGTTTTATAGATATCACAATAAACGGAGAAGCTGTTGAAGTCAATTACACCCGTAGAGGAATAGAGGTCTTTGTAGACGGAACAGAATCCGCATATACAATTTGTGTTGTACCTAATCAAGCAGCAGCAATTGGAACAGATGAAGCGATTGAATTTTCTTGTACAATAATCGCTCGTGAAACAAAATCTTGTGAGGTTGCACTCTTAGCAAACTGGTCCCCAGATAGGAATATCAGATACCGTTGGGTTCCCTTTGATCAGATAGATGTATCTTTTGAAGCGATTAATCGGCCTTTCTTCATTGACACTTCAATCGATGTTATTGATGTCAATACAGGTGTGAAACAATTAGAGGCCACTATCAAAAATATTGGTGCGCCTGCTACAACTGGAGACATACCAATAGCTTGGGAAAGACATATATATGAGGTAGCACTTGATGCTGGTACTGGTACTCTTCTAGAAGCCGAGGCTAGCTTTGACCTGAATGGTGATGGAGACTTATTAGATTCTTTTGATATAACGTTGTACCCCAATGATGGCTGTCAATATGATGCCCTAATCAACAACGGAACTCATGATATCCATGCCTACTCCACTCTCGAGGAGTGGCTCTATCGTTCATCCAACCGGTCTTATTATATTGATGGAAAACCCAAACTCTTCCAGTTAGGCAGTCGAACTCATTCTCTTTATTACACGGAAAACGATGTTGCTTTATTAGGACTTGATGCAGTTATCTTAAAGCATCCTAGTCCGCACTTTGAAGTAATAATAGAACATGAGGGTGCATTCTCATCTATACGTGCAACAGACTTTGAAATTAACGATTTACCTGTAAAATCTAATCTCACACGAGCTATACAATACAAATCCCCTTATTCAGCAGAATTAATGTCAGATATGGCGTACATCGTCCCAAACAATGAATTTGAAGTTAATCAAGATGAAGAAGTAACCTTTTCGTGTACATTCACAGCTCACGAAGCGAAGATATGTGATATTTATCTCGTTATGAATTGGTCTCCAGATAGTAACATAAGATACCTTTATGTTCCATTCTTGGAAGAGGTCACATTTAATCTCCCAAATTTCATTCTAGACGATTCAACCCTCGCCTCGAGTGCACCTGGAGAATATCAACTTACCGTGGCCGTTAAGAACAATGGTGCACCTGCTACAGCTGGTACAGTCCCAATTTCTTGGGAGAAGTTATATTACGATCTTCCTCTTCTTGATGGTGAGGGGATTCTTGAAGAAAGCATTATTGACCATGATTTGAATGGTGACGGTGATATGGATGATACATTTGATGTGAAGTGGTTTCATAATGAAACACGGCAATGGGATGCTATTATTGACAATATTCACGTATACTCCCTCTGGGAGGGTCCCCCTGAAGATCCAAGGAGCCTTGAAATCCATTACATTAACGGCATGTCGAAGCAATTTAAATTAGGTAGTGAAACCCATTTTCTCCTCAGGGCTAATAGTGAGTATGCACATTTTGGTTTCTCCAATATCGATATCATTGACCATCCTAGTCCAAATTTTGAATTATACTTCAACACAACAGAGCTAAGTGCCAACAATTTCAAAATTGATGGAGTTTCTGTTAATGAGGATTATAAATGGAGTGGACGTGAATTCTATCCGTCGTGGAGTGGAGACAAGTTTTCCACTGTATATCTCATTCCAAGCGATTCCTTTGCCATTGACACGGGAGAATTAGTAAAATTCTCTTGTAGAATCAGTGTACATAAAGAAACTACCTGTGATTTAGTACTTCTAATGAACTGGTCACCTAATGATAACATAAGGTTACGTTGGTTCCCATATGTAGTTACTGAAACATTTGAAGCCCCATCCATGACATCTTCTACTCCAACTACAACACCCACTACCCCTGAAACTACCCCCACAACCTCTAAAACGACTTCGGAATCAGCTCCCACTATTCCAGGGTTTTCATTCCTAACGACATTGTTGATAACACTGCCTATCTTAGTTTTCATACATCGAAAGAAAAAGACTTGATTTTTTCTTCCCCCTTTTTTCTTTTTTTTCATGAAAATAACAATTTAGTCATAAGGTTTATGTGGAATCTCTGAGAGAAAAATAATTGCCCTATAATATAGGGTTTGTAAGGATTTAAGGAATATATGTGAGAATAGGTGAAATTGCTAAGTATAATCCAAATCCAATCATAAATACGCTACATCCAATCAAGATCCCAAGATAGATCCTTTTTGTTAAGAATTTATTGGTAAAACCGAGTAGTGTTGCTATTGAAACATATGTTAAGAAATCTCCAAGTTCGTGGCCTAAAAAGAAACCCCAAAATTCCAGATTCAAAAAACCAACAGAGAATTGCGTCATGAAATTCAGTCCAATGACCGCCCACCAGATCCACCAATAAGGATTAGACATGGAAACCAATACACCTCCAAGAGTAGGCTGCTGGATCAAGTCGACTTCCTCACTTGTGCCTTCTCTTTCCTCAATGTTTTCATTTTTGGGTGTTATGAAATTCAAATCAATTTTATTTAGCCAGATCTCTCTTAATAGACTCACTCCAAAAAATATTAGAACTATCCCTCCTAATAATCCTATTATGATAATTATCGATTTATCTGTTATAAATGGGGATAGTCCTATAAGTAATATTAACATCAATACAAATTCTAAAATTGCATGTCCAATCCAAATAAGTATTCCAACTAAGTAAGCTCTTCTTTTCGATTGAAGTGCTTTGTAGACCGTATAAGTGAGAAGAGGACCTGGAGACAAAGATCCTGATAAAGCAATGATAAAAGAAAGGATAAAGATTTCAAAAATACCCATGTCTCTGTTTTCCTATTATTAAAATCCTGCGATTTTACTTTAGATGAAGTACTTTTGTTGAAGAGAGTATTTAATGGAGATTTCTCAGTAAAGGATATATTTTTTTATGTTGAAGGAATCTTTCGACTAAGCTGAAATAAAATGGAAGAGAAAGAAGGTCACTTATCTTATCGACGAACTCCGATCGAAAAAGAATCACCTGAGGAGTTTGGGTATGAGAGAATCAATTACAATCTTGCAGAAAGCTCGGTTCCAGATTTTGTACTTGGGAACCTTGATCTCGACTTAACTAACCTTGCTCTTAGCTATACTGATCATCTGGGCAATCCTCAACTTAGACAATATATTGCAGAAGAAGAAGTTAACCCAAAGCACGTTCTAGTTACAACTGGAGCTGCAGGGGCATTATTTATTATTGCTACGTCTCTTCTAAAGCCAAGTGATCATGTTGTGATTTTACATCCAAATTATGTTGCGAATCTTGAATCACCACGTGCTATTGGTTGTCAGGTGGATTATCTACGATTGACAATGGAGGACCAATTTCAATTTGACCTCAATCAGCTCGAAATGTTTATTCGACCTAATACGCGTCTTATTAGCCTCACATACCCCCAAAATCCCACTGGAACCATGATTACTAAATCTGTATTGAATGAGATCATTTCAATGATAGAATCCAAAGGTATTTACTTATTGTTTGATGAAACATATAGGGAGATGACTTCTAAGCCTCTTCCAATAGCTGGTTCATTAAGTGAAAATGTAATTAGTGTTTCCTCTTTTTCCAAGGCATATGGACTACCTGGTATCCGATTAGGTTGGTTGATTAACCAGAATAAAGAATTGATGGAGACTTTCTTGGCTGGTAAAGAATTAATTTTTATTTGCAATTCTATTGTCGATGAGGAAATCGGAGCTCAATTCCTTGCGAGAAAAGCAGAATTTTTACCACAGATTCAAGCACATGTAAATACTAACTTAGAGATATTGAATAATTGGATAGAAAATAACGATTATTTGGAATGTGTAAAACCAATTGGTGGTGTCATTTGTTTTCCGAGAATAAAACAAGATATCAATATCGACATTGAAAAGTTCTATGAGATTCTAAAACACACTTACAAAACTTTTGTAGCCCCAGGTTATTGGTTTGAGATGAGTCAACGGTTTATGCGTATTGGGTACGGTTATCCCAGCAAGAAAGAACTTCAAAAAGGTCTTCAATGCATTACAGAAGCTATCAGGGACTGTATAATATCCTAAAGATTATTTATATCTTCTTTACAATATAGCATTATTTTTCGTTTAGATTATCAAATAATAGATATATCAAACATTTTTCTCTGTCAATCATGAAATACAATCGCCCTCTATTACAGTTAATTAATTATTCACGTTCGCATCGATTGACTATAGTAATGGCTACATTATTTTCCATTTTAAATAAATGGTTTGATTTAGCTCCCCCATTCCTCATCGCTGCTGCTGTTGACATTGCTGTTAGAAGGGAGAATTCTATCTTTGGATACCTTGGGATTGTTGATGTTCCATCCCAGTTAGTTTTCTTAGGATTATTAACATTCGTCATCTGGGCATTGGAATCATTATTTGAATATATTTACAAAATTCTCTGGAGGAATTTAGCCCAGAGAATTGAACATGAATTACGCCTTGACGCGTATAGTCATCTTCAGCGCTTAGATATGGAATACTTTGAGGATCGTCAAACAGGAGGTTTAATGTCTATTCTAAATGATGATATCAATCAACTTGAACGCTTCCTTGATATTGGGGCAAACGATCTCATCCAAGTCACTGTGACCGCTATTACTATTTTAACTGCATTCTTTCTTCTTTCACCTGAAGTTGCTTGGATGGCCGCAGTTCCAATGCCATTTATACTTCTTTTTTCGATAAAATTTCAGAAACGTCTTGAATCTCGATATGCTGATGTTAGAGAGAAGGTAGGTGTATTAAACGGCCAGCTGTCTAATAATTTGACAGGAATAGCGACCATCAAGAGTTATACAACTGAAGATTATGAAGAAAGTAGAATATTAAAATCCTCAAGCGAGTATAAAGAGAGTAATCGTGAAGCGATCAAATTTAGTTCTGCTTTTTCCCCACTAATTAGAATGATTATTGTGGTTGGATTCACAGCGATGCTAATATTCGCGGGAATCCAGACAATTAATGGCCAATTAGAGGTTGCAGCTTATAGTGCTATGATATTTCTGACCCAAAGGCTTTTATGGCCTTTAACAAGAGTGGGTGAGACACTTGATCAGTACCAGCGTGCTATGGCTTCAACAACGAGAATAATGACTTTATTAGATACCCAGAGCAAAATATCTAATGGAAAGTACAAACTCTCATTAGCATCTATTTCTGGGGGAATTTCATTCCAAAATGTCCATTTTGGATATAAAGGGCGTAATTCGACCTTTAATGATCTAACCGTTGATATAGAACCAGGACAAACTGTCGCATTTGTTGGTAGTACAGGTGTTGGAAAATCAACTATTGTCAAGCTACTACTGCGGTTTTATGACCCACAAAAAGGGAGAATTTTACTTGATGGTATTGATATTAAAGACTTTGATCTCCAAGAATTACGTAAATCAATGGGATTAGTTAATCAGGATACATTCATTATCGACGGCACCGTTCGAGAAAATATTGCATATGGTAAGCCAGATACGCCAATTAAGGAGATCATTGAAGCTGCAAAGGTAGCTGAAGTGCATAACTTTATTGCTAGTTTACCAAATGGTTATGATACCCTTGTTGGTGAACGAGGCCAGAAATTAAGTGGGGGCCAGAGACAACGAATTGCTATTGCACGTGCTGTGTTGAAAAATCCCCCGATACTTATCTTGGATGAAGCTACTTCTAGTGTGGACAATGAAACTGAGGCTGCCATCCAAAGATCACTTGAAAAAATCATTGTTGGACGAACTACTATAATTATCGCTCACAGGCTATCAACCGTTCGATGTGCTGACAAAATTTTCGTCATAGAGAATGGAGAAATCATTGAACAAGGTACACATAACGAATTAGTAGAAGATAATCGATTATATGCATCATTATGGAAAGTTCAAACTGGAGAACGAACCTTAGCTTAGTTATTTGCCTTATTGACAACCATTTCTCGGTATTTAGTAAATAATCGTGTGACTGTTAAAACAAATAATGCAGAGAGAAGTAGTTCCAGTCCTGGCCAAAAAGTGGACTTAGGGATCGGAATGTCTGCTTCAATCGGGGAATAGTAAATTGGAAGAGAAATGTCAATATATGGAGAATCATCATAACCATTACTTTCATAAAATCCCTGATAGTCCTTGGTTGTTACATTGATGTAAGCCAACCATTTAATCCATTTATAACCAAAAAAGCGTGGACAGACAAGACGAATAGGAAAACCATGTTTCTTTGGCAAAGGTTCTCCATTCATTTCATAAGCTAAGATAACATCACCCCAGAATGCTTCTTCTAGGGTTAAACTTGTGGAAAAAGCCCATGGATTTAAATCAGGTGTGTGAAACGAGATATCCACTGCTTTATCATAATTAATTTGTGATAGATTCAAAATATGATATAATTGTATACCTGTCCAATTAGCTACCCCTGTTAATGATGTGTCTCCAAATTTGTAACCAATACATGTTAACCGCACAATTTCAGAAGTAGCTGGCATTGCTCTAATATCTTTCAAAGTTAAGTTCAATGGATTAGCCACTTCTCCCATGACTACCAATCGATAAGTATCAGGGTCAATGTCAAAGAAATCGATCGCTTCCGTAAAGAACTCATCGTTTGAGGTAATTGGGATATCATCACTAGATGATACTTCAAGTAAAGCGTTACAAAATGCAAAACTGAGTAAGAAACTGAGTAGAATTGGATTGATTTTTTGCTTCGCCATTTCTTCCTAGACAAAAGATAAATACAATTAAAAGTCTTTTGCCAAGGTATTTTTCAAATCACAATTGTGAACTGACATTTGTACAAAAATAATCAAAATATTTTTAATCCACAATTGTGAACTAATGTAAAGTTGGTTAAACATGATTGATTTCATCGCAATGATATACTATTATTTAGATAGTTTAGGGATTCTAAACATTGAACAAATTTTAGCATCTATAGTGCTGTTAACACTTTGTAGAGGATTCTATATAATAACTTATTTCTTTAATTATTCTAAGGATTATAGTAAAGAACTTGAGGAAGGAATGAAGTTATTTACGCGAAATGAGACGATCCTATTTTGTTTAAAACAAGTTGCAGCTATACTTGTAGGAACATTATATTTCCCAATCGCTGTTTTTATATCATTCTATTCACTGTTAGTAGGGGGAAGTTATCTTAAAGAAATTGGGATAAAAACAAGATCTGATCCTCTAAAAATCGCTGGAATGGTAGTCACTATTATAGGACCACTGATTGGAATTTTGGGGTATGTTATTGCAGAAGACTATTTATCAACTGCAGCTATCGGAGTAAGTTTGTTTATTTTTCTTCATTATGGCCAAAAGACTTCATTCTTACCATTATCAACTGTTCTAGAAAGAGCTACACAACGCTTCTCTCGGATTCCTAGAGTTCTTTATCTTGGCATTTTAATTATCTCATTAATTATCCCAACAATTGTTATTCTTGGAGCTGTAATATACACCCCCCCACCTAAGCAAACTCATTTTATTGTGATGCGAGATGGAATAAAATTAGCTACAGATGTGTACTTAGCCCCTGGATCATTTGGAGGACCAAGACCAGTCATCCTTACACGAACTCCCTATGGAAAAGATGGGATGGGAGCAATGTATGGATTATTATATCTTACTCAAGGATATCATCTAGTTGTTCAAGATATTCGAGGATGTTTTGATTCAGAAGATCATGAAGATTTTATCATGTTTCAACAGGCATATCAAGATGGTGTTGATACTCTTGAATGGATATTAGATCAATCGTGGTGTAATGGGAAGATCGCTTCTGTAGGAGCTTCAGCATTAGCAATTAACGAATACTTTTATGCTGGTATGAATCCAACTGGTCTTATTTGCCAATCTTTAATGATTGGTACACCAGATTTATATAAAATCTCTATGTGGCCAGGGGGGGTACTTAAGGAAAGCCTTGTTCTCGGATGGCTTGAAGGAACAGCTGATAATTACGAATATCAGCTTCAACAAATTATAAGTCGTCCCAAAAAAGAGGATCTCTACTATAATTCAACATCCTTGTTCTTAGAAGAGGGGCCAAATTTCAGTAATGTTAACGTTCCTGCAATTCATATTGGAGGGTGGTACGATGTTTTCCAGCAAGGAACCTTAGATGGTTTCATCGGTTATGATGATTTGAGCCTTGAGGGAGCTCGTGATCACCAATTATTGATAATGGGTCCCTTTACTCATGGTTTTCCAGGTGAAGGGAAACAAGGAGAATTATTCTTTCCAACAAAAACCAAAAAAGGGTTTGATTTGTATCTTGAGTGGGAACGAAAACTTTTTGATCATGTTCTATTAGGGAAGGATTTTGATTGGGATAATGAGTATCGCGTAGCTTATTATATGATGGGGGATAACACATCAGATGACCCAGATGTAAATGACTATAGGTTTACTTATGATTGGCCTGTACCTCATGTTAATGATCGCTGGTATTTCAGTGCTAATAGTCAGTTAATTCTTGGAACAGATGATTTAACCAGTGCAAATTATTCTTATATATACGATCCTCGTGATCCTGTACCAACTGTTGGAGGGACTAATCTAATGATCCCTTCAGGGCCATACGATCAAGGTAAAATTGAAACTCGGGATGATGTACTTATTTTTGAAACCTCATCTCTGACTTCAAAGGTAGAAGTTGTGGGACAGATGTGGGCTCATTTATGGGTTATGTCTAATTGTACAAATACTGACTTTACAGTTAAAATTAGTGATGTTTATCCAGATGGACGTTCTATGTTAATAACAGATGGAATCATCAATATGCTTAGGCGAGATGGCTTTGATCAAGATGCTCCTCCTTTAAATCCTGGTGAGCCTGTGAATGTTACTCTTGATCTCTGGTCAACAGCTTATCAGTTCGATGAAGGACATAGAATTAGGATAGCGATTTCTAGTTCGAATTACCCTCGATTTGCAATCAATCCAAACACAGGAGCTCCTCCTGAACTTTATTATTATCAGTATTTAGATCAAAAAATCGCAAATAATTCAGTTTTAGTCGGACCAAGTTATCCATCTTATGTCATTCTTCCAAAACCTACTGAAACCGTTTAAAGAAATGTATTTCTAATTGGGTTTGTAAGATGTCAAGAATAAAGGTGACTGTTGAGAAAATTAATGGTTATTGCAATTTACCGATGCTTATAGGTGATCACTTTTTCATAGAAGGATCAAAATTAACAATTCCTGAGGGAAAACACATATGTATATGGGCTTTACAAAGTATGATGCCTATATTCCCAATTTTTTCTGAGAAAGAGAAGCTTGATGATGATCATTGGATAAAGAGGGTCAAACATTTTTCTTGTCCTGATCCTAAAGGTCTTGTTCAATATCGTTTGGAATTGATTGATGATGATTCAACTTGATGTTAGCAAGTGTACAGGTTGTAGAATGTGTGAAACTACTTGTACAATGCTTCATACAGGCCGAGTTAACCGAAATATGGCTAGAATACACGTTGTGAATTTATTTCAAATTGGAATTGACGGTCCTGTTGTTTGTCTTCAATGTAAAGAAAGATATTGTATGGATTGTCCTTCAAATGCCATTACATTAGGGAATCAAGGACAAATAATAATATCTCCCACATTATGCACACTTTGTGGAAAATGTGAGAGGAATTGCCCTATAGGAGCGATACAGATCTTCAACAAAATTGTATATGTCTGTGATCTCTGCGGAGGTTCTCCTAAATGTGTTGAAGTTTGTACCGAGGGTGCGATCAGCTACATTCCCGAGTTTGAAAAGACTTCGCTTGCTTACCTTAAAGAAGAAATGAAGAACATGAACCCTAGTGAAAGACAAATGCATTATGTTGAGACACTAGGGAGAGATGTAAGGAGAAATTGGAGGAGGTAAAGCAAATGGATTATGGCTATGGAGGAAAAATATTACGAATAGATCTCTCCGAAAGAAGGTATAAAATTGACAAATTGAAGAAGAGTTGGATCAAAAATGTGATAGGGGGCAGAGCGGCAAATTCTAAAAGGTTATTTGAGGAATTAGATCCGAACTGTGATCCACTTGGGCCTGATAATTTATTAATTTTTGGTATTGGCCCCTTAACGGGCTCTTATCTACCCGCATCCGCTTATTTCACGATTTCTGCAAAATCCCCTTTAACAGGAATATTGGGTGACTCCGCTGCAGGGGGCCAATTTGGTTCCGAAATGAAATTAACTGGTTTTGATCAGATCATCATAACTGGTAAAGCAAGTAATCTACTTTATTTGTTGATTACTAACTCAGATGTTGATTTCATAGATTGTTCCCAATATGTAGGGGATTTTGTACTGGATACAACTCATAAGATTCGGAAAGAGCAGAGAGATTATTCAATCCAAGTAGCAGCTATTGGCCCCGCGGGGGAGAACATGGTTCTATACTCTTCTGTTATTTCAAGCGGAAACAGGGCAAGTGGAAGAACTGGAATGGGAGCAGTAATGGGAGCAAAGAATCTTAAAGCTATTGCAGTCCGTGGGGGTTGTTCTGTAGAATTGGCGGAACCACTCGCATTTTTATCAGAGGTAAAAAAAATCAAGAAAGAGATTTTCGATCATAATGAATATTCCAAACGTTATAACCTAGGAACGACAATGTTAATGACTGATCTAAATGGTATTGGAATTCTACCTACAAATCATTTCCAGAAAGGGGTATGTAATTACCTCAATAAAGTCTCTGGAGAACATCTAGCTGCAAATTTCAAAGTAAAAAATAAGGGGTGTTTCAATTGTAATCTTCATTGTTCTAGATATTACGTTTGTGGAGATTATGAGGCTGAAGGACCTGAATATGAAACATTATGTGGGTTTACCTCTCGAATTGGAGTTTCAGATCTAGAGTTTGCTTTGGAAATGAATTATTATCTCAATCAGGTAGGTTTGGACTCACTCTCCACCTGTGAAGTGATCGGATGGGTAATGGAATGTCAAGAAAAGGGATTGATCAGACCTGAAGAAGTTGGTGGAATAGAGATTTCTTGGGGCGATACAAATAAGATCAGAGAAATTGTTGAGATGATAACCTTCCGTAAGGGGATTGGTGATGAATTTGCAGAAGGAGCGACTAAATTTTCACAGAAATTTAGTGAGGAGGTAAGAAAACTTGTCATGCAGGTTAAGGGCCTTGATATTATCTGTGGTGATCCTCGTGGTTTGAAAGCATATGGTTTGACTTATGCCATTGCTTCCCGAGGGGGAGACCATCTAAGAGCTGAACCGTTTTTCGAGCTTACTGAGAGATGGGAAGAAGCTAAAAATAGATTTGGTACTGAAAAAGCTGCTGATAGACTTTCAGAGGAAGGTAAAGCAGCACTAGTCACCTATTCTGAGAAAATTGCGCTCCTAACGGATAGTATGACGATGTGTAAAAACATTGGTCTCTGTATGGATATTTTAAACTTAGAGAATGCGTCAAATCTCTTGACTTATGGTACAGGGATTGAATACACACCTGAATATTTAATAAAGATTCTTGAAGAGTCTATTGAAAGGGATTACAAGCTCAATCAAAAATTTGGAATGAAACTAGAGGATACTCTCCCAGAAAGGTTTACTTCTGAATCACTCAATGAAGGCCCGACTCAGGGATCTACAGTAAATATACAAAAAATGGTTAAAGAGTATAATAGATTACATAATCGCTAATAGTTGCAGATTAATATAATCTAGCCATTTAATGAGAGAAATAACATATTCAACGAAGAAATTCATCCATATTTTATCAGACGTAAACAGAGGCGATTTTAATTGGAACTTTGGGGGAGTGGATGTTACAATTTTTACTTAGCTAGGTACAAATCTTATGGCCCTGGGGCTCTTTGATTCATCTTTACGAGTTTTAGAGCTTCTAGAAGATATTCATCTACTTGGGCTTGTTTTATTCGGATTTGAAACGATGCATTACTTTGGACTAAGGTTTCCCATTCATTAAATTGATCCTGTATCAGTTTTTTCTCCTCTACAACTCTGTCAACTAATTGATTTAGCTTTTTCTCCTTTGCGATTACTTCTGCTTGTTCTAAGAATTCAAACGCTTTTGTAAGATCACCTTCTATCATAGCGAATTTGGTTTGAATTATTAAAGCGTTAACAACTGAAGAATGAGATTGTTGCTGACGGGATAATTCTATTAGTTTATTTACAAGATTTTTAACATCATGAAGTATTGTTTCCTCTTCTGATACACTTAGTTCTATAAGAAGAAGTTCACACAAACTGATCATCGCATCAAAAGTATTAGGGAAAAATACCATTCGTTCTTCAGCAATTTCTTTAAAAATTTCTTGTGCTTTCATTTTATCACGAAGACGTGGGCTATATTTCAGAATATGGCCTTCTGCTAATCGACATAGCTGATTGACATATTTCTTATATTCATGTGTTTTAATTTTGGTTAAAGATAAAATCTGTAATCGTTGAAAATAATCCTTTGCATCTTCAATCTCCTGAATATCAAGAGTTAAAGAAACAAGTCTATAAAGTACCTGACTAGCCAAAGCATAAAACTCTTCTTCTTCACATAATATTAAAGCTTGATTTGCATATTCGATTGCTCGAATGAAGTCTCCTTTAGCTTGATAGACATCTGCTAAGTGTGCAGGAGGGTACACTCTCCCAAAAGGTTTTCCTAAAGAATTGAATTCCCTCATACTTTGATGAAAATAATCTTCAGCAAAGTCAAGTTCTCCTTTCATGTAATAAATAAAACCCACTGTATCTTTTGCATTAGCTACTCCAACTTTATGTCCAATTCCTTCAAGAGTTGCTAAGCTTTTCAATCCATATTTTAATGCTTGATCTAATTCTCCTTGACATAAATAATAGGTTGAAATTTCATTAAGGGCTTCTCCTACTTTATCTGTTCTTCCACTTTTTTCAAAGGATTTGACTACTCTCCAAGCTTCTTCGAACTTACCTTGGAACATGAGTTTTTCAATTCCCAGGCCAGTCAAGTTTCTCTACTCCATTCATTCTAACTATGGTTTAAATCTTTGATTTTTAATATTTAAGTAACTCTATCAAAATAATCCTTTTTATAGATTAATTTTTCTTTATTTTTTTTATCAGGGCAATAAACAATTTATAAAAGAATTTTGGTATCAATTAAAAGCAAAGAATTATATCTATAATTAAGCTAGTAAGATAGCAAAACTGTAGTTAAATTTGATGGTTATTGCCCTTAAAAGAAACCCTACTTGGGATTATATTGTAAAGATTCAAAAAAAGGGCATATAATCGTTAACGGGTACAGATTATCTCTTTTAACTGCTGAATACTGATATTCCCTCCACTAATAATTAAAATGACATTTTTTTCTTCAAAACGATCTGTTTCTTTCAGATATGCTGCAACTGTGACCCCTGCTGCTCCTTCAATAACCATGTGGTGTTTTTCAAGCATGAATAAAATGGCATTAGCAATTTCCTCCTCATTTACAAGAATATAGTGATCTACATAACGTTGACACAGTTTAAAGGTAATAGCATTAGGTTCAATACCCCCTGCTGATCCATCACTCAGTGTTGGTTTACTTTTCATATCAATAATCTTTCCAGCCTTAATGGACTCATACATCACTGCGGAATTTAATGGAAGACATCCTACAATTTTAATTTTTGGATTTAGATCTTTCAAATAGCCTGCTATACCTGATATTAATCCCCCACCTCCAATAGTAACTAGGACGATATCAATCTTATCTAGCTGTCTAGTAAGTTCTATTGCAATAGTACCCTGTCCTCCAATAATCTCTAGATCATTATATGGTGAAATAAAGACCTTATTTTCCCGTTCTGCAATTTCCTTGGCAAAAATCTCTGCTTCAACACTATCTGTGCCATAAAATTCCAATGGGATGTTATAATTGCGTAATCTATCAATTTTCACTTGAGCTGTTATAGTGGGAAGATAAATAGTTCCAGTTCCACCAAGTTTGGTTAATGCGTAAGCGACTGCTAATCCATGATTACCAGATGATGCTGTAGTGATTTCAATTTCTTTAGGAAGAGAAAGTATTTTGTTTATGGCTCCTCTAGCTTTGAATGATCCAGTCAATTGTACATTCTCCATTTTTAGATAAACTTTACTTCCTCTTCCCATTTTACTTAAATATGGGGAATATTCAAGAGGGGTTTCTCTGATATAGGCTCTGATACGCTTCTCAGCTTCAAGAACTTCATTTCTTATTGTTTTTGAAATCTGATGATTATGTTTCTCTTCGATCTTCAAGAAGTACAACCTCAAGTGTTAGTAATTTGGGTCTCATTATTAACCTATTGAAGAATAGAACTAATATTATATATACAAAATAATTGAGAATGGTATAATGTACGTACAAAATGATAGGTTATTAAAAGAATGGTACATAATACGAAGAAGGAATTAAGAATGATAAGTCGTATTTGGCATGGATGGACAACATGCGGGAACGCTGATGCTTATGAATCACTTCTCAAGAGCGAAATTTTCTCAAGTATAGAGAACCAACGGATTGCTGGTTATAAAGGAATCCATCTTTTTCGTCGTAATATTGGAGATGAAGTAGAGTTCATTACTATTATGTGGTTTGATTCATTAGAAGCCATTCACGCTTTTGCAGGAGAAGATTATGAGTTAGCAGTCGTTCCTCCTAAAGCAAGAGCTTTACTTTCTCGGTTTGACACGCGTTCTCAACATTATGAAGTTAGGGCCGAAGTAAAAGTATAACTCCGCTTTATTCCTCTAGAATGGCATAGAAGTTTACTCGCTACTGATTTATTATATTAACTCCTAGATTTCTTTGTAGAATTGTTTAATTAAAGAAAATCCACAATCTATAGATACAAATCCAGTTGGGAAAAGCATTGGTTATTAACTTTAATGAAATTCAACCCAAATATTATTCCCTTCATCCTAATGAAATGTTTAATTATCAATTCAACAAGGGAATTTCTATTGGTTATGCCCGGGTTGAGGATTTAAAAGAAGTTGTTTCAAAAATTCACAGTCTTCATGATTGGGTACATGAAATGCGCTTATTAGCAGATCGAGCCAAATCTGAAAAGAGAATCCTAAATGCAGCTTATTATTATCGGATGACTGAATTTTATACTCTTCCATCTGATTCAGAAAAGAGTGTACTATACAATAAATTCAATAAATTGATCTATCAGGTTTTCAAAGGTAATCTTTTCAAGGATTATTCTGTTCCGTATGAAAGAGGATTTCTTCCCACATATCGCTTTAAATCAACAAAAAATAATTCTAAGGGTACAATTATTGTCCATGGAGGATTTGATTCATTCATTGAAGAGTTTTTTCCTCTTGCGACATTCTTGGTTGAGAAAGGATATGAAGTATTTATGTTTGAAGGCCCAGGTCAAGGAAAAGCACTGTTCAAACATCAGCTCAATCTAATTCCAGAATGGGAGAAACCTGTGAGCACTATCCTTGATTTTTTCAACCTAACGGATGTTATATTGATTGGTATTTCTTTAGGTGGTTATTTAGGACTTAGAGCTGCAGCATACGATCATCGAATAAGTAAAGTGGTGGTTTTTGGAGTCATCTATGACTTCTATTCAGCAAGAATGAGTACATTATCACTGAGCTCACGAATCATATCTAAAATACTAATTTCTCTTCAGAAGGATAGGTTGTTCAATTCTCTTATTCAAAAAGCAATGAAGAAAGACCCCTTCGTGAATTGGTCATATCAACAATCTATGTACGTTTTTGGAGTAAGTACGCCTTATGAAGTTATTAAACGGATGAAACAATTCAATCTCATAAAGATATCAAGATTAATCAAACAGGATATTTTACTCTTACATGGAGAAGAGGATAATTTTATTCCATTAAAGATGTATTTTAAGCAGAAGAAGGCATTAACCGCAGCAAAATCTACTTCGGGACGAATTTTTACTGCAGTGGAGAATGCATCACACCATTGTCAAATAGGAAATATTAAGCTTGCATTCGATACAATTTACGATTGGATAGAGGGTAGATGGTTAAATATTAAATTTGATGTTTAATATGCTTGATGAGCCTCTCAAAAGATTTCTTTTTGTTGCTATATAGATATGGTTTTTTCAATGGTTAAACTGATAAAGGAATTTCATAAGATAATTTTTGGTGAATTTTTTGAAGGCGTTTATTTCAATTGATCTAGAGGGATTACCTTTTATTGTCATCCCAGGGCATTTAAGTCTAAAGGGAACATTATATTCTGAAGCTAGAAAAATCGCTACCAAAGTTGTTCTGATTGTTGCAGATGAGTTGAATAGGACTGGATTTGATAAAGTCATAATAGCTGATTCTCATGGCCCGATGGTTAACATTAAGGTTGATGATTTACCAGAGTACGTAGAAATCGTTAGAGGCATTCCTCGTCCCGTTAGTATGGTTTCAGGGGTAGAGGAATGTGATGTAGCTCTGTTTCTTGGTTATCATGCGAAATTTGGGACTGCAAAATCAACTTTCGATCACACTTATTCAGGAAGGAGTATTCATCGATTTGTTATCAATGGAATACCTGTTAGTGAATTTCTTCTCAATTCTTATGCTGCAGGTTTCTACGATGTCCCTGTTATTCTAGTTGCGGGGGATGCTCAACTTCTCGAAGATGATGCGGAAAAATTTACTCCATGGGTGGAAACTGTTGTTTTCAAAAAATCATTGAGTAGAGTTTCAGCAAAAAGTCCTAGTATGATTAAGATTGAAGCGGAGTTGAGAGAATCTGTTAATAAAGCAGTGATTAACTTCAAAGAAAACAATGTTCGGCCACTAAAGACTGAGGAACCAGTAAAAGCTAGAATTATCTTTAATGCGAGTCACTTTGCTGATGTTGCAGAACTATTACCTATTATTGATAGAACAGATGGATTAACTGTAGAATACACAGCTAATAATATAATCGATGCTTATAAGATATTTCAATTGCTGGTTTTTGCTTCTTCTGGTGTTTCAGGCTTACTTGAATGGTTACAATAAATCGGATGAATAAAATGAATCACCGTGTTGCGATAGTTAGAGAGCCTGGCAAAAGTTTTCCTCGATGTGTAACATCCCATCCATTACAACATACAATAAACGTGGCTAATGCTAAGAAACAACATGCAATTTATTGTAACACGTTAAAAGAATTGGGCCTTGAGGTTATTTATTTGCCTATAGATGACACACATCCTGATTCATGTTTTGTTGAGGACAATGCCGTTATTCACAATAAAAAAGCGTTGATCACCCGTATGGGGGTCGCGACTCGTCGTGGAGAAGAAGTAATAGTTGAGAAAGCTCTGAATGATTTTTTAGAAACAAAAAGAACTTTAGCTCCAGGCACGATTGAAGGAGGAGATGTCATTCATCTCCCAGATCGCTTGATTTGCGGAGTAACCCAGCGAACAAATCATGATGGCGTTAATCAAATGATTAAATGGCTTGATGTGTCAGTAGAAATATGGGTTGATCCCAATATTGTACATCTTAAAAGTAATTTTACATATTTAGGAAAAGACACTGTTATTGCCGCTAAAGCTTATACTAATCATCCATTACTAAATAAGATGAATATTCTTGTTGTAGAGTCTGATGAAAGTTATGCAGCTAATACTTTAACAATAAACAATAGCGTATTAATGCCTAAAGGGTTTCCTAACTCCCGAACAATGGTTACCGAGGCTGGTTTTGAAGTAATACCTTTAGAAATGAGTGAGTTTCAAAAATGTGAAGGAGCATTAACATGTCTTTCACTGATCTTTTAAGCAAACAAACATTGGTTTTAAAATGATCATTGGAAAAAATGTGACTTTAAGAGGTCTAGAATTAAGTGATGTTAATGAATTATTGCTATATTATAATAACAAACAGTTTATGAATTATTTTGGTCGAATAACCATAATGTCACATGAAGAAGGCATAGAATGGATACGTAAAACCTGGGAAGAGAGAAAAAAGGGTGAAGCTTATACATTTGGAATAATTACAAATGATAACACAAAATACATTGGTAATGTTCGTCTTAAAATCCTAAATAATGTAAGTAGAAGAGCTGATATAAGCATTGGAATCTTTAATCCAAAGTATCGAAATAAGGGTTTGGGAACAGAATCATTAGTTCTTCTTATTAATTTTGGTTTTGACACACTTAATTTACTTAGCATGGAATTAAGAGTTTTTTCAGACAACAACCGAGCTATTGCTGTTTATAAGACGCTAGGTTTTCGCGAAATTGGACTTCGTAGGAAAGCTGACTTTGTCGAAGGTAAATTCTTAGATGATTTAATGATGGACTTGCTAATAGAAGAATGGCGACCTAAGAGAATCGAAGAAGTATCCAGTAGTTGATTATTTCACTGCTTCTTGATCGCTTCAGTAATCAATCTTTTTCTTTCGTTTAACAATTCTTTTTTAGTTTCTTCTACTTGTTGATTGAGAGCATTGAATTGATGGTTCACATCACTCAATTTATTTTCAAGCCACTGATTTGCCCTAGATGCGTCTTGTAATGCTTGACGAACAGATTCTCGTGATCTATGAATTTTATCTCGAGCAGCAAGATCTGAAAAAATATTATCCATGAATCCATCCCAAAAAAATGACATTTCTTCAACATAAGCTTTGCTCAATGAAGATCTAATGTCTGGGTATTCGTGAATGGCTCGTTGGATGTTATTATGTGCATTATGAACACGATTGCGTGCATCGCTCATTCTAGAATGTTTAATGGAATCAGCGATGAGTCCCCCACCTAAGATATCCCAAGTCGAAAAACCTGATGCACTTCTAAGTGCTTCTAATGCATAATTTAGATCTGCTATCGCATGCTCTAAATGATTTTTAGCACGAAATATTCGTGAGCGATTATCTGTGATCGGTCCTATCTGATTTTCAAGGTTTGTCAATCGTTGTTCTATAGCATCTTCTATGGGATCAACGACCCCATGGCACACATTATGAATTAATTCCTTCAATTCCGTTTCGAGTTTGGATTTTGTCTGAAAAAGATCTTCAAGTTGGTAGATTTGCTTTTCTGTCTGTGATATTAGAGATGTCAACTCTTGACATTCCCTAGCTGCGGCTTCTTCTTTATTGAGTACATTTAGGTATTCTACTTTCTCCTTTTCCAGTTGTTGATCTTTAGTGCCTTTTATTCTAGCCATAAGTGATGTTGTGCTTAATTTTTCGAGCTTTTCTACATCTTTATACTCTTTCTTTCGTTGTTCTATTAGAGAATCCAACAATGCTTGTGTATTAACCAATGAATTGCTTAAATTCCTAAGATACGCTCGTTGTTGATCAAGTTCATTTGGAATATTCTTTAAACCTTCGATTCGTTCTTCTAGTCCTTGATACCTTGTAATAGTATCAACATCTAAATCGATTAGCGGCTTTCCAATTGTTTCCTTAGCTTTCTCAACAATTGAGGAAGTCCTTAGATTAAAACCACAATAAGAACAGAAAATATCGCCAATATCAACCATTTTCCCGCAATTAAGGCATTCAACCATCTTAAAACCAACCAATTTCTATAAAAATCGATTATTTGAATGATAAAAGTTTAGAGTTACCTATAATATTTGTTTTTTTTTGATTTTGGTAGGATCAGAAAAAGAATATTGAATTGAGTTAAAAGAAAAGGTGGATAAACAAATGGATTTGAGAAATAATTCCACACGATTAGGCTTAATTTCAATATTCCTGCTAGGATTTATGTTACTTATATTCTCACCTAAAATTTCACTGGCAAATGATGATCCATCTGGCATTAGTGTTGAATTTGGAGACGTTATTAGTCTTAATTATACTCTTTGGGTAGAAAACATCATGACTGATTTTTAAGAATTACAAAAATATGAATAATATGATTCTAAAGATTAAAAATGAAACTCCTTAAAAGACTCCTTATCCATCTATTATTATTCCAATTGGCGCATGATCCGATCCCATCACATCTTTTAATATAAATGCGGATTTTAACAGTTCTCGAAATTCCTTATTTATGATAAAATAATCAATTCGCCACCCAATGTTTCTAGATCTAGCATTGTATCGATAAGTCCACCAAGTATATTGTTCGGGAGACTGATTAAATTCTCTAAATGTATCAATATAACCATGTTCCAGTAATTCAGTGAAAAAAGCCCGTTCCTGAGGTGAAAATCCTGCATTATTTTGATTTTCTTTAGGATTCGTGAGATCAATCTCTTTATGAGCAACATTAAAATCTCCACAGACAATTAAAGCTTTCTTTTTTCTAAGATTTTCAAGATATTTTAACACTGCTTGATTAAATCGTAATTTAAAATCAATTCGTTTTAACTCCCGTTGAGCATTTGGAAAATACATATTTATTAAGTAGAATCTCTCATATTCTAATTGCAGAAATCTACCCTCATCATCAAATTTCTTGTTTCCAAGTTCTTTAGATATTGAAAGTGGTTTCTGTTTAGAAAATGTTGCTACTCCACTATACCCTTTCTTTTTTGCTGAACTCCAATAGATATTATATTCAGGAATATCAAAGGAAAAAGAAATTTGATTTGGTTGAGCTTTGGTTTCTTGAATGCATAGGATATCAGGATTTCTTTGTTTTATCCATTCTATGAATCCTTTGTTGATACAAGCTCTGATTCCATTAACATTCCATGAAAGAAGTTCCATATTTTAATTTCGTCCCTTATTTATTATTGAGACTTGATTTATTAAATTTAGAGATCTCGATAGAAGTCTTTGAAAAATGAATGAACATATCTATAAATGATTAAAATCATAACTAGAAACTCTATCCCGAGAACTACCCAAGCGTGAATGGATGGAAGTATTGGATCAGCAATTAGGAATGAATAGGCTAAGGTGAAGCCAAAAAGCACAGCTAAGGGGGCTGCATATAGCAGCAGAATGATGTTTACCCATAAAATGACCCTCTTCAAAGTTTTCGGATTTGCGCCTAAGAGTTGAAGAATTCTTAGGTCTTTGATAAGTATAACTCTAGCTATCAATCCTGAATAAGCAACTAGAGAAAGTCCTGCAGAGATCATCGCTGGAATAAAGGCCGTTGTCGATATTACCCAAAAAGAATTACTGAAGGTAAAATATTTTTCTTTGTAGATATCTAAGAAAAAATATGTTAATGAAGATTCTTCAACTAGATTGATCATTTTTTCATCTGGTTTTTCAATGAATACCACATTCTTAACGGTTTTATCCTGAAGGTCTTTCATTTCAGCCAATTTGGTAGAATCCATATAGACACAATGTCCGCGAGCAAATGGATCCATGATCACTCCCTCAATATTGAAACGATTTGTAATGAACTCACCTTTCGGAATGAAAGCTGCTACTATTTCTTGATTTAGATAAGATTGAAGCATCCCATCACCTATTTGAGCATTCTTTTCTCTTGGAGGAGTGATATAGGCGCCATAATAGTCAAATATCGAGAATGTGGACTCACTAATTCCCCAATAATAAGTTTCCATTGTTTTATTTCCCCCTCCAAGTATTGTTCCGTTTGGTAGAGTTTTAATGTCAGTTATCATTCTGATTGTACCTTTTAATAATAGTCTGGCCTCGAATGTACAATTTTCTGGTAATTTTTCAACAAACGAAGGTGGAATAAAATAGCTAGAATCAATAAATGAAAATTGAAGTTCATTAGAGGGATCATAGAGTTCACGCAATATTGGTTCTAGCTCAGGTGGGGTAACAACACAAATATTTGTGCCATAACCTCGTTCAATATATGAATTCGTTGTGTTATTGATTATATTCCCCCCCAGAACTCCGAATGTGGTCAGAAATATAAGCATAAAAGTTCCTCCAATCATTACCCATGATAAAACTTTGGATCTTTTATTGAAGAGATAAGCTAGTCGAAAACCGATTTTTCCTCGCATTGACATCCCCCAAATCTTGTCTTGATCAACATCTATAACTTCAAACTGACCATCAATTATTTCACTGAATTTCTTTCTAATGAGTAGGTTGACAATGAATCCAGCAGCAAAATACGTACCAATGATTTGACAGCCAATATAAAGAAAGCCAAAAGATAAATTCAAAGTTTCTACAATATTCACTGCTTCAAGTCTTAATATGACTGTTAAAATGGAAAGTCCAACGATACCTCCAATCCATCCTACTAATCCAGCAATGAGCGTCATTATGAAGATTTGAGCCAAAGGGATCCTCTGAATTCGTTTGAATGTTCCACCTAATGCAAGTAAAATAGCCAAGTCATCCATTCTAGCTACAGTAAGTAAACTACTTAAAATGGCAGCGATTATCACACTGGTCACTACTGCAAAAGCCAATAGAAAATTAAGATAACCGTGGAAGATTTGGATGATCGAATTGTTAAAATATGCTTGCGATTTTCCTATTTGAGCTTGGATAACAACAGCTAGACCATACATAATCATTCCTGAAGCAGTTATGCAAGACTGTACAGTAATGAATAGTAAAGATCTTTGCTTTTGTCTCCAAATGTCTTTTAGAGCAAGATTAAGACTACCCATTTTGCCTCAATCCGCTTCATAAGGAACTAATTTTCCATTAATGGGAGTATAAATTTTATCCGCTAAAGGAAAAAGTTTTCTTTCGTGCGTAACTACTATGAGGTTTTTTTGTCCTTTTAAGTTGGTTAATTTGTTAATAATGATGTTTGTAGTCTGTGTATCTTGATTCGAAGTTGGTTCATCAATAAGTAATAAGTCAGGATCCAAGACCAATGCTCGGATAAATGCTGTTCTCTGATACTCCCCTCCCGATATCATAACTGGTAGTGAATTGGCTCTTTCATCGAGTTTAAATTCTTCCAGAAGCTTCCAAGCTCTCTCATTATACTCTCCATCTAAATCTTTTTTTTCTGCAAGTTCAACTGGTAACATTACATTCTCTAGTACTGTCAATGATTCTATTAAATGACCCGTTTGAAAAACAAAACCAACGTACACAGATCTAAAAAGTGCTAGCGCTTCTTCTTCCATTGTATTTAAATTATGATTCAAAACTTCGATGTTTCCCTCGTCTACTCGAGTCAATCCCCCAATAACTGATAAAAATGTTGATTTTCCTGATCCTGAGGGCCCAGAAATTATTGTAAATTCATTCTCATAACATTGAAAGTCTAATTCATCCAGAATAGTGATCTTTGTTTTGCCAATCGTAAAGACTTTTGTTACATTAGAAACTTGAATTGCAATCAGGTTTGTATTATTTGAGGTGATAGCCATTGCAATCTCTCATGAATTAGATTCCTTTTTAAGAATATTTTATTAATTGTGGTACAATTATTCTACTAAATTTAATTTTTTTATTCTAGTACAATCTTTTGACTGCACAATAGAAAAAAATTATAACATTAGGAATTTAATTACGAATTGACAAGCAGTGAGTGTGATTCCTTCGAAAAAATCCCAGATAAAAGTAATTTATGTTTTTCTGGTTTTAATGCTGTTTTTCCATTCAATTCAAGTTCTTTCTTTTAGAGATCCTCTCTCTCAAAATGGAGATGAAAATACTCCCTCTTGTAATACTGGTTCTGAGGTAGACATTCTGATCTTTATGATGGGGAGAGAAATTAATTATGGTACTAGTAGTTGTATAGCTATTTCTCTTGAATCAATTTTGAATAATCAGATAACTAAACCAGATAATTATCTAATGACTTTTCATGAGTTACAATCATCAGTTAAAGCCCAACTTTCTCAAATAACATCATTTCTTTTAATAAGTGGAGAATTATTTGGATTAAAAGACCCAGTTCATGGTTTTCTATTAGTAATCGGTATAATATCAAGTGATATGCAAAAATATCAAGAAACAAAGAAGGAATCAATAAGAAACAGAAATCGTTACAATATCAAAAGAACGATTAATGAGAGTCCAGGTATCAGGCTTCGAGAAATCCAGCGAATCACCAATCTCGCCATGGGAGTAATTCAATATCATATCCGTTATCTTGAATCTGGAGAAATTGAATCGTTTAGATTAGGTAAGTGTAAACATTTCTTTGTAAGTGATGCTAAGTTTTCTCAGGAACAAAAAGTCTGGTTTTCTCTCAATAGGAATCAGAATATCAGAAAAATTCTGGAATTTTTGGAGACCCCTACTGGCCAATGTTCTCAGAAAGATCTTTCTCAATTTACAGGGAATAGCAAATCTCTCATTTCATATTATGTTAAAATTCTCCGATTTAACGGTATCATTGAAGTGAAAAATCATCAAATACAAATCTCTGAAGATTATATTGGAATAAATCATAAATTATTTCGGGAGAAAATATGATTTTATCTTTCGAGAATTTCTAGCTATATCACGATTTCTTTACATTTTATCCAAAACCATTCTATTAGTTTCTCCCACAAAGTATTTTCTTAGAGAAAGTTTAGTCTGGCTTTAATAGTTGTATTGAACAAGCTTATTTTATAATAAAAACTATTGAGACTTTTCATTATTCATTCTTGGTGAAAAAAGTAATGCAAATTGTGAAGAAGGAAGAAGCTTGGATTGAAGAACACCCACCACAAAAAATCTATCCTGAAACATATACAATTCGCAATGTTTGGACAGCTAATGTGGATTTGTTAAAAAATCTTTTGACTAATCCCAAACGTGCAATGGAATTCCCATTCTGGATTTATCTGACTTTATTCCTTTCGACTCTGACAATTTTCTCGACCTTTCATTCCACCTTAGTGATCTTAACCTCAAAATTTGCATCTTATGAATTCATTACGTTCACAACTGGTTTGATTCGAATTTTTAGCGCTACAATTATAGCTATTCTAATAGCAATTCCTGGGGTTGTTCTATTATGGGTGGTTACTCCTCAGATTTCATTTGTGTCGACATTCAAACGATTTCTATTCTATTACGAGACTGTGATTCTTTTTTCATTATTAGGAGAGATATTCTTCTGTAAATTCATTATCGATAGTTCAATGAAAATCCAACCTCTTGTTATCATTCTAGCTGGAGCCTTAGCCATCAATAGTCTACAGAAAGGTCTCGAAAATGAACCCAATATTCAGTTAACTCGCTTTTTAATCATAGGAATCTTATTGTTTAGCTATTTACAAGCATTTCTAATTGTGGATGAACTAATACCTTATTATTTACAAGATAACATTGACAGTCCAATTACCATTATCATTAAGAAGATTTTTGAATTACTTTTTCAGAGTTGAACGATTTCTGTGCTAAAAAGAAAATAAAATTAGTCTATTTTAAAACCACAATCTTCTAGGAGTGTGATAAATGGTTTCTCCCCCCAGCGGCCTTGTACCATTTTTCGACTAATATGTTCTGACCAAGAGTATATATCATAATCGATTTTGTCGTCTCCTAATTCCTTTTTTAATGGTATCTTTGCCTTCTGTTTGATATAATATCCTTGCTCAAAATAACCCTTATCCATCTTTTCCATACATTCTTGAACTTCTTCTTCTGTTAGATCTTTATACTGGTCTTCAAATGCTATGTATTTCAATGGATATCGAGGTCTAATATCCATCAAGGCTGATGGGTCAGGATAACCAATACATAACCCTATTATTGGAAAAACTCTTGGAGGAACATTAAATAGCTCATTTATTTGTTTCCACTGATTAGGAACCGCTCCTAATAATACTGAGCCAAGACCAAGTGCTTCAGCAGTTAAAATTATATTCTCTACGACTAACGTGGCATCTTGTATTGCTAACCAAATTAGGTTTATATCATCATAGTCATATGTGTATCCCCTTTGATTAATGATTTTCTCGATCTTTCTAGCGTCCACGAAGAAGAACATCAATAATTTTGTAGTCGGATACACCCCACACCGAATGTTTTTCTCTTTAATTATCTCAGGATTCCTAGTATAAATTATACTGTATAATTGGGCTGCAAATGGTGCTCTAACCCCTGCTTTAAGGAGAGTCTCAAGAACTTCGTCCGAAATTGCTTTATCGGTGAATTTTCTTATTGAACGACGATTGTGAATAATTTTAAATATATCTTGAGTGCTATTCAGTCCATTCAATTTATCATCAACTCTAATACGTTATTTAGATAGTTAAGATACAAATATACCACATTTAGTGCAGAAAGTTACTCCAGGAGGAAGAGATGACCCACACTTTTTACATACCAATTCAGTCGCGGATTCTGATGCAGCTTCATCAATACCCAAGTATTTCTTGAGTACTAAAATGAAGTTCATACTTGCGGGATAGGAAAAAGCATTTAAATCCAATTTCACTGTATCTTGATCTTTTAAATGGAGTTCTAACCATGTAATTGATACTGGTATTCCTCCTCGTGACGTACGAACTGCAATATTTCCAATACTAGCAATATTTTCAATGTAAATAGTTCTAGATCCTAAAAAGCCCTTAATCACTATCCTTTCTGATGAATAAATAAGTTTTCTACCTAACATACGCCATACAAATAAAATAGCAATAAGAAGAAAAATAATCCCTAATAAGAAGTAAATTATTACGCCATTTACAGTTGTTTGTTCAAGACTGGTGAGAATCATAAATAATCCTATTAGTACAAATAAAAAACCAAAGATCAGAGTGAAAAGTTTTATTATTATACTAGTACCTTCCATTTGTTCCATGTTATTACCGATTCTTTGAGAATTGTTTTGTGTTTTTTTCATTTATATTGACATCCTGATTTCCTGGGTTCTTTATAATCATTGATTGCTTTAACCATAGGAATAATAGATAAAAATGAGTCAATTATTCTTTATAAAGCCTTTAGAGGATAATAGATTCCGATTTGACTATTTTAAAAGACAGAATCTATGTAAAAATAAAACCTTCGTAATGAAACAAGATTAAATCTCGGATTATGATTTCATAGGAACACTCAATTGGATTTTAAATCGGTCGTAAGAAATGAGTAAAATAGCAAGAGTACGTAAAATTGTTGTTAATTCTCTTTCTAACTCTAATGATTTAATAAAATGACATTTAATACCAAAACCATAGTTACCTCTTGTAATTGGAACTAAATTATCAATAAATGCTTGAACGGTTTTGTTTAATTCTTTTTCAGGCACAGTACCAGCAGTGATATTATTTTCTAGAACTACTATAACAAATGGAATTGGACCTAATCCGTTATAACTCCATAATTCAGATATATGTTTATTTATTATTGTGTGAATGTCAGTTGTATCTGCAAAGGGGGGAAGAATAATAATTCCAGCGTCGGAACCGCTTAATTCCATTTTCACTTCTTCAGAGTGTTTAGTGGTCACTACGGTTTTCAACGAATATTCTAGTTGTCTACCTCCCACAGTTAAAGACTTCACTAAAGCTTTGAAGTTCTCAATTGAGGAATCGAGACTTATGATTGAAATTTGGTACTGATGAACAGGTTCTTCAATTTCTTGGACTTCAGTGGGAGGTGTTGAAATTTTTTCAGAAATAATCTCCATAAGTTTTTCCTCCTTAGGAGATACCTGACGGGTTGCCCTAGTGAGGGATGTATGTTTTGAAAAACCATTAAGATCAATCCCTAATCGTTTTTCCCCATCTTCGTCTTCAATTAGGTTCCCCTGTTGAATTTTCATTAGCGTATTATAAATTGAAGAGGTACTTGATGTACTTAACAAATATTCGATTTTCTTCAAATTAAGCTGTTCATCTGAATTTGCCATGTTCATCACCAAAGTAACACTCGTACTTTTATCTTTATGGATATTTTTACACAAAAGAGCTTGCCATTAATTACTATCTCATGTTAGAAATTTTACTTATATTTAAAAAGCTATTAATAAGAGAAAGTTTTTTTCTTTGAATAAATAAGCTAGAAGTATTCATCTGTAAGAAAACAGCAAGTGGAAATGTAGATGAGCGAGTTCGGGTTACAAGATGAATTTTCTTTAAGAATATCAGTTCTAAGTCACCCTGATGGCTATGCTAGTCAATTAATTAAGCTATTGCTAGAGAAATATTCCGATCAGTCCACTCATGAAAATATATCCGTCATATCCGCGAATATTTCCACTATAAAGTTATTTATATTGAATAATCCTGTTAAAATCATCTTAATTCAACCAATAAGTCAATATTTCACAAATAAATTACATTCACGTTTTTACAAATCCCTAGCTGCAATGATTTTATTTTTTGACCATGATTCAGAAGTAGCTGCTAAAGTATTTTATCAAATCTATAGAAAAATAGCTGGAACAACTAATCCAGTGGCTTTTGTGGAAGTCATAAATGATTCTAATAAGGAAATATTAATTAATGAACCAGAAATTTTGGAAAATGCTCCGTATGAGGCTTATCATAGCATCAAGAGTGATGATGTAAACTCTTTTCAACGAATTTTAGAATCTCTTGTTAATCAATGTTACAAAAAGGAACATTGAATATTATATCTTAATTCGTAGTTCTACGGTGTTTTAAGTTGAATGATTCGAAAACCTCTCCTGATACTAATTCTACTGTTTTATTTCAGATTGAGGATCAAATTGCAACAATAACAATTAATCGGCCTGAAAAAAGGAATGCTTTGCGCATGAAAGAGTTTGAAGAGTTAATTGAAAGTATTAAAAAGGCTGATAACGATCCCAATGTTCATGTAATTCGTATACGTTCTTCAGGAAGCAATGCTTTCTCTGCAGGTTTAGATTTAAATATGTTACAACAATTAACTCTTGAAGAAGTTCCCAAACTTGTCCAATACGGTGAAAATTTAGCAAGAACCATATTGAAAGCGAAGAAACCAGTCATTAATCAAGTTCAAGGACCCGCTGTTGCATGGGGTACAATCTTGTGTTTGGCAGCTGATTTTGTCATAGCAGGAGAAAACCCTAAGACTTTCTTTTCATTACCTGAAATTGATATCAATCTTTTTCCAGCAACAGGGGCTCTCACGATGGTGTTGTTTAAGATTGGATACAAACATGCCAAAAAAATATTGATGGTTCCTGAAAGGTTGTTTATAGATCAAGCTAAAGAAATCGGATTAGTTACGTTAACCTGTCCACTAGAAACTCTAGAACAGACTACAATCGAATTTTGTCAAAATTTGTCAAATAAACCTCAAGGAATCCTCATACCAATTAAGATATTGCTT
The DNA here is from genome assembly GCA_048938105.1 of Promethearchaeota archaeon. Classification (GTDB taxonomy): domain Archaea; phylum Asgardarchaeota; class Heimdallarchaeia; order Hodarchaeales; family Hodarchaeaceae; genus Hodarchaeum. Next base: position 69,722 of record JBHLMN010000020.1, read on the forward strand.
AACAACTTTCTGATAAAGGATTTAGAGTCCTATTTGGAAGTAGAAAAGGAAGCTCTCGAATTGGCAATGACTGGTGATCTAGATAAGTTTGATGGCTTTATCAAAAACCTTTGGAGCTCTACTAAGTGATGAGAGGAAAGCTTGATGAGGTTCAAATCTCTTTAGAGTTCTATTAATAGGTGTGAATGGCTTTGATAAAGAGAAATGTTTCTGCTTTTTTGCTATCTTTCTCAATAATTATATTTCTAACAATAATTAATCCATTCACGACCTCTCTATCTTTTATAGAACATGCTTTTATTGATAAAGAAAATCAAAATCTTAGTGATATTTCTGTGGCCTTTTATGATGGTGATGGAGCATGGGAGTATGGTAAGATTGTTATGACAAGTGTTTTTGAATGGATGGGCTGTAATATCACAAAAATTCGTGGGGATGATATCAAAAACGGATGTTTGGACAAGTTTGATGTTCTGTATTGGCCAGGAGGCCATTATCCAGCATACTGGGATGAAATGGGTTTAGAAGGAAAATCGAAAGTTCAGGAATTCATAAACGATGGAGGTGGTTATTTAGGGGTATGTGCTGGTGCATATTATGCCTGTGATTATATGGTTTGGATGGATGATGATGATTACCCCGCTCCTGAATATAAAGTGGAAGGAGATGAGTTGAATTTAGACCTATTTCCTGCGGTGGCATATGGCCCGATATTTGAGATAGTAGAGCGGCCTGATCCAGGATATGCTATGACTAGAATTGACATAATTGACCATACTCACCCTATTACTGACTCATTACCAGATTACATGCAAATACTATACTCTGGGGGGCCTTATTTTGAACTATATGAAAACGCAAATGCTACGATATTGGGTAGGTATAATATAACAGGAACACCTGCAATTACTGTATGCAATTATGGAGAAGGAAGGGTATTTTTGATAGGGCCTCATGCGGAAGTTGAAGAAAATAGCGACAGAGATGGCCAAGAACCGATATCAGAGTTATCTGATGAAGGATCAGATTGGCCTTTGTTGTTAGAGGCAATGAAATGGCTAATAAACTATGAAACTGAAGAGTCACATGACTCTACTTCTTCTATTTCTGGTAAAAAATCCAAAATAACGCCAGGGTGGACATTAATTCTGATTATTTTTTCTATTGGAATACTAATCTTTAAAAAGGACAAAAATTGATTTCTGGATATTCCTAGTCTTATATTCTTACTTTTTCAAGCCTAATCAGGTTTTAAGTGCTTCCTGAAAACAAAATCAATTGTTTGTTTATGGAATAGAATAGTCAGTGCAAATACTCCCCAGAACATAATAACTATAATAGGAGAGGGGATAGCTGCGATAAGAAGCCAAGAGCTAAAGCTAGAATCGATTATTAGCATAATAAGTCGATAGAATATGTATAAACAGCTTATCACACCACTAGAATACAATCCTACAAGCATTAACCAACCAAAACGGCTTCTTATATAGGTTAACAATCCCCCAATCAATCCTACCGTTCCAAAAAAGGTAAAAATAAAACCAAAAAGTCGTAAAGTATATCTTATGCTTAGTTCATCATATTCTCTTGTATCGTGTTCTAAACCTTCCATGGTGGGTAAATTTATATTTAATAGTAGCAAAGGTAAGCCTAATACAAGCCCTAAAACAGCAAATAAAAGGGTTAAGATAATTGTAATTCTCAGTTTTGAAGGGAGAACATATTCTGTTTTTCTTTGATTGATCATATTTTATCAACTGCGGAATTTGTTAGTAATTACTTTGATAAAAAGCTTTGGACACATGAACTAGTCCTTATCCAGTCATAAAAACTCGTTAGTGGAGTTTTAATATCTTTAATTATTATCTGAACTCAAATTCTTCTGAATAATCTTCGGAGAAATTCAAAGAAAACATTGACCTACTCTTCTGATAACAAAGTTGGGTGGTTAAATGATAGTAAGGGAGTCTTGAATTAACTCAGATAATGGATGCAATAATAGATGACCAAGAAAATGATATCAGCTAAAGTGTTGAAATCATCCCATCATGAATGTCTATTTCTAATCACATCCTACGATGGCACAGTAACGAACTGTTTGACCCTAAAACTCTGGAACGAACCATGTCCACACCGCTGCCCATATTATAAAGCGGGACCTCCTGGGAGTCTGGAAGAACTAGAAATGCAACAGTATCTCATCGATTGTAAAAAATTTAGTCGTAAATTGACCACCACAGGAAAAGCAATAGCCTATTGTAAGCTTCATCTGATGCGAGAACCACGCTGTCAGCAATGTAATTATCCAAATCAGTCTAGTGAATGAAAATTATGTTCCCAAATCTTTGACAGATTGTTCCATGGAGTAAAGTAGTAAATTCAATTAATATGAGAGATTATAGTCTCTAAGTGAGATTGTTTAGTACAGTCACTACTGTCTCCTGATAAAACTATTAAGTATTTACTAGATTAGACAGGAATTGGTGTGTGGTTTGACATTCCAAATGGATGCTTTTGAAGAATTAATGACAAATCCCACAAAAACAGCAATATGGGCAGAAATATTCCGAAAACCTGGAATTACAGCAAAAGAACTCACTGAAATACTTAATTTCAAAAAAACTAAAACATACTACACATTGAAAGCGATGTTAAACTCTGGTTTAATCGAGGCTGAAATAATTACTGTGAAAGAATCTTTCAGCCTAAAAAAATACAGGATTAGTAAGGGGTTCGAGGAATTCCTGAAAAATAAGGAATTCCCCAAAGAGAAACCTAGAGAAGCCCAATTATTCCAACTATTAATCATTCAATCATTGATAAATATTGAAATTAGAAAGATTTTAAATTCTACAAATGAGGAATTAAAGGAAAAAAAAGAGAAAATCTTGAAAAAAAATCGGCTTCCAACAGGAATTGGTGTAATACTTTATGCCATGGAGCGAGAACAAAAACTACTTAACGATTTTAACGAATTTTTAGAAACCAAAATCGATCTCAAGGATACTATAGATCCTGATACCTATGAAAAAATGTACGGATCATTCTTTTTTGGATTTGTTGGTTCTGAGTGATCAGTGTCATCTTCGTGGTATTAGAATCTCTCAAATATTGATTATATAACTTATTTACATGAAAAGAACCACGAATTAATATTCTTGACTCCTTTATCTCATTATTGCATGAAAAGCAAACTTTTTTAATTAATGTTCCGAAAAGTGATACGTTCCATGTTGTCGGAATATACTTTCAAATATAAGATATAGGGTATAAAATATGCCAGAAGACAAATTTAACGGTCAGGTAACCTTGTATGTTAGTAAAGTGGCCAAACCAGTACTAATTGAAAAGAATTGTAGTGAAGGACATTGTCATCAACCTGTGGTTAATCGAAGACTTGCACAGATGACAAATAATCTAGAAGAAGAGTTCTATACAACTGAAACACAAAAAATAATAATTATTACAAAGAATTATTGTGAAAAACATAGGATCCCTCTGAAGATTCAAGATATAACTGGTCCTGGAAGGCGACTAAAATATATGTTATCAAAGAGAATTCTTAGAACCCCAGCATTAGAAGTTAATGGAATGAAAGAAAAGCTTAGGCTAAAATCATCCCCATCAATCAGCTCGAAAACCATAACAGAATTCTTGGATATGCTACTATAGTAGAATATTGTTTGTTTCGTCTTTCATCTAACTTTTCTTCTATTTACCAATTGTAAAGCTTCACTTGAATAGATGACAATACTTATAAGAATGGAAATAGTAGCTTATACAATTGCGAATGAGTTTTGTGATTACTAATATAGGCGTAACTACCTTAGAGTTTTTGCATCCACAATGGTTAGTACTCGTTTTTTCCTTCATTATTATTTGTGAATTTCTCTTATTCCTCTTCTTATGGCATGACCTGAAGATTTCGTTCAAAGTTGCTTTTTTCGGTAATATTGGGTCAGCTCTAATAGGTCTTCTTATTGCTCCTAGCCCTCTTTTCGAATATATATGGAAAGGGGTCATGAATGTAGGGTTCCTCTTTTCAATGCAATCTTATCATGAAATGATTAATAATATTTCTCTGTTAAGCATGTACATATTACTAGGTTTACTACTTGAAACAATAGCAGTTGAGTTTATTATTGCTCAACTGTTAAATGCACCAGAAATAGATTTACTCAAAAAAATTACCATTCCAAATATAGTAACTTATACCACGATTATTTGTCTCGCTTTGTTCATTGGAATGTCAGTAGAAACGTCTCCGATGGAGAATCTTCCACTAAATCTCTACTGGTTTATTAATACACCTGATACTCTCTGGTCTATAATAATTCTAATGTATTTCGAGTTGATCATCATTCTGATCATGCCAGTAATGTTTGTTTATTATATTATAAAAGAATTAGATGTCCTCACTAATATTCGAAGGATTAAATCGAGAAAGAAAACTGTTCTTTCCAATAGACATGTTTTACGCCAAGAAAAAAGCCTTGATTAAATACCTTCAAGTCATTTATTTTATTAGTTCAATTAAACAAAGCATAAGAACTATCATATAATTCCTAAATATTATAATAAAAGCTTATGTGACTGCTAAACCGAATCCATGACTTTTCGTAATTCTGTCCTCATGGCTTCATGCAACGCGGTTGAAAATTTAATAAAAATTCTGTAATAGTATATATTATCCTCAAAGAATTTCCTAAGTCTTTCTTTCTCTGTCTTATCTTTTTCTTCAATCACATTTACTTTTTCTAGATCAGGTAGAAACTTTTTTTGCATCATCATTTGGATTTGGGTATAATAACCTTGAACCCGACTCAATTTTCCCACGCCATAAGTTTCAAGATTCGCAGCTCCTTTATAATATTTTTTTCTATCCCCAGGTTTCTTCACTACTTGAACTACAGCTAATTCTTCCATCTTTGATAAGGCTTGAGACACATTGGTTCGATTGCTTTTAGTTATACCCATGAGCTCATCTTGGGTTACTGGTTCATATTCGAGAAACATTGCCAAGAAAACACTGATTAGATCTTCATTTCCTCCTATTAGCTCTGTACTTAAGTTAATCATATTAGAAATAAAATCTTGTTTAATATTTAACAGAGTATCCTCTTTAGGTGTAATTTCCTGAGAGATTAGAGGAAGATGAATCTCCTTTAGCAAAGTAGAAAAGTTTGGATTGAAATCTGGGTCTTCAAGCATTTGGTTAAGAAAGGGTTCAGATTTGCTAAAAACTTCTTTATAATAATAGATAGCGGTATAAAGATACAATAAAGTGCTGCGAATATGTGAAATACTTGGTGTTTGAGGCGATAATCTATCCAATCGGGCTATTAGTTCTGGCATGAATTCCAGACTCATCTCAGAAGCAGCCATAACTGCAAGAAAGTTGTGTTTAATGTATGGCTCCAAAGATATTGGGCAATAATAGTATTTTTTTCGATTATGGGGCTTTTTAGTCTGAAGAATTGGGAATTCGCTTAAAATAATTGAAATACGTGACAGTGCTTTAGCAATCGTTGGTTTAGTAAAACCAGTAAGTACCTCTAAATCATCTGCAGTCAAATAATTCTCAAGCATTAAAGCAAATATAATACCAGTGATTGTCTCATCATATGCCATAACACTGTAAATTTGCATCATATACTGAACATAATCGATTTTTACTTGAATAAAAGGATTATTGTCTTCCATTCGTTCCTTCACGTCACGAAAGGTGTTCATTGCGTCGTTTTTAAATTTTTCGTTTTTTTCGAATTTTTGTCATTTTCAAAAGCTTTTTAAAGTATAATTTTGTTCACTCAAATAGAATCAAATTCATTAGTTGCGTCAGTTACGCAATTAAGAAAACTTTGGAAAAAAACTTTAAGAAAATAAAAATTCAAACGGAGTAAAAAGAATTGAGTAAAAGTGTTGGTGAACCTGTTCTCCAAGTTTCTGACCTGACTAAAATCTATGGTCGGGAATTTAGTCTTGGGGACAGAAATTTCATGGGCCAGCGCGTCGTTGGCGCCCAAAATGTCTCTTTCTCGGTCAAAAAAGGCGAGATCTTCGGTTTTTTAGGTCCTAATGGTGCAGGTAAAACCACAACTATGCGTGCTATCTTGGATTATTTGAAAATCCAAACTGGTGAAGTTACTATTTTTGGACTTGATCATCATCGCGATCGTCTTGCGATTCGGAAATGTATTGGGTATGTTCCTGGTGACATGGCATTATTTGAAAACTTTACGGGCAAAGAACTCCTTGAATATTTTGGTAAATTTCGACCTATTAACGAAGATTTCCTCAATGAACTTCAAGCTAATTTTCGTGTTAAGCTCGAAAAGAAAATTAAGGCGTTATCTACAGGTAATCGTCAACAAGCAGGACTGATTGCCGCTTTAGCCTCGAAACCTGACCTCCTCATTCTTGATGAACCTACAAGTGGCCTTGATCCGTTGATGACTGCTAATTTTCATCGAATTCTTAGAAAGCTTAGGGATGAAGGGTACACGATCTTTCTGAGTTCTCATGATCTCGCTGAAGTTCAAGCTGTCTGTGATCGTGTTGGGATCATCAAGGAAGGGAAAATGATTCTAGTAGAGGCGGTTGAAGACCTCAAAGCAAAATTTATGCAAAAAGTTACTGTGAGATTTAATGGTACATCTGTTCCAGAGGAAAATGACATCAGACAATTAGAAACCGTTATTTCCGTTGAACGGACAAAAAATGATACCTTTGTTTTACAAATCAAAGAAGATGTGAATGAATTGATTAAATGGCTTTCAAATTATGAGATTAAACGTTTTACCTGTGAGGATGCCACTCTAGAAGAAATTTTCCTCCATTATTACGAATAGGTGATGTGAATGGTACATGTTTATTTGAAGAATTTACGTAAATCATGGTTGACAGGCATTGTGCCTCCCTTGTTTGTCGTTGGTTTTGTTGCGACAATAGCTATTGGTTTCCCCTCTTTACGAAAAACAATACTTGATCGATTAGCACAAATGAGTAATCCGGTCTATCAAGCAATTCTAGGTGATCTAGGTCTTGAGGGCCTTGGATTGACTTGGCAAGGGGCTCTTTTCATGTATGCTGGAGGGACCATGAATATAATTCTCCTCTTTGTAGCTCTCTTTATACCAGCCCGACTTTTATCTACTGAGATCGATAAAAACACCCTGGATGTTATGTTGAGTTATCCTATCCCTCGATGGCGCTATTTATTGGAAAAATTCAGTGTCTATCTTACTTACGGTCTTATCTTTCCGATTTCTCTTGGTGCAATTTTGATTGGATCAACGGAAGTTATGAAAATAGTGTATCCAGACGGTTTTGTATTTGAGGGTGAACCGTATAAGTATGAAATCGATAATAATCTTGTTTTAAATTACGCTATCGGCATTTTTTTGTTACTATTTGCGCTTGGGGCAATCTCTCTCCTTTGTGCGTCCATCTTCTTAGAATCGAATAAGTCCTTATCTGTTGCAGGTGCCTTAATCATAGGTCAATATTTCCTAGAAAGCTTAGGAGGATTACTGGCTGGAGTGTTGGAAGGATTTGTTGAAATTCAAGCTTTTTCCCTTTTCCACTACTTTAAAATTAATAGTATTTTGGAGACTGGAATGCTTCCATTCTTCGACATAGTCATTGTTGCTGGAGTTGGTATCATAGCACTCATCGGAGCCCTTGTTATCTTCCATAAAAGAGAATTTGCGATATAGCGACATTAATTCTTTTCTTCTTTCCTTTTTTCTTAAAAATTGTTTAAATTGGACGTAAATCCTGGAAATATAAGTAGAAAATAGGATTTTTCTTTCTCCCATGAAGTCTATAGAAGAGTTCTGATTCATTGAAAATTTATAGATTATTGAAGTGTGTTGAGTAAAGAAAAAAAAGAAGAAAATAGTGGTTATTCACTTATTTCTTGTATTTATATTTTCGATAAAAAATGACTCCAAGTGAAAGTAAGACAATTTCAAAACCTGTCAGTGTAATTGGTGTATTCAAAGAAATTACGCTTTCTTCGCTAGATTCTGAACTCGTTGTTTTTTCTGATGTGGTTTCAGAGGTGGTGGTTGTTGTTTGTTCTGTGGTTGACTCTGGTGTAATGTAGATTGAATAATATTTTCCTTCATTGTCATTAGTAGCTTCATTTTTAGACTCGGATGCATCATATGCTTGGATATAATACTCTATTTTTGTATCTGCGGCAAAAGATCCGATGTTTACCCGCCATGTTGTTCCAGATTGATACTCCATGGCCGTTGAAGTCCATCCTCCTCCATTAATTTGAATGTATGCATCTACGTTTGCTATTCCTGATTCATCTTCAATATCTGCATAAATAATTAGAGTATCCCCCTCGATGGGGTCAGAGGGAAAATGATACACATTAGTTATCATTGGTTCAGTAGTATCTTCGACTTTAAATGAATAATAAGCACCGAAATTGTCATCAGTTACCATATTATGATCATCCGTATCATCCATAGCAGTGATATAATACATAATTTCTTGCCCAAACATGAAGGGTCCTATTTCAGCTTGATACACATCATCAAATTGCCATATTAAAGCTTCAACGACCCAACCAGTATTATCTATTTGATAGTACAAATCAGCTGAAAAGATTCCTGAACGATCTGTAATGTTTACGCTTATTGTGACATTTTCTCCCGCAGTGGGATTAACTGGAGACATTTCTACATTGGAAATAGCTGGAACATCTGGAGACACCACTGTTATAAAAACAGAATGAAAAACTTTATTCGTATCATCATCAACTACTACCACTGTCAGATTATGAATACTTGGAGATTCTAACCGATAGTCCAGACTACACACTATCGGTACCCCTGAAAAGCATTCTTCCACAGCAATTGGATAACTATTCCAATATAAATAATATATCAGATTTTGTCGATCTATTGGTGTCCATGACACCTTATGACCGAGAGAATTCTGTTCAACCGTAATAGAGGAAGGTGGTGTGTCGATCAATGCAGGGGGAAGTATAATATCATCTTGGTAAACACGATCTGTAGCTGTTACTACTTCTAGGATGTAGTCTTCATCAAAATCGAATAATCGAAAGAAAAGGTTACAACTTAATGAATAATCTTTAGCAATTATAGTCCCATTTGATGCAAGTTCAACTATGGTGAATTGGGCACCATTACCTTCAAGTAATACTTCTGGCAATCCATCACCATCTACATCTCCTGCATGAGTATCAAAATGGGCTGAAGGGCTGTATGTAATGTTATATAGGTCGAGTCCAGTACCATTCCATTCAAATTGTGTAATCGGATAATTTGGCACACCACCAACGTTTGCTAAACCACCAATAATTTCCAATTCCAGATCATTATCTATATCTACTACTGAAAAAGCTGCATAATCTTTATTGGAATATGGACGTTGATATTCCTCTTCATATAAACCCCCATTATACCCGTACACATGTAAAACGGGAGTACTTGAAGTGATGATTTCATTTTCACCATCCCTATCAATGTCACCGATACCAACATCAAACCAAGCACCTCCAGAAAGAACTGCATCTTGTTGGAAATTTGTAAAACCAGAATTCCACGAATAGATAAATGTGGACGTACGTGTGTTTGTAATCAATTCAGGATCCCCATCTCGATCAATATCGTAAACCTGAGGTGCACCATCATAGAAATAGATGATATTTCCTTTAGTTTCCCACTTCCTAGAATATCCAGTACCATTCCATCCAATAAATACTCCGTGTCCTTGAAGATTCCCAAGAATTTCTGGAAGGCCATCCTCATCAAAATCGTAAACTAGATAAGGTACAAAAGTATCAGAAGAGTTGGGAGAGAGGAAAAGTTCAGCTTCTATTATATAACTTGCACCTGAAGGTAAAAGGATTCTTACTGTTCCATTATAATAATTTCCAAGAATTATCCTTGATACACCATCAGGATGGCAATTCCCAACAGCAATACCGCTGCTAGAAGGAAAGCTCGTTATTGTATATAATTCAATAAAATTATGACTGATATTCGCATTATCGGTTGATTGAGCAACAACTGGGGAGAATTTGAGGGCTTGAGAAAATGAAACAAAAGCTAGAAATAAAGTAAATCCTAAAACCAAATATGAATTTGTCTTATTCCACAATTTTTTCACCTAGATGTGATTAAACTAAATTCAATAATTCTTGTTAGTTTATTGATTCTAACTTAAATAATTAACCAAATATAGCAATAAAAGAAGATTTTTCGATTTAGCGACACTAATTCTTCTTTTTTTTCTTTCAATCAATCTGGTTTAGTTATCGTTGATGTTTCTTGGTAATTTATAAAAGCTATTGCTAAAACATTGAGAAAAATCTGATTAATTTGGGCCTGAACCCAGAAATTATAAGTAGAAAATAGAATTTATTCTTTCTCCCCCATGAAACTTATAGAATAATTCAGATTCCCGAAATAACTTTGGATAGTCTTTCTGCTCCATGTATTCTTCATTGAGTCTCTAGTTCCCTTGATGGATATCTTTTATTTTTGCCATAAAAATCACAGGACTAAACTAGATAGGATAATTCTTGTTGATTTCTATTTTTCAAGTTTTTCTATTAATTTAATATATGCTTTCATAGCCTCTTCCTGTGACATTCCCTTTCTGGATGCCCATGCATCATACTTGTATCGTTCACGAATTTTTATTCGTCCTGGTCGTTTTCCTGTCACATCTCCTTTGAGTGCTTGCTTATATAATCCATACATTTCAAGTAAGACTTCTGGTGGTTGATTTGGAAACTTATTTGCGCGTTGCACTACTTCTTCAAATTTTGTTTTTATAGAGGGGTCTATTTCTTCAGACAAGGACTAAATCCTCCTAAATTTGTTACAGTTAAATCACATTCCAGGGAAAGGGGGTGGTAATTGTAGATTAACAGGAATAGGATATTTTATGAATCGTTGTGCTCTCATACCTTCAATAATGTTATCTGCTTCTACTGCTGGGATTGTAAACAACACTTCGTCATCGTTTGTAGCTGCAAAAACACGATCTCCATTTCCAGGAACAACAATCTGACACTCACCTGTGTTAAACGTTCGTATGATTCCTGCGGTGCAAGATGCCATAATTCCAATCAATTCACTCCTCAGTTTTTCTCCTTCCTTATACATTCTTCCCTGTATCAAACGCATAATTTGAGCAGCATTTCCGTATACGAGGATAACATCTGGAATTATTTTTGTGCGGGTCAGAGGAGATATTACTATCCCACCATATTTTCCTGGTTCTAAGCGATCAGAATTATCCACAATTCTTTTCGCACTTTCTTCATTGGAGGCATATCCAGCCATCTGAAAGAACTGTGCTAAAGAGGCCTCATCGATGGGTGAAGTCCATCCATAAGTAAGACTAGCTCCTGGACATCCATGATCCTCCTCAGTAATTCCCATAGTCCAACCAAATTTCCGACTCATGGTTAAAGCTTGACAGATAGCGATTTTCTGTTCTGGTCTCCTTGTTCTTTCAGGGAATTCAGATTCATCTTTCACTAGTTTTACTGCTAGTGGATAGGTTTGGGGTCGAAGTATTTCTTCTAATGATTTTCCAATATTCATCCAATTTTCCATAATTTTCTCTCCAACAGTCTTCATTCTTTTAAAGTTATAGATTTAGTTTTTTTACCAGATTTTTGGTATTAATCGATAACGAACTTTTTGCATATATTCTTTATATCCTTCTAGTTCCTCAATCAATGATTTTTCTTCATAAATTGACCGAATCACTATAAGGATAATAACTAGTAATGCAGGAGGAAGTGCAAGAAAGGAGCCTAGTGCTATAGGAAAGCAAAGTGTCATTATAATGAACCCTATATACATAGGATGTCGAACATACGCATATGGCCCCGTATTTATGACTTTTTGACCTTCTTGAACATCTATTGCCTTCGATGCATATACATTTTCCCGCATGACAATGAATATAATGATGAAAGTGACAAAAATCCCTCCAAATCCAATGATCTCTAAGGGCAAGGGAACTTTATAATCTGACCATTGAAATAAATCACTTAATGCAGGATTCACACTAAAAGCAGTTATTAGGAACATTGAGAAAAAGGCTAATCCTGAAATTACTAAAAAAATTGTGTCGAAGCCTTTTTCAGGTTTGACTTTGCTTCGAGATGCTAAAATTGTTGGGTCTTTTCTCCAAAAATAAAACACAACTACCATCACATAGAGAAATGTAATAATAAGAAATATCCAAGCTTCCGTCCATTCTAAGGTACCAGCTGGTACAAAAAACAAAATCCCATAAATGATGAATCCAACTATTACCTGCACAAGTAGACGTGGAAGAGATATTTGCTGAGACATGAATAACCTTCCTTAATTTGTTTTTTCTATCTTAAATACTATTTTTGATAAATGGTTTGTGAACATATCTTCTTGAAATTTTCTTTAATTGTGTTATCTTCTCTGTAAAAATATTACAAATAGGAGGACAATACCTATTCCTAATAAAAGAAGGATTCCAAATAAAACATTGGAATCAACAGTGGTATCAGGATCAGTGAGAGTAAGATCGATGTCAATACTAACAACAAATGAATCCGCAAAACCGTTGTAAGTAGTATCATAAGAACTTGTTATAGGAAAATTTTCAGAATGAGTAATACCTGTTAAGTAGACCTTGCTTCTATCAGAATCTAAAGCTATAGATGTGCCTTGATCGAGCTCAGTTCCACCGAAATAGGTCGAATACAAAATAGAGGAACCGTTTACGGATATTTTAATAAGAAATGCGTCACTTTCACCATTGAATGTCGAATCATAAGCATTTACAACAAAATAATCTTCTGAACTAGTTTCACCAGTTAATAAGATATTATTTAAATTATCTAGTACAATGTCATAACCATAATCATCATTATTTCCCCCAATAAAGGTGGAGTATTGGAGAGAGCCATTTGTAGATAATTTAACAAGGAAGATATCCCATTCACCAGTAAGTGAGGAATCATACGCATTCAAGGTGGGAAAATCATTTGAATTAGTAGATCCTGTAATGTAGATGCCGTTTGAACCATCCAAAACAATCTCGTTGCTAAAATCATCTAATCTTCCCCCAATAAAAGTCGACCATAAAAGTAACGAACCATTACTAGCAAATTTAACAAAGAAAGTATCCCATCCCCCATTAAGCGATGAATCGTAAGCATTTACTGTTGGAAAATCCCTAGACCAAGTAGTACCAGTGATGTAGATGTTATCTGCATGATCCAGCGCGATATCCATATGTTTTACCATAAATTCGAGTGTTTCATCTCGGGAACCACCGATATATGTTGAGTACAGGAGTGAGGAGCCATTGGCAGATAGCTTGACGATAAACGCATCACTACCACCATTTCGGGTTGGATCGTAAGCATTAACTACAGGAAAATCTAATGAGTTTGTATTCCCAATAATGTATGTATTATTTGAACTGTCTAAAGCAAGAGAATCACCTGAATCAAAAGCACTTCCCCCAATGAAGGTAGAATAAAGGAGGGATCCGTTAGTAGATAATTTGAGGAGGAAGGCGTCTGAAAAACCTCCATGTGAAGAATCATAAGAATATAACATTGGAAAGTCCGCTGATCTGGTTGCTCCCGTGATATAAATATTATCGCCATTTAGCACAATAGAATTTCCTGTATCGAAATCAATTCCGCCAATAAATGTGGTATATAGAAAAGAACCGTTTGATGATAATTTAGTTACAAATACATCTCTATTACCTATATGTGTAGGACTAGATACATTTTGTGAAGGAAAATCAAGTGATTTTGTCCATCCAGTGATATAGATATTATTAAAACTATCCAGTGCTATATCATTAGCTATATCATCTAAGCTGCCACCAATGTAGGTTGAATAGGTTAATATAAGTGGATCGATAATGATTGGCCTTGAATAATCATATGAAGGAGCAAATGAAAACTGAATTACTGTTGAGGGAGAAGGAAAATGAGAGGAAGTTAGAGATTGAAGAGGAGAACCTATAGAACAATAACTGTAGATGAATGAACTATCGATTTTTTGACCGTTATCAGCATACCAAACATCCAACTTCTCATCAATGAATGAGTAATTAGATATGATGACCTCCACTTTAGCAGGATCCACTTGTACTTCATCGACACCTAAATATACCATTTTGATCTGTTTAATATCGGTATAAGGGTCAACAAGAAATTCGTATTTCATCCCTTTGGAATTAATTCTGTACCTGAGACTGATCCCATCGTATAAATTCTTATACACCACTTGTGAGAAGTGATTAACCTTATTAAAAACCTGTTCTCCGATGAAATAATTACTGAATCCTTGAAGTTCTTCAATCCCTGTCGGTTCCACTGAGTTCGCATCAATGAATGTTAATCCAAAAGAGGAGTCACCTACAAAAAAATAGACTTTAGAACATCCAAAACCCACCATTCCTTGAGGAATCACAGAGTAATATGAAAGATAATTAGGGACTTGTCCGTCATTCTCACGAAACACTGAATTTATTAAGTCTGTCGAATGATCTTCAACAAAAGCGGAGTTTCTCAACTTTTCAAGACTAAATGTGTTTGAAGATGTATTCATAGGAAGGGTACATTTGATTAACGATGTGAAATTGATGAAAGAGATTAATAGGATGATCAAAAGAATAACTAGAAATGGGAGGAATGACCTTTTAATTCTTTGAGCCTCCAATACCTGTTAAAAGCCTAAACACAATATTAAAAGGTTTCTAAGTCGATCTAATAAAACTTAAATATTATTTCTAGCACTTTTTTTTGAAATCATTAAATACTTGATCCTTAAATATTAATTCTTAAATCAACACTTGTCAAAAAATATGGAACAATAAAAGATGAATCAAAACAAGGGCCCCAATTTATGTGAATTGTGTGAAAAACGTAGGCCCATTAATATCTGTTCATTTTGCAAAGGAAATTTCTGTGAGAAATGTATTGTAGAAACGAGTAGTGGTGAATATTTCTGTAAAGCTTGTCAGCTTTCTGCAGTAAAAAGTGACCAAGCTTGTGATTAGTCAGTGTAAATTCCGAGGAGAAGTACTTCAAATCATTAAAGGAAATTGTCTTGCCAGTACTTGAATCTTTGATGTAAAATGGACCAAGTCTTTGAACACTCTTATACATTATACGTAAGTAAACTCTCGCTTTTGGAAGAATGGATTATCAAAGATAATTATTGTTAGAGCTATAACAGCGGCTGCAATTATAGCCATACCTAAAAATTCTTGAATTAAATTTGAAGTGAGTCCACCAGTCTCAATAACTTTATTCATGATCCTTCCACCATCTAGATAATGGTAAAAGGAAGCTTCTCGAAGTAGATTGGATAAATCTGGATCTGAGGCTGTAACTAATCCTCCTACAGTTTTAAGAAGGTAAGATCCTCCAACAAATAAACCTCCAAAAGCTAGAGTTTTTCCTGTATCCATAAAGATGACTGAGATTAAAATGACGACACAAGTCATGGTAAAGTAAAGAAGCCATTTTCCTATAAGAGCTAAGAAGAACGCTTCAGCTCCATAAGGTTGAAGTTCAACTCCTACAATTGCTGCCCCTACAATAGCTATACCAGCAGAAAGTACAGGGAACGAAAATGTAACAGTAATGAAAGCAAAGACCTTTTCCAAGATAAAACGCCATCTAGGGACTGGGAAACTTAACATAAAGTCCATTGTTCCACTATCTACCTCTTGGTTGACTATTTGAATTCCAAAAAGCAAAATGAGTGCCATAAAAAAGATATCAGACACGGTAAAGATTTCCATTGCTAAAAATCCTTCAACCGATGTAAGATCAGCTCCCTCTGGGAGTAAAGCTTTATAAAAGGGTTGATCTAGTAGATCTCCAAAACCTGCTACATACTCTTCAAAAGATGGCCAAAGGACTACCATCAATAATGTTAAACCCGTTAAGGCAAGTATAGGTAAAAACCAAATGAGCCAATTTTTACGTATTTGTTTAATGTAAATTGATAACATATTCATTCCTCCTCTGCTAAATCAAATTCATCTTTATAATAAGTAAGGAAGATTTCTTCTAAACTACTATCTTCTAAAGTCATCCTCTTAACACGCCGAGTAGTGACAAATTTAAGAAGATTGTTTACGTCCTTTTTCACTCTTATGAGAAAATTCCCATCCTTCTTTTCAACACTAGTTACATGTGGAATAGCCTGGAATTCTGATATTTCTGGAACGTCCCCCTCAGCGAACTCAACGTTCATTGTTTGTATAGCTTTTTTCCGAAGTTCTTTGACAGTTTCAACAACAACAATTTTTCCTTTCCTGATAATACCAACACGGTCACAGATAGCTTGTACCTCTGCTAGATTGTGACTTGATAGAAAGATTGTTTTACCATTATCTCTCATCTCACGGAGTAAACCATGAAACCTGTTGGTCATTAAGGGGTCCAGACCACTAGATGGTTCATCAAGAATGAGAAGGTCAGGATTAGAAGAAAGAGCAACAATAATCACTACTTGCTGACGATTACCAGAAGATAAGTTTCTGAATCTCTGAGTGAGGTCTACTTTGAAAACAGATTTTAATTTTTTAAGGAATTTTTTATCAACAAGGCGAAACTTACCAAAATAGTTAATTAATTCATTTCCTGTGAAATTTCCATAAAGATCTACTTCACTAAGAACGTGACCAATATTTTTTTTAATTTTCACACCATCTTTGCGATAATCTAAACCATTAATCTTTATTGTTCCGGACTTGATGGTTAAATAACCAAGAATGGAACGGATGGTGGTAGTCTTCCCCGCGCCATTTGGTCCAAGAAACCCAAAGATTTCTCCCTTTTTAACGGAGAAATTTGCATTATCTACCGCAACGATACTGCGTCCAACTTTACGCGAACCCAGTTGAAACTCCCTTCCGTATATCTTTGTCAAGTTCTGAACTTGTAGGACAGTTTCAGCGGTTGTAGCCATAATTAATCACATCTCTGTCGTGTATTCCCAGAATAAAAAACATGTTTTGTAAGTTGTTTTCTTGCATAGTTTGAACAAATTGTGAAAAGTATTTAAGTTTTTGCAATTTAACCTTCAGAATGAAATTGAAGCTAGATTAAAATTGGTTAAATCAAGCCATTATTTTGTCTTCTATGTGTAAATCAACGATTTGAAAGTAATAATTGTTTACATAATTGCTGTTATTGCAATTAAATATCCAACCAACGACCCTACCAATGGAATGAGTGCGGAGATGCGAACTATTTGAGGGATGGGGTACGAGTGCATTGACACAAGTCGCGTTAAGTTATTTTGATGCCTAATAATTGTTGTTTCATCACTCTTCTTAAGAATTAGTAGATGTATTACTTCTTGCTGATTAGATATCATTTTACTAAGGATTAAGTCATATTTTTTCCAACTTCGATAAATGGCAAGCCCACTCTGTGAAAAACCAAAAAATATCAACACTAAAAGAAAACTGTTCAGAACAACAGTTAACAAATCAAATTGCATTAATGCAAAAAATAATGATATCGACGATGTCACAAGAAAAGGGAGGAGAAAAGAGAGCAATAGAAATTCGAATAATAATGGAGGAAACTCACTGAAGATAAAGGGATAAATCCATTCGATATTAAAATCAATTGAAACTTTAGTCAGTTGGAATCTTTTTTTTCCATTATCTTCATTGTAAGCGATAAATTCATTAAGTAAATCAACATTGTCCAATCTCCTGAAAAGAGACAGCATTTGTTCATGGTAATTAGACCAATTAGATTGACTGAAAAACGATTTGTATAGGATTGCTATTATAGAGAAAGAAATACCCAAGAAAGCAGCAATTCCAACAGCGATCAATAGACCAGCAGATATTTCAGAAGGAATGTTCTGTAATGGATTTATATAAATTCCTAAAAAGAAGTCGCTGATATTACTAATTGTGAATAATGCCGAACCTATCCCAAGGAATCCTAAAATAAGAGCAATAACCAGAGCGAGGATTTTTTGACGTTTAGGTCGATTCTGATCAAACATTTTCTTTTCTTTTTGTAAATAATCGACAAAGTTCTCAGATTTCTTATCATAAGGAATCTCTTTCCTTATCTTCCAACTAAGTGCTTCTTCCAAAACAATATTTTTCTCTAACTGGTTCATTGCTATCGCCATTTTTCTAAAAGCTCTATATCCTTAGAAAGAAGTTGCATCCAAAGGCACTCTTAAATAATTTTCTTCTCTTTTACGAACAAATATTCCGCAATGAATGATATAATAAAAGCCTGCCTTAAGATTCAATACAAGGTTAAGTAAAGATGATTACTGCATCAAATACAACACATTCAATACATGATGGCTATTATTGGAATACATTTCAACAGATCTCTCATCTTAACAAATTCATATAATAAAAATGGAAGGAATCAAGATGATGAAACTTCTCAAAACGAGAATTATTGCTATCTTATTAATACTTCCTTTTCTACTACCTCTAAATTTCCAATGTTCTTCCAAGATTATGGAACTTCCGCATAATAGCCAAGAACCTGATTATTGGCCTACTAAAATGTGGAGATCCTCATCTCCTAAAGAACAAAATGTGAATTCTGAAAAATTACAAGAAATGTATGAGTACATTAATTCTACTCCTCTGGGGACTGCGGGGATGCGTTCAATTCTTATTATCCGGAATGGATACATCATCTATGAGAACTATTTCAATAATGATTACAATGAGAATAGAAGTTACAATATTTACTCGTGCACTAAAAGCATTACTTCAGCACTCATTGGAATTACAATCGAAGAGGAGTTTATTGGAAGCGTTGAAGATAGGGTTCTAGATTATTTCCCCAATCAAGTATTTAAAAATCTTGATGCTCGCAAAAAAAATATGACTCTTGAAGATCTTCTTACAATGACATCAGGACTAAGTTGGGATGAAAAAAACTACAATGATCCAGACAATGATTTCATCCTAATGTGCGGAGCTTCGGATGCTGTCCAATATGTTCTGGATAAACCAATGGTTGTTGATCCAGGGACAACTTGGGTATATAATGGAGGTTGTTCCCATCTTCTTTCTACTATCATTAATAAGACAACTAGTATTGGAACACAAAAATATGCTCAAATCCGCCTGTTTGATCCCCTTGGTATCGATGCTCCCTCTTGGACTGAAGATCAGAAAAATATTCCGAATGGTGCCGCTCATTTAAGATTGACAGCGCGTCAGATGGCCAAGTTTGGTTTTTTATACCTCAATAATGGAACCTGGGAAGGGAAGCAGATTGTTCCAGCTGACTGGGTTACTCGTTCGACTCAAGTAGCAACTTCTCTTCAAAATGAAGTATTAGGCTATGGTTATCAGTGGTGGATTTCGCCTTATCGCAATTCTTATAGTGCTCGGGGATACTTAGGACAATACATCCTTGTTATGCCTGATTATAACCTTATTATTGTATTTACCGCCAGATCGAATACTGTAGGGTATGATACTTTAATCAATGAGTACATAATCCCTGCTCTAGGATTTACATCTCCCGCTCTTCTTTCAGATCATTCGAAGAATGAGATTGTTTCATTTATTGATCTATCAATCTTTTTCATTCTTATCTTAGGCTTTTCTATTACAATCATGCTTTTCCATAAGAAATTGTAATACATTCAAACTTGCATTACTTGAACAAGTTACGGAAGGTTTAAAAACCCACCACCACCAACCTTAGATAAAATAATTGTCAGGTCGATTTATTATGGCCGAATCTACTGATGATGACCAAAGTCAAGATATTTTGAAGTTAGAGGAGGAAATTTCTAATTTTTTCGAAGATTTCATGTATGATGAACGTGGTGGATCCCCTCTTCTCGGACGTATTTATGCTTTATGTGTTTTATCTTCCCCTGAGAAACCTTTACTTCAAAAGGATCTTGTCGACAAATTTAAAGTGAACCCCTCTACAATTAGTCGGAATTTAAAAGAGCTTGAAAGCTGGAATCTAATTGCTCGAAGGCGTGAACCAGGAAGCCGTGAATGGAAGTATCAGGTTGAACCCACCTCTTTCCGTGAACTTCTAATACAAACATATGATGACAATGCAAATACTTTACAAGAAAAAGCTGCTGAACTCAACAGAATCCGTGAACATTGGGGTATATCACTTTCTAAGCAATCAAAAATAACAAAAAAAGGAGAACATACTCTTAATGTTCTGGATATTTTGATTGAATGGATTAGTATTGTAGAGAGAGAACTTGGATCTTTCATTGGTAATTTGCAGGAGCTCTTTTTAGAATTAGAAAAACGTCTCACATGAACTAAATCCGTTAGATTTACTTTCTAGCATGCTGTACGATGGCTTTTATTATCTTTGGTGCTACTTCGGCTGGAATGCTATGTCCCATCCCTTCTATTATCATTAATTCCGCGTTTGGAATGACTTCAGCTGTTTCTTTTCCCCCCTCAATAGGAACTAATGGGTCAGCATTTCCATGAATGACGAGAGTTGGTACTTTTACGTTTTTCAAATCTTCTTTTCTACTGCCAGACGCTAATATAGCTGCTAATTGCCTTGCTGATCCCTCTGGATAATAACTACGATCGTAAGCGCGACCTGCACGTTCTCGGACATAATCTTCATCAAATGATAGTATCCCACCATTCAAAAATCTCCAGGTTTTCACCGAATCTTCGATATATTCAGCTCGATCTGATGGAGGAGGTGTAATTAGGATAGATATTGCCTCTGGTGATGGTTGTGGTAATTCTGTATTGCCTGTTGACGACATAATTGAAGTCATTGTTCGAACTCGTTTAGGATAGTGTATAGCTATGGTTTGAACAATCATACCTCCCATGGATGCACCAACGATATGAGCAGTATCGACCCCCAAGGCATCAAGTAGTCCTATTGCATCAGCAGACATATCTAGCAAGGTGTATGGAGCCTCAACTGCCTCTCCTTGTTGAACTTTCATCATTAACTCCATTAAATTAGGAACACCTGCTTCTTCAAACTTTGTCGTGAGGCCAACGTCGCGATTATCAAAGCGAATAACCCAATACCCCTGTGCTGCTAATTCTCGGCAAAAAGCTTCATCCCAATATATCATCTGCGAACTTAATCCCATGATAAGCAACATGGGAGGATTAACAGAATCCCCGAAGGTATCGTAAGTAATTTCAACCTCACCGACCTTAACAGAAGTTTCTTCGCTTTGTGTTCCTTTTCCCATAATCATATCTCCTTTTTCTATTGTTATTTCAAATAGACTTCCATAGACAAATAAAAATCTTTTGATGTCGTTCTAAACCATGGTCACAAGCTATTGATTTTGATGTAATCTTACTAGATATCTAATAAAGGAATTCTATGATAGTTTTAGTTATTGATTAAGGTTTCGTATAAGAAGAAAAAATAGGCATTGAGTGAGGAAGCGAGATAAATCTGTACAGAAATCCAGTTCAAATGCAATAAAAAGGCTGATTAATTTCAAATGGCTGCATTGAAGGGCTCTAATAAAACGATTTGGATAGCAGGGCTTGGAACAATTCTCACTACTTTCCAATTAGTGATTATAGGGAATTATATTGTAATCTTTTTGAAAGAAGATTTACTCACCGCTATTATTCTAATTACACTTATTATTTCATTAAGGAATGCTCTACAACTCTTTTTACGAGTACCATTTGGGGATCTTTCTCAGATAATTGGTCGTAAACCTTTGATTTTAGGTGGTCATTTTAGTTTCACTATTTCATTATTCTTAATGTCTATTGCAACTAACTGGATCTGGGTTTTAATAGCGATTGTGTTCGTTGCAATTGGAATGAGTGCTTTTTGGCCTTGTATGTTGGCTTATATTTCAGACATTTCCTCCAATAATAACTCTGGAGGATCAATTGGTCGTATGTTTCAGCTGTCTGATATAGGGTCAATAGTGGGATTACTAATATCCAGTTTGATTTTGGATGAATACCAATTGACATTAACTGATCTTTTTAGTATTGCTGCAATTTTGGCATTCTTTTTTGGATTAATAAACATTATAATTCTACCAGAAAGTCTAGATAAAATACATAGAAAACAAATTGTAAGTATTCCAAAAGCAATAATGACTTCATTTTCCTCCATGCTCTCCACATTAAAGCAGATGACTTTAACAAAAGACCTGACGTTGGCATATATCTTCCAATTAATAGTGGCTTTTACTGAATTTACCGCAACAACATTTTTACCCTTACTTATTGTTCAAAAAGGATTTAGTCGTGGAGATGTCTCTGAAATTGGACTATGGGCAACTTTAGTGACTTTATGGTTCAAACCATTTCTAGGAAAATTAACTGATAGATTTCATTTCATTTATGTCATTACTAGCACGGTGATGATCTATTCTCTAGCTTTGTTTGCTTTTACTATTATCAATGATTATCTTCTACTGATAATTCTCTTTGTCATTATGAATGCGTCTTTAATAACAGCATATATGGCTGAAAACAATGAGGTGGCTAGAAGAGCTCCTTTTGCCCTTAGAGGTACAGCCCTTGGGAGTTTAGGCTTCTATGTAGCCTTAGGTCGTACCTCCTCAACTGTTATATCAGGTCCCATTTGGGAGATTTTCGGGTTAACAGGTGTCTTTAACATCATCATTCTCGGAGTTCTTGTCATTATACTAATTCTATTTTTCATGAATAGACCGAAAAGGGAACCATTGAGAATGAAAAGTAAGTCAGTTTCCTATGTTATACAGGATTAAGATTCATAAAAACTAATTTTAATATCATCTACTACTTTCTCTATCTCTTCTTTGATCTGAAGTGGTAAGAGAAGATCCTGTACATGTGGTTCGATCACATCTGATATATCTCGTGCTTTGGCAACTTCATATTCGTAGTCTAATTCAAGAGGATCAATGATTAGTTCAAACAACTTTGCTACTTTTCCAGGACGCGTTGCTCTCCCGATTCGTTGGATTTGTTCTCTCCTGTTTCGAGTTCCAGACACGATAATTATTGTATCTGCAGGTGCATCAAATCCTTCGTTAAGCATTTTAACAAGTACAAGAGTCCGTATCTTCCTCTCTCTAAATTGATCCAAAATTAAATTGAGCTCACGATCATTCATCACAGTATGCCCAGTCAATACTGTTGTTTCTATTCCATGTTCCTTCAAATAAGAATTAATTTTCATTGCATGTTTAATACGGCTAGTAAAGATAAGGGTTTGAGAAGTTACTGGCGACTCTAAAAGCTTACGAATTGCTATTAATTTATTCACTGCTTGTCTTGATACTTTTCCGTATGCACTCTTCCCTTTACGGTTTAAATAACCCTTTTCATCAGCAGTTAAGGGTATATGAATCCGTTTAAAATAAATAGGGGCAATGAAACCTTCTCTAGCAAGAAGTCCATAAGATATCTTATGGATAATTGGCCCCATAGTAGCAATTACTAAACTACTATGGACACTTTTCTCAATTGTGGCAGATAATGCTAATCGGCGTGGGATCTCTAGATCCACAGCAATTTGCCTGAATGTTTCAGCTTGGATATGATGAGATTCATCTGCTATCAAGAGCCCAAATTTATGCGTAAAGAATCCGATTGTGTCTTCTACTAAAATTTTTTCACGAAGAGGCTTAGTAGAACTGTCTTCATTTTCAAAAGCGTGTAAATCCTGTAAATATTGACTTAAGAGCTGATAGGTTGAGACGACAATGGGGTATTCGCGAAATGCTTTTTTCTGGCCATTAAAGATCCCTATTCGTTCTGCAGGAATTGATAGGAATTTTGAGGTTAAATCAACCCATTGATCCACAAGGGCAAGATTTGGGACTAAGATTAATGTTCTTTCATGGATATGTCGAATTGCATCAATTCCAATGAGAGTTTTTCCAGCACCAGTAGGTAATTGAATAGAGCCAAAATAGTAATTTTCTTTCCATTTATCCATGGCTTCCTGTTGATAAGACCGAAGAGTATAATTTTGCTGTGTTGAGAAATCATATTTTTTTAGTGATGGCTGAAAAGTATGGAATTGAAGATCAAATAATGGAGGATTATTTGAGTTATTCAGCGTTTGATGGACAACATACCAGAAGTGGTTTGCTCTAAAGGCTGCCCAGTATTGTACTTGGATCTCTTGGGGGCCAATTTGGCTGATACAGGGAATATAATCCGCTTGAGGATCATCCTCTGATCTGGTCGCCATAAACCGGGCAAAAACATTAAATAATGAGTGAAACCACTTATTAAATTCTTTATTCCATCGAATTCGTAAACGATCATCCGAATCGGTTTCAACTACGATGCTGAATTCTTTGCTAGCAACTTTCTCCAGTTTCTTGAGTTTTTGTTTAGCTTTCTGAGCGAATATAATTTTGCATCCAGCTTTCTGTAATATTTCCAGATCTTCTCGAGCTAATTGTGGAAATTTCAATTCAAATTTAGTTGCTCTATGTGTTCTATTCTGCTTCCAATAACCATTATGTGTTTTCCAATTGCGCTGCCAAATGCTGAATTGTTCTTGTACCCAAGGAGAATAAAAAAACTTTCTATCATAGTCTACAGAGTTAGATTCTTTTTCTAGGTACAGAAAAAGCTCTTCTACATTGATGGGCCTTGTTCGTTCCGCTTTGTAATGTGGGCGACGGGCAGGAATCCATGCATTTAACTGTGTAAAAGGGTGCCATGGAAATTCTACCAAAAATGTCAGATCATTCTGGACTTTTACTTGATATTTACCTTTTTTCTTAATAAACATTTCCCAAGCGGCTTTGGAAATGTCTGCACCTTCTCTACGGGGACTTTGTTTACCGCGTAACCCAAGTGTTGGTGAAGAACACACGTGAGTGCGTATATTATGTCTACATAGGGGTGCGGAGCACTTACTGCATCGATAAATCCGCTCACCTTTTTCAGCGCAGTCATTGCAAATTTCTAAAGACAGGGCTTATACCCATCCTCGTAAAGAGTTCACACAGGTAATTATTCTCTCTTTTCTTTAAGAAAACTGTTTAGAGAGGAGTTTAGTTAAAAAAGCCTTTTTTAAGGCAAAAAAATTTCTGATCCAGTTAATTATCCATATAAATGGGAGTTTTCCCTCAAGAAGAACATCTCCCTTTTTTTCTAAAAAACCTTTTGTTATGATTTCTTTCAGAGTTCTTTTTCTAAGTGATGACCACAATTTTCACAGAAATTGTCGTCTCTAAGAATCATATCACCACAGTTAGAACAAAAACGAACATAATCGTTAATTTCAACAGGAGAAATATCGAGAAAACTTTCCAATGAATGTTGGGGAGCGTCTCCAACCCGTTTTCGGACATCAACCATCTTTACCTCTTCGGGCCTTTTTAAGGGTTGTTTTAGTAGAATAGCTAACTGCCTGGCATTCGCTGGGGCACTTCCGTGGGGGTGATTGTTAAAATAGGTGAAAATTTCTTTCAATCCTCTATTTCTTGTTAATGTTTGGATTTTTGACACCCAAGGGCTTAATTCCTTAAGAGAATATTGATAATTGTACCAAGGTTTAAGACCATGGCCATGGAATCTGATGTAAGTGAAATCTGCCGTTACTGGTGTTATCGGAGGTAGTAATGGTTCATCTACAATGCAGTAAGCGGCATTATATTGTGACAAAAGCTCAAGTGTCTGATCCAGTCGTTTGTGTTCAACCCAAGATGTATGTCGAAATTCTACAGCTAACCTAATGTTGGTTGGCCAGTACTTCAAAAATATGCTAAGCTGTTTGAAATTATCCGTGGAAAATTTTGGAGGTAATTGGAGTAGAGCTGGACCTGCTTTCTTATGTAATCCATTTTGAATAGTATCTAAAAATGGGCGTAATTCTTCCCAGTAACCTTGATTAAAATCGAGTTTTTTTCTATGAGTTATATGACGCGGGATTTTGTAGGAAAAAATGAAATTATTAGGAACATTCAGCCCCCATTTATTCACAACAGCAGCTCTAGGAAAATGGTAAAAAGTCGTATTTATTTCTACTGTTGGGAATATTTCAGCATAAAAAGATAATCGATGCTGTGTGGTTAAACCTGGGGGATAAAAAGGGAGACGAGTTTTTTCTTGACGAGCCTGCCAGTCAGAGTACCCGAAACCACTTGTTCCTATTAAGATTTTTGCAGACATAACTTCTCCTCTAAGATATACGAGGATATAATTAGAAATGTAACAATTTAAACCTTTTGAATTCGGTGATTCAAATCATGTCTATACTTGTAAACCTCTTCTGGTAATTTTCTTGTGGATACCTATTTAAAATCGTATAATTTCTTCTAATTGGTGTCTTGTTATTATGGATAAAGAACTGAACATCTCCTCTAATCAAATTCAATATGTATATATCACTCCTCATACTCACTGGGACATGTGGGATCATTCGTGAGTTCACACCCAACAGGGAGTGGTATTTACCTTTTCAGAAGTTTCGATACAAATTGGTGAAATTGATTGATGAACTATTGGATATCTTAGCCAATCAAACCTTTTATTTCACATTTGATGGTCAAACAATCATATTAGAGGATTATCTCGAAATTCGTCCTGAAAGAAAGGAGGAGCTATTACATTTCATAAGAGATGGAAAAATAGCAGTAGGCCCATGGTATTTACTACCTGATATATGGTTGGTAGGCCAAGAGAGTCTAATTAGGAATTTGGAATATAGTTACGATTTGGCGAAAGAGTTGGATGTCCCTCTTATGCAAATAGGCTATCTTCCTGATATGTTTGGTCATTCACGAGCTATTCCTCAACTGATTGGAGATTTAACAAATTTCAAATCAGTAATGGTTTGGCGGGGAGTACCACCTGAAATAACTACTGTTCCATTTCTCTGGAAGAGTGATAGTTCAGTTACAAGTTCAATTTTAGCGATATACCTTCCTTTTGGATATGGGAACGCTGCAATGCTTCCTGAAGAAGCAGAAAAATTAACTGATGAGATTATGGAACTTGTACGACAATTACAACCCTATTCACCCTTACCAGTATATTTATTACATAATGGAACTGACCATCAATTTCCTAAACCGAGAATAGCGACAAATCTTTCTCTAGTAAAAATAAACAATATGCAGATCTCTTTATCTGTTCTTGATGATTACGTTCTAAAACTACAGGAATTTATAGTCAATAATGAATATTCTCCTCCTGAATATGCTGGAGAACTGAGATCTGCAGCTCGGGCTCATCTATTACAAGATACATACTCCTCACGCATGTGGATCAAACAGTGGAACCAAAAAATCGAGGATATGTTGGTTAATTATGCAGAACCTTTGAATACCTATACTTGGTATTATTTAAATGATAACTACCCTACCTCCTTTTTGTCTCAAGCATGGAAATGGCACTTACGTAATCAACCTCATGATTCTATCTGTGGCTGTTCAGTAGATCAGACTCATGAGGAGATGCGATTCCGTTATTATTGGGCTGAGTCAATCGCAGAAATGACGATTGAAAACGCGATCACTACTCTTAAAGATACATCACAGCCCTCAATTACGTATTCGTGTCTTGCATTTAATCCAACAAATTGTTCAAAACCTATTGGTATTGTATTCAATGTTTCAGGAGATATTTTAGTTAATTCTGTCAGAATAGATAATCAAGAATACCAAGTACAACCTTTCCAATCTTCTACAAATATTGTGTGGGAGATGACCTTAGGAGGGTTTAAACTTCGAACATTAATGAAAATGTTCCCAGGAAGACGACTTATGAATTATTATATTAATAAAACTTCATTAATGGAGGGGCTTAATCCTGAGATCTGTGAGGTTCAATTGGAAGTCGGTGATAGACCAGAGGGAGAACTTGACATGAGGGAAATGAAAAAAGAACTCTTGAAAGTGATTGATAGTAAAAAATACAAAAAATTTCACATTCTAATCACTAAGGAGCACGAACAAAGCTACTTTACATGGGCTCCTTTAAAACCTTGGAGTTTTGCAATGTTAGAGATTTTAGATTCTTTTCAAGAAAAATCATCTTCTAAAACTTTAATTATTTCAAAAGACCGCGTAAGTAATGATTTCTATGATTTGACCTTCAACAAAGATGGTTCTTTCGATATTAAAGACAAATCTAATGATATATACTATAGCAAATTGCATCAATTCGAAGATTGGGGAGATCGAGGAGACGAATATACATTTGGTCGTCTTGGTCCAGAATTTGTTAAGGTAGAAGAAGTCAAAAGAACAACTAAACTGTTTGGGCCTTTATTTTGTGAGATTCAACAGAATATGATTTTAGAATTCTTTCAAGAAGTCGATGAGTCCAGAGAAAATCGTATTGGTAAAAGAAAAGTACCAATAAGCACTATCTTCAGATTCTACCGTGATTCCCCCCAAATTGATATGAAAACAACGATAACAAACGTTACTAAGGACCATAGGTTAAGAATATGCTTTGATCTTCCCTTTGAAACTGAACATACTTATTCTTCTACTCACTTTGGATGTATAAAAAGACCAAGTGACCCCGTAGGTGATGAAACTTATATTGAGAAACCATCAGGGATCCAACCTCAAAAACGTTACATTCGAGTAGAAGATAAAGAAAGTCAACGAGCTTTTTCACTAATGAATAAAGGCTTACCAGAGGTTGAATTAGAAAATAGAAGACGTCTTGCTTTAACGTTGATACGTTCAATTGGTTGGCTTTCATGTTCTGGGATTCCTGAGAGACCCGAACATGCTGGTCCAAGAATACCTACTCCAAGAGCTCAGGAACTCAATGTAACCTACATATTTGAATATAGTATAGTAGTACATTCAAAGAATGATCCTCTTTGGCTTACAGAAGCATATTCAGAGTCATTCTCATTACAACCTATAACAACTTACTTCAGTTCAAAAACGCCATCAGTTGACATTCTTCAACCCTTGATTCAAGTACTGAATCCCAATATTAGGATATCTTCATTACGAGTGCGACAGGAAAAATTGTATGTAACAATGTTTAATCTATTGAGTGAGGCTGTCAACACGGTTGTTAAGTTTCCTTCAAATGTTGTCAATTTCACTCAAATCAAATTTGATGGTTTGAAAAGGGAAGAAAATGAATTGGTTGAAAATCAAATAACTCTTAATTTTGATCCACATGAAATAAAGATGTGTACATTTATGTGAATATTCTTCATTTTCACATTTACCAATCTTATTCAACGTTCAAATCTTTTCCTATTGTAGCTAAACTGCCAATCTGCTGCCCAAAGAATCTGACCATTATAGGATTAGTACTAATAATTCCAATTAGTTCTTCCATTTCTTCATCTTTCTGCGGAGATGGTCCAATCAAAACCTCTTCATTATCCCGTACACAACCCCAAAATTCAACGGTTGCTTGTTTCATTCTAATATTTGATGTAAGAACTTTTTTCAAAATGCTTTTAGGAACTTTAGTGAAATTACCAACAACCAATGTTCGTGTGCGGACTGGCAGAGATAATTTACTTGTTGCTATCAAAGTTTGAATTTCAGGATAAGGCATCAGTATGGTCAATGATGCTTTTGCTCGAGAAGTCATATCTTTGAGTACAAGTATGAATGTGGTTTCTCCATGTACTATATCTGTTGTAAAACCACTTTTAGATTTTGTTGTTGCAGCGGACACCTTACGAGAAAGCTGAAAGAGAATATCTAAGCGTCGTTTCATTTCACGAATTGTAAAGGTCAATGCTGAAATTTCATTATCAATCTCTTTTTGGTGTGCTTCCATGGCACTTCTCATTAAATTTTGAACATCTAGAAGTGTATTATGATCGTCTTTTACTAGATGGTCAAACAACGGTTGGATTTGGGTTTGAATTTCCTTTTTTATTGATGTAATCTTTTTTTCAGTCATATCCCGTATTGAAATTAGAGTGAGAGGGTCGTAAGCTAGTAAAAATGATTTTAAAAAGGGTTCTCGTGCGAAATACCTATTAATTTTCCCTCCAGTCCAGTCAACATATTCGCTGCCTATCAGAAAATCCATGCATTCTCTGACTTGAATGTAGTTAATTCCAGTTAATTGACTGATTTGACCTAGTGTTAGTGTTCCAACTGATAAGAGAGTCAAATATACTAAACTTTGGTTTTCATTTAAACCCAGAATATCAAAAATTGTTTGTAGTTCGTCTTCTGTGAGGATTATACCAACCATCATCATCCCACATATTAATAGGGGTTATATAACTTCCATTGTAGAAGTATCTGATTAAAGTATTTTGCAGCTTCTTAGAACTTTTTAATCTTTCTTTTTATAGGTTTTTATTCCTGTTTTAAAACCATTTTTTCTTTAAGTTTTTCCTGAATTATTGAATCCCACAAATCCATGATTCCTGTTCCTATTAATGCATTCGTATCAAATAATTCTCCTAAATCAGCAGTCAAGAGATTTCTGGCGTTAGCAGCACTTTCGAGAGCAAATTTAATCCGTTCATTCGTAAGATAATTAAATTTCACGTCATAATCAACCCATTTAGAACGAACCCGTACGAAAGAATCATGTTCGCTTGTCTCATCATGAATATGTTCAATTCCTCCCGAATTTGGTATTGCTAAAAGACGCCTCATCCTATATGGCTCCGAATGAGATGTTTTTAATTAGCTCAATATCTAATAGTGCTTCTCCTCCTTTTTCTTTCAATACCTTAATCCTATTCAAAGGGAGACTACGGTTAAGTCTAGGAAGAGGTAATAACCCTAAATCTTCCGTGAGCTCCTCAAAGTCTCTTGTTTTTAATAAATATCGGATTGTTCTTAATCCCATTTTTGATTCATCATTTTCTTCTGCTACAATAATTGAAAGTGTATTTTCATTAAAAGAATATGTTCCAAATACTACCTTATACATACCATTATCATCAAATATAATGAGGAAGGGAAATACCTGAATCTCTTCCCCTCTAGGGATTTCAAGGTGTTTCAGAAGTTGTACATCACTTCTTAAACGTTTTTTTATGATCTGACTAGGTTCAAAAAAAGGAAAGACCAGTTGTATGAATAAACTAAAGTTACCAAGCTTTTCACCATAAAATTCAACTTCTTCAGGAAGAAATCGTGAAATTTGACAATCATTTTTCAAGTACATTTTATATGCAGTTGTAACCTTCAGATTGCATCGTGAAACATCACGTTGTGTTTGAGACATTATTTCTTTTGACATTCTTTCCCTTAAAGTTCCAATATCTTTTAGAAGGACTAATCTAGCTTCATCTAATAATTGTTTTAGGACTATTTTAAATAGGGAGTCTGGTTCAGTGGCATTTAATCTATTTCTTTCAATAAGACCTGCAATCACTTCTGATGCATTTTGTGTTAGAGGATGAAGAAGGCCCATTGGGATGTTTTCCTTTGAAATCAATTCAAGGGTTAATCCAGTAACCGTGGAACCTTCAAAGGGATTTTCTGTATAAGAAGCAGCACAGAAAGTTTCACTTTCCCCAAGTTGAAAAACAACCGATTGGAGAGTAAGACCTGATATACTTAATCCTGTAGCTTTTTTTACCACATCACTTATATTTAATTCCTGAGTTGAGCCTAATAACTGACGACAACTCTCAATTCGATTCTCCTGGTAGATAATAAAATCTAAATCACCAGTAACTTTCTTTCTGTAAGCGATCTTTTCTTTTCCAATATTTGACCAATTTAGATATAAGAAATATGTACTCAATTGGGAATCACATTTAACAGCTTCAGAAAACACTTCATGGGAATAATCTAGAAACTCAGGCGATAAGTGAGTTGTTTCAAACCCCAAAGGTTCTTTCAGATTCCCAACAATTAAAGGCACCATGAAATTTCTAATATTATCTCTCCCACTCCCTCTAAAAAGAAGCCCAAGAACTTTCTGTTCAAAATCTTCTCGTTCCCCTTCTTTAATATTAGAAAAAATATCTTCTAAATATGATT
Source organism: Promethearchaeota archaeon (assembly GCA_048938105.1). GTDB lineage: Archaea > Asgardarchaeota > Heimdallarchaeia > Hodarchaeales > Hodarchaeaceae > Hodarchaeum. Next base: position 101,671 of record JBHLMN010000020.1, read on the forward strand.
CAGCTAGGTTGATGACTGAATTTCCCCAACTTCTTATCCACTCTGTAATTAGTTCTCTAGCTACGAGCCCTCTTATCCCTGGCTCCCCAATAAGAGGATGAAAAATTTCCGATTCCTTAAAACGATTATATTCAGAAATATTTATAGATCTAGTGGCCTGTTGTACCCTATTGTCAGCTTCAAGGTCTGCTAAAACTCCTCTAAGGCTAAATACTTTGTCCCATAATTTAATTTGATCTAATACATAATCAATTATTGTTTGAATGTTATAATCAAAGTTAAATTGAGAGAAAGTATTCCTTAATGCCTCAATTTGCTTTTGTAATAGTGTTTTAAGGAAATTTGCCTTGTTAATTTTATCATTATAATTTAACATGAGGGATTTCATCGATTCCTCAACGAGGAATATTACTCCTCCATAAATAGTCTTCAGAAGAACGTCAGTGGGGTTAGTAGTTTTCTCTAGACTTATTGATTCGGTAATAATTGAATTATAGTATTGATTTGTTCTAACAAACCAATCAATTACTATATTTTCTAATGAAATTCGTTCTTCTATTTCTTGATCGAAAGTTTTTCTCTCTACTTCTTCTTTAACTTCTCTACCTAGGACTTCATTTATGATGACTTTACTTTCCTCAAATACATTATCTAAATAATTTTCAACATCTTCACGATGAGTAATAATTGGATTTTCTGGTAATTTAAGTACTATATCAATAATTTTGACATCTTTTAAATATTCATTTACATAATATAATCCACTTAACGATTCTCTAAGACTTTCAAAGATTAATTGATTAATTTCTGAAGGTTTTTTACCTAAGACAGTAATTTCATTCTGATAGTAACTGATCAATTCTCTTGATAAGTCTTCCATCTCATTTTGCCAAACTTGTTTTACTGGTGATTCAATATAAAGTTCAAATCCTGACTTGAGAATTTTTTTAATCCAAACTTTGTTGAGAACAGAGCGAATTGCGGAAAATGTTCTATTAAAGTATTTTTGCGCTTCTTCTGGTGTAGAGAAAACAGGAAGTAATAATGGAACCTTATTACTTAAGATCTCAAAAACAACATCAGATTCGACTTTTTTTAAACTGTAACTAGAACTACCTGCATGTTTTGGGCTTTCTTGCACTAGAAGATTTAAGCGCTCTCGTACTGTTTGTTTTGGAGATGTTGAAAGTCCTTTACTAGCTATGTCAAGTATAAAATCATAAAAAAACTTCTCTTGCCAAGAATTAGGGTATAGAACTTCATTATAATTCCTTATATCAATAATTTGGTTTCCTATAGCTTTTGATGCTCCACTAAGATTCATAGTTTTGAATGAATCAAGTAATGCTTTTTCTATCCCCCCTCGTCTTACACTGAGGATGTATGAGTAAGCCATTTTATTAGAAAAATAATTTACTGCTGATTCAAGGATATTTTTCTCTGTGCTTTGAAACATCTCATATAATGAGAGAACTTTTTCTTTCTTTTTTATTTGCTGTAAAACATCTCTTTGAATTTCTTCAATCAGGTCAAGAATCGTAATTTCTTCGCCCATAGGTACATTTTTTGACCATTCGATTATTTTAACTCTCATTAAAATCTGTAAGAATCTAAGAAATATAATTTCTAGTTCTTGCGGTTTGAATTCTAGTTTCGATATCAGATTGTCTAGATTAGTTGTAAAGTCATAATCATAAGTTCTTACCACTTCACGAAAGTATGAACGCCCCTCAGGAGGGTCAGAAAGAGTTAAGTCTAGTCCTCCGCTAAGATAAGAACTGAAAAAGTTTACAATTTCTTCTTCAGAGAAACTAACCTCAGCAATTCTATTTGCAATGCTAATGATTCTACGTAAACCTAAAACTCCTCCAATGAATAAGGAAACTTGATGAACCACATCCATCATTTGGGAAACATTTCTTCCAAGACTAATGGAAATCTCAGGATAACTAAAGCTTGCACCTAACTTCTCATAATTTTGATTATTCTCGTAAAATTCCTCAAAAATTAGTCTATAACTCTTAATTTCATCTTCTTTGTAAACACTCCAAATAAAAGCCTTTGAAGCTTCTTCGAGTAATTCTTTTCCAGAAAGATTTATCATTCCTTCCAAATAATAGAGTATCTTCTTTTCAAATTCTGGATAAGGAATCATTTCAGTTTTAGCGTTTTCAAGGAGCTTTGTTTTAAACAGAGAGTCTTTTAGACCAATTCGTTGAAATTTATTGCGTTTTATTATTTCAGCTATTTCCTCAGAGGCTTCAGAGGGTATATCTTCTTGTACCTCTTGCTTTTTTATGTCAATTTTCAAGGCTTCTTCTACTAAATGATAATTATCATTGATGAAAGAAAAAATAATCGAAGGAGTGATTTTACCTTCTGTAAGGGTTTGCTTTCTCTCCTCTTGAACGTTCCAGAAACGTTTTTGAAACTCTTGGTCTTGAAAAGCCTCTTTATTCTCTTCAAATGCTTCGAACACAGTCATTCGACGCGATACTATGCTTTGAGGTATTTCCACTAACTTAAGGTAACCGCATATTGTCCTTAATAACCAGGTTTCTTCAATAGTCAATTGGAGTTTCCTCTTACGAGATTCAAGTCTTGGATAATGCTCTTAAGCGTTTTTTTATATTCGGAAGCTTATAAATCTAGGATTTTGAAATCCTAAAGTGTTTCTGGAGGGAGTTTTTCCCTTATTTGTATAAAGTGTTCTCTCTTCTTAAAAAAACATTTGCTTTTTATTATTCATCTAGAAATAATAGCCAAGAAAATCTTTTACAGATTCACCTGATTCAAATTATAAACCTAGAATTAAGCAAATAATATCGGCCATACAGAATTAGAACAGACTAGAATTAAGTAAAAAGCTTCATTCATTTTCTTATTCAGCTAAAAGTTGTGCAATAAAAGCATTATAAGCAAGACTGGGTTTAATAGTATTTAGCGGTAAGTTCTCATTGGGGGCATGTCCGTTTAATCCCTCGACGTGATTAGTAACCAAGCACAAGGGAGTATAAGGAGCAAAAAGATAAGCAGGACCTGATCCAGGAGCAAAGGGGATGACATTTACTGGCGTTGGAGCAATTATTTTTTTGGTAGCATCTTGGATTGTACGTATAAATGGATGAGAAACAGAGGTCTTAGCTGAATCATATCCCGTGACAAGCGAAATTTCAAGATCATTAAATCCATGCTTTATTAGGTGCGCTCTTAATAGTTCATCCACTTTTTTCATCGTTAAGTTTGGAACCAGTCGAAAATCTAGTTTAGCGGAGGCCTCCGCAGGTACAATCGTCTTTGAACCCGAGGCCTGGAATCCTGAGTTCAAACCACAAATCGTTAAAGATGGTTCCAAGAATAAAGGAACACTGAGATCAATACCAGAACGGTTAAGGAGTAATTGATCCAGTTCGTAATTACGTTTGAACACCGATTCCAAATCACCTTCATATGATTGGAGGGCTTCCAAATCCTCTTCTAGAGGGGGTGCAACCAATTCATTGAACCCTTCGACTAAAATGTTTTCTTGGCTATCTTTTAAGGTATTTAATGCCCATACTAGTCTCCAAGCAGCATGAGGGACGACAGCAGCACTACCAGAGTGAACGTCCGTACGAGGAAACTTGGGTGGACCACCTGCTTTTAGATCGAAGTAAGCATCACCTTTTAATCCACACCAGATTTCAACTGGGGTTTCAAGAGTTAAAGGTTCTTCAATTATAGGATATAACCCCATTCCTTCCCATACACATCCATCTGCCATGAGAAGCGAAGGATGTGCTTGTGTAAAATGTGGCAGATTATTCGATCCTGCTTCTTCTTCTCCCTCAATAACAAATTTAATGTTTATTGGTAGTTTCATGTAGTCTTCCAATAATTGAATCGCAAGAATACTGATAGCAATGTGTCCTTTGTTGTCAACTGCTCCCCTTGCGAAGACTCGTCCGTCTCGTTCTGTCAACTCCCATGGAGAAGACACCCAACGATCGATTGGGTCTTCTGGCTGAACATCATAATGATGATAAAACATTAAAGTTTTAGGAGCCCCAATATTCTTCTCCGCAAAGACAACTGGTGAACCATCTGCCGCAGTAGGATACTGAGAAGCTTTATATCCATAGTCTTGCAAGAGATCAGCTAAATAATTAGCACATTCCTGAATAGCTCTTGGTTCTCGAAAAGCAACGGTCGGGAACTGAGTTAATTCTTTCAAGATGGCAAGAACTCTTGATTCGTATTGTGGTGTATGGGTAAGTAAATCTAAAAATGAAATCGCAACCATAAGTTCAGGTGATTGTTTCCATTTTTAATATTAGCTCTTATCAGCAAAGGATAGGTTGATCATTATAATTGGTCTTTATTGAGCTTAATCAGGTTACTCATACCAAAGCGTTCCCGATAAAGGAGTCTTTTAGCTTCAAGTCGTGAGATGAGGCGCGATATTGTTACTTTTGATACTCCCATTTGATTAGCTATTGCTTGTTGATTCATGCTTCCTTGTGCGAAAAGAATCTCAAGAATTTCAAGTTCTTGCTCTGGTAAGATAGCTTCCCAACGAGATTGAACAGATTCCCATAGAATTTCATCAATTCCTTCCTTTATAAATTCATTAGATGTCATGAAATGTTGTACTATGTGCTTTCGTATTATTTTCTGAACTATTTCCCTTCTCTTATATAATAAAACTGTAGCTAGAAATGTACTACCAATTAAAGACATTATGAAAATTGGTACAAAAAAATCATTATAATTAGAGCCAGGAACTTCCTCATATAGAACGAACACTGGGATTCTTACTACCTCCCAGAGCTCTGCTGAAATGATTTCAATCGTTCCATTCATTCCAATAGCAGCTTCAGAATTAAGTGAGAAAAGAACTGTGAGATTCTGAGTAGGAGCAAGAGAAACATATGTAATATTACTATTGATCCATCTGGGAGTATGTATATAGACATGAGCTACAAGGGGACCATTATTCTGGATTTGGATTTCAATTGATTGACCTAATGATGCTTCCCAAGAACTCAAATCAACAGCTAAGTAATGCTTTTCAGATGTTCTAGAAAAAACTGTTAAATGAGCATTAAATTCATTAATATTCGCATGACTCCATGAGAGGGCCATAGTATTTTCTGTTGTGATAGTCATTTCATCAGGATGCGGAATTATTGGAGGAAGGACTTTTTCAGACTTTTCAATATAGATCATCGTATGTTGCTTTTCAACATTTGTCCCCCAATTAATCCCTAACTGAAAGGTAAAGATACCTGAATTATTTTCTTGAAATTTTCCCTTAAAATTACCCAACAATAGGAAAGAGGTTCCAATAGGAATTTCTTGGTCAAGTATAAAGGTAGATATCGTGAAACTGTCATTTGTTAAAACGGAGCTATTTACAGGAGAATCATAAAGCTGTATGCTAAAATTAGTAATTTGATTGTCAGGGATTCTAAACTCGCATATCGCATTACTCTGCGAAGTTTGCTCATTTCCAATTCCTCGTAAATAGAAATTACATGTATACATTCCCCCAGAGCAAATATTGAAATAGATTGAGGCACTTTGAATTTCAAGGTCTGTTTGAGTTTGTGAGGAATTAGCTGAGCTATGTAGAAAGAAAGGAGGGAATACAAGGAAAGCGATCAAAATAGATTGATTTAATTTTGACAATCCCATTGAGATCAGCTTAATCGAGCAATACATTCGATGTGACTATTTTTATAACCTATCTTCAGGTATTTTGAGTAATTTTGATTTCACTTGTGATACCTCTTAATTGTAATAGCAATTAGAGTAATCGTCGCGAAAATTATAAGAAAGGTGAACCCAGGAGTGGAGCCAGGTTGTGAGGTAGTCGTTGATGGAAAATTAGATGATGTTGTAATATAAATGTTTAATAAGGTAAAAGTGCTATCAGAGGTGTCCTCTCGCATCAAACCTTCAGAACATTTGGCCACTACTTTAATCATATAGTATGTGCCAACTGACAATGAGCTTGTGTTCCAAACGTAAGCTGTTCCAGATATGTTTGAAGCTAACAAGACCCATGCATTTCCCCCATCCGAAGAGTAATATACTGAATAAGTGATGGAGTGACCCAGTGAATCAACTGCTGCTGTCCAAGAGACAGTTATTGTTTCATTGAGGACTTCACCTCCATTAGGAAAGATAATTTTAGGTGGTAAGAGTATGTGAGCTAATATTAATGGATTAGGTGAAGTTAATGGATAAGAATCCTGATTTGTGGTTGGAATAAGATAAGGACTGTCAACAAATCCATCTTTATTTTTATCAGGTCCAGTCCAGTCACTCCAATAGTTGAATGTAAAAACATTTTTAGATCCTTCAGAAGATTCATCACAAGCTTGGGCACTGTAGGGTTCTAGATCAAGACTGTTACCAATGAAATTATTCCTTTTAATTGTGATAGCGTAGGTGTTGGCTCCTAGAGAAAGTCCAAATCCACTATTATTCATGAAGAGATTCTGTAAGATCATTCCATCCTTACCTCTACCTAATGATGTCCCTCCTTTATTATCAATAATCGTATTATTAGTAATGATAATTAGGCTTATATAGCCTATAGCGATTCCATAACGGCCATTATTAGAAATAGAGTTGCTAGAAATGAGGATATTTTCATTCCAATGGTCGGAACCGCAAAAAAATATTCCATATCTCTTATTAGCATTAATTGTATTATTCTCAATGAAAAGTTGATTTGTATTAAGTATATATATTCCATTACAGCTATTATTAGAAATTATATTACCTGAAATGAAGATATTATTATTGAAATCCCGAAATGAGGATACACGAAATGTTGATATTGTTATTCCCTCATAATTGTTGGAGATGATATTGTTTAATATGAACAGTTGATTAGTATATATAACTTCGATTCCATATCTATTGTTGGAAATAATGTTATCCGAGATTGTGCAATTTCTTGTATTTTCCAGATAAATACCATTATAGGTATTATTGAGGAGATTTTCTTGGATTAGTAGGTTAGAACAATCAGCTAAAATCAGTCCATGATAAATATTAGATAAATCTTGGCCTGTTACCGTCACTGACGAACAATTGACCAAGATGACCTGTCCCGAACCGCTGGGAACTGTTCCCCCAGTCTTATCTTCCCAGTAGATTAGTGGTTTATCATTAACTGTATTGTTTGTCACTTCTGCCTGTGGATAGCCTCCTTGCATCCATAGACCATCTTTAATGATTATATTATCTAAAATTCGGTTATTTACTGATCTAGATAACTTAATTCCGTCAGACACAATATTCCCTTGTATTTTACAATTTTCTGTAATCGAAAGCTCTAGCATCCCAGATATAGTATTTCCTGAAATTAGATTGCTATTCGTTTCATAAAGCCTTAGAGTCATATTGTGAGGAATATAACCCTCCTCAAATACCCAACCTGAACTGATAATAGTATTTCTTAAAATGGAGCTATTAGATGATCCTAAGAATAAAATATCGCCATAAATAATATTATCAGAAATAGTATTATTCGCAAATTTTCCTAATGTATGATAATAATAAAAATTATCTTCAATCGATTGATATCTGCTTTCTATTAAATTAGAAAGCATCAAATTATTTCTAGAATTCCAAAGTGAAATGCCATTAGAAATTGAGTTATTTGAAATGGTGCTATCATCAGAACAAATGAGAGAAATTCTTGCTATTATATTATTTTGGATAAATGAACTAGTACTGAATGCAACGATCATTTTGGTTGTTAAATTTTGGTTTGTTACAGTAATTGAGGTGCAATTCATCAAGATTACTTGTCCTGCTTCGCTGGGAACTGTTTCTCCCGTCCTATCCTGCCAATAGATTAATGGTTTGCTGTTGATTGTATTATTAGTTACCTCCATTTGTCTATAGTACTCTTGTTCACAAGGTTCATCACAATCATTAGTCATGAAACTAATACCACTCTTTAAAAACGTATTATGCATGATATTATTGTTGGGTGACCTAAAAAGAGTTATCCCACTATCAGAGAAATTATTTCTTGAAATCATGTTATCAGGGGCATTTTTAAGCATGAGTCCGTTTATGCAGATATTATCCATAATGGAATTATCTTGAGAATTTTCGATAAGGATTCCCCCTCCACAGTTATAGAAGATGTCATCATTGAAGATGTTGTTTTCAGTGATAGTTACATTTTTTGTTTCCTCGAGATGAATAGCAATACCTGGATTTGGCCAAAAATAGGTTTCATCTGATAGCATATTCTTAATTGTATTTCTTAAGATACATCCTTGACTCACGTTTTTAAGCAAAATGCCATTACTGAATGCGTTTCTGTTTAAGAAACAGTTATTTATCTGGAAATATACATTGGTATTCTTGACTATAATTATCCCCTCGTCAACCTTTAAGTAGGATGAAGCTAAACTAGTGAAATTTAGTCCCTCAATAAGATAGGGATTGAATTTGCTGCCATCCCCAGGCCACCCCCTCCCTGTCGCTGTGGATGTAAAATTAGCATTACCATCGATATATATTAGAGCATGTCCATTATCTTGCTTAAGCGCTATTTTAGGTATTTTACTAAACGATGGAGCCTTCATTTCTGGATTTGGAGTAGCTACTAATACCTCTTGAGATTCACGAAATTGTAGGTCATTATTAAAGGGGATGTGTTGAAATTTTATTATGGTTAAGAAATTTAAAGTAATTAACATTATCAATATAGTTGATTTAGAAAATACCATGAGAATTTCTGACCAAATAACTATGATATTGAAACATCAATTAAAGATTTGGTTTCTATTATATGAAATACCTCTACTTCATGATTTTTTCATCAGTGTATTATGAATTTAACCTTCTTTGGTTGTCGTAGTTTTAGCAGAAGTTTCTTTAACTAGAGTAGTTACAGTATAATTAAATGGAGTATTATATAATTGATTATGATTTGATATTT
>JBHLMN010000021.1:0-41598 GCA_048938105.1 Promethearchaeota archaeon
ATATTACATTTCTTGTTTTAATGTAAGAAATGCCTAAGACAAATCCTAAAATGATAACTGAGGAGATATGAAGAACAGTTCCAGTTATATTCCCATTGAGTAAATCAGATGGGACGTGTAAAAACGTAAAGAATAATGAGGATGCTATTAAAGCACCAATGGATGGCATTCCTCGCTGTTCCAACAAGGGGATTAATATTCTTCTATATACCAATTCTTCAAATAATGGCGCTCCAATAACCAAAGGAGCAAATAAAATAATGATAGTTACAGGAGAAAGAATTTCTTCAGATATGATTAGTGCTTCTAATCCTGTTCTTGGAGGCTCTAATTGCAAAGATTCTATTGGTATCACTATTAAAATTGTCTTTATAATGATTAAAACCCATGTTAAACAGATCAACAATAAAGTAGAAAAAAATGTGTTCCAATTGAGAGGAGATTGCCTCTCATCCCTTAATTTTAACCAGGGAATAAGCCAAAATACAATAATTAAAGAGCTTAAAATCTGACTTAGAAATAGTAGTATAAGATTCCAAACTGGTTCATAAAGTGGGTTACCAAAATCAGGTAACCTCATAAGTATTCCTACTAAAAATATTGATATAAAAACTTGTAATACCGTCAGAAGGAGTGCTGCACTAAAAGATAATAAAGCAGGGGTTAAAAAAGTCAAAAATTTGTCATTATTCTCATCAATGGTCAATGAATCACTTCATGTTAAAATTAAGAAAAGAGATTTTTTGTATAATTTTTCTCAATAACCTTTTTTTCTTCAAATCAAAGGAATGTCTAAGGGAAAGATTCTTAGATATTTAAAGCTGATGAAGCCAGAATCTTCCGCATTCCAAGAATATATTAGGAAAATATTATTTCTATAGAAAAGCCAGGAAAAACCTAGGATTCTATAACGGATGTGTTATTCATATCGGTGAAATTTATTGAATCAATCGCAATATCCCTCACCTGAAAAACAAATCATTTTACCTAAACATGATACCTATTTCTATCGTTTAATGCATCATAAGGGCAAGGAACTCCCACGATCCTATAAATGGTTTAAACGATTAAATAGAATAGTAGTTCCTCTCTATAGACTACGTATTTTACCACTATTTGGTATTGGGTGGTTTATTTTGATGATAACGACAATTGGTCGCCGTACAGGTAAAACTTATCGGACCCCAGTAGAATTTCACAGAATAAATGGTGTAATCCACATTACCGCTGGACGGGGCGAGACGACAGACTGGGTTAGAAATATTCGTGCAAATCCTGAAAATGTACAGGTGCAGGTCGGTTTCCGTTGTTTTCAACCAAGAATAGAAATCATTGATAATATTTCAGAAAAAGAAAAATTCATTGAATGGATGATAAAAAATCTCCCACGAGAAGCTGAAATGGGTTTTGGTTGGAATCGCAAGAAAGATGATCTTAAGTGTACTGATTTGACACCACTAGCTAATTTCTTAACAATTATCAGATTACATAAACCTTCCCAAGAGAATTCAAGTTAATATTTAGCAGTAATTGAATCACATTAACGCAAAATAATACCAATCATTTTTATTTTTGTGGATTTTATGGAATACACTTCAGCTTGAGAAGGCGAAATATATGAAAATTAATCAGTTAGTTGAAATTCTGACCAATGATATCTCTAGCCAATCAGTAATGAACATGGTTTCTAGGATTTCACAGTATCATCGAATTCAGGGTTCTAGTGGATATTTTGAGGCAGCCAAATACATACAATCTGTCTTAAATAAAAATGGATTAGAAACAAGGTTATATGAATTTCCTGCAAATGGTTCTTGGGAACATTGGGGTTGGATTGCTCCTATTTCTTGGAATATCACCTCTGGAGAATGTTGGATAACCAAACCTGTCAAAAAACGACTTTGCAATTATCAAAATGTTCCAATGAGTGTTATTACTCATTCTAATCCCTGTGATTTTGAAGCATCTCTAGTCGACGCAGGAAAAGGAGATCAGGTAGGAGATTATGAAAAAGCTAAAGACAAAATTGCTTTAATTACTGGAAGTCCAAGAAAGATTTTTCATTTAGCTGCTGAACACGGAGTAAAAGGATTAATTTTACACCCAAATGAGGAGAGAGCAGCTAATCTTATGCTAAATACTGTTCAATACGACGGTTTTTGGCCAATTGCTGAAAATTTATCAAAGGTAACTTCTGGTTTTTCCATTTCCAACAAACAAGCTCTAGAACTAAAAAAATACCTAGAGGTTAATGAAGAGGTTTTAGTTCGTTTTAAAATTAATGCAGGTTTTTCAATTAATAATGGAAAGCTTCATGTACTTGAAGCGATAATTAAAGGATCAAAAAAACCTCTGGAAGAAATAATCCTAATAAGTCATCTTTGTCATCCTTCTGCAGGTGCGAATGACAATGCATCTGGTAGTGCATCCCTTGCTGAATTAATTTTAAGTCTTAATAGAATGATTATCAAAGGTGAGCTACCCCAGCCAGAAAAGACATTAAAATTTCTTTGGGTACCTGAATTTTCAGGAACTATTCCATGGTTGAAGCTTTACGACGACCAACGTAATCAAAGAAAAATTATTTCAGTTTTTAATCTTGATATGGTTGGTGAATCTCCTAGGAAGATTGGAACACCTTTAACCATTAATTGCCCAAGCTGTGCTACCCCTTCATATCTTAAAGCGCTTCTTAATAATGCAGCTAAATGTACATCAGAGAAAATGACTGTTTCTTATGAAGATGGGAGAATATTCAGATTAAACTATCGATTAAACCCTTTTGCTGGAGGAAGTGATCATCTAATTTTTAATGATAGACATTTTTCTATACCAAGTGTAATGTTGGGCCATGAGGATCCTTTTCATCATTCTAGTGCGGATTCTATTGATAAGGTAGATCCTTATGAGTGTAAAAGCGCAGCGATAATAGCTGGATCTGCTGCTTTTAGTTTATCTGTTATAGATAACCAATTCCTGAAGGAATTAGCATATTTTGTATTTTTGGAGGGAGTAGAAGATATGTTACGACATGAATTATATTTAGACCAGGGAGGATTACCAAAAAGCCAGCAAGGAAAACAGCGTATACTATTAGAAAAATCAATCATTGAGCGAATGGAAAGTATTCTAGAACTCAATCCTGAAGCTGAGATCCAAGAAAATATAACCTATTTTTTACAAACAATTAAAAATCATTTTTCTCGTATGGCTAAAGAGTTAAAGATTGATTCAGAGGAAGTAACAGAAGAAAAATTAACTAAAATGAAGATTAAGCGTAATTATTTGGGACCAATATCATATAAACAACTAGATAGAACTGATCGTTCTAAAGAGGAAAAAAAAGCATTTGAAAGTTTAACCAAAGAATATTGGGGAGGTATAGTTCTAGAATTACTAAATTTAGCAGATGGTATTTTAACAATTGAAGAGATCTTCCTTTTACTCAACATTTATTACCCAAATGTTGAATTTAATGATGTATTATCCATCGTTAAACTGTTTCAGAAGGAAAAAATTCTTATTAAAGTATAAGAAGGAATTTTTAGTTTAAAATCTCTTTTTGATATTAATAAAAAAGATCACTAAAGATAGTTTACAATTGAAAACAATTTGAAATAGTTAAAAAATAAGTATTGTATCAATAAATATCATCATCACATTTATTTAACTATTAGGAATAGGAACTATATAGATGGTAACTATAGAACAAATGCTTTGGGGCTTATTTCTGTCCCTATTTGCTGGTCTTTCTACAACACTTGGAGCTATTACAGTCTTTATTATAGATCCAAATGATTCAAAGATTATTAGCTTGAGTATGGGATTCTCTGCTGGGGTTATGCTAGGAGTATCTATATTTGAGTTACTTCCTGAAGCAATAATTAATTTAGAAATTTTAGCTGCTGGTGTCTTCTTTTTATTAGGAATGGTTGCTGTGGCGCTCCTAGACTATTTTATCCCACATGAATATATGCATGAACGTTCATGCAGTGATACTAATGACTTACTGACAAGTAATACAAGAAATCCACGTCTACTAAGAACAGGCTTATTAGTAGCGATTGGAATAGGAATTCATAATTTACCTGAAGGTTTTGTAACAATCACGGGCAGTCTTTATTCCATTGAATTAGGACTTATTTTAGCTATTGCCATTGCTTTACATAATATCCCTGAAGGTCTTTCTGCTGCAATTCCAATATATGCTGCCTCTGGCAACAGAAGAAAAGCTTTTGGGATATCTTTTCTTTCAGGTTTAGCTGAACCTGTTGGAGCTATCATTGGGTTAATAGGTCTTTTAAGCTTAGGAATGGTTAATGAAGAGATCGTAGTGATATCTCTAGCTGTTGTAGCTGGGATAATGACTTTTATTTCTCTTGATGAACTATTACCTATTGCTCATGAAACATGTAACGACAATGGTAATGGTACTCATATTGTTACAGCAGGTATCTTAGCGGGTATGGCTGTTATGCTAGCTACTTTGATTATATTATAAAATTCTGAATACTATATTCTTCCAGATAGATTTTTTTACTATAGATTTATTAGTTTTGACCACACTCCAAGTTAAGCCTTTTTTTTCAGGTTGACAGTTGGCTTATTTTTAAATGAAAAATATGAATTGTTATAAAGGAAAAATACTAGAGCAATATATGATTGTGAGAAGAGTATGACAATCAAATCCCTCCAAGAGATACTAAGAGACATCCTAAAAGACGGTCGAAAATCCCCTGGAGAATGGAAGACACTTCTCGCTCCTACTTCTGATCGTTTTGGTTCGGATTTATTGCTTTTTCATCCTACTACAGGACCGATTTATCAAGTTCGAGCTTATGAGAAGAATCCTTTCCAAATGACGGGGATGGGAACCCGAATAGCCCGTGACGTTGATGAAGATTTCTTAAACCTTATTAAAGCTCAAAAGACTCGGGGTAATTTAGGAATTCTCGATCTCAATTATCGAATCATACGAGAGGTTATTAATGAAGGTGTAAAATTGGATCAACTCTTCTTAAACGCCCTTAAAGGTACTAAGGATCAAGGAATAGAATTTGTTAATCTTGGAGACGCTTTTCGATCAAGAGGTCAAAGGCCTCTCCCTTTACTCACAGATAGCCAAAAGAAATTAGATAAGGAATATAAACGTCTCCTTAAGAGAGAAGGGAAAACCTCCATGTATGGTTAATGAGTAATTCGCCTATTGACGAATTTATTGTACTTTCTCCCTCTCTTAAGATGATAATTAACGAGTTTAAAAAAACTATTTCTGATATTATTTGGTATTTACATACCAATCATCCACAGGGTGGGTCTTGTCACACCATGGTTGATTGGTGCCATCCTTTAAGTGTGATTTCATAATTCAAAAGAAATATGAAGTTGTACTCAAAAATTATGCCCGAAAAAGATTTCTTATTTCTATCAAAGTGATAGCATGCACATTGTAAGCAAGATCATCAAGCAATTTCCCAAAAATGGGGAGAATTTCAGCTGACACTTTGATGGATATTCGGCCAACAAGACCGACTATATTAGGCACCACTATTTTAAGAGTATCATTATATTCCACGGTTTCCAGAAAATCAGGGAGAATTAAATGAATTAATTTTGGATTATTACTAACAATCTCTCCAATAATCATGATAAGGTTTAATGCTGTTTACGGTGAGTGGAGTGTCTCTTTGAGCTCATTAATATAGGGATTTATGATTGCACTAATTATAATGCATTAGCTTTTTGTAAAGATTTTTGAAGGAATTTAAACTATTCTTTTAAGTATCATTTGATTTATTCCAAGTATTTTTTAAGTAGAAAGTCTTTTAAATCGCTCGGAGGGCTAGTATTAGACTTTCAAATAATAAATACTTGATAACAGTATTTCTTCTTGCAAAGTCAATTATAAAAGGCTAGAGATTAAACTTGATTTTTTAGAATTAAAGGTGCAGAATATAACTAAATAGCTTTTAAATCTTCTTAACTCAAAAGTACAAAAATAGGAAGAAACAACCATGAAAAAAAAGGTTAAATTTTGTGTATTTCTGACGCTTAGCGTCATGATCTTGATTTCTGGTATTTCCCCCGTCGTCGCATGCATACCGAGAGGTACTTATGTCATCGATGATGATCCCGATGATGGCAAGAATATAACTGACTATCTTTGGTCATCAAATGGAAGAAAAATAGCGTATCTAATGTGTCCAGACGACAACGCCCTACTTTATAGCGCATGCGAACTCTGGGTTGCAGATTGGAAATGTGGAAGACTCTGGAATAAGAAACTGATATATACTGGAGTCGAGTGGGCTGGTTTAGAGGACTGGCAGGGTGATTGGATTCTCTTCTTGATGCGACATGAAGTGAAACCTAGTGACTACAATAGCACTCACGCGACGAGAGAACTCTGGAAAATAAGGGATGATGGAACTGATCTTACTCAGGTTACATTTACCAATACTAATGGCATAAGAACAACATGGTCGAATCTTGCATACAAAAATATGGGTACGGCGAGTAACGGACGATTTATTCCAGGAACCGACCTAATTGTTTTCTCCGCGCATAACGGTAATGGATGGTACAGGTTATTTGTTTGCAACGCAGATGGTACCGATGACTGGTATCGTGTTAGTAATGAATATTCATTTTTGTGGAGCATGTCACCGACCGGAAACAAGCTTGTATGGGGTCATGCTGGCTACTGGAATTACCCAACTACTCTGTATTCAAGCGATGTGAATGGATCAAATAAAATACTAGTCAAAAGTTCAAATTTGTATCGTCTAGCCCCTTATATATTAGCTGATGGGAATACACTCATCTTTAGATATTCAGCAGCTGCAGATTGGGCAGGGTACCCTCCAGTGCCAGCTACATTAGAGGGGAATATTTATGCGATTAATTTGGACGGAAGCAATGAAAGGACGATTCTTGATGATGACTACTTGAACTATTATGAGAACTACAATCCTATTGATGAGGAAGCGCTCTTAATGAGTAGTAATCGTAGTAAAGATGGGAATATGCACATTTACACGTTAAATGTAGATGGTACTGGCATTGTTCAGCTAACAAAAGGCCCATATAACGATGAAACCGCAATTTATTCCCCTACAGGACAATATATTATGTACAGGAGATTACCTGAGGATTACGTTAAAGATCGTACCAACCTGCCATATCCGTATGATCTGGTCATTGTAAAAGTTTGGCATTGGTACAGGCACCATTACCCCTATTGGTCCCATTGGTGCTGTCATTGTTACACAAGACATCACAATAAGATGTGTAACAGATTTTGAAAAAGATATTAAATCCAGATTCAGACTTTCTCCAACTTTCGAATTGGCTTGAGATGAATCTTATAATAAAAGCAAGATAGGAAATATCATAACTTGATATTCCCTATCTTCTTTCCACTTTTTTTACAAAAAAAGTAGGAATTAATTGACTGATTTCAGAATTCATAACTTGTCAATATTTTTGGTACAGTTCTTAATAAAGAATAGTTCCCATTCTCTTTTAATATAGTTAATAATTCTTTTTTGGTATGAAATAGCCTTATCGATGGTTATCCTGATTTATTTATAGTCTTCATTTATCAGGTTTTCATCACGAGGTTTATGTTTTAACGCTGACGTGGCATGATCTTCAAGACTTCTCCTAATACCATAGATCATGGAGTCTGAGCTGAGTGGATAAATGTAGTAGCTCATCTTTTAAATCTAGAGATGATATATTTTTTTTTCAAAACTAAATTGGTCTTAAGAGGCAACCTATTCAAATGTCAGTCACCATCAACCTTTCGGACAAATAGGGGTGGTATCTACGGTGTTTCTCTTATAGATCGAAAAGTATTCAAATATTTGGAATACCCCCTAGCACTTTGAGAATAGTGGTCAAAAATGTCGTGGTATGACGAATACAACAATTTACTTGATGATTTTACTAGTACCGTTGAAGACGAGCTTCTTCAATATGTTCGAGGGCTAATTCTCTATGGATCTTATAAAAAAGAACAGGAAGAACCAGGTTGGATTATTCCTGGCATTAGTGATATCGATTTAGTGTTGATAGTAGACATTGATGACATTAATGAGGAAAAACCACCACGAAGACTAGCCAAAATAGGTGAAGCGTTATCTCTTTTCTTCGTTCATCCTGTGTATGCTCCTCTTCTTGACTTACGACTTTTAGAGTTTACCGATTTACCTGCTAGGATTGGTATGGGTTTTTCACCTATTCATGCTGTAGCTGCTGCTCAATTTGGAGAAGTCATTCTTGGAAAAAATGTACTAGAGAATTTTACTTATAGTGAGAAACTATTGAATAGATCTGCTAAGATCATTATTAATCAAGGTTATGAAAGCATTAAAAGAGGTTATTTACATCGAGAACTAGGAGAACAACCAACCTGTCTAGAATTCGCTGATATCATCTTAGACATTGCTCACGCAGCCTTAGCTGCAAATGGAATATTTAATATAGTAAGACCAGAAGTTCCTGAAAAGTTCGATCTTATTTTGGGAGACGAAATTGGTAGTGATGGAGTGGATATTGTTTATGAGGCAAAAAAGTGGCGTATGGGTAGTCAGAAAATGAAACCTCAAATGTTTCTAAGAGGATCGCTCCAACTTTCTCAACGTACAATGACCTATATTCGTAACCCTTTTAATAAAACAAACCATTAAAAGTATTGAATTATTATTTTTGATTGGAAAATAATGTAGAGAGAGAGAATCATATATATAGTGAAGAATGTTTGAAGAAACACTGTAGAAGAATGGATTAAATGAATTACAATTTTAAAAAGCCTGATTTAAAGATAATCTGAGCAATGATTCAACGATTTTGTGACCTACTTTGGCTATTCCACAAATTCAGGTAAATAAATTAACTTTCTACTATAAAAACTCTGATAGAGCTGCCTTAGCTGACATTAATCTAGAGATCAATGAAGGGGAAATAATTTGTGTTACAGGATCTAGTGGGGGAGGTAAAACTACTCTTGGAATGGCTCTTTCAGGTCACATCCCCCACACAATCGCAGGAGATATATGGGGGGAGGTTATTTTTCAAGGAGTTCCAAGTTCTGATCTTTCGATCACCGACATTAGCCAGTTCATAGGACTTGTCCAACAAGATCCAGAAAACCAACTTGTAACTTCCTCTATTCTTGAAGAAATTGCTTTCGGCCCAGAGAACTTAGTTCTACCTAGGAAAGAAATTCTCCAGCGTGTTCATAATAGTTTAGAAACAATGGATTTAATATCACTAGCTTCTAGATCTACTAATGAGTTGTCTGGTGGAGAAAAACAACGCGTTGCTATTGCATCAATCCTTGCTATGTATCCTCAAGTTCTAGTTCTTGATGAGCCAACTTCTTTCTTAGATGTTCAAAGTATTAAGAATCTCATACTCACGTTAAAGAGACTAAATCGAAATAGGAAGTTAACAATCATAATTATAGAACACAAACCCTACTTATTTAGAGAAATCATTCATAAATTAATCATTCTCGAACAGGGGGAAATTGTTGGCCAATTCAGTAAACCTGAAATCAATTTTAAACATTTGGAGATTCCTCGAAAAGTTCTTACTGATATTCAGCAAATTCAAATAAAAAAACCTACAGAGAGTATTTTGGAAATTCATAAGCTCAATGTAAAGCTCAAAAATCATGAAATATTAAGAAAAATCTCATTACAATTAAAAAGAGGGTTAATTTATGCAATTGTTGGACCCAATGGAGCTGGAAAAACCACACTACTACATTCTTTTCTAAATATTATTCCTAGTAATGGAAATATTTTATACGATGGTAAAAAAATATCAAAAATGCCTGTTCACAAATTAGCTAGAGATTTCGGACTGATTTTTCAAAATCCAAATCATCAAATCTTTGAAAAATCTGTTCTTAATGAAGTAATCTTTGCTCCGAAAAATTTCAAACAACCTTTAGACGAGGTTATTCCTAAAGCAAAACTATTACTGAAAGATGCAATCTTAGACTCTTATATAGAAAATCCCCCATTTAGTTTAAGCTATGGTGAAAAGCGGCGCTTGAACATTTGTTCAATTTTAATTTATAAACCAGATCTTTTATTACTTGATGAACCATTTATCGGACAGGATCGCGCAAATGTTGAATATTTACTCCAGCTATTAAAAGAAAGAAAGCTAAAGGGAGGTACAACAGTAATAGTGTCTCATCGGAGAGAATTATATGATTTAGTGGATTATTTCTTTGTTCTGGATAAGGGAGAGTTAGTGGCTCAAGGAAGACCAGAAGAAATTATCACATATCTTCGTGAGAATAATATCATCGGATTTGTTCCCTAATGAAAGATGAAGGAGATATATTTTTGGAAAAAGACCAAAAAATTAGTACGAATCCCCTAGTGAAATTTTTTGTAGTAATTCTGGTTTCGTTAATTCTATTTGGAAGTTCAGAGATAATTAAAATCTATTGTATCGTCTTTGCTATTGTTACCATTTATTTATTTGGAGGATTAACACTTAATGTAGCTAAACCTAGGTACAAAATGATATTTTTCTTTTCATTCACTATCTTCTTAGTGCAAATTCTATTTGTTCATAGGGGAGATCTAGTTATTCATCTTATACCATCATTTGGAAATTATGGGCCGTTTTTCCCAGTATATGAAGAAGGGATTTATCAGGGATTAATCATTATCGGACGTTTTTGGGGATTAATTTCAATCAGTTGGGTCTTTATTAATTCGACTAATCCTTTTGATTTTGCTCAATCCTTAACAAAAATTGGAGTACCTTATCGTTTTGCATATTCATTGTCATTAGCCTTACGATTTGCTCCAGTCTTTAGTATAGAAACTAATATCATTCAGAATGCACAGCAAGCACGAGGATTAAATGTCAATCCCAATAATATACGAGGAATCATGAACTTACTTCAGTACACATTAATTCCTATGATTAGCTCAACTCTCAATCGCATACGTGATATCACAATCAGTATGGATGGTCGTGCGTTTGGCTGCTATTCCACTAGAAGCTATATCAAAGATATTCCTTTTACATTAAAAGATTGGATTAAATTAGTAATTGTAACTAGTTTCTTAATGATTTTCAGTATTCTTTAAACTTTAAATGGTAAAAATAAAGTTATTAAAATTATGTTAAACTTAGTGGGTATTGATGGCTCAGGATCAATTTTATTCTGAAAGACCTATAGTTCATCAACATATTGTTCTTATACAAATTGATGAACTGTTTTGCCATGAGGAGGTTGTACGGAGCCAAGTGGAATGGTTAAAAAATAACCTAAAAAAACTTGGATATTTTTTCCGACCAATTTTGATAGCAAAACACGAGAATGTTGTTCTAGACGGTCATCATAGATTAGTCGCACTCAAAGAACTGGGTGAAGAAAGAAAAATAGAAACAATTAAGATTCCATGTGTTGAAATTGAATATATCGATAATCCTGATATTACACTTGGTACATGGCATCCAATTTACACTGATAAAGAATCGTTTCCCTTTCCAGCAGAATTTCAGAAAATTGGGATAAAATGGAAAAAATTGCAATCTTTCTCACGAAGTATATTAAATAATCCCCAATACGGTTTCACGCTTAAAACAAAGGATGGTAACTATTTTAGCTTAAAGGGAACACAACAGGATATTTATAAAAAGTTTCTCAAACATTTTGATCCAGAAGGTTTTGAATATGCTAAAACTCTCGAGTATGCGATCCAATCTGTTGACACTGGCCGAGCAACATTTGCGCTCTTGCGAACAAGAGTCACCAAACAGGATGTTATTAGAACAGCTAAAAGTGAGAAGCTTTATGCGCCTAAAACAACACGCCATATTCTTTCGTTTCGGTACCAAGACATTAAGGTCCCTTTAGAAACTTTATTTGAATCTTAACTTTCTTTTATCTTGATACTAATTAACCTATTGCATTATTTGGAGATTTGGAAATTGGAAATTGATTTAATACAAATTACACCGTTAACAGGAATTGTTGAAGGAATGAAGACATCTCGTCGTAAGGATCATATCGAAAGAATTCCAGAGAAAATCTTCAAGTGGGGACATTGGTCTGTCTTGGAACACTCTTCTATGACTGTAAGAATAAGAGAGATCAGCCGAGCTTGCACACACCAGTTAGTTCGCCATCGAATCGGAGTAACATTTACTCAAGAGTCTCAACGTTATTTCGATCCTTTAAAGGATCCCAATTGGTATGTCATCCCTCCAAGAATTGAAAAGAAACCTGAATTAAAACAAAT
The DNA here is from genome assembly GCA_048938105.1 of Promethearchaeota archaeon. GTDB lineage: Archaea > Asgardarchaeota > Heimdallarchaeia > Hodarchaeales > Hodarchaeaceae > Hodarchaeum. The sequence continues at coordinate 12,285 of JBHLMN010000021.1, forward strand.
TTATATTAAAGCACGAGAAAGAGAAGCAGATGAATATCGTAATTATCGAGAATCAGGAATTCCAAAAGAAGATGCTCGTTTTTGCCTTCCAAATGCATGTAAGACAACCGTAACTTGGACATTCAATATGAATAGCCTTATTTGGTTTTTAGAACAACGTTTAAAGAAAGATGCGCAATGGGAAATTAGAATGCTCGCGCAGATGCTTTATGATTTAGTAATGACTACACCTTGGAAAGAATTTATGCAATATTGGAGACCTGAGACAAGACGATGAGAAAATAAGTCTAGAAATACAGTTTATCGGATTATATTCACGTTAATACTACTTAAACGCTTAGAAATAAAAAAAAAGGGAAAAGAAAGATTATTCTTTTTATCTTTTCCTTTTACCAATAAATCTAAAGGCAAAAACACTAGTAACTGCGGCCAAGATCATTATGGGAAACTCGAACGCGTGAGTGACTCCTGGAAGAAGCCCACCTCCTGTTGCTCCAAGACTGACAGCCTTATTCTGAAGTAGCTTACCATATTCATAGGTGATCTTCTCATATGAAGCTTTTCTGGTTTGGGTGGCTTTTTTTAGTGTTCCTCCATTAGTGAATTCAATTTCCCAGCTTAGCTCGTAAGAATCATATTCCCTATATCTATTATCTTCCGCATCCCAATAAAATATATTGCCATCGAATACAAACTTACCATTCCATTTATGAGTAGTCTCTGTAAAAGCATCCAAACCCTCATTTAAATCGCTTTTACCCATCAATGTGAAAGTCTCTGTGTCACGTTCGAAATCTTTAATATCAACCTTCTCACCAGCAGCATCCCAAGCTTCGTACTCCCATTCATCTATTGTGTCAGCAAGATTATCATTAATGTCTTTCCAATCAGGATCAATGAAATAAACAGAAAATGTGTCCATTGGACCGGAGATATAAACTAATTTATACTCATCATCATCGAAAGTATAAGAGGGTCTGAAAATCATTCTATTGATTGTAATGTCCGTGCTAATATTCATAGTATAGATGTCATCCTCACCTGTATCATCCCAATATCTGAACTCTAGTTCATCACCACTGATATCTTCGATTTCTAAGTAGCTATTCCTTTGATCAAGTTGATAAATTCCATTTTCTCTATCGTTACCGATATCAATCATTTCTTTCCAAGTCTCCTGATATCCAAAGACGAGTTCATCGCCCTCATCATAATCAGGGGTTTCAGCAGCTGTAATTGGATTTGGAACCATTAATAGCAATAAGAAAGTAACAGAAATAAATAATCCAATCTTAGTTAATCGTTTCATTTCCATATCTCCTTTATTTTGTTTGTTAAATTGTTTTTATATCCTTTTTTCTCTTTAGTTCAATATAATGATTTGATTTATTTAACAATAGAATCTTTTATTAAAATTTTATGTAAGTTGTGTATCGATTTTATATTAAAAATCTAGAGCTAGCGATGATGGAAGAGATTAAAATAAATAAAAAGGAGGGAAAAACTCACTTGCTTCTTCTTTCACAGATAAATTTCGAAACTATAATACTAGAAACAGCTACAAGGATCAATATGGGAAATTCAAAAGCATAAGCGACACCTAGAATGAGATCACTAGCGAAAGTCCCACTATTGATAGTCTTATTTTATGGGAGTTTAGTAACAATGAATGAAAGTCAAAAGTGTTTATATCTGCTTCTTAGTTTTTACTGTATACTCCTTTTACAAAGATTAATGTCCCAATAATAAAAAAACCTATTCCAATTAGAAATAGTAACATCAAATCTAAGAAGATTTGATTTATTTCCAGATTAAGTATCAAAATTTTCCGATATACCTCCCCAGCCGAGAAGAACGGGTTTAGATGCCATAATTGGATCTCACCGATCAGAGTAATTCTTGGTAGAGGAATAAAACCACCTGTTAAGAAAGAGAGCGGAATTGCAATAAGACCAGGCAAATATGTTGCCATTTTACCTCCAAGGAACGCAGCAATTCCTAAACTTATAGCTAGAAGGGGTAACACAGCTAAAATACTTACAAGAATGACAATAAAGGCTTGGTAACTTCCTTGGAATGGAAAACCTAGAAAATAAATAGTAATGATAACACATATCATTGTCATTAGAGTTGAAATGATTTGGGTAATTGAAAGGCTGAATAAAAAAGATAAGGAGGGGAAATTACTTAATTTTAACCTATCAATCGTACCTTGCTCTTGCTCATAGCCAATAATACCAGCAACACCAGTACTAGATGTAATTAACACAAAGATCAAGAATGCTGGGATATAAATATCAAATTCTGTAAAAACGAGAGTAGAAACAGATTCATAATCCACGGAAAGTCTTGCTGGCGAATCAAGACCTATAACCCAAAATTTGTCTAGAAAAGAATTAAGCATCTCTTGTAATAGTGTTGTTGCTTCAGTGAAACGAGCATAGGAATAATCTCCCAATAATTCTATATCTGCTACTGAATAAAAATATTCAGTAGTATTTAACAAGAGCTTTCCTTCGGTGACATTTATTCGATGATTCAATCCCGCAATTAATGTTTGTGAAAAATTATTTGGTATTACAAAGCACAGACTGATAAAGCGACTTTGAACTGCTTTACTTGCGTCATCTAAATTAATATAAGAAATAACAGAAAATCGACGTGTGTCATTCTCGGATAATAGTATGTTTGAATTGTTTATATTCTCAATAAAAAAGGAACCAAATCCATTATGAAGAATATCTCCTGACAAACTGTTTTCCGCCATATAGTAACTTAATTGAGATCGAAGTGTGGAATTTAATTTTGGATCTTTATCCTGATTAATGACACCAATTTTATAATGATCTCCGGTATCCCCGATGATAACAAACGAACTTTGATCTCCGTAAAGAAATGCAATTCCTACAATAAATAGAACAGGTATTAAAAATATTATACTCATTCTTTCTACATTTCTACCTGTTTGTTTTAAACATTTTAATGTGTAAAGAATTATTTTATACATTTTCTCATCAACCCCTTTTTTTAAACCGTAAATAACTAAATAATACGATAGAAAAAACCAAATAAATAAAAGAAAGAAACAGACTCATTAAGATATCTGGTAGTATAAGCTGAAACTCAAAATCATATAGCAACACTTGACGTAAAGCATTCGCAGTATGAGTCAGAGGTATAAGATCCCACAAGAGAAAATCTCGTGGATAACCACTCGCAGTTGGGAAAATTGTTGGAATGAGAATTATTTTTGGCGTTTCAATGAATGCTCCGCTCATGAATGCAATAAATGGTGCACCAAAACCTAGTACATTCCCTACAACATCTTCGTTCGATAAAAAAGCAGTGGAAATATAGACGAGGAATAGACAGAATGGGAAAATTGTTAAGGCAATCAAAAACCCAATAAGAATATCTCCTTTAGGGTTAAATCCTAACATCAAGCTAGTTAAGAATAGAATTATCGTTTGGCCTACCATGACTGGTACTTGTATTAAAATTGAACCAATGATGTATGTTACCCCTGAGGAGGGGGCCAAGCGAATACGATCGAAGGTCGTATTATTAGGTTTGAATTCTAGGCAAAAAAACATTGAAATCAATGATGGTTGAACAATTATTCCAAAAGCAATTAAACCAGGAATAGACAATTCGAATAGGGAGTATTTTGGGATAGAAATTTCATACTCTTTATTCATTCTTATTGAAATACTTCCACCAGGCCCTTTGAATGTTGTTGTGAGATCTTGATATTCATGAATTACGATTGAGAGTACTGATTTTGCCATTTTAAAGTTAAAATAGCTTTCATCTCCTATTAAACGGATTGTATCGTTAATATTTGTTGGTAAATCAGGGAAAGAAGGAAAATCTACCTGTATCATTTCATGAAGATAAAATCCAAAAGTATTATGCCAGTATTTGTTCAAGATTGAAAGAGTTGTATTAGAGAAATTAGAACCAAGAACAATTAAAATATCTAAATCTCGTTTATACAATTTATTAATTGCATCAGATTCTTTTTCAAATTGAGTCATATCAAATATATGTGGGGCATTGGTAATGTTACTATATGTTAAATTAGTAAGAATATCAATGAATTCGCTCCCAAATCCCTTTTCAAGAACCTCAAAACTGTGATACTGAGTAAAAGAAGAATTTCCCATTATGGTTTCATTATGGAAGAAAGATTTGATGTCATCACCTAGTCCTGCATCTTGATTAATTACACCTACTAAAAACGTTTGACTTTCTCCAACAGGGGATGTTGAAAATCCAATCCAATACAATCCAATAAAAAATAATGGATATAATATTAAATACGGTATGGTCCATTTACTTCGAAGTAATTGCAGTCCCATTCGTTGTGCTATCCCAAGAATTTGTGTTAATGACATTACGAAATCCTCTTAATCACGTAGAGCACGACCAGTTAAATTAATGAAGACATCTTCAAGTGATGTGCTTCGAATAGACATATTTTCGACCTCCCAACCTTGAGTTTCGATGAAATTTAATATGCGAGTCAATCGTGAAACGACATCAAGCGCTCGGATGATAATTAAGCCACTAGAAACATATGCATCCTCAATGCCATTAAAGGTCTTTAATGCTTTAACTAAATCATCTAAATTATCCCTTCTATTTAAAGTGAATTCAGCTAAATCACCTTCACCAATCGAGGCTTTCAATTTCTTAGGTGTGTCTAAAACTAAGATTTTCCCCTGATCAATAATTGCCACACGGTCGCTTAAACGATCTGCTTCCTCCATATAGTGAGTTGTTAAAATTAAAGTTTTGCCTTGGTTTGGGAGTTCTTTTAGTACTTCCCAAACTGCAACACGTGATTGAGGATCTAATCCAGGAGTAGGTTCATCACATAATATAATTTTTGGATCATGAATTAATCCTAGGATTAAGTTTAATCTTCGTTGTAATCCACCGGATAATGTCCGAACCAAATGCTTACGTTTCTCAGTTAAGCCTACTTTAGCAATTAAAAAATCTATACGTTCTTTGGCTTCATTCTTTGGGATATCATACATTTTCGCTAAAAACCATAGGTTTTCTTCAACTGTTAGATCATCATAAAAAGTAAGGGATTGAGGAATGATCCCCAGTTCACGTTTCAGTTCTTTTCCATTCTTGTGAGGATCTTGCCCCATAATTGATATTGTTCCAGCATCTGGCCTTAAAAGACCAATAATCATCCTCAAGCTAGTTGTTTTACCCGCACCATTTGGGCCTAAAAAGCCAAAAATCTCATTCTCACGAATTTCAAGGGAGATACCATCGACAGCTTTTACTAATTTATCCCCTTTACCAAAATATTTCTTTAGGTTACTCACTTCAATGATATTGGCCATCAGTTATCATTTTCCTCCAGTAACATTAAATTCTGGGAATTTTTCTTTAAAGAAAGTCAGTGTATATTCAAGTAACTGAACATATGCATTATAACCAAAGATTTGTTCTTCGAGAACTTGGTTCAAAGTAGGATCTGAATCTTGGCACTTGTCCAATAATTGCTGTAAATCTTTAATACAGAGGTTTGTTTTATTAATAAAACCTTCAAAAATTTTTACAATCATCTCTGTTCCTGGTGTCCCCCGATATGTATATCCAGTTTTATGAGTACCTTCTTTCAAAACAGTACCATACTTCTCATTTATCCGGATTGCTCTATTAATGGAAGAAACCGATGTTGGATATTTTTTTCTATCTGAGAAAAGGTCTGTTAGTCTTTTCGCAATAGTTCTTTGAGTCCATGGATGACCATTTAGATCTTGTGGTTCTAAAAGAAATAAAGTATCTATCCAACCACAAAGCCCAGGAATACCGTATTCTTCATAATATTCAGCGAATATATTATATAGCTGTGCCCTTAACGGATTGATCATTTAAATCAAAACTGCCAATTAAAGAAAATATAAGAAATATACTATATAAAATACTTATATTAATATATTTTAAAGATTTCCATTTTCTGAAATTCAAAATTCCAAAATTTTGCAATAAAAGTAGAAAAGGAATAAAGAATTGTTTAAAAGAAAAAATAGAAGAGGGAGGATTAAACTCCCTTTTTCTTTCGTAAGACTGGAACAATAATCAATAAAACTAGAATCTCTGGGATTAGAAAACTTGGGATTGGTTGATTCGTTGAGGATGTTTTAGATGAACTTTCTGAGGAGGTTTCCGTGGATGATTCTGATGTTGTGGATGGAGAAATTTCTCCCTCGAATAGTGCTCTATATCTTGGATCATGCTGAAATGGTTCCCCGCTCCAGATAGGATAGCATATTCTGTACAAGAATGATGCCTCCGTGATTCCTAAAGGTGGTATTTTTGTTAATTCGCTCATATTTGAAAAGAATGAACTCCACCATTTATATAACTCGTCTGGAGTTCTCCATGCTGCCCCTTGCTCTTCTATGGTCTCATTATTTGCAGTAGTTGCATAAGCAGGGAGAGAAGATCCATTTAAACCAAGGTCGTAATTGTCTTGAAATAATGATTGAAAGATTGGTACACCATTAATCTTGATGATTGCATCTGAAATACCAGTTGTCTTATTTGTTAATGAGATAGATACAGGATTTTCACTACTAATGGTTGTACCGAACAGAATTGAAAGACTGTAGCCGCTCAGATCAACATCATCTAAGCGACCATCATCCCAGGAAAATTCGTACGCATCCCAGGCTCCCATTTCAATTGCTAACTTCAACTCAGAGTAGTCTTGACTAATTTCAAAGGAATATGTTAGATTAACACTATCTATAATAGTTTTTATATCGTATTGTGGTGGACTAGGATTGAAAAAACCATCTACTTCTAGGTAACTTACCTCCCAAGTATAGATTCTTTTAGTATCAGTTGTGGTTTTTTCAATTTGGGGAAGGATAATGCCTTGGGAAGCATTTAACATGATATAATACTTTAATTCCTCCTCTAAGTCAAGAACGCCATTATCATTACTGTCCTGATATAATTCAAATCCTGTTATTATTGTACCAACAAAAAATGGGTTATTCGTTACGTTAAATGACTGTCCAAAGAAAGGATAAAATGGAGCTATAGTAGATAAACCAGTCAATTCATCATACATAGTCAATGATAGAAATGAGGTCTCTTCTGTATGAACCCATGTATACGAGAGCCTTGAGTTTTTATTAGCAATAGTTCCATAGGAATATTCCTCTTCAACTGGAATGTCAGCAGCAATTGCAGAGTGATGAAAATTGGTAACAAATAACAACATTGTCGTGATTGCAAACATCTTAAGACAAATTTTAGCTCTTCTCTTCATCTTTTACACCTAATACTCATTTTTCCTAATATTTAAAATAAGTAAATCTACCTTAGAGACTAAATTTATTTATTCAAATAAATATAGATTAGAACAGTATGAAAAGTTCTGTTCTAAAAATTAGACATGAGAATTTACTAAGTTCTTCATTCATATAGAAAGAAAATTGTATCTGAGAATGTCTTAAAAAATGAAGCTATTCAGATTTTGACCTTCGACTGTTTGATAACAATGATGGAGATTTGCAGTTAGACAAGAATGTATAGGAAAAACCATAAGAATATCACCTATATTTGTTTCTGCAATAAACTCCTTTTTAGCCTTAATAATGCCATGTTCTTGAGAGACACTTGTAACAAAAGCATTATCAAGCGCTTTACTCCATCCTTTAGTTGTGGGTAAGGCGATTTTCCCAAAAGATTTCAAATCATTATCTAAAACTATAAAATCTTTTGATAGATGAACTCCACCACCATAAATAACTAATTCGTTTCTTTCAGGATATTTAGCAATGATAGGACACCCCACTACCAGAGCAATGTCTTTCTCTTCACATGCTCCTGATTTAACTTGTATTAAATCATAAAAAACGAAATTTCCAGGACGAATTTCATCAACGCCAGAAAAATCATCAACAACACTGCATGTGGGAGTATCTCCAACAGATATTTTGATATTATTATATCCTTTTGATAAAAGATACTCTTTGATATAGTTCATTCTAATAACAGAATCGTTAAAGATCTTTTTTAGTTCTGAGACAGAATTTGCATGATAAGCATGCCCTGCATGAGTTAGGATTCCTGAAAGATGTAGATTATCTACTTGATCAATAGCTTTCACAATGTTTTCGATTTCTGCAGTATTTTGCCAATTTACTCCAGTGCGATGATATCCAATATCAATCTCAATCCACATTTTTAATTGATGGTTTATCCTCTTTAATGCCTCTATCGATTTAAGATTCTCAACTAGTAAATTAATCGATATTTTTCCAGCTAGTTTGTTAATATGATTAATTTGCTTGATGTTTACAGGGACAGCGATAGTGATATCGGTCCATCCATGGTCAGCAAAATAATTAGCCATATCGACTGATGAAACTGTTATTGAATTTACCCCATAATCTCTAAACCATCTCCCTATATCAGCTGACTGATGAGTTTTAAAATGAGGTCTAAAGTTAATATCTGATTTCTTCGCCTTATTAGCCATACGTTCAATATTTTTACGAACTCGTTTTTCGTCAACTATTGCTGTTGGTTTCTCAATTTCAATCATGTTTACTCACTCTAATGAATAGTCTTCTTCCAGAACTCTGGATAAATAAATCCTGATCCAGTTCCAAAAAGCACAATAGAATCAGAAGAAGAGATAAAATTTATATCTAGTAGCTTTTCAATCCCTGCAAAGGTAGCAGCGCCTTCTGGGGATTGCATGATGCCTTCTATTTTTGCAAGTTTCTTCATTGCAACTAGGATTTCCGAGTCTTTCACTTCAACTGCTGTTCCATTTGATTCATTAAGTGCTTTCAATATTAAATAATCACCTATAGCTGCCGGAACCCTTAGACCGAGTGCAAATGTCTGAGCATCCTCCCAAAATTCCACTATTCTTTTTCCATCTTGAAAAGCCTTTACTATCGGAGCACAACCAGATGACTGAACGGTAACCAATCGTGGCCTATCTGGCCCGATCAATCCTACAGATTCTAATTCATCAAAAGCTTTCCACATACCAACAATTCCTGTTCCTCCACCTGTTGGGTATACTAATACATCAGGAACAGTCCAATTAAATTGTTCAACAACTTCAAAAGCCATGGTCTTTTTTCCTTCTACCCGATAAGGTTCTTTAAGCGTTGAAACATCAAACCATTTGTTTGTTTTAGTTGCAAGTTTGCATTTATCTGCGGCATCTGTGATAAGTCCTGCCACAAGCCTTAAATCTCCTCCTAAGGAAATCACTGTACTTTGTAAAAAATTTGTTGTATCTTCTGGCATAAATACATGAGCTTTTGTTCCTGTATAGGCTGCGTATGCTGATAAAGCTGCTCCAGCATTACCTGCAGTAGGAATTGAGAAATCCTGAATTCCCAATTCTACCCCTCTAGATACAGCAGCACACAAGCCACGACTCTTGAATGTTCCCGTTGGATTCTGACCTTCATCCTTAAGATATAGATTCTTTAAACCTAAATGGATTCCAGAATTCTTTAAACGTATTATAGGCGTCCATCCCTCCCCCAAACTGAATCGGAACCTAGATTCAGTTACAGGCATGATCTCATTTAAGCGCCAAATATTGTAAACGTTTCTAGTCTGAATTGATTGCTTTGAAAGAGTTTCTTTCGCCTTTTCATAATCATAGATAGGAAACAGAACTTTACCACAAGATTTGCATGATGTATGCTTTTCTCTGTAATCAAACTCTGTTTTGCAATTTGTACATAATAATTTTACAATACAACTATCTTCATTCCTCATGTGTAAACATCTTCATAAGAAAAATAGGATTCTATTGATAAAATTGATTTAATAATTGCTTAAACGCGTTTTTATGATGACAATATTAAACTAACTTTTAGCAGGCTTCTCTATTTAAAAAAAACATTATGATAATGTTAGGACGTGCAACTGTGTCAAAAGATGTATCACATGATATCAATCTAGATAACATCAGAGAGAATTTCAATAAATACACAAGAAAAGCATTTCTGATGCTTCCAGAATTGGAAAGTCCACGCATATTGGACATAGGATGTGGTTCAGGAGTTCCAACTATCGAATTAGCTAAATTAAGTAATGGAAAAATCATTGGTATTGATAAAGATCAATCTCTCTTAGACAAATTGAAAAAGAAAATTGAAGGTGAAGGTCTTACACGTCAAGTAAAAACTAAAAAATGCTCTTTATTTGAGATCGATTTCCCAGATGCGAGTTTCGATATTATATGGGCTGAGGGTGTCGCTTTTGTAGATTTCAAAAAGAGACTTAAAATGTGGAAACGGTTAATCAAGAAAAATAAGTTCTTAGTTCTTCATGATGACAATAAAAACATATCTAAAAAACTCAAGATAATTCCTAATCTTGGATATAGACTTGTAGGTCATTTTTCTTTACCTGAGGACAGTTGGTGGACAGAATATTATCTTCCCCTTGAAAAAAAATTAATCAAATTACGGTCAAAATATTCAAATGATCCACAAGCTCTTAAAATAATTGAGAAAAACCAAAAAGAGGTTGATTTGGTCAAAAAGAACCCCAAAGAAGTTGGCTCAACCTTTTATATTATGCAGAAACTATGATGATTTGAATGCGAGAATTTGAAAACTGTAAGTTGAAAAGTGCAATCACTTGAGGTTTTATCAATGGAAGAGTATAAAGTATTACTGAAGAAGATCAAAGACTATCTTGTTCTTAAGCAGATAGAAAACATTCTAGACTGGGATTTTGAGACACATATGCCACCTAAGGGAGTAAAACAACGTTCAGAAGAACTTGCAATGATCGCTGCTTTGAAACACGACAAAATTGTCGATCCAGAGATAGGAGAACTTCTAGAGAGGATCAAAAATGATCCAAGCTATTCTTCTTTAAGTGATTTAGAAAAAAGGGAGATTTATCTAATTGAACGGAAATACAAAAGAGAAGCGAAGATACCTAAAGAATTAGTGGAAGAGTTAGCTAAACAGAAACCTGTCGCGATTGATGCTTGGAAAAGAGCAAAAAAAGAAGCCAAATTCAAGCTTTTTCAACCTGAACTCGATATGACCATTGAACTTACGAAAAAGAAAGCACATTACTTAGATCCAGATAAAGAACCTTTTGATGCTCTTGTGGATGAATTTGAACCGGGATTAACTTCAGCTCAATACACAACTCTTTTTGAGGAGTTAAAAAAAGGATTGATACCGATAATTCAAAAATGTGTCAGTTCACCCAACCAACCTGACCTTTCGCTATTAAGACGAAAATGTTCTATTGAGATCCAAAAGCAATTATCAGAAGATATCTCCAAATTAGTTCATTATGACCTAGAACGGGGTAGGATTGATGAGACTGAACATCCCTTCACTACTGGATATTATGATGATGTTCGGATAACAACCCATTATTATGAGGAGGATTTTTCTAACTCATTTTATTCGGTACTCCATGAAGCTGGGCATGGTTTATACGACCAGAATTTATCAAAGAAATATAAATATCAGCTAGTAGGAGATTCGGCTTCATATGGGATACATGAGTCTCAATCGAGATTTATTGAGAATCTTATTGGTCGAAGTCGTGAATTCTGGGAATTTTATTTCCCCAAATTTAAAGAAATGACTGGTGATGTTTTTTCTGAGGTTGAACAAGATCCTTTTATCCATGCAATTAACTTTGTTAAACCCTCCAAAATTCGCATTGAAGCAGATGAGGTTACTTACTGTTTGCACATAATTATTCGATTTGAGATCGAACGTGACTTATTGTCAGGAAAAATCACTATAGAGCAGCTTCCAGAAATATGGAATGCGAAATATAAAGAATATCTTGGTGTGGATATTAAAAATGACTCTGAGGGAGTATTACAAGATACACATTGGGCTGGTGGATACTTCAGTTATTTCCCATCGTATGCTATGGGGAACATCTATAACGCACAGATGTTGGCTAAAATTGCCGAAGATATTCCTGATTATAAAGAATTCATGAAAAAAGGACAATTTAAACCGATTATTGATTGGCTTATCGAGAATGTCCATAAGTACTCAAATTTATATGACCCTTTAGAACTTCTAAAAACAATTACTGGTGAAGAGATTAATCCTAAATATTTCATTGATTATCTAGAGGAAAAATACTCAAAGATTTATGGATTCTGAAGATCTTATTCCTGTTACTATATAGGGATGAAGGTATCTTCTTCTATTACGGATCTTATAAATTCAACACTCAATTTTACAATATTTTCAACATCATCTAGGCAAATGACTTCAGACGCAGTATGCATGTACCGATTAGGAATTTCAATTAACGCTGTTGCTGCACCTGTTAATTGAATAGCATTAGCATCAGTTCCAGTCCCTCGATGCCACGCCTTTTTCTGATAAGGGATATTACAATTGTCAGCAGTATCTGTGAGTCGTTTAAAAAGAACTGGATTGATATTGGGCCCTCGTACAATTATTGGGCCCCCTCCAAGTTTTGTATCACCTACCAGCTTCTTTTTGACCTCTGGGGAATCAGCCGCATGGCCTACATCGAATGCAATACCAACTTGAGGTTTAAGTGCTCTGGCTGCAACTGTAGCTCCTCGAAGGCCTATCTCTTCCTGAACTGTAGAAACACCATACACTCCTGCATAAAATTCTTTATTTTTTGCTAATTGAGACATTATTTCTGCGACAATAAAAGCCCCAATGGCATCGTCAAATCCAGCTGCCACTACAAAATTATGGTTCCCTAATTTTTGGAAACTATAATCAAAAACAGCAAAATCACCAACATCTACTTTTTTCTCTGCCTCTTCTTTTGAAATACAACCAATGTCAATAAACAATTTTTCCATTTCAGGTACTTTTTTCCTTTCATCAGGTTTCATTAAATGAATAGCCTTCTTTCCAATAACACCAGGAATCAAACCTTTTCCTCCATTAACCTTTACTCGTTTTCCAGGCAGAGTGGTGACATCGAAACCGCCCAGAGGTAAGAACCATAAGTACCCATTTTTATCAATATGAGTTATTTGGAAACCGATTTGGTCAATATGACCAGCTAACATAATTTTAAAAGAACTTTCTGGATTAATCACTGCGTAAAGATTTCCTACACGATCTGCATAGATTTTATCAACATTTTTCCTAAGATATTGCTTAATCCCTTGCTGTGCTGTTAATTCGTATCCTGTTGCTCTTGGTGTTGTTACTAATTTTTTTAGAAAGGCTTCATTAACATGATAAGACATTTTATTGATCACCAGCTTATAGTATATACCTTTAAAAAAGTCAATTCTTATTTTTATTGGCTTAAATGTTTGAGAGCTGCTGTGTCATTAATCTAGGTGAAGAGGAAGTTGTATTACAAATGATGCTCCCTGGCCTTTTCCTTTACTTTGAGCGACTATAGTACCCCCGTGTGCTTCCATGATTTTACGACTTAAGTATAAACCAATTCCTGTCCCACCAGCAGCGTATTCTGTATCAAAACTCACAAATTGATCAAAAATAGCTTCTAAATGTTCTGTATTAATACCTGCACCGTTATCTTCAATATTGATACGAATCTCATTGAGAAACACCTCAACTGTTACGATAATTTTTCTATGCTCTTTGGATGTGTGTTTGATAGCGTTATCAATCAGATTTTCTAATACCTGCTGTAATCTGCCAGGATCAGCTGATATAGTTAATTCCTCTCTTTCACAACCTTGAAATGTGAATTGATCCTCTAAAAGGTGTTTATAAGGAGTTAAGCTTGTATTAAGGAATGAACATAAGGAAATATCAGTTTTTGTTAATTTAAACTGACCTGTCTGTTGGATATGAGCGATCTGTGCAACATCTTTCGATAGTCTTTCAAGACGGTCAATATTACTTCTCATAACGCTATATATTTTGTTTCGGCGAGATGGGTCAATAAATTCATCATGTTTTCTTAAAAAATCGCAATATCCTGCAATAACTGTTAATGGTGTTCGAATTTCATGCGAGGCCATGTAAATAAAGTTTTCTCGACGTTTTTCCAGTTCTAATCGTATATTTTCTGCTTTTTTACGGTCTGTCACATCTCTGTTTATCATACCAATTCCGTTACCAACCTTAAAAGCTTGTACAGAATAATACTTCTCACCAAATTTTGGATGAGGAATAAAGCTTTCTAGGAAGAAAGGTTTTCCTGTTTTAATGACTTCAACATATTTGTCATATCTACCACTTTCCTTAATATCAGGTATCAATTCTGCAATATTTTTCCCAATTATATCATCCCTTACGGAAACTTCTGGAAATGCATCTATAACAGCTTGATTACAATCGACTAAGCAAAAATTTGAATCCCAAAGTTCAATGGGGTCAGTTACTGAGTCCATAAAAGCCCTTAATCTTTCCTCACTTTCTCGATGTGCGTTTTCTACTTGTTTTAGTTTAGTAACATCAACCACAGACACAATTATTCTCAAAAGGTTTTCTTCAAAACCTGGTACAACAGAAATAGTCACAACCGCATCAATCGGCTCCCCAGTTAACTTAAAACCAGGATATTCACTTTCAAACATCGTCTCCCCATTATATAGTGCAAGAATTTCATCCTTAAAAACATCATATGCCTGTTCATTGAAAAAAACACCTAGACCTTCTAAAAATTCTTCTTTAGTTTTCGCGTTGTACAGTTTCAAAGTACTGTTGTTCACATCAATAATCCTTACCATATTAGCGAGTTTTTTCACTTCTTCAGGATAAGTATCAAGATAATATCTAAGATCCTTAATTCCTCTCGCTTTCAAGATGTCAAGATATTGTTTCGCGTCAGAAAAGTCCTCTTCCCAAAGGCTGATTGGAGAGCTCTCAAACAACATACGATATCTCTGTTCACTTTCTCGTAGAGCGAGTTCTACTTTCTTAAGCTTAGTAATATCAGTTGTTATACCCAAAATGGCTTTCTCTCCCTCAAAATCAATTAATTTTGTCGTACCCAATACATCAATTCGAGTTCCATCTTTGGAAATGATAGCATATTCGAGTGGTCCAATATCTTCTCCATTCATGTGTTTTGAAAAATTTGATTTAATTTTCTCAATATATTCTGGCGCTATTAGAGTAAGAAAGTTAAAATTTGATGAATATATCTCCTGTCGTTTATACCCTATGATTTCCTTACTTTTTTTGTTTGCGTAAACAATCTTACCTCTCTTATTTAACCAAATCATGTTTGATGATTCTTCTGCTAAAGATCTGAATTTTTCCTCTGATTCTTTCAACGCGTGTTCTATTATTTTGCGTTCTGTAATGTCACGTAAAATTCCTAATGAGCCTTGAGGCTTTCCATTTTTAATGATTGGTGCCAGGTTGATCTCAACTGTTATAGGATTACCTTTTTTGTGTATAAGCTGTCGTTCAACAAATCTCCCTGTTTCTCCTGAAATGATTATTTTCTTGAAGTCCTCAGTCGCTCGGGGGGCTTCATCAGGTGACATAAAATTACTAAAATGTCTTCCTACGGCTTGATCAGGTGTGTATCCAAGGATTCTTTCCACAGCAGGAGAAATATAGACGATTGTCCCATCTAAATCAGCTTGGTAGATTATGTCAACACTTGTTTCAGCGATTATTCGGAATTGTGCTTCACTCTCTCGAAGTGCTAACTCTGCTTGTTTACGTCTTGTAATATCTGTCCAAAAACCCACAATTTCCAGAGGATTTCCTCTGTCATCCCGAATGAGGTTCGCTTCATCCATCATCCACTGATAGGTTCCTTCTTTGTTTTTGAATCGATATTCTTCACTGTAATACTCATTTTCAAAGACTTTTCTAACAGAAGCAATACAGCGTTCTTCATCATCAGGATGTAAATTATCTTCCCAAAAATCAGGTCGATTGATGAAATTCTTAGGATCATATCCTAGAACTTCTTTGACCTTCTCACTAATATATATTGTTTCATGATTGCCATCAGGAACACAGGAATAGATGACAGCAGGGTGGCTATTAATTAGAGTCTCTAATCTCTTTTTTGTTTTAAAAAGTTCTCTTTCTGCTTGAAAAGCATTTTGAGCTGTTATCTCTTCACCTATTATTAGCTTAGCATCCTCAGGGATGTCTTCACGTAGAAGTAACTGATGCAGAGAGATCATAATATATAGACATACAGATCATAGATTTTAAAGATTGGTTTTTATTGTCCTCCTAAGAAAAGAAATATTATTTAATGGAAAAAGCCTTTAATAGAAAATTGATATGTTAAGAAACTTCAAGGAAAACATTAACTTCATCAAATAAGTCTAAAGGAATTGTCCATAATTGAAATATAAAATGAAAGTTATTTCATTTTTATGGTTTTTAATTATCTGTTTATACTCTTTTGGATTAATATTCTCTGCTACTCGAATTGACATTGTTAAAAGCCGTAATCACTTGGCCAACACTCCTTCTTCTATCGATAATAACCACCTTAATGAAACATCATTAAAAATAACTTCCAAGATGGACGAAGATATTCTTGTATCTCTGGGACTGGATGTCAAACAATCCCCAGCAACAGCTGTTGATACTAATAAACACTTATGGACGGTTTATACTTACTATAACACTACTTCCACTAAATACATGCTAGATTTCCTAACATCTACTAATAGTGGAAATGATTGGATAAGAAAAGCCTACGTCTATAGTGATTATTGGATTGATAATCCTGAAATTGCCATTGACTTACATGATAACAATATTTATGTCGTTTTCGATTATAGTGAATCGGGAAATGATTCATCTGGAAATATTGGATTAAGTAGATACAATCAAACTCACTTCGATACATTTGGTGTCGAAACAAACGGTGATAACCAGAGAAATCCTTCTATTGCAATTGATACCAATTATGGGAATGATAACCAGATTTATGTTGCTTATGAACATGTCATTAATGTAAATAATCGCAAAATGGTTGTAAAAAAATCGACTAATAAAGGTTCAACGTGGGATGTTTGGCATTCAAGTGGGTACGGTAATAATTATGTTCATACTAATCCTGATTTGATTACTGACTTTTTTGGGATCGTGTATATTACTTATGCTTTTGGAGTAGACTATAATTCATTATATGACATTCGTATTGAGTATGGTCCCCGTAATTCAAGTGAAAATTCGTTTGAGAATTTAGGATATCCTTTTTCATCAACTAGTAGCAAAATAACGTCAAATTATCCAGTCATTGCAGTTAGTCGTTCTACATTATTTACATCTCGTGTTGTAATCGCTTTTCAATGTATATGGCTGGATTATGGTATGGATCGTGATATATTAGCTGCCTCTTCTGTTGATGGGGGTAAGAATTGGTTATTAAGTTTTGTTGGAGCTTCAGCTTATTGGGATTGGAAACCACAAATAGTATCAGATGGCATGGATAATCTTTCTGATGTTTTAGGGAATTTTTACATTATTTATGGATTAAATAATACAGCTCTTGATGATGAATTTTTTGGAATTAGGCAAGCGCCTTATTCCAATCCGACTAATTGGACCATACTTACAGCATATGGAGGCTTTAAAGATATTGAAATGGTAACAAAAAGAGCATTTGGAATCATTGCATATTCTGACGTAGTGGTAGTTACATATGCAGCCAATCAGATATATCTAGCCAATTATTCTACTAGTTATATCGGTACAGATGCATTTATTACCATTATTTCACCCAACATTACTAGTGTTTGGAATGCGCAAAGTACCGAAAGAATTGAATAGTCAACTTTTGGAGAAATCGATAATATTGATATTTTATTATATAAAGGAAATACTATTGTAGAGTGGATAGCAGAAAACGAAATTAATACAGGTTATTATGACTATATGGTTCCTACTTCTAGAGAACCTGGAACAGATTACTCAATCGCTATTACTGATTCCAACAATTCAAAGATCTTTAGTCTCAGTTTTCAATTTGAAATTATTAATCCTAATGTTACTTATCCGGCTATTTATTTTACTAATCCTACACCTGTGAGTGCCTGGCGAGCTGGTGCAACTTATGTCATTACTTGGAATTGTAAAATTGATTTAGGTGAAGTAACTCTTGAATTACTTAAGGGCGGAGAAGTTGTTGATACTTTATCTGATGACACTGACGGAGAAAGTCATTTCAAATGGGAAATCCCTGAGGACACTCCTGAGAGGAATGATTATCAAATTAAAATATCTTTGAATAGTAATGCGAATATTTATGGGCTTTCAGACGAGTTCAGGATAATCGCTCCTCGATCTCAAACCAATACTTCAAGAACCGTAGTTTTACCTGATTTAATATTAGCTACTCCTGGATTTGGCCTAACCATCTTAATAACTAGTTTATCTCTTTTCATTTTATATAGAAAAAGGAAATCTATCATTGGAGGATAAAATATGTTTACCTTTCTGTACAAACGTATTGCTTTTGTCATTATAATTTTAGTAACAGCTTTTGCTTTTGTTGCTGGTTATGCTCAAAATGATATTCGTACTAAAGCTGATGAATCTCGTACTCAAGCCGTTGGCCATCAACAAAACGTCGAAAGAATATCAGATAGAATTGCTATTATGAGTAACCTCGATGGTTTTCAAAGTTTACGGGCTCTTGATTATTTTACTGAGGGTGCCTTAATTGCTTTAGAATATAGTGTTGTAGCTGATACTTTAACTCCTGACGAAGATTTAATTTACCAACTTAATTTTATGGCTGCAATGGTTACTGGAAATGGTCTTATACAATCATCTGTTGCAGGGGTCATGCATTTCGATTTTCTTGAAGATTCAAATATGGATTATTATGAAATAGCTACAATTGAAAAGAATGGATATGAATACATGATTTCAAGAGACCAATGGGAAATTTACACCCCAATCTATTCTGTACCGAAAGAACAATATTATCTCAATCTGGGTTTAGAATCAATTTTGGCAGATCTTGATAATTTAGACGATGGTTGGGAATCTCTGGATCCTGATGCTGCTTTCTACCAAATGGATTGGGATAATATCTACAGTCTTTACCGTGGCCCTCTTTGGGAAGAAGTCAAAAATCAATTAGATATGGAAGATCTAGCAGACCAGTATGAATCCATCGCAAATAGAATTACTATTGGAGTCACCATCACAACCGTGGCTACAATTTTAGCTGCAGCAATGGGTAGTCGTTTAGCAGAACGAAAAGCAGATCACCACTTTTCTGTTGTACTCTCTGATTTAAAAAGCGATCCTTCTTTAGTTGAGGGTGAATTTGACTTGCTTGCTTTATTAGGTTTGATTTTAGCGTTTATTCTCTCACTTTTTGGTTTATCTCTTCCACTATCTATACTTTTAACATAGGATCATACCATTAAATTAGTTTGTTCTGAAAGGAATGCCTATATCCGTGGATTTCATAAGGAAGACAGATTATTTAACTAGTTTTAAATATTGGAATTATGAAATTCATCTTAGTATTCCATTAATGCACCTTATTTGTGAGAATTTTGGCGTCCAACTATGAGTCAAAATTAGCGGGGTAATGAGATCATGTGTCCTATTGACAAATCTGATATAAAAATCTCTTCAGAGGAAAAAATCTCTTCAGAAGAATTAGAGAAAATGTATGCTGAGGCTGGGAACATAACTGAGCTTGCTAAGAAGGTTACTCAGTTAAAAGACCATCTAAAAATCTCCAATGAGGTTGCAAGTGGAATTAAAGAACAATTTACCCAAAGTTATGATGAAGCTAAGAGTAGAGCTGCATTGGTTGGAGGTTCGGATGATGATGTAGCAAAATTGTGGGGTTATAATTTTGGGGCGTTACTTTTCCATTATCTGGAGAAAAGAGATACAGAAGTTGGCAGGCAGGCCCTATCTTTCATTAAAATGCAACTAGGGTATGAATTAAACACTAGATTGTCTGAAATACAATATGCTGCTTTTGTACTTGGTCTGTCTCTGAGATTTATGAGAGGATTTGAATCACTTAAGAAAAATATCACCGAACTCGAAGAAGCAATTAATAAATTTGAACAACACCAATATATTCGCAAATCAGATACCGAAGAAGAGAATGATACTGATTTGTTCGGTAGAAAACGTACAAAATAAGCTTTTTCTAATTATTTAAAGGGTTCTCTAACAAATTTCCTTGTAAATATATTTTCTTGAGCAATAGAGTCGTAATGGTACAAAGCATAACGAATAAGTCAAAGATCTGACATCGAAGATAATTATATTTTGATTAATATCTGATGATTTTTGGGGAACTTAAGGCAACAGAGAACCACGAATTTGTAACAATCTCAAGCCATAACGGAGAAATTTACTAGAAACAATCAAAAAATCATTTTAAAAGAGCAGAAATTGAAGAATTTATAAGTAATCTCCTTTCAACAATCCTTATTGTCTCTTTAAATAGCGACA
Source organism: Promethearchaeota archaeon (assembly GCA_048938105.1). Taxonomy (GTDB): domain Archaea; phylum Asgardarchaeota; class Heimdallarchaeia; order Hodarchaeales; family Hodarchaeaceae; genus Hodarchaeum. Next base: position 32,699 of record JBHLMN010000021.1, read on the forward strand.
GATGTGAGTGTTGTGGCTAAAAGCCGACAGTTGGATTCCTTTCACCGAACAAGTTCACAAATGGTGAAAACTGATGAAGATTCCCGAATACTTAGAGATAGAGCTCTATCCTATTCAACAGACAGAGGAAGACCTAGTTTTCCAGAGCTATCTATTGAAACAGATTCGGGGTTCAAATTTTAAGGATAATGCACTATTTTTCATTGATAACGAACAGCGTCATTGGTTATGGAAAGGATTACCTCTAATTCCGTTAATCCGAGAATATCTTGCTTCTACCTTAGCATCAGAGCTTGGAATTCATGTTCCTCGCTCAATAATTGCCAAAAAAGGTCATTCAATCGGTTTAATCCAAGAATGGATAGATAACGCTACAGATCTAACTTCTTTTTCTAATGATTATCCATTACAAACGAAAACTGAACTACTAGACCTTTTTGTATTTGAAGCATGGATTGGAGCATTAGATCGTCATGGGGGGAATTATCTCGCATCTACCGAGGGAAAACTCTGGGCAATTGATTTTGAAGATAGTTTTTACGAAACTGTTCAAGGTAGTGAACTGTGTTTATATTATCCTTGGATAAAAGATTCTAAGAAGGAATTAAAGAAATCTATTGAGAAATTAGTATCAAAGATTAAGGAAAAACAACTACTTGAAAAAAGTAAGGCATTTCTCAATCTTGATAATATATTACAGGACTCACGAGCTAAAGAGGCTTTAATGAATCAGGTTCTAGAAATAGTAGACCTATTAGAGAAGAACTATGCTCAATTAGAAGAAAAAGTGAATCTTTTTATAGAAAGTAGCTATTCATTACCAGCCTTCGCATTATAAATTCATAAAAGAAGTACCTTCTAGTTAAATGGGCTGTATATGGAAATAGATATCGTAGACGGACACATTTGCCAACAGAATAACTGTTATCACTGTTGTATAGAAACTGAGATGTTGTTAACAAAAAAAGACATTAAGCGAATATCTGCAATGACCTCAATACCACCTAAAGAATTCGTTACTCTCAATGAAGACGGATACAGAAAGCTGAAGAATAAACAGGTTGATTCTAAACTCCAGTGCTTTTTTCTTGATAGAGAAGGCCAATGTTCCATCTATGAGATCAGACCCGAGGGGTGTCAATTTTATCCATATATATGGGATCTGACGGAACATCGAATTACTATCGACGAGTACTGTACATATAATAATAAATTTAAACAACCATGGGCTAGTATCTCAATAAAACTAGAGGATTTTATTTTTAGATTATTTGGAAAACTTTAATGTTTTCATCCTCTGTTTTTATTTAAACAAGTTAGGAAAGAGAAATTCTGATATTTAGATTGAGATTAATTTTTAAATAAACCAATTCTAATCCAATTACTACCACTGAATTGTAAATTGTTTTTCTTTAATAGGAGTATTGCCTAGTGAGAAACAACGAGGTACGAAATGAAGAGTCAGAAATCAGCGAACAAGAATTATTCAATATAATGTCACATCCTACAAGGCGAATGATCCTCCGAGAATTAGGCCAACAGTTATATCTTGCATATTCTGAGCTTCAAATCTTAATTCCTCAAAGTCCAGGAGTAATTTATCATCATCTGGAAAAATTGCAAGAAAAAAGATTGATTCAACAACGGGAAAGTAAAGAGTATGAATTGACATCACTAGGGATTCAAGCTGTTTCTTTTCTTAAAAAATTAGATAATGGTGATATCCCCTCATTAGCAATCCACTTATCTCCATTTCAAAACTTATTTCTGGTTATACCTTTATCAAGAATTGTACTTAAAAATCCTCAACGATGGGTAATTGAAATTATTCCTTTTATAATTTTATTATTTCTTATTCAGATCGACTTTCCTGTTCTAATTGTAGGACCTTTTCTTCTCCCCTCAGTATTGCAAATGCATTCAAGAGTGTTTATTGAAATAGTTATATTTTTCTTGACATTTTTATTATTATTTTTATTCAGTGGATCTCCAATAAAACGATCTAAGGATGATACTTTTGCATTAATAGCTGGTCTTCTATCATTACCTTTTCTATCGCTTATTGCTTCATTAATACTATATTTGATTTCGATAATCTTAACAGCTGTTCCAATTATTTTTTTCTGGCTTTTGACTTTAATGCTTCAATTTTGTTATGCTTACATTATTATTCAATTACTGATGAAAATTACACGGTTATCATTTGACAAATCGATTATTGTAACACTTTTGATGGGATATTTCTTCCTTCTGTGTGTTTTTATATTTGGATAGGCTCAAACTTTTTCTTTTAATCATCACAAATAGCAAGAATCCAAGATTCTTTCCTCCCTATCCCAACAAATAACTGATCATCTTTGTCGTTGTCGGATATCCACCCAAAGATGTGAAGATCACCCTGTCGAAAATAGAAATTAGGTTGAACCTCAAATGATAAATAATTTCCTTGATTGACTTGTGCAGAAATATCTTTAACAAACTGTTTTGGATGGATTATTTTGTTCCTAATCCAATGATTGCTATTCCCGTATAATTTTTCCATTATTTTAAGCCTCGTTTCAAATTTAGTAAGATTAGATAGAAATATTTCTAGATTGTAAAAACTATAGATCAATCGTGAGTATTAACTTCTCCATATAATTCGCCTTGAGCGTAGATAAGACCTACTAGTGACTTTGGTACAGTAACCTCCCCTTCAACCCTGAGTGTTTGTACAACCCCTTCGTACTCTTCTAGTGTAACATCTTCTGCAATCACTAAATCTCCATCTACATAGAGCTGAATTTTTTCGCCTCTCTTAAGTAAGTATTGGAAAAATTCACGTGGAAGAGTAATATCGTTCTCGAATCTCTTTGATCGGAGTGACGGTAATGATTCACCAGTATATTTATCGATTTTTCCACAGTGTCTCACTATTTTCAAGAGAGGTAGATATAAGTGACTAGGTATTGATATACTATCAACACGTTGGATCTCTTTTACATTTTTGAACGATTCACGAGTTATATCAGAATGAAAATTTAATCTACCTATATCGATAAATTTAATTGATTCTAATACTTTTAGATCCTCATTTGAAATGTCAAGAACATCTACTCCACTAATGGATTCCTCATCTGACTCAGCTGTTAAATATTGACTAAAAATATCATTAATTAACTCTGACACGGTGATATTCAACTGTTTAGCTCGAATACCGATCTCTGTATATAACTGTGGATCTAATCCTCTGATTCCCACAACCTTTGACGGGGTAGGAGGTGCAGGAGGAGGTGGAGGGCTGGGAGCTTCTGGAGGTAATGGGCCAATCTCTTTTTGGCGATCAGATTTTCGTTTTCTATCAGTCATTTCTTCTCCATCTATTTCAAAGTCTAAATCATTTTCTGAGTCCTTTGACAAATTCGTTCCATCCTTGATTAATATACTTTCCAAAAAGAAACCATACTAATAAAAGCGTGAAAGGTGTAAATGTAGTAACTGCATCTCAATCCCTGTCCTTCCTTGGTTAAAAGATCGGTCACGTTTAATTTTGCGAGAAGAATGGTTTTGGAAATCATTCTTAAACTTAATTTTAGGAAGTTTAGCTCTTATATTACTTATATAATTTGATTCATAGCTTTTCATGATGTTTCACCTACCTGAAATATAAAACCTGTTTAATTTGTTGTATTTGTTAACATGTTAATAAAGTTTTTGTTGTTGACAGATTTTAAATTACTATATCATGAATAGCAAAAATAAGTTTTATAGGTTAGTTATGGAAAAGCGACCTATTTATTGGCTTAGCTATTGTAAAAATCATTATAAATGTATATAGATGGAAAATCTTAACGAGAGATAAAATGGGTAAAAAAACAAGAATTCTTACTAAACTACTAACTATCTAGTAGATTCTTAACATGTGAAACTGGAAAAACACTCTTTTTTCATCCGACAAGTATATTTCAATTTATTAGTTCAGATTCCGACTTAATTCGTATATTGAAATAACCGATTAAAGCACCTATAAAGCCCATGGTCGCGAATACTAGTCCAATCACTGTATAACCATAATTAGACCAAATGACACCACTTAACGCTGCACAAAGTGACGTGGCTCCTGCATTTAAAGCTTGATTTAAGGATAAAACTGTACCTTTCGACTTGGGTGTTATTTGAGTTAATAAAACAGGTACTTCTGTCATTGAAAAATCAAATGCAGTTCCCAATAATATTAACCAGAACATTACGAATAATGTATTAAAAGAAAAATGTGACAATAAAATCATACAACCTGCAGCAATCGCTAAACCAACAATGACACATTTTTTTGGTCCAATGTTGTCTCCAATCCATGTTGCAAGGAGAGTCCCAAATAATGTTCCCACTCCCATAAATGCATAAATCACACTAACAGAAGATTCTTTTATTTGAAATTCAGTTTCCATCCAGACTGAAAAAAAGGCTAAGATCCCCTGAATAGCACCAACCGCAAAAAAGGATAATATCAATCCTGAAAGGGCACTCCGATCCAACAGAACTATCTTGAATAAGTTGACACTCTGTTTTACTGTAGGTTTCTGATCATTTGATTTATCGGTAGAGGGCTCAATCAGAGTAATTAACAAACCTGAACTTACTGCGAGGACCGTCAGTACTATAAATGGTAGGCGCCAATTTAAATATTCAATTGTATAACCTACTAAGGGTACACCTATTATAAAAGTGATAGGCCAAGACAATCGTACAAATCCCATTGCACGTGACCTCTTCTCATAAGAATAGTTATCTCCTAGTTCTGCTAACAATGCAGGCATGAAAATAGCACTTGATAGTCCAGCAAGGCCCCGTGCTACTAAGACTTGTATCCAGTCCTGTGATATAACCATAAGAGAAGAACTTAATGCAAATATTACTAATCCTGAAGTTAAAAACTTTCTCCTCCCATATTGGTCTGATAAATTACCAAAAATAGGACTTAGAAGAATAAAGATTGAATAAGTTGAGATAATAAATCCCATAAGCCATACTTCGACGTTAAAAGACGTACTGAAAGTGCTAAAATACAGTATGATGCTCTGAAAATCGAGATCAAAAGCTAATCGGGCTAATAAAAGGATACCAAGCTGCGCGGAAGATGATCTTATATGTCTCATCTATTATCACGAATATATATAATTTCTAATCTTTCGATCTTGAGGTTTGAAGACTTATAACAAATATATTTTACATTATTGAGGGAAAAAAGAGAATATTATAACATATAAGAAATATTTCTATTACTTCAAGATAAACGATCTAGGTCTTCTTAATGGAATTGCCACATCAACTAGATTTATTTTTGTAAATTTGAAAAATGCTGATATAGCATTATAAAACAGATTAAAAGGTCGAAATTTCGAGAAAAGAACTAAAAAACGTATTCTGAGGATTATCATCATGGAAATCAGACAATTGACTCCTGAGGATCGGGAACCTTTTGCCCGACTAACACGTTATGCATTTGAACCAACGAAAAATACCTACGAGAATGTTGTTCCCAAGGATTATGAAGAGTCGCAGCCTTATCTCAAAGATATGAGTCAAGTTTTTGGGTGTTTCGATAACAATAACTTGGTGTCTACATGTGCATTTTTCCCTTCAACCCTTATCATAAGAAACAAAGAACTCCCTATGTCTGGTATCTGGGGAGTAGCAACTGCACCTTCATATCGCAATAAGGGTCTTGTTCGACGAATATTACTCAGAATATTGGAAGAAATGAGGCAAAATCAAATCTTGATATCATGCTTATACCCATTTAAATTCTCTTTCTATGAACAATTTGGTTGGAAACTTGCGAATGAAAATCATCGATACCATATTGAGACAAATAAATTCATTTCCCATCCAATAACAGATAGAGTTGTTCGTGAAGTTTTCACATTAGACCACATTAAAGAGGTTTACTCTAAAATCGCAGGTTATAAATACAATTACATGCTTAAACGAACCGAGGATGATTGGCGCCGAAAAGTTAATCCTAAAGAACCAGGGTACTTATTCGTGTGCTATGATGCTAAAGATAACCCTACTGGTTATGTGATTGCACGATTCTTAGAACACCAACCTCCAAGTCCTGAAGGTGTTGACAAAAGCGAAGAAACAATTTACTTGTCAGAGATATTCTGGTATGATCGAAAAACTAAACAGGCGTTATTTAATTTCCTCAAAACACACATGGATCATCGAGATTACATAACATTTTCTACAGCTGATTCTAATATGTTAGCATTTCTTAAAGAGGCAAGAATTAAAGCTAATGAGGTATTTCCTGCTTCAATGACTCGAATTGTAGATGTTATCCCTGTCTTGGAAGCCTTTGACTATTCGGAAGAAACAAAACTAGTATTGAAGGTTATTGACCAATTTTGTGATTGGAACAATAAGACATTCAGTTTTAATGTATCAGGGGGTAATGCAAAACTTGAGGAGACAACATCCTCCTATGATATATCCATCGAAATTGGATCTCTTTCTCAAATGATTGTAGGCTACAGGGCTGCATCGCAACTATATGATTCATGGGAGATAGATTGCTCAAAGGATATACTCCCATTACTGGATCATCTTTTCCCTCTACAAAATAATTTCTTTCGGGATTTTTTCTGAGTTTCCAATACTATAGTTTATTAAGTGTTAATAAATTTGTTTATTACTCCTAACAACTATTTTTGTTGAGAAGATGTAGGAAATAACACAATATGTTGTTATACAAGACATCCTCACATTGTATATACTTGTGCATACATTTTGGCCACATAAGCTTTTGTACAAATCAGAAAGGGAATGAATCAGATAATAAATGCTTTTTCAGGAAGTATTATCTCTATTGAAAGCCAGTGAATCATTTAGTATTGAAGAAGAGCTTAAAAAAGACTTCTCATACTCAAAAGGAAAAGTTTTGAGCTCTATGAATTGTGAAGCTGATCCTCTCGCGCAAGACGTTTTTCGTAACAACTTAGAGAAAAACTTGGGTGATCCTGCTTTATTTCCAGGCACTACAAACATAGAATATCATGTAATTAAGATCTTAGGTGGATTATTTCAGCAACCACCTTCTGGGACAGGTGTTATCCTCTCTGGTGGATCAGAAGCCAATGTTACAGCCCTTTGGGCTATTCGTAATAATAAGGACCTCAACTTAGAAACCCCAGAAATTATTGTTCCTGAATCTGTGCATATATCCTTTGACAAAGCTGCGGATCTACTAAAATTGAAACTTATTAAAGTTCCCACAACACCTCAATATCAAGTTAATCTAGATGCAGTTATAGAAGCTATAACAAAAAGAACAATAGCCTTAGTAGGGGTTGCTGGTACAACAGCCTTTGGCACTATTGATCCATTACAAGAATTAAATGAAATTTGTTTGAATCATCAGCTCGACATGCATATAGATGCTGCCTTTGGAGGTTTGGTTCTTCCATTTCTTCCCCAATCACGAGAAAGATTCTCTATTTCTTTTGATTTGAAATCAGTCGTATCTATTACTGTTGATATTCATAAGATGGGTCGTGTTCCTATCCCTGGAGGGAGTCTTCTTTGGAAAGATAATATCTACCCTCAAGCTATTCAGTTTACATTACCATATTTAGCTGGTAATCCAAAACAGATAACTATTACTGGAACTAGATCTGGAGCATCCGCGATTGCTTTTGCATCATTGTGGAATAAAATTGGATTCAATGGTTTTCAGAAAATTGTTCTATCTTGTATTAAAAATACTCGATTTCTTGCTGAAGAGCTTAAGAAACGTGGATTATCAATTCCAATTGAACCTCTCATCAACATTCTTGGAGTAAAAATTCCATCAGATTATCCGTTAAATGTATTTGAGTTACATAGGAAGTTGTGGGAGCAAGGCTGGACTACAACTATTGTAAATGGGTGTTTACGGTTTGCTATTATGCCTTTAACTAGAAAAACTCAGCTTAAAAAGCTTCTACTCTTGATAGATCATCTAATTGAAATATCTTGAAGATTATAATAATCCTAATTCGTTCAGTATTCGATTTTCTGTAATTTCCTTTCCGTAAAGGATAGTTTCACCAATTTTAACCTCGGGTAAGGTTTTCAAATCACGCTTTAGAAACTTTATAACTGAACCAACCTTCTTTATAATTAAATTAGCCATGCTTATCACTAGAATTTTACTTGTAATGATTTCTTCTTAAATGCGATGATTATATGCAAGATCTCCCAAAAAACTCTGGAAATTATGTGTATTTATTTGTATTTATTGTTAAAAGCAGGAAAAAAAAGGGAATGGAGGAATGGATTCTTTAATCCTCAGGAGGGCTTCTCCGCAAAAGATCTTGAATAGTCAGTCCTTTTTTCTTCAACAAGAAGAATCCACCACCCGCAGCGGCCATTAAGCCAACTACTATTCCTCCTATAATAATTACAGGACCAAAATCTGGGGCTTCGGATTGGATAGTAAAGACATAGGTATCTGAAGTCCAGTGACCTGCAGCATCTTGGGCATAGACGCGGAGTACGTGCTGACCAGGTTCAGTGGGAAGGGTGATGTTATAGGGAGCTGAGAGAGTCTGATTAGTAGTACCATCCCAATTATAAAGCACTTTTTCGAGATTGACATCCGTTATAGTCAAATTGATGACTGTTTCTGGCGGATGGGTTGTTGCATTCATTGGGGAGTCCAAGGTTATGGTAGGTGCTGTATCATCAGTAGTGAAAGTAAAAGTTACTGAGGCCCAATTCCCAGCATTATCGTTGGCATACACATATAGGACATGCTGTGTTTCACCAATGGGTAAAACAGTTGCATAATCCCCACTCCACGTCTGATTAGTGGAACCATCCCAATTGTAAAGGACAGTGTCTAGATGAGTATCAGTCACTGCCACATCGATGGTCAT
>JBHLMN010000021.1:41698-108194 GCA_048938105.1 Promethearchaeota archaeon
GTCTGATTAGTGGAACCATCCCAATTGTAAAGGACAGTGTCTAGATGAGTATCAGTCACTGCCACATCGATGGTCATTCCCGACTGATGAACTGTGCTGTTGTTGGGAGAGTCTAAGGTAATAACGGGGCTAGTGTCATCTGTAGTAAACACATACTTAACTGTGGTCCAATTCCCAGCACTGTCATTGGCGTAGACGAATAATGTGTGGGGTACTTCATTAGTAGGCAGGCTGGTTTGATACGGATCGCTCCAAGTCTGATTGGTGTCACCATCCCAATTGTAAAGGACAGTATGAAGATTCGCATCATCTACTGCTATATCAATACTCGTCCCCGACTGTTGGATTGTGTCATTCCCAGGAGATTCCAAAGAAATTGTTGGAGGAAAATCAATCGTGAATGCTACCGAGTCATGAACAGTCGTACCTATAATATCACTGCCATAAGCGTGGAGAGTATAAGAACCATCGGGTAATGTTCGCTCCACACTAGCAGTCCATGTCTGATTGGTGCCATCGACACCAGCTATATAGTACCGGTAATAGGTAACTCGCGTTCCAGTCAACATCACAGTAATCGTGTCTGTATAATATACCTGAGCGATAGGGGTGACAATGGTTAATGTTGGAGGCACTGGAATCGACCGAGGAGACGTATCATTATTAAAAACTGTCCCATCAATGAAATAATTTCCTGACCCACTCCAATCACTCCAGTAATTTTCGTTGAAGGTATTCATCATCCCATTATCCGAGGCTTGAGATGGGCGATAAGCTTGAGCTGGATAACCTAAATTGTTGTCTACAAAATTATTCATGGTCACCGTGGTAGGTCCAGAGGCACCATCAATGTTGAGGCCATAGTTCGTATTGTTATAGATGATATTACCCGACAGATCAGTATTAGTGCTGGATTCCAACCAAATCCCATAATCGCAGTTATAGACGGTATTGTTCGTAATTTTATTATTATAGCAGTTGAGGATAAAGCGAATGCCACGATCAGTGTTGTTGGTGCAGGTATTATGATTCAAAACGTTGGAATCACAATGATTACGAATGAAGATGCCATCAATACCGTTGTTGGTACAGATATTGTTCCTCAGCTTGTTGGAATTACTATAGGTGTTAAAGTAGATACCATACTCACCGTTGCCGGTGCAGGTATTGTTGTTTAGAACGTTGGAATTACTAAAGTACCAAACGTGGATGCCAATAAACCTGTTGTTGGTGCAGGTATTGTTACTCAGAGTGTTGGAATCACCATCGTGATGAACGTAGATACCATAATAATTGTTGCTGCAGGTATTCTTGCTCAGAACGTTGAAAAAAGATCGCTCTCGAATTATGATACCAGCACCAGTGTTGTTGGTGCAGGTATTGTTACTCAGAGTGTTGGAAAGACACTGATCATAAACGTAGATGCCAGTACCAGTGTTGTTGGTGCAGATATTGTTGCTTAGAGCGTTGGAATCACTAAAGTACAAAACGAAGATGCCATGACCAGTGTTGTTGGTGCAGGTATTATTGCTTAGAGCGTTGGAATCACAATCATCGTAAAAGTAGATACCATGACCAGTGTTGTTGGTGCAGATATTGTTGCTTAGTGCGTTGGAATCACAATCATCGTAAAAGTAGATACCATGACCAGCGTTGTTGGTGCAGGTATTGTTCCTCAGCGTGTTGGAGGAACTATTGTAAAGGTAGATGCCATAATAACTGTTGGTACAGATGTTACTCCTCAACTGGCCGTTCGTCACATTGTTCAAGAGGATACTTGCGTTACCTATGGCTGTTGCGTTTATTAGGGTGCAGTTCTCGATGATGAAATGGCTGGTCGTGTTTTCAATCCTGATACAGTTATTAACTTCATTACCATTGATGACCCAATTGGCAATGAGATAGGGATCTGTTTCAGTGCCATCTGCGCCATTATCTAGAACACCATTATCTATTGTAAAATTCACGTCACCAATGATCATTATTGGATTGTGGGTTATTTGCGATGTTATCCCAGCCATTTTTCTTGTAGGGGACAGAGTAGTTGGGTGTGACCCTCTCGTGTTATCAGATAGTGAGTTTTCCTTCGGCTCCATAGATCTTTCATTAATTCCCGTCATCGGGAGAAAGAGTACGGTTATGATAACAATCGTAACCACTAGTTTGGGTGTGGTATTCATTAATACAGTTTTATGTCTATGTTTCATTCAAATTCTCCTTCAACTTTTTAATTCATACGCGGAGGGGATTTCAATTAAGTTGGACACAACTACTTATAGTTATGTACTATATATGTTTATGACTGTTAACGTAATTCCACTGAGCTAGAAAATCTCTGTGCTCAATCCATCTAATACCTGGGAACAAAATTTCTTCTAAAGAATTGACTTTAGAAAGAGCAACTTGGATTAAATCTACATCTTGTTTTCCAAAAATTCCACCCAGATTATTCCCAAGTAGATAATCCAAAGATTTTATGTTATCCCTAGATTATAACATTGATTTTCAAAAATTATAAAAGAATCCAAATTCTTATACTAATATAAGAGTGATCACGGTTGCTGAACAAAGAGAAGCTTGAACAGTTATCAGGGGAGGAACTAGAACGTTTTTATCAAGAGAAGAAGCTAGAATTAGACAATAAAATTGCCAAGAATCGGAGAGGACGAGGACCATTAGTAAGAAAAGTTGATGAAAAGCAGAAAGAAGTAGAAAATCTTAAGAATCAAATTTCTGACATTTTAGAAGAGAATCCATAATTAGGAACCCTAGAAGATTTAATATCTGGCGAGTTAAAACAAGACTTTGTAAATTTAGGATAAAGAAAATCTACATTTGGGTGAAGTGATGAATGGAAAACAAGAATTCACAACCTTTACCAAATTCTGAACATCGTAGAATTTACACTTTTATTGGAATTCTAATAACTCTTATTAGCTTCTTATTAGTTATAACCTTTAGAAATTCACTCTTAGGATATATTGGACTACTAATGGCACCATTTATTGGTTATTTTTTTCAGAAAGGGGGAATATTAAAAAAACCCAGAACCTAGATTGTTGAATGTTAGTGAGTGATAAGGTGTGAGGGTATCATTTTAAGTTAATAATAACTTTTGAATGTAAATCTTATTAATTCAACAGCTATTTTATTAATGAAAAAAGGATTATTTCAAACTCCTTTTGGAAAAGAATGTTCAAGAAGGCATACAATTCATTTATTGTGTAATATATTAGGTTTAAATGACTATATTCAGTGTGAAATGATAAATATTTTATAATTAAGGTCATAGAATGGAAATCAATTTAATGTTCTTATTTTTACAAATAATTTAAGAAATCAACTTCTGTAAGGATTATAAGAGTGATTGTGTTTGCTGACAAGAGAAAAACTTGAACGAATGTCAGAGGAGGAGCTGGAAACACTCTATCAGCAAAAAAAAGCGGAGTTTGATCAAAAAGTAGGTAAGAATCGAAGAGTTCGCGGATTATTGTCAAGAAAACTTGATGAAAAACAAAATAGTGTAGCCAATCTTAAGAATCAAATTTCCGATCTTTTAGAAGCAAATCCAGACCTAAAGCTAAAGTATAATTCTTTAACTGGCGAGTTAAAACAAGGCTTTGACGACATTGACCAAGATCCTACGCAATTAAGGGAATTAATTCAAGAAACACAAAAAACTCTCTCTCAACTCCAATCAAAGAGATTACAGATCGAACGAATTATTACTGAAACATCAAACTATAATAAACAACAAAAATCGGTAGAAGAGGAGTTGAACCAAGAAATTGCTTTATTAATTTCTAAATTTGAATCTCTTTCTGATATTACAGGTAGACCAGAGTCACTTGAATTAAATCAGCTTTCCCTGGAGTTTAAGTCGGCCCAAGATGAACTCAGTAATATTGCCAAAGAGATTGAGGACCTCCGTGTAAAGATTCATCAGCAAGGATGAGGTTAAAGTAGTGTCGCGTATTCAAGACATTCTTGATATTGAAAAAGAATTGGAACAAGAAACTGAAACTCATCTTCATATCAAAGCGGATCTATCACGTAAGTTATCTGAATTATCTACCGAAGAATTAGCTTTAACCAATCAAGTCACTTCCCTCCAAGAAAGGATATCCAAGGGAGAAATAAAAGATAGCACAAAATCATTTGATATCCTTCAGCTTATTGAGACCAAAACACAATTAGAGTCCGAAATACAAAAATTACAAGAAGAAATCACTCCATTTGAACAGCAGCTAGCTCATTTAAATTCTGAAGGTAGTATTATTAAGTCGAAAATAGAGGCCTTAAAGAGAGAAAAGCAAGAGCTAGAAGCAAAAGTTCTAGAAATAGAAAGAAAGCAAGCTAAAAATAAACGTGCTAGTAATAAGGTTCAAAACGAGCGAGAAAGACTCAATAAAATCAGAAAACGAATTGGGAATCAAATAAAAATCAAGGATAATCTTGAGATTTTCCTTAAGACCTTAAATGTTATTCAAGAGGTTGTGAGTACTTATTCTCCATTAACTGAATCGAAGATTCCTCTGACTGTAACAGAAGAAATCTACGAGCAGATTATTAATTCAAAGAAGAAATTTGATGAAGCTCAAACAAGTTTTGATCCTAATAATCTAGTTCCATTTTTGATTGATGCAGACGAATCATACCGAAATATTGTATCTGCATTCATTAAGCTGTGTGATAACATTCCAAATTCATTGTTGGAAAAAGAATTCTCACAGCAGATACTTACACTAGTTGATAAAGGATTTGTGCTAAACACACGTCATTTAAACGCAGTACAATCAATGCTATCAAAATTAGAAAAAGGAGTTGAAATTGCACCACTTGCATCCTTTTCTAACGAGATTAAAACCTATTTTGTTGAAAATCTTACATATTTTCGTGTTACGGGTTGGGTTATTTTAGAACCTCCTCCTTCTTAGAAAAAATTCCTATTTCTCTCTCTAATACAGAGTTTCTGACTTGTTTTACGCGATTGGCTGACAAATGAATTAAAGATGAATACTAGTGTCATTTTATCGATTTAAATAATTTCGGATACGATTAAAAGCTTCTTTGATTTCAGAAGTTGAACGTGAAAAAGCAATACGGAGGTAACCCTCTGCTGATGTTCCAAAAGCTGATCCAGGAACCACAGATACATTAGCATTCATCAAAATGTCAATAGCAACATCTTCAGAAGATCTGTCAGTAAAATCATACTTAACAAAACCGTAAAAAGCCCCATCAATGGCTTTAAGGGATAAACCATCAGTTTTTCGAATTTCTTCCATTAAGGCTCTTCTTCTTTCTGGAAATATCTTACTTATGTACTCTCTAGCTTGAGCTCTTTCTTTTAAGGCAGTAATACCTCCCCATTGGCAAAAGTTAGTTGGACAGGTTGTTGTTGCTTGAATTATTTTGAGAATACCTTCTGCGATCTCCGAATTACTGATTGTCCATCCAAGACGATATCCAGTCATACTATATGTTTTAGCGAATCCATTAACGACGATAATATTTTGACGCCAATCTTTGAATTCTGTTAACAATGTACGAATTGGAGTATCAATGAAAATATAGTCCCAATAGATTTCATCACTGATAATAAAAATATCGTGGTCTTCTACAAGGTCTTTAAGAAACTGAACTTCTTCAGCAGAAAGGAGATGAGAAGAAGGATTATTAGGAGAATTTATCAAAATAGCTCGTGTTCTTTTATCAGTTACATTAGATAATATTTTATCTTGGTTTAATGAGAAATCAACAGTCATGGGAATAGTAATGGGTTTAACCCCGACTAATTGCGCCATATCAGGATAACTTACCCAATAAGGTTCAGGAATGATTATATTATCCCCTCTGTTTAAAACTGAATAAAATGATGCGAGTACTCCTTGTTTACCTCCTGAAGTAATCTTTATTTCGTTGGTAGGGTCTATTGATAATCCAAAATCTTCAAAGTAAAGCGTACTAATGGCTTGACGTAATTCTGGAATACCTGAGCTAACTGTGTAAGCAGTTTTCCCTTCATTGATTGCTTTAATTGTAGTATCAACAATTGGTTTAAGAGGTTGAAAGTCTGGTTGTCCAATTGAGAGATGGATAATATGATGCCCTTCTGACTCTCTTTGCTTAGCCATCGAGAGAAAATGCATTGTTGGAGAACCTTTTAGGATTTTTACTTGGTCTGAAAGCATACAAATTTCACCATGTTCACTTTTCTAGTAGTATTATGGATTCAAATGGCAAATAATCTAAAATTAAATGTTATATAGAAACTTCTATAAAGAAATACAAAAAAGTAATGTATTAATACTAAGAAAAATAAGCCAGAAAAAACCATTAAACAAAGAAATTATATATTAATGTAGTTTAAACAACAATTAATTGATGAGTGGTTTTCTTGCAAGTCGAATCAAACTGGGCACTTTTTGTTGAAGGTAAGACTGTACGATGGTCATTTGGTAACCCAGATAATGAATTTCTTACTTTTGTTGTTAATTTCTTAACAGCTCTTTCCCAAATCGGCGAGGAGCTATTTGGTCAGCATGGTATAGCTCAGATCAACTTTGATGTGAAGAAACATGCTGGATTTCGGCCATCCGAAGTGTTTGTTGTATCACTAGAGAATAAATTTTTCTTAATTATGAGTGATCCAAGTACCACTATGAAGTTAATTGATGCCTATGGTGGGATTGCTCAAGAAGTCCAAGAGATTATGAGCGCAGTTCTTGTGGGGCAGGCATCAATGTTGTATGCTCAATGCATCACAGAGCTACCAGATGAAGAGACTCGTGATTATTTTGAATCTATTTGGCAAAATATCATAGTAGATATTTCAAATAAGTATAGTGAAGATATTGATAAGATTGTGGGTAAAAGTGCTAGTAATTTCTCCATGCTTTCCTTCGAAGATCTTTTATTCTTACACTATTATTTGCGAAAACAACCTGAATTAACGCGCCCTCTGTCTCCTAAAGGATGGGGCTTAGTTAGTCATATGTCAGGTGGAGAAATTCCACTCGATTTTCATGTTGAAAAAGATCCTGTTGTTTTAGCTGGTTACTTAGCAATAATTATCGCATTTTTAATGACCCTATTTGATTCAAAACCTAAGAGTCTTGTTTTCGGAACGAATAATATTCAGAGTTTGTCTTTCTCCCATGGTGAGGAGTACTTTCTTTCAATTGATGCACCTTTCATTGAATTGGCTTTAAATCCAGAATTCTATGACAGTTTTTTCAAAATGCCTGATCAAGTATTAAAAGATTTAGAAGATTCTCTCAAGAAAAGAATTACTGAAGAAATTTTGATGTCCCAAACCCAAGAATTAGAAGCCATGAACATGAACACTTTATTAGAGAATTACGTTCTTCAATCAAAAACAATCCAATTTCCTAAGAAGAACGGTATACAAAGGCGAAATCTCCTTGCAAGAATCTTCGGACGATTATAGCTTCCAATACTCAAGGATTGGGTAGTGATGAGAGTAAATGAGAATTGGGCAATGTTTGTAAATCTAGACTCGGAAGTTGAATGGGCATTTGGTAATCCCGATGAAGAATTTTTGCAGTTTATTGTTAATTTTCTAAAGGGTCTCGGTAATATAGGGTCAGAAATCTTTGGGGAGAATTCTGTTGCGTCCATTGAGTTTGAACATACAGGATTCAAATCTTCAGAAGTATTTATTGTATCTTTACAAAATAAATTCTTCTTTATCTGCTCTGATCCAGCAATCACACTGAAGCTAATATCAGCAACGGAAGGATTACCCAAAGCAATGGAAGAACACATTGCTGCGGTATTGGTGGGACAAGCTGCCGTTCTATTTGCTGACAGTATTTCTAATACTAAAAGTGAGCGGGAAATAGAGATTATTGAAAGAAGTTTTCAGGCGATCATTTTATCCATCAATCCTTCTCTTAGCGAGAATATTTCCACAATTTGCAGCAAAGCGAGTTCTAATTTTTCAATACTCTCCTTTACTGAGTTATTATCCTTCCATTATTACATACGTAAATATGAAACACTAACAGATCAACCAACAGGGTTAGCTCTGATTTCTCATCTCTCTGGAGGGGAGTTACCTTTTTCCTGGAATGTTGAAAGAGACGTTGTCCTTGCAGGTTATCTTGCAGTAATTTTTGGCTTTATTAAGACCTTATTTGGAGGTTCTGCACAACGTTTAGTCTTTGGTACTCATGAATTACGAAAATTAGATTTCATTTATGGAGACGAGTACTTTTTGGCAATTGATTCTTCATTTGCTTTTCTCTGTAAAGATCCCGAATTTTTACCATCTTTTCTTTCAATCTCCGTTGAAGTGCTAAGAGACTTAGGAACCAATCTAAAACGATATATTATCCGTGAAACGTTAGAACACGCGACAACCATGTTAGAAGAGTTGAGTCTTAGAACAATCCTCGAAGCCTACCAAAGTCTCTCTATCGATCCTTATTTATCATTTAATCAACAGATTCGTAAAATCCTTAAAGAGATTAGTACTGATAATCAAATTTAAGAAAGATCATCTCTTAAAGAAATATACTGATTCTGAAAAATAATCAGGTTTTTCTATAGAGTGTAGGAGAATAATATCAAACAATTTTTTGTTTAAATCTTCGATCTAAATTTTTTATTGTAGATTATCTGTAATATATAACTATACTAATATATTTTGAGATTCTCTCGTCTTAAGTATTTAGATATCACAAGAAAAACAAAACAAATCTAAATTCTCTTGGGGAATGAGGGATGATTTAATCTGGTAAAGAAGTGTAAATCAGACGTAATAGTACACCAAAAGCTTTATGAATAGCTTTATTGTATTAACCAGTATATCTAGATAATAAGGAGGATTTACGATATGTCAGAGAAAATTGGAAATATTGAGAATTTTTATTCCAAAATAAGTGTCGCTGTTTTGGATATTACTTCTGGTTCTATATCCAAGGGTGATAAGATTGCCATTAAAGGAAGTACTACTGATTTTGAAATGACAATTGAATCAATGCAAATTGATCGTGTAGATATTGATTCTGCGTCTGCAGGCCAAAAAATCGGTCTTAAAGTTCCCGAGCGTGTTAGGCCTGGAGATGAGGCTTTCAAAATTTAGAGTATATTCAGTTATAATAATTTTGCTGACAATTAGGAATCATATAAATGGTCAAGAAAACTCCATGATATTACTACAAAAAACTGAAATTTCCTCTTTTATTTTTTCTGATATTCTGTACAAGTTAAAAATTAATTCATCAACTCTTTCAACCTTTCTAGAAAAATCATAATCTGGATTTTTCATAAGAGATGATACAATATCTTTTACAATTGTAACAATTTCTGCTTTTTGATCAATTGAAGGGAAAATGAATGGAAGTTCTTTAATAAAGCTAGTAGCAATAATATTGGAGCGATGTATAACTTTTCGAGCAAGATACTGGACAAGTTTACTATTTAAATATCCTAAAGAATAGAATAAATCCTCATCATGATCAAAAAAGAAGTTCGCATTTACTCCAAACAAATTTCCTGGTGGCATATATGCAGCTGAAAACTTTCTTCCAATACTACTACAAGTGATCCCTTCTCTGAAATAGAACTGCTCATTCCTAACAAGAAAATTCTTAGGGTCATTTTTTGCATTTTTTTGATAATCCCTCTCTATAAAATATGGTGTTTCATAGAAATAGGGAGTTCGTTGGCCTGATTTATAAAATCCTACCCAAGCGGGATCGTTTTGAACTTCTTCAGCTAGTCGTAGATATCTTCCATCGTTACCAGTTGAAATGCCCGTACCTCCTTTCGTAATAACCCCAAATCTAGTGGGTGGGTTTTGAACCAAGCGAATAATCGTTTTCGGAACACCAACGAAGAATTTAAGGTCTGGCATCTTACGATATTCGATTTGTGGCACAAATTGAATGTTAGGGGGTTTTTCGTATTCTTTCTCATCCATTAAACGATCAATAAGACGCATTTGATGTTTTTGATCCTCTAGATGTTGTTTACTCTCCCAAAAACTACTAGTGTGCTTTTTCTCTAAAATAATTATAGCTGTTCTGACATCTGCATCACTACGGTGAAATAAACGCCTAGGAGCTAGCTTTATTTCCAGAATTTTACAATTATTTAGAATGAATTTTCTAAAACGATAATAATACCTATTTGTAAAAAAGGCATCTTCCACAATGAAACAAAGAATACCTCCATCCCTCAAATGTTGAATCGCGTTTACCATGAAGAGAGAATAAAGATTGTATACTCCAATAAATCCATATTTCTTTTCAAGTTCTTTTCTATGTTTTCTCATATAATAGCTATTTCTGCGGCTTTTATATGGTGGATTGCCAAGAATAATATCCTTTGATGAATATTCATTAAGTAATGTGTCAGTACATTTCGCATGGATTCCTAATTCTTTCAAGGGTTTAATTTTTTCTTCATCAATATCGTAAGCATAAATTGCAGATGGATTGATTCCAAATTCCAGCAAAGCACGTATAAATACACCATCACCTACCGCAGGATCTAATATTTCTTTATTATCATCGATATGAGGAGCAATTAAATTTATCATATGTTTTACTGTGAGAATAGGAGTCTCATAAACTCCTTTCTGCCTTTTTGAAGAATATTCATTTCCTTGTTCGTCTACTCTTGACATCCCCTATAGATTCTATATCTGGATGAGTAATTTCTCTCTTTAGAATTTCAATCTGATTTTCTAAGCCATATAACTTATAGACTAGATAATCAAGTCTTTCTATCAGTCTTTTAATCTCCTGATTATCCTTCTTAATAACGATAAAAGCCCTTTTACCATGTCTCAATATATGTTGATATTGTTTAGGAGTGAATTCGCAAGATTCTAGCACAGAACATAAATTCCTTGTAAGGTCGGCGATTTTTGTAACAAGAGCACTATCTTCTTTGGTTGTAGGAATTTTAATTGGTATATTTGAGATTGTTTTAGGATAAAGTTCGATTTTTTGAGCATCTAATTTCTTAGCAATAGAATACAAATACAATTCTATCAATTCGGAATTTAATACTCCTAAAATGTAGTATATGTCTAGGTCTTCATTAGTTAAAACAATTGATGTACAATCAATCGAGCTATATCTTTGCCTCTTATCAATAGCAAATCTTGGAATACGAGCACGATAAGGACATATTATCTTTAGTTTAGCCTTAAAAAGCTGAAGATTGCGAACTTGAGCGATCTCGTACCAGTTCGCTAAGTTTTTTCTAACTTCATATCGTTTCATAAGAGTTTCTTTAAATTGTTCTAAATAATGCTTTGTATATGGGTAATCATTAATATTAATGCCTCGTTTTGTTAATAGAACATATTTATTATCCCAAATGATCATAAAAGGTAATACATTAGGGGTTTTCACTATTTCTTTTACTAATTCTGTTTCTAGGGGAAATTGATTAACAATTCCTTTATTTTCAACTAATGCGATGACCTTTCCGTTC
Source organism: Promethearchaeota archaeon (assembly GCA_048938105.1). GTDB lineage: Archaea > Asgardarchaeota > Heimdallarchaeia > Hodarchaeales > Hodarchaeaceae > Hodarchaeum. The sequence continues at coordinate 53,177 of JBHLMN010000021.1, forward strand.
TTCTTAATTATATTTGGGGAAAAAACCTTATCTTTCCCTGAATGATAACCAGTTCCCATACCACAAACTTGATTTAAAGGAACACATTGATTTTCTATTCTCTTTATCAAGCTTATTAAGCTTTTAGAAGCTACTAGATATTTCCCATTGAGGGATTCACAATGATTAAATGTATAATGATGGAAAATTTGACTTGGTTTGAGGGAAAAACCATTCATATTTGCCTGTAACTCTTGTAGCAACGTTTGTGAAGATAAATTGTATTTTTTTAAAACTAAAATATGACTTTGTGGATTAAATGTTGAATTTTCGGTCATATAGAGAACTAAAGAATTAATTCCTTTAGGGAATATCTTAAATTCTCGAAAATCAACTATTACATCAACATATCCATATCCAAAGAGCTCAGATCTTAATTTTTGCGCATACCGCGCTTCTAAAAAGTATCTTGGAACTATTAAGACACAACTCCCATCTGGAGCTAGCAGTTGTTTAGCCCTCCAAATAAAATAGTAATAATAATCGTTCAAACCCGTATAGATTCTAGAGTATAGGTGTCTTAGAATACGTTTTGTTGTTTTATCAATGTATCGGTATCCGATGTAAGGAGGATTACCAATAATTACGTCAAATCCTAAGATTTCAGACATATCGAAAACTCTAGGGAATTCTAAAAACCAGTGAAAAAAACTTTGACTATTCAAAATCTCTAGAGAATTGGTTTCATTAGTTGTTAAATCCTGAACTAGTAGCTGATTGTAATTACATTTCTTACTTATTCCTGGATTATTAATGAATCCTATTATAGAATTCCCAGATTTCAAATTAACTGAATTGATGATTTCGAGTATATCTTCAATTTGAATATTGGGATCTATTTTAAGTATTCGTAGGATAAGCCTAACTTTACATATAATAAGAGCTTTTTCATCGATATCCACACCATATAAATTCTTAGAACATATTCTTTTTAAAATTGAATTTAATTTCTTGCCCAAGATGCCAAACTGATTATGCAATGTTATTAGACAATCAAATGCTGCTAAATATAAAGTTCCACACCCAACAGAGATATCTAATAGTCGTATATCTTTGAAATATTTCTTAAGGAAATCTCTTTGTTGTTTATGTAAATTAAGATTGTGTATAGAAAAACTAGACAAATTTAGTAGTCTCATAATATGACGTTTAAGACATGATTCTACCATCAAATAGGCACACCAATAAGGTGTAAAAACTACCCCACGATTTCTTGGATTTTCTGAATGATAAATTAATTCGAAAATCTCTGGTGTTACCGAGTTCTTTTTTACTTTATTGTTTGAATTTTGGATCGATTCCCACGAAAAAGATTCAATGAATTTCTTCAAGGTGTTATTAATGACTCTTTCTTCTTTCTTTTCTAGAGACTCAACTAACTTCAATTTTAAGGGGAAAAAAATGTCAGCAATCGGTTTAAAATTCTTTAAATCCTTTAATGAAGATAAAAGAGCCAATGTGTAAGGTAACTTTCCCTCTACTGAATCTGGAGGGAGTTTTTGGTCTAAGATGTTAATATAAAACGCAAAGAAAACCGTTCTTTTTAACAAATCTTGACAAAAGGAAATAATTTCTTGAGTGTCCTTGGTTTTCCCGTTAAACAGTACTTGTAACTTATTTAGCGTAATTTTATACAGATTAATGAAAGAATTCAATAATTTGTGCCTCAAATTTCTAAATTTTATTTTTCAGAGCGTATTCTTCATTTACACTAAACAATAGGAAGAGTGTGCTAGTAAAAATACATTAAGTCTTTAAGTAAAGAAAATATGTGAAACAAAGGTTTCCTCTAAGCTTTAATAATAAAGCTTTTTACAAATGAGAAAAAACTAAGCTTAAATTCTTTCATGAAATAACATATAAAGTTCTGATGCTTACTCTATTATCAATCATTAAAATGATGGTTATAACTCATGTCAACAGGACCACAAGTCAGTAAACCCTTACGAAAAGCGAAGATTCTCGCTATTGATGATGATGAATGGTTCATCCGACTAATTATTAAGAAATTCCAAGATGTGGATCCAGGGTTCAAGATTACTCCAGCATACTCAGCAAATGAAGCTATAGAGAAATTAGAGGTTGGGAAGTTTGATTGCATCCTCTGCGACCATCGCTTGCCTGGTACAATTGAAGTTAGTGGTAAAATTTTCCCTTCTGATGGAATTAACTTGATGAGAAAGTTCACAGCGATGGATATCGACACTCCAGTCATCTTTGTAACAGGTCAGGGTTCTGAGGAAATCGCGTCAGAGGCACTTCAGTTAGGAGCAAGTGGATATTTCATTAAAAGAGTTCAACCTGGATATTTCAGTCTCATGGCAACATCTATCCGTCAAACAATCGATAGATATTGGCTTCAGAAAGAACTGCAAAAATCTGAATCACGTTATCGTGATTTGTTTGAGAATTCAACTGGATTGATTTTTATCTTCGATTCTGAAGGAAAATTACTAGAAACAAACAGAAATTTCTTAGAAATTTATGGATATTCTTTTGACGAAAGCCAAAAACTTGATATTGAAAAAATAGCTTATCCTGAAGATTTTGAGAAATGGCGAGAAATGCTTAATTCTATTTGTAAAGGTAATACTGAAAGTCGTATGCTTCGTTCATTAACGAAATACGAACAAATCTTACATTTAGACATTACAGCAAGACCTATTTATGGAAAGAAAACTCAAACAGTAACTGCTATTCAAGCAATTGCGCGAGACATAACACAGCAGGTAAAAACTCAACAAGCTTTAATTGACTCCGAGGAAAAACATAGAAAAATTGTTGAGGGTTCAATTGAAGGTATTATTATAATGGATCATGAGGGAACGATTCTTGATTGGAATCCTGCTGCTACAACAATCACTGGATTTTCTGCGGAGGATACCTTGGGTCAGTCAATTTGGATGATTATTAAACAACTAGAACCTTCAGAAATTAGTACGGTCTCAGAGGAGGAGGATAGTTATTCGAAAATACTTGAGGAGTTCAAGAGTTTTATGATCCCTGATAAAATTCCAAAAACTCCAAAATTTCTTGAATATCAAATTACAAATGTAAAGGATAACTCAAACCGTATTCTAGAGGTTACTTTATTCATCATCGAGCACTCAAAGGGGTATCGAATTGCCAAAGTAATGCGTGATATAACCGCCAAAAAAATGGCTGAAGAAGAGACTAGATCTTATGCACAGCGTTTTCAAACTCTTATTGAACAAGCAGCACTTGGGGTCTGGATAACAGAGATTGAGAATGAAAGAACAATCTATGTAAATGACAGTGTTGCTCAACTATTGGGGTATAGTCCTCATGAAATGATAGGAGTTTCAGTTCTGGATTTTGTTACCCCTAGTAGTGCTGAGTTATTGACACAAATAACCAAAAAGCGCCTTAAAGGGGAACCAATTGATGATGTTTATGAACTAACATTTTATAATCGATCGGGAAAGATAATTTCGACTCGTGTTAATGCAGCTGCAATTAAGGACGAGAAAGGAAACATTCTAGAAACCTATGGATTTATTCGTGATATTACTCAAGAAAGGCAACGTGAGAAGGAGCTACAAAACACAAAAGAGTTTCTCGAGTCAATTATTGATTCTATGTCTGATGGTTTGTACACTTATGACCGAAATTTTAAAATAACATCAGCTAATCCCAGATTAAAGGAAATGCTTGGTTATAAGAAACACCCACTTATTGGAAAAAGTATTATGGATATCTTTCCTCCATATGAACATACACGAGTAAAAGAATTGACTCATGAAAGGATGACTGGAAAAAAAAGTGACAGGTATCTTTTATTAACCTATATGACAGCTCAAGGTGAGGAGATCAAAGCATCAGTCTCTTCTGTTCCACTTATATCAGATGATAAAGTCGTAGGAGCTGTTGTTACTGTTTCAGACATTACTGAGCAAAGACGAATTGAAAAGTACCTCCGAGAAGTAACTAAAGAATATGAAACTTTAGTTGCTAACCTACCTCTTGGATGGTTAAAAATAAATAATATGGGTCGTATAATTGCTTATAATAGAAGTGCTCAACAATTATTAGAGTTTACTGAAATTTTAGATTTAGAAACAGTCAATATTCTTAATTTTCATCCTTTTCAAGAAGTAGGATTAACCACTCAATTTCGAGATTTAATCTATCAAAAAGAAATTGAAAAGAAAACTATTGATGCAGTTTTAGAAGATAATCAAGGAGTAAATCACCATTTAAGATTTTATCCTTTCCCAATTTATCATGAAATGGAACCTAGGATTTCCTCTTGGTTTTTGATTCTTGAACAGGGGAAAAAAGATGAATTCTCAGATTCAGATTTGTAAATGAAGAACGCTATCTTTTTCAATGCTTTTTCGTGCAGCTTCCACAATTTTCAACACATTTATCCCATCGTCGATAGATACGATAGGATCCGCCTTTTCACGGATACAGTCCACAAAATTCCACATTTCATGAAGGAGGGGTTCACCATAAACTTTTATTTGTTCTCCATTCGAAAAAGGGATACTAATTGCAGAAACATCTTTTTCTCCACGTGCAATCTCAAGACTTCGCAATTCTAATATTTGTGTTAGTAAATTGGCGCAAAGAGTTGCTTTTGTCCCTTCAATATCGATGGTTCGTAATTTTCCTGCATATTCACGACTCATTAAGAATGTAGCATTGAATTCTCTCTCTTCAGAAGAAATGACAATAACACTAGAATTTGCTATACCGTTCAATGTGTTAGCAGTGGAGAAAAGTTTTATTTTTCCCTCAAAGAATAATCTCAAAGCAATATCAAAATCATGAACTCCTATATCTTCATATACATCTCCAATGGATTCAAGCCTAGTCTCTGCAACTGCTCCACGCCTTTGAAAAAGAACAGAACGAGGATTTCCGATTAGGTTTCTTCTACTGATAATTTCGCTGATTCTGGTTACAACAGGATTATAAACCTCGATATGGCCTACAATAACTTTGATATTATATTTAATTAGTTGAGTTTTCAAATCAATTGCTTCGCTTACAGAAGGGGCAATAGGTTTCTCTATTAATAGGGCTTTTAGAGTTGGAATTCGTTTAATCACTTCAGCTGTAACACTAGGATGAGTTTCAGTTGGAACTGCTATGATTATACCATTTGGTGATCGTTCTTCAGCCATTTCTTTCAAATCTGAGTACCAAGGCCTTTCAAACTGTTGTCCAACCGCTTTAGCGACTTTGGGTTTAGAATCAACAATAGAGTCTAAATAACCAAGACGTGATAGTAAACGAGCGTGAAAGAAGCCCATTTTACCAGTACCAAGGACAGATATTCTAATTTGATCTTCTGACATCTCATTAATCCCTCAGAATTATTATGTTAAAACATATTGCAGGATTCATCGTTCTCACTTAAGAGGTCAAGCGCGATACACATTTTGTGTCAACAATCCAATAAGATTAAATGAATGGATCAATAAAAGTAAACCAATTGCGAGTAGTATAAAATATCCAATTTGATTCCATCTTTTGATTACTTTATCAAAATAATCTCCGAATGGGAGTAATATGATTATCGAAATCCAAGTAGCACCGAAATAAGTGGCGAAAAGATGACCTTTGATTGGATAGTCCTGAAAAAGAAAACCAGCAAACATTCCTGGGATTCCAATTATTGTCAGACTCAAAAGAGCTAGGGTAACGGTACAACTGATAGAAAAAACAGCCCCCCATGCAATACCTCTAATGAAGGATTTTTGCACAAGAACATGGTCTTGAGGATCTTTAAAGTCACCCAATTGTAACATAATGGGCCCAAATCCTACAAATACCCATATTAAATTGAATATTGCAGTAATAAAAACACGTGAAGAGTCTATTCTGTAGTTTAATTTATGTCCAGTAGTACGATATAACATGAATGTTGATAACCAAATAGGAATCATTAATAGAGTCGTCAGAAATCCCCCCCCAAAGAATAATATTAAAATACCATCTGTAACTGGATCGATTTGTTGAACAAGATTAGCATAACGACTAGAATACCAGAAAATATAAATTAAGAGCATTAAAATGAAAGTTCCCAAATAATTTAACAAATTATTACTATCGAAACCACCTACATTTCGATATAATAATGAGGCTTTTCTTGATTTAGTAACTCCAAAATATTTGGAATATGATACAGTACCCTTTAATGGAAAATTTTTAGATGAAGTTAAACTCTGTCTCAGAGTAGCCAAAGGAAAAGAAACAGGTTGGAAGAAGTGTGAGAGATCTAGTTGGTATCCTTGGAAAGGTTCTTCAAGAAGTTTTGACCCTTTTTCTATTTGAAGTTTCAAACCACAGTGTATACAATATTCTGTTTCGAGAGGATTAGGTTTCCAACACCGATTACAAAATATACTTCGTTCTTGATCATTTACTGTTATTTTCTTCAGCTTTCCACCGCAAAGATGACAGAAATTATGTGTTGCGGGAACCTCCTTTCGACATAGAGGACATTTAGATGTTTTAGCAACTTGATTTTGCTCTGGTGAGGATTCTCCTTTCTGTTTCATCCCACAATAGATACACCAATCGGTTTCAGGAATTTTCATCCCACAATGAGGGCAAGTCGTTAATGAAGACTGATCCATGATTCTAGACGAATCAATATCCAATTTTTTCCCACATTTAATGCAGAACTGTGTTAAGGGAACCGATTCACCACAATGAGGGCATTTAATTGTCATTAAAAATAAGTTCCTTTTGACATTTTATATCTCTTAAGACGAACATATATTTATAGATTCAGAGACCAAATCCAAAGTATAATCGTAAATATTTCTAAGAGAATAATTTTTCGGTTATGATAGTAGTATTTGAAAAAATTAACAAAAGCTTTTTGTTTCGAGATTTTCTCATAATCTAAGTTAAGAATTGAAAAAGATTTATTTGAAAAAGGGGCGAGTAAATAAATTTCCCAATCAATAACATCTACTAATATGTGATAAAGGGCCCCTAGAAAAAACCAAAATAGAGGTGACAAACCCCAGATTCCAAAACCGAAAACCCCAAGTAAATATAACAAAAGGAAATGTGTAGGTAGTTGTCTATGACTCCTTTTTCGGATTACTAGGTTGAAAATATAATCAATATCGGGAAAAATAGATCCAACAACAAACCATATCAAATTAGAAGGATCATACCCCCAATAAGCTAAGATATTGACGCTAGTAATTCCTAACAAGAGATGAACATGAGGCATCATTGTTAGTTGAATGTTAAGCCGATATTTTTTAAATTCTCTAGTATGATTAATTGCTTAGAGTTGATGTTATGCCATATCGTGCTGTCTTGAAAAGATTTATGGACAAACACATTATTACTGGCTGTATTATTCTTGATCCCTACGGAAATATATTCTATCATACAGGTGCCTTCCCACAAGCTGGTGAAAGGAATCTTGTTGATGGATATTACTTACTTTCAGAGTGGGTCACATTTCCTTCACATATCCGACTTGCTGGAGTAAAATATATCACTTTGATGAATGCTTATCCAAATTATTGGTGTTTGACAAACCCAAAGGGTTATGGATCACTTGTTATACAAATCTGTAAGAACAAGTATTACTTTCTTTGTTACTTAAAAGATGATGATCCAATTAAAATGCAAAAAGAAATTGCCAAAATGGCTGAACTCTTCGGTTGAGAATAATAAAGGTGATATGTTTGGCCAATTTTAATTACAATGATTTGAAGCATATATTTAGAGCTTATGACATCAGGGGTATCTTCAATGAGGAAATCACTCCACAAACCCATTTTCTGATTGGTCTTGCTTTTGGAACGTTTTTAAAGCTTGATCAAGGATTAAAAGAGGAGCATATTTTCATAGCCTATGATATACGGCAAACTAGTTCTCTACTAGCTCAGGCTTTTGCTGCGGGGGTTATGGCTACTGGAATCGGCATCGAATATTCAGGGGAAGCACTTCAGTTTGGTGCATGTATGTTTTCAGCATGGCAAGGGGGAGCTTTTGCTACAGCCTTTATTACCGCTTCTCATTTACCACCAGAGTGGAATGGGGTGAAATTTTATTATGGAAATGGTGTTGGTTTCTCTGAAGAAGATAATATGAGAATTCGTGATATTTTTGTTGAAGGTAAATTCATAACACCAGATTGGAATCAAGTTGGTCAAATGGTTGTTACGAATCTTAAGGAAGAATATAATAAGTTTCTAATTTCTAAATTTTCATTAAAACGAAAATTGAAAGTTGTGGTTGATTGTGGTAATGGATCTTCATGTTTAGCTGCCCCAACTATTCTCCAAGGCATTGGTTTAAATATTATTCCCTTATTCTGTAATGTGGACTCCACTTTTCCGAATCGGAGCTCAGAACCAAATGAAAAATCGTTAAAATTTCTTTCTAAAAAGGTAAAATCTGAAAGTGCAGATTTTGGTGTTGGGTTTGACGGAGATGGCGATCGAGCTGTTATTGTTGATGATAGGGGACGAGTTCTTCTCGCGGATATTACTGGATTAATTTTAGCTGAATTTATGATCAAAGAATCGCCAAATTTGAACCGCGTACTTGTGAATGTTGAATGCTCACTTGCTTTAGAAAAAGTATTATCATCCTCTGCCATCGTTGATCGGATTAAGGTCGGACATACGTTTCTTACAGCTGATGCTCAAAAGAAACCTGATACTTTGATTGGTATTGAATCAAGTGGACATATGGTTTTTCCAACAGTTTATCTTTTTGATGATGCCATGATTATTCCTCTGAAACTTGCAGAGATTCTTTCAAAACAGGACCAATCTTTATCAAAACTTGTCGATGAACTTCCTACTCTACATAAACGAAAAATTGCTGTTTCTTGTCCCGATAAAGTGAAATTCAAAGTTATAAATGAGTTATTAAACACTCTTCAATCACAATACAATGATATTAATGCCATCGATGGCATTGGTATTCCCATTGGCAATGAATCTTGGGTGTTAATTCGAGCTAGTAATACAAGCCCAAAAATACGTATTACAGTTGAAGCTGGAACAGAAACACAAGCAGATGATCTGTTATCAGAGTTCCAAGATCATTTAGAAGCTAAGATAAATGAACTTTTGAATTAATATGTGGAGTATTGATTGTAAATTTTAATAATATTATCTAGAAAATTCTCTATCCGTACAAATACTCTTTCTATTATGAACAAAATAGATTCTGCAAACCAGGAATGACATATTATGTCAAAAATAATTGGAATGATTGGTGGAACAGGGCCACAAGGTCAGGGGTTGGCATTAAGATGGGGTTTAGCTGGAGAATCAGTAATAATGGGATCACGACAACAAGAAAAAGCTGACAGAATTTCAACGCAAGTGAATGAAAAATTGGGAAAAGATCTGGTGATTCCACGAACTAATGAAGAATGTGTCAAAGAATCAGACATTATCTTATGCACAACACCCTTTGATTATATAGTGAAAACAATAACCCCTTTTATAAAATACTTTACTCCTGATCACATTATTGTTGATGTGACGGTACCGTTAAAGCCTTTTGATAAAGGAAAAATGGTAGACTTATTGCCAGAACTAGAACAAGGAACAAAAAGCGCAACAGAATTGCTACGGAAAGTTATTCCAGGAGATGTACCTCTTGTTGGTGCTTTTAAGACTCTATCAAACGCAACACTACAAGATATCGATCGTTTACCAGTTCTTAACCAAGATGTATTCATTTTAGGTCGTGAAAAAAAAGCAAAACATGTTGTGAAAGAGAAAGCTATGTTAATAAAGAATTTAAGGCCTGTAGATGCAGGTGGAACGTTATCTGCTAGGCATGTTGAACATTTTACCGCTTTTCTCATTGGTTTAAATCGTAGATATAAAACCCACGATTGTGGTTTTACTGTGACTGGTCTTACTGAAAGAGATTGGTAAAAGCACTTCATTCAACATTGAAAAATATCATTTTAGCAATAAAGATAAGAACTATTCCTATAAATCAAGTTGTAGATTAGATCCTGTTCATCTTTCTTTATACTATAAATCCTAAATATTTCTTCATCTAATTCCTTGAAAAAGTTTAATCGATGAGAATCAGTATGTTGAATACACCAAGGCAAACTATGTAGATTTTTCAATAAATTTTGGATCTTCGTTATGCTCGAAGGTATCTTGATTGGGAGATCTTTCAAATATTTGATCGGAATTTTTGGAAAAATCTTTTTTACAGATGTAAAACGCTGCATAAGATAGAAAGACATTAAACTTGAATTCAATAAAGCTTCAAGGAAAATTAAATCAGAAATGGGACGATTGGGGCGTAGAGTGATCATGTAGACATCACATACACAAAAATGTTGATTAGGATCAAAAATTGCAATTAATTCATGACCTATCCGTCGAAGTAGTAGTTTTGGCTTCAGATACAAATTATAATCTTTAAAAATTGATTTATTATGTTTATCAAATCGTATATAGCGAATATTCTTATCTAATCGAAATTTCTTAATAGATCGACCAGCAATTAATGGTACAAAATTTGCATCTTTCTTGATATTGCTTGTATGAGCTGAGTGAAAACCTACTTCGATACCCCGTGAGATTAAAGTAAACTTCCAAAGTGGAATGCTATTTTCTTGAATTTTCTCTAAGATCAAAACAATATCTTCATCTGGTTGTGGCAATAATAAGTTGTAAAGATTTTCCTTTATTTTTTGTTGGATAACGATGTGTTTTTTTATGGGGTGAATTGGAGGATCTAAAGTGGTATTAATCCTCTCAATATGGATCTCATTTTTTTCACGTTCTTTCTGAAAAGAATTTCGTTGTAAAACTAGAATACAAGTTTCTACATGGAATCCAGGGAATATTCTATTATCTAGATGGACAATCCTAAGAATCTTAGTTGTATCCAATAAGTATTGTCGGATCTTCTGATACCTAAAATTACTTACTAAATTGCTGGGGATTATAAAACCAATTATACCCCCCTCACGCAATAACTGAATTGATCTCTCGATAAAAAGAATATAACTTTCAACTTCAGGGTCTATGGCTCGATATAAATTACGGTAGATTAGCTTTTCTTCATCGAGAAAATTAATACCATAAGGAGGATTTCCAAGAATAATATCATAACCTTTATGATTTGACACTTTTGGCCATTCTACGAACCAATGGAATGGATTGTGATCCTCAAGGATTTTTATCCCTTCAATGTGATTGTTGATAATAAAAGAACTATTGAGTTGGTTTCTTGACCAGGTTTTATCCCAACCTTTTGGCGCAGCTATATATCCCAATAATGTATTACCTACTTTTAATGACATCTCAGCAGATAAATCTTTTACTTTTAGAATGTTGTCATTAGCAAGCTTAATTACTTTAGGATTGATATCTAATCCATGACAATGAAGATCTATATTATATCCTTTGCTTTTACTAAATTCTTTGAAACGATAAGCAAATTTCATTAAAAATCGGCCATCACCTGCAGCTGGATCGAGAATATTGAGGTTTTTAATTGATGATTTTGGTTCTCCGAGATCTTCCCAGTACTTAAGTAGTAAGAGGACAATAAAACTAACTATTTTCTGTGGAGTAGGAATAGCACCCAGTTCTCTAGTGACTGAACTAGCGACCATGACAGTCCTCTCTTACCATTCCACTAATTGATGAATTCACCATATATATAAAAATCCAAGTTATTTTATCTTAACTCAACATTAACTATTCTATTTATTTTAAAAAAATCCTTTTGAAGAAGAATTAGACTCTTTCATATGTACAAAGAGAGTGAATTATATGAGATTTGAAGAGTTGAGTTTTGCTGAAGCGCCAATAATTAATGAGAAACTTCCTGGAACCATGTCATTAAAGATTTTAAAACGACAGAAAGAAATTGAGGGAAGTGCAATTTCATATCCAATTGACATCCCACTAGTTATGGACGAAGCGAGAGGTGCAACGATAAAAGATGTTGATGGTAATGTTTTTCTTGATTTTTTTGCTGGAGCTGGGGTATTAGCACTCGGTCATTGTAATCCTATTATCCTAGAAGCAGTGAAAAAGCAACAAAACAAACTCACACATAGTTTGGACTTTCCGACTACAATCAGACTTGAATTAATCGAATGTATTCGAAGTATAATGCCAGGTAATCTGAAAGACAAAGTAAAAGTGCAATTTGGGGGACCTACAGGATCAGACGCTGTGGAAAGTGCCATTAAACTAGCTAAATACTATACCAATCGACATTCTTTGATTTCGTTTGAAGGAGGTTATCATGGTATGACGGCAACTGCATGTTCCTTAACATCTGGTAAGTTTTGGAAAGAGAAATATATCCCAATGATACCAGAAGTTCACTTTGTACCTTATGCCTATTGTTATAGATGCCCTTTTAATAGAACTAGAGCTGATTGTAGCTTGGAATGTGCATCGTATTATGAACATATACTAGAGGATCCTCACTCTGGGGTAGTACAACCAGCATCAGCTATTATTGAACCTATTCAAGGAGAAGGTGGATCTATTGTGCCTCCAAAGGAATTTATTAAGAAAATTGAAGAAATAAGCAGATCTTATAATGTTCCTATAATATTTGACGAAATTCAGGCTGGTTTTTGCAGGACTGGGGAATTTTTTTCGTTTCAACATTCAGAGGCTTCACCAGATATTATAACGATGTCTAAAGCATTGGGTGGAGGATTTCCTCTTTCTGCTATCGCTTACAGAGAAGATTTTGATGTGTGGAAAAAAGCATCGCATATAGGAACTTTTAGGGGAAATGTTACTGCAATGGCTGCGGGAGTAGCCTCTATTCAGTTTTTTAAAGAAAATAATATTAATAATCATGTTAATGAAATCGGAACTTTCATGCTTAATGAATTAAAAACATTAGAAAACGACTCCGAGATTGTAGGCGATGTGAGAGGTAAAGGTCTTATGCTTGGTGTGGAGTTTGTTGAAAACAAAGAAACGAAAAAACCATCAGCGGAGTTTGCAGCTAAAGTGAGAGAAGAAAGTTTTTCTCAAGGTATACTCGTTGAAGTGGGAGGCCATTACAATAATGTTGTGAGATTTTTACCACCTCTTATTATAACAAAGGAATTTACGAGAATTGGAATAGATATTTTTAAAGAAGTCATCGACAAGATTGAGAGAGAGATTCATTAATTCTCCCCCCAAAATTTAATTACTTGTGTATAGAATTCCATAGCCTTTACAAGATGTTCTACAGGAACTTGATCCTCTGTAGTATGAGCTAATTTATCATCCCCAGGTCCAAAGCCTATAGTGGGAATATCAAAAATCCCTTTAGTAGCAGCACCATTTGTTGAAAATCGCCAATAATAAAGAACAGGATCTCTATCGAAACGTCTTCTATAAGCTTTAATAGCAGTTTGAACAAATGGATGAGATTCTTCCATATACCAAGAAGGATAATAAGCTTTTACGGGGTATAAGAGTCCACTACTACTTTTATATTTGTGTTTTGGAATATAAACTTCTGCTTTAACCTTTCTTACAGAATTTAAAGTATTTATTTCTTCGAGTACACTCTCTTCAGAATCTTCTGAAATTAATCTTCTATCTATATGAATTGTTGAGCTATCTGCAGTAGCATTAATGGAAGGAGATGTGGAACAGATCTTTGTGACAGATATATTTCCTTTACCAAATATTGGATCAACTTTAAGTTCTGAATCCATTTTTTCAATATCTAAAACAATTGGGATTATTTTATAGATAGCATTCTCTCCAAGCTCTGGAGCCGCACCATGGCTTGAGATACCAGTTGTATGGACTTTAATATCAACTCTACCTCTATGGCCAATAGCAATCTTTAAATTCGAAGGTTCGCTGAGAATAACAGCATCTGGTATTACTTTGTCTTCTTTGATTATATACTGCCAGTTTAATCCTTCATAGATCTCCTCTTGAACAGAAGCTACAAAATAAACGGTAAGGTTGTCTGGTATTCCAATTTCTGTTAGGATCTTTCCTGTATAGATGACCGAAGCTAGTCCACCCTTTTGATCGCAAGCCCCTCGTCCATAGATAATACCATTATCGAGTTTTCCCTCAAAAGGATCATATTCCCAACTTTGGGGATCTCCAACTTCGACAGTATCTGCATGTCCATCTATAGCAAGAATTTTTTCTCCTGACCCGATTTTTCCAAGTAAGTTTCCCATATTATCTATCTGGATGTCATCATAACCAATCTGTTCCATTTCTTGTTTTATTCTTCTAATTACATTACCTTCTTTCCCAGTCATTGAGGGGATAGCTATTAATTCTCTCGTAAATTCTGTTACTTTCTGTTTAAGAGACTTAACGGTGTTTTTAATTGATGATTTCATAATAATTATACATTTAGCTCATTCTTTATTAGTTGATATGCAAGTACCCAAAAAAAAAGAGACCAAATCTAATTTAGTATAATGAATCTAATAAATTATCCATGAATATCAATGAATGGAATACAGTTTACCTTTTATTTTTCCGGAATGGTGTTAAAGACTTAAGATCTACCTATTAAATCCAATAACTATTTATAGCTGATAAAAGTAAAAATACCTAGATAATTTAATTACTAATATCTTCACTAAAAGAAGGATATAAACAAGAAAAACTATCAATGAAGATATATAATATACAGAATCGACTAATAATAATATATAAAGATTGTAAATTCAATGAAAAAACCTGATCGAAGGATTTTTCGAGAAATGAGGTCTGATCAATTGCAAAGAGATGTAATTTTTTCAGTATTTGATCGCAAAAAAGGCCCAGTCATTCTTTATTCTTCAATAGATTCCCCAGACAGCGCAAAAAAGGTAGCTGTACGTTCTTTCATTGCTATTGGCGCAATGGAAGAGAATGCGGATCTGAGTGGAAAGCATGCCGTTGTTCCTCTTCCAGCTCTTAATAAAATTGCCTTTTATTATATGTTTACTGTTAAACGAAAAGAAGCTAGTGATGAACCTCCCCTCTGGGCAACAATTGGTTACATGAACGAAAGTACTGATTCAATTGATTTTTATCGCACTTTACCTCTTATTCAAGAAAACATCATGAAAATTGTAGAATTGATTCAAAAGCGATTCTCTTATTCTGAACTAGACAATAAACTAGATACTTTAATTATCAAATCTATTTCATCACTCCAAACTTTACAAGAAACGGTAGTGGAACCAGAGCCAACACCTGTTATCGCTGAAGTGCACCAAGAAGCAACTACTGAAGTTGTTTATGAGGATTTTAAAATTGGCGACCTTTCCTTCTTATTCGAATATTTTCCTAGTGATCTTGACAAAGTAATTTACTCCCTTCTTTTAGAAGAACCAGTATTGATCATTGGGGATGTTAGGGATATCGTCCAAAAGGTGGTTGCTTCTCTTGAATTTCTCGTTCCCCACCGACTCCTCACAAAACAATATTTGACCACTTATATTGATCCAAAAGGTAAAGATATATTGATCTGTTCTTCTCATGTTAATTTCTTAAAGAAATATAAATATCTTACAAATGTTCATGTAGAAAAACGTAAGGTTGATTCAAAAATAAAAGGAGTCCCGTCAATCAATAATTTAATCAATACTCTTCAAATTGCCCCTAAAGCAACCCAAAAATCAGTTATTAATACCTATGTTGATAAGCTTCTTGCTAAAGCAGCTGCACTTATGGAGTTATGTGAAAAAGAACAGGTAGATCGAGGGGAGATACAGATTTTCCGTGGGGATTTAAAGGGGGATGAGCTTAACGTCGTTATTGCATTAGTTCGTAAATATGCACCACATTTTGAAGATAAATTATTTCATTTTGCTCGATCACTAATCTAATATACCTCTTTCCGAACATCAATGCAGTTTCTTGTGAAACACAGTTCTAAAAGTACTTCTGAGCATTTATTTATCAAACAGGCCTCGTATTAAAAATATTACAATTAAGGTTAATTTATTAAGTTTTTATAACCAAAACCTCTTTGTTTATTAAAAACATAAAAACTAAAGTGCAATATCCATTCTATTAACTTTATCATGAATTTTGGGAACTAAAAAGGTTGATGAAAGAATGTCATCGTGGATTGACATTATCTTTTTCTATATTATTTACTTTTTACCAAGTTTTGCGCTGACACTCCTTGCTTTAATAACTGGTATTCTTGTGTACTTTCTAGGGAAAAGAAAGAACCTCATGATCATGAATAAAGCCTTTAAAGCAACAAAGCAAAGTAGTAAAGATTGGATAACGAATTTTGAATTAGTTGAAGAGAGTACAACAGGTAGAACATACCTTCTTGAGGTGAAACCAGATCTATCCATAAAGAACTTTCGTGTTCATTTTACAATGGTGAACAGACATCTCATTTTAAGTAAAATCGCTTCCATTATAAGAAAACGTCGTGATTACATTCTTCTAGAAGCTGACCCAAGTGATAAGGTTGTAAAACGTTATCAGCTAGAAGTACTCCCAAGACGAGAAGAAAAAAGTATCAAAGCACTCTTAGATATGCTCGGGAAATTAGAACCATTAGAACTTGGAAGCTCTAGACTTGAAGAAAAGTTCATATTTAGGGTCAATGACTCAGATTTATTTCTTACAGCTTTTAAGAAAGGAAAAAATATTATCAGAAATCTCTATTCTATGAGAGATCACCTAATAAGGCTCTCGTATTATCCACTTGAAAGTCCTTCCATTCGTATAGTCGCAGAATTAACTGAAAGTCTCAATCCGAGGCCATTGATGAATATATTATTCAACTTGACAGCTAATATCGCAGATCTTGGTAAAAAAAATTATTATTCAAAAAAAAGGACTATTGGATTACGTATCCATGAAGATAAAACTGTTGAGAAAGATAAACAAAAACATAAAAGTCGAGGAAGAAGGCTAGATTTATCTTAAGGCTTATTTTTCACCAACTGAGCTTGGGTATTTCGAATTTTTTCTTCGATTTGATTTCGAAGGTCGAAAACATCAACAGATTTGGTGAAACGGTAGATTGGTAATTCAACATAATCTCCTTCAAGATCAGTTTGATATATACGAATAGTGAAACCCTTTATACCAGCAGCAGAAGTAGCTACGGATAAAGCTACAAATGAGAATTCGTTCCATTTGTATTCATATAAACGTTTGCCCACCTTTAATGAAAAACTATCTTGTCCTAGAGTTATCACCCTCTTAACATAATGAGTATAGTACAAATAAGTAAGCGTAAATGCTCCAATTATTAGTACAATTACCGAGGGTACATCTATAATGATTATTTGTTCACCAACAGATTGAGCTACTACAGATCGAATCAGAAAAAATCCAAACACTTCGATAGCTAGAATTATAATGAAAATTAAAATTAATGTGAGACCTCTTCTACTCTCTATTATAATTGGAAATAATTCTTGTTGAGCAGAAGTTGCCTCTTGAGCTCCGCTTTCAGTCATTTAGAACTCTTCCTCAAGACCAAAACTTTAGTCTAGACTTGCTTTTTATCAAATTCTTTGGATGAAAAAGTTTCGCACCACGTCTGGCAATAAAACTGTCTGAGTTAAATATTTCAATATTTTTAAGATCAGCATAAAGTAATCCTAGTTCACGGGATGTGTGACGATTAATATTATGTATAACTTTGGTTGGTAGCTTTCCTTCGCCAAATAACAATAACCACATCCACTCGAATTCCATTGCTCCCATGAGACTGGTAACTTCACGCATCCAACCAACTAACACTGACCACTTCACATTTGTAACATTTTTGAGGTATATAGTAGCACATCCAACTCTATATGTGGGAGAAGCCATGAATGAAAAGGCTCTAGATAAAACGAAACCTCTATGTCTCACTCCACCATAAATCAAAGAATCTATAGTATTCTTTGGATGACTCTTTTTATCTTTTTTGGACATTTGAGTAATATTATAGTCTCTAATAGCGATATCAAAAGTTGCGATCCAACGGCCCCCTTTTATTAATAATTCATGTTCTACGTAACGGAGATATTCTTCTCTTTTAGTTAGTTTTGTGGAAGACACATTCGTTCGATTTTCTTTGGCTTTTTAAATTCTTCCATAATAAAAACCATCAAGACAGATTGCTCTAATTAAAAATAGATTCTCGTTTTTTATCTTAGCAATGATAAAAAAAAGGGGGGGAGATAGGAAAAAAGAGGCCTATTCTGGTGGGATAGAAGCATAGATCGTTGAGAAGTCCACGCCTTTTTTGGTATAGTAGCTTTTCATATAGAAGTAGATAATGATACCAATAATGACGAGTACTAAGATTGTGTAGAAACCCCAGTTGAAGGTGTCCATTAAGGTTTCAACATCATCGAATTGTGGGATAAGTCCAGTTCCATCTGTTTCTGAATATGCTATGACAGGAATTAATGGCATAGCACCGATGAGCGGTATGTCCTCCATACCCGCAACAGGCATTAGGATACCGAATTCTCCGAGGATGACTAGATCCAAGTAGATGTTCATTATTAATGCGATTACACCAATAATGACTACTGCTTCCATACCTCCTATCTTGGGACGCCAAGCAGTTCTATCGTACACATCTTTGAGTTTTCTGGGAAGTACTATTGCTGACAGACAAGCCATAGTGAAGAATATACCATCCAACAGGTCTGTTGCAGTTATACCGTTTCCGAGGATCTGGTCTAAGACAGGGATATTTATTGCTCCTTCTTTTGTCCCAAAAACACCACTTTCAGCAAAAGCACCAAAAATAGCAACAATCGCGCAAAAGAGAATCGCTACTGTAGGTGAATGCCATCGCTCATCTACCTTAGCAAATGCCTCAGGAAGTGCTCTGTCAAAGGACATTGCAAAGAGTATTCGTGATGAGGTGGTGATGAATGGGGGGAGGTCATTAGCTAACCAAAGAATTGCTGCAGATGCGAACAGGAGTGGTACAATGCCACCAAAGGACATATTAAGTCCGTCAGCTGCTATAACAGCAATAAAGGGCATCCAACCAAAACCATCAATCGCAGGATCTCCAGTTGTGTCTCCATAATTCAAGAACCCGTTTGCTTGGAAGAAAGTCCAACCACTTGCGTGATCGCCACCAACAGAAGCACACATACTTAGTAATGTACTGATACTCATGTAGACACCCAGGATTATGAACCCTGCCGCCAAATGAGAAATTGGTAATGATCTGTTTGCTTCTTTAACTTCTCCAGCTGCGAATGAAATAGCTGCATAGCCGATCCATGACCAATAGGCTCCTAAAATTGCGGTATTCACTGCTGAAAAGTAATTATCAGCTTTTTGTGCACCAATTCCTTGAGCTACTGCTTCATCAATCCATGCATCAACAGAGTGCCCAGTGATTGATAAAACACCATCTTCAACGGCTCCAGGTTGCATAGCACCTAAGAGAAGAGACAGATATATTCCTACTGTGATAATTGCAGGAATCCAAAACATAACGTGTAGGAATTTGCCAGTCATTGATGTCCCAAAGTACGCGATAGCTGCGAAAGCGAATATGAATATTATGCCAATAACACACATCGCAAGTGGTGTGCCTATGGCACTCCAATCAATATCTGGTAGCGCAACTGGCATGAATAGAACAGTAAAGTCTACGACAGCAACAGCAATTAACCCATATGAAATCGCAATCCCTAGAAATTCAGCCCACGCTGACACAAAACCAACACCAGGACTAATTGTTCTTGAGATGTAGACATATCCACCTCCTGCTCGTGGCATAGCGGTAGCCATAACTGCGAAAACGAATACGGTGGCAATCGCTGCTATTCCAGTTAACAGGAAAGCAATTACCAATGGATCAATGAAGAATGGGTTGTCGTCTGGATGAAGAGGGGCCCAACCTGTGGTCTGAAAGACTCTTTTCTGCCAACCACCACCAATAACGTTGCTAAGGATAAAGATGGTAGCGGTGATTACCCCTATTTCTCTAACTAATCCGGTTGCGTCACGGACATAGGTTTTTGTTTCACTCATTTATTTCACCTTTAAAGTCCATAAAGACTTTTAAAGTCTTAATATAATGTTCATTGATGATTTATTGTATATGTCTCTGAGAAAAAACATTTACGTCTTTCTGCTGCGAACATCACTGTTTCTTTAGGTGTAATGCTTATGTTGGTTTGAGTTTGTCAAACCGTGAAAGCATTCAACACAAAAATTCACACGGTTATGTTCCGATTATAAAACTTTCGCCCAAAAATCGATGAAATATAAGTTATACATGAAAGAACTAACTTATTTTAGACATTATAATAAACAGCATTTAAAATATTCAGCTTTTTTTAAGGATGTATTTTCTCAAGAGAGGTATAATTAATTTCATTTTAAGCCCGATTCCTATGAAAATAGGGTATTCATAAACTCCTCCTAATAAGTATTCTGTCCTAGAAAAAAAAATTTGTGAATCATTAATTTAAAGTTCTTTCAACCATAAAATATACGAAAATATGAATAATATGATCATTACTCACCAAGAATAAAGCTCTTCCTAGGTCAGAGTACAAAAGCTAGATAAAAATATAATAAAATTGGAAATTAATTGTATAATAATTAACTAGTGATTCTTGTTGCTTATTATTCGAAAAATTAATAATAAGTTATCTAATAGGGGAATGTATAAATTAATAAGAAGATACTCAGACAAAACACAGTTTTAATTTAATAGCTGGTGAAAAAACTGGTAAGATTATTCTATTGTACTGATATACATGGTTCTGAAGCGGTCTGGAGAAAGTTCCTTAACACAGCAAAATATCTCAATGCAGATACTTTGATCATGGGAGGAGATATCACAGGTAAGCGGATAGTACCCATAATTCAACAATCTGATGGCACGTGGAAAGGGAGTATTTATGGCGTAGCTGAACAAAATGTTATAATGAAAACTGAAGAGGAAATTTTGGATTTTGAAAAACGAGCAAGGTTTGCTGGCTGTTATCCGTATCGTTTAACGCCAGAAGAAAATGATAAACTAGCTGCTCCTGACTCTGTGGCTGAAGATGGCAAGCTGATTAAGGGAGGCGCTCTTGATAAGCTATTTGATCAAGTAGAAGCTGAAGGATTACAACTTTGGATAGATATGATTGATGATATTATGGAAGACGGAACTAAACGTGTACCAGAAGGAACAAGAATAATCATCTGCCCTGGAAACGACGACAAGTTTGCTATTGATGATATAATAATCAAAGATCCTAGAGTTATCTTTGGAGAGGGAGTGAAAGTTGATCTTGACGATCATCACGAAATGATTAGTTATGGCTGGACTAATCCTACTCCTTGGAATACTTATAGGGAGTGTAGTGAAGAAGAAATCCAGGAAAACATAAATAAGTTAATTCCATTAATAAATAATATGGAGAATGCAGTCTTTTGTTTTCACTGTCCTCCTTATGATTGTATTATTGATGAAGCTCCCCTCTTAAAACCAGATCTGTCATATGTTGGATTTCGAGGTGGGGAACCTATTCGAGGCCCCACTGGAAGTACAGCAATTAGAAAAGCAATTGAAACACACCAACCGTTAGTCTCGCTCCATGGTCACATTCACGAATCAGCTGGTTATACAAAGATAGGTCGGACTTATGTCATTAATCCTGGCAGTGAATATACTGAAGCTATCTTAAAAGGATTTCTTATAGAACTCGAGAAAGGTAAAATGACAAAAATGCAACGGGTAGAAGCTTAATTCTATTTATCTTTTACAATTTAAAGAGCGGAGAGCTAATCTGTTTTCCAAATGTGAATTATCCTCTGCTAGCACCTTTAGAATTAATAAAAAAGGGTTTAAATATTTATCTAAGGAGTGGTAATATATTAGGAAAATCGAAGGTTAACGAATGGAAAACTCAGAAAAGGCTCACAATGATGAACTTATGAAAGTAGGGTATCAATTATTAGAGAAATGTAATAATGACGGTATTTCATGTTTTTTATGGGGTGGTGGGGCAATATACCACATGCTTGGAGGAAGACTTGATTATAGGGAAATGAGTGATCTAGAATTTTTCTTACCAAAAAAGTTTGATCACTCTGTTCAAGATATCCTAAAAGAATTAGGGTTTATTCCTTATACTACCTTTAATAACATGCAAAACATGTCTAGAACACCTAGAAGAGAATTTTATCGCCCTAATCGAGAACTTGATGATCTTGAAATCGAAGAAGTAGAACATGGGAGAAGAAAGAACATTGAAGATGTCAAATTTCAAAAAGTAGAGCTTTTTGTCACTGGTATCAAAATGTGCTGGACTTTCAAATTCAAAGAACTGCCTTCGAGTTATAAAAAATCCCTTATAGCACCTCCAGGGTTTCAGCTAGCTCTTAAAGCAAACGCAATCTATTCCGAAGATTTTGATCTCAAAGATATTCAAGATATCTCAAGTGTAGTTAGTTCAAGTTGTTGTGAAGAAGTAACGACAGAGGACTCTATTTTCAGAGAGCCACATTTAGATGCAAATATCCGATATTCAATAGGAACTGATATTTTTCGAATTTTATCTAAAAAGAAACATGAATTTCCCAGTACTATAATAAGAAATTTCAGTGAATGTCTTAAATACCCGAAATTGTCTGAAAATGGCAAAAAAACACTGTTACAGCTGATTGATTTTTTGAAACCTCTTGAGAAAAAAGATTTAGATGCGGGTTTGTTTGCTAAAGCTAAGAAGGAAAAACCTCGGCGTGTCGACGCAAGGTAATAGCTTAAGTTATTTTTGATATTTTTCCTATACTTTACTTAAATAAGTAATACAATTAATTTTACTTATTAATCCTCTGGTTTCTCAAGTAGATGTTTCCCACTAAAGATTCCGAATTCACCAACAGTCGCAGTTGTTTCAACGGGTCTGTACCACCTTTTTGTTGCTCCTATTCTCGCTCTGGCACGCCAACTACGGTTTTTAGGCATTTCCTTAAAGTAAGTGAGTATTTTATCTATCTTTGTTTCGACTATATTACATTGCTCTTCAGAAAGTTCCTTGAATTCTGGTAAAACATTCTTAATATTGGCTAGGTTTATGGTTATTGTGTGATAGAATCCCCAAGCATATGCTCCTTTTCGTAAATACTTATCACCAATATATTTGATATTTATTGTCTCAGGTGTGTCATCGTACCCAATATCATGAGCTAGCAATAACATTATAGTATCAGCAACATCTTTATAGTTCATAAAAACAATTTGAGTTTTACCGAGAAACAACTCAGCTAAAGGAAGAGTTGGAGAATCTAATTTCAATCTTTTATGATCTAATTCAATATCATGATTAAATTTTATTTTACCATAAAAGACATCACAAAACCACCAGTTTTTTGGATGAATGTAAATCCGACGTTGACTGGCAGCTGTAGATAATGTAGGTTTTCGCTTAGCATAACCCATTTTTTTCATGAATTTATCCATGTTTTTCATATGTTTATAAGAAATAGCTCCGTCTATATCAGTAATTTCACTTGTATCGTCACCTAATCGTTTTAAGCTTTTGTATAAATCCTCTAAGTCATGTACTTGACAATGAATGCGAATCGCTAATCCGCCGACTAATCTAAAATGGACACCAAGTTCTTCAGCTTGGGATACTAATTTCTTGGCTTCTTCCATAAAAACTGCAAGGGGAATAATTCCACCCCATTCCTCTGGTAAATCAACTGGTACGCCCTCTTTTTCTTGTAACAAAGCATGAATTCCTCCAATGTATACTTGTCATTATAAAAACTTATTAGCTTCAATTAATAAATCCTTCGAGAGGTGCTTTCACACATTAATTCTAGAAATCTATAATGTTTTAATCTATAGTGTTTTGATTATTTTTTCTTCATTAGGAGTTATCTTGTAGATTGAATATACTGTTTCATTAATATATACTTTTAATTGTTTGAGTACTTCATAATTAATCATTATCTTTTTATATTGTGCATTTTGTAGACCTGATATTATGGGAGAATTTGAGACTCGTGATAAATGGTGAAAGAGTCTCTTATAATTTTGAAAATCGCTTTTTCTCTGGTTAAATAGAGGAAACTTGCCTTTTTTCATTATTTGATCTAAATGAGTTTTTAATTCTCTCCCAGTCTGTTGATATTTAAAATAAATTTCACCTAAGGTATAGAATTTTTCAATAATCGGTAGTGAATTTATTTGCTTCATTATTTCTTCATAGTTGTTTTCTTCAAGAAGTTTTTTCAGCTTTTTTCGATACACATGGTTTTTTGATCCAGAAATATGCGGAATCCTTATTGAATTTATATAAGCTCTGTCAAAATCTTTGCTGGTTACAAATTCTTTCACATAAACGGCATGACGAAGCCACCATGCAATAAATGATGATTCTAGTAAACCTGCAACGGCATAAAGGGATATTTTTTCTCTTGAATAATTTGGAATGATGTTGATTACAGTTTCATTAGTTAAGATTTCACCTTCTCGATCGACCCAAGTTTTTAGGTCTAAAGAATAACTGGGTTTTGTATGATAGGATATTATCCGTTGCGCAATGATTTTCGGTATTTTTAATCGTTTGAGTTTTTGTTTTGGGGTCTTCTTATGTAAAAAATTTCGTCTTGGAAATAAAAAGCCAGATGAAATGGTAGACTTTTCTACTAGTGGAATGTTTCCATCTTTTGAACGGTATTTGCTACTCAATCCTCGAAAAGCAAGTACATTCAAAAATTCATGATCCTTACAATAAATCCGCCGAATAATCTCCAATTCAGAGGCACTCACTCCTACCAGAAGATTTTTTACCATTAATGCGTCAAAGTTTGAAATTAAACTTATTTGTCCAAAATCCTTATCAATTGGATTCCAGATTCCAGTTTTATACTTATAATGTTGACCATCTAAATTCTCTTTTTTGACTATTATAGCACACTGTTCTTGTAATTGACCTGAGAATTGATTTCCAAGATCAAGAACTTCGACTAATTTGTAGTCAGTTAAAAGAATTTTTCTGAACTCAACCCATCTTTTGGAATAGATAATAGGTTTTGGTAACAAAAAACAGAGGATACCTCCAACTTTCAAAAGAGCTAGAGATTTTAAAGTAAAGAATATGGAACTTTCGGAGTAAATTTGACGATTCCATCCAAAATGGCAATTTTTTCGAATTTGTGTCCACTCAAATTGTGAATAAAGTGCATTATGAGGGGGATTCCCAATAATGACATCAAATGTTCTTGGTAGGTCTGAAGGGTAATCTAAAAGAAAGTCTCCCAGTTTTAGTTCAAAATCTAAAGGAAATCTTTGATTTAACTTATTTAATTTATCATTAGTAATCTTCACTAAAGAAGAATCTATATCTAATCCATACATTTTCATAGAATAGACTAATGAGGTAATCAATGGAATTAGAATCTGAAAAAAAATCCCTTTGCCAATTGCAGGATCTAAAACTGTTATTGGTTTTTTTTGATAATCATTTGGAAAGTAATATGTTATATGGCTTAGAAGCGCCTCCACTAATGTTTTGGGGGTAAAGTATTGTCCCCTGGCTTTCCTTTTACTGTTATTATCTTTTATTCGAACTCTTATCCCAACCTCTAAACATTTACCGCATTAAGATTTTCCAATTGTTTCTGGAGAGCATAAGCAGTATAGGTTTTTCCAGTAAGAACGTTTCCACTCATAATAATTAAACGGTGACGGTTTTGACGAATCTTATTTGCAATTTCTTGCACTCTTTTGTTGAAGTCAGGATCACGTGTTGAGACTTGAATTAATTCAAATTCTCTTGATGTAGATAGAGCTTTTGGGTAAGTTTGAAATAAATCCTGATAACGTTGAAAAATAGAGAGGTCAGCATCACTTTTTTTGATAGAGGATTTTTCCTCATCACGAACTTGTGAATTAAGTTTAGCCTCGTCTTTTGTTGCATTGGTGTTTATGTATAATGGACGATACTTTCTAAATCTGTTTCCCAATGATTCTCTATGATTAGGATGAGTGGGCATGTTGAAGTTTGTGCCATCAAAAAAAACAATGCTTGATTGATCTTTACGAAGGATACAGAGAATAAGCCATTTAGCCAGTATATATGTATGCTCATTTTCCCAAGATACATACTCAGGAAAACCTCCTCGGTATAGCTTTCTTATGTGATCAGTTGATACCACACGAACTTGTCGAGTAATACGTGTTACACATTGGGAAATGATTTTGTTTAGATTTTCAAGTATAGGAATGAGATTACGCTTTTGATTGATATGGGGTTTAATTTCTACTCTTTCACGAATTATTTCTAGGCAAATTCCAATGAACTCTCTTTCAGAGGCAATTTTTTTGTTTATTTGAAAATATTGAATAATATCCTCACCATTAATTGCGAGATCTGTTAAATTGATGGGCTGGTGAATCCTAGCTCTCTCCATGATATCTATCCATAATTTTCTTGATAATCGTCTTTCTTTTTCTAAGGCCGCTTCTTTAGCGTGATAGAACATTAAATAATCGCTTAAATAATCAGGTTTGATTTTATGTTGGAATTTTCGTATTATATAGTTTTTTACATCTTCTTGATCTTCTATAGAATAGGGAAGGCGCAATAGATGTATTGATAAGATATGAGATACTTCTGTAATCTGTTTATTAGAACATTTCATGCGTTTCAAGAATTCACGAACAAAATTTTCTTGGAATGGGGGAAAAAGCTTTGTAGATTTTGTAGGGATATTAGATATTTGATGAATTAATACTGCAAAGCGTAATCTTAAAGGAGAATCTTTCGTAAGTTTTGAAACTATCCGCAAAGTAAGTTCTGTTCTATTCAAGTTTGAACCTTGTATTTTTTTTGAAAATTCTTCATGATTAAATTCTGGTATCAGATGAAATAAAAATCCACATTCTCCTAATAATTGAATAGCTTTCTGAAAATAAGTCCCTTGTAGTAATTTTTGAAATTCTGTATGGATTCTTTCTTTTGCTACTTTAGAAAAAACATCAAAATGCTGTGGAACTGCTTTTAAAGTTTTAACCTCGATATTAAAGCCTAATTGGGCAACAAACCTAAAAATCCGAATTAATCGTAATCCATCTTCTCTTAAACGCTCATGGGGATCACCTACCATTCTTAGAATTTTAGCTTCGATATCCTTAATACCTTCAAAGGGATCAGAGAGTATATTATTAATTGGATCATACGCTATTGCATTAATAGTCAGATCGCGTCTGGATAAATCCTCTACTATATTACCAACAAAATGAACATCTGAAGGCCTTCGACCATCAAAATATTCTCTCTCAACTCGAAAAGTTGTTATTTCTATCGATAGATTATTATACAGAATAGTAACTGTTCCATGTTTAATTCCTGTTGGGATAACACGAAATTTCTTCTCAAAAAGCATTATAACTTCAGGAGGTTTAGCATCTGTTGCAATATCCCAATCTTGGGGATTTATTTCTTCCAGAATTGCGTCTCGAATTGATCCACCTACAATAAAAGCCTGAAATCCATGGTTGGTTAATAATTGACAGACATCGATTATTTCGATCGGAAATCGATCTTTTACCAACATTGGAAGAAACACAGCCAAGATTTCTGTATTAATAGCTCTTTATTAGGGGATTTTAGTACAAAGTTTTTAATGATTAGGAAGAAGAACTAATTATCTGTAGAGAAAATGATGGATATAAATTCATATTGAGATAAATGACTTGAGTTAATTGTAATGTTCCGATTATATTCAAGTTTAAAACCTTTTTACGAAAGATTTCTCCAGAGAGGTCAGTCTTATGGACTATCTTCTCATGAAATCCATGAAATGGCCTTAAACTATTTTATTAAATTTCTAGGGGTGATTATATTAACATCATGGGAGAGTCGGAACACCAACAATATGATTTTACTCGCAAATACTCGTAAAATTAGAATGTCAATTCATGAAATTTTATTTCAGAAAGATAGTCAGAGTGTGCAACTCTTCATAAACGGAATACCTTCCATACTCCAGGAGATACTCGAATTATCACATCAAGAGGCCCAATTTAAAGATTCATTAACATCTGAAGAGTGGGATGAACTCATAGAGTTACTTCTTGCAAATCAATGGACGATAGCTGAAACTTTTAAAAGTGTCAAAGGGAACGAAAAGCAAATTTCTCCTGAATTTCTTTCTTATTTTTATGAAAATGTTCTAAATGATTTTGAAAATTTTTTCAGTTTAACTCCGAAAGTATCTAAGAGAAAACATAAAGGGGTTTATTATACTCCTTGGCGTATCATCCGTGAGATTACAGATAAGTGTCTAGACCACTATGAGTCTAAAAATTCTCAACTGTCTCAAAGTAAGGGGAAGTATATAAGAATCCTTGACCCAAGCTGCGGAACAGGGTCATTTCTTGTTTATAGTGCAGAAAGCCTTTATCAACGATTAAAAAGGAATATTAATCCAAATATTTCTCCTTACAAAATTGTTGAATGTTGTATTTATGGGACAGACCTTTCTTCAAGTAGTTTAACAGTTGCCAAAATTAGATTATTGTTTTGGATTCTTAATTTAAACCCTAATACTTTAGGTTCACTTCCCTATTGGCTATTTAGAAACATTTGTGCTGGAAACAGTTTATTCGGGCTTTGTAAAGAGAGAATTCAATATCCTCTGGACTATTCTACAACTCTTTCACGAATCAACTTGTATTTAGAGACAGATTATGAAAAGAAACATGATGAATTTACTGGAGTAGATGAAAACTGGCTTAAATCTAGTCTTAGAATCAAACAGGCAAAAACTAAGCATCTGTCTTCTAATTCACATCTAAATGTGATTCACAAAGCAGAGAAAGAGCTTTCATCTCTCGTAAATACTTTTTATCAGAATTGGTTAGAAAATCGGATACGTAATTATCCACGTCCCGTCCCTCTAAAGAGAAAGGAATTAGACACAATCATTCCATTTCATTGGGGAATATCATTCCCCGAAGTGATTCTACAAGGTGGATTTGATGTAATAATAGGAAATCCTCCCTATGGAAGATCAATCCTTTCAAAATTGGAAAAATCTCTGTTGAAATTAGTGTATAAATCATGTTCGGGTCAAAATCCTAAAAAGTATAGCTTAAATGCTGCCAGCGCTTTTGTTGAAAGATCTATTACTCTTTTAAGACAATACGGAACATTAGGTTTAATTGTACCTTTCTCTATTCTAAGAGTAGAGGAATTTGAAAATCTGCGTCATTTTATTCTAGAAAGAACGATGATCTGGAGAATTGATGATGAATCAGCTGCTTTTACTGATGTTACTTTAGAAATGTGTTCTATCTTCTTATTTAAGAGAATTGAACCTGATTATGAAGTTTCCATTAGTCCTCGACCAGAAATTAATGCAGAACCAAGTGTTCATATCAGTGTTTTCAAAAAATACAGCCGCTATATGATCTATTACAATAATTTATGGGATAAAGCAGCCAGTCAAGGGTTGGTCATGAATGGAGTTGTAAGTGGTGACTACGGAATAGACCACAGAATTTTAAAAAAGGACTTAAGTTCAAAATTTACCCCAAAATACCCTATTTGTTACTTACACTCTGGACGAAGTGTGGTAAAATTTGCATTAAATCCTCAGTATTTCCAGTGGTCAAAACCTCATCCAACTAATGAACGTTTTACAACTTATTTTCGAGAACCTCGTCTAGTGACTACAGCTATCGGTAATCGATTTAGAGTCGCTTATAAACCAGAAAAAATTGTACCAGGTACCAATGTTTCTATCTTAGAGATTGGAAATTCCTATCACTACTTTCCTATGCTTATTCTATTAAATTCTGATCTTATAAATTATCTTTTAAAGAGATATATTCTTAATTTTAGTCACTTAACAGTTTATCTTCATAAGTATTATACAAAAATGCTTCCAATTAAATATCCTCGAGAATTTGAAGAGGAATTCAAAATCCTCGCTAGTTATCTTATTTTTCTCAATCAAGCTAATCTCTGTGGGAAGTTATCTACTGATAAACGATTTGAATTTATATTTAACCTAGCAAATTATTTGGTTTTTGATCTTTATTTCCCAGAAATTCTAGGGATTTCTTCAAATTTAGCGGTTAAAGTTAGAAAATATTTGAAACCCATTGAAATAGAGTCCTTTCTTGATCTAATCCTCTTTCAGGAATCTGAAACTGATCCAAAAATGTTATCACGGATAATTAGTTCTAATTGGAGGATTATTCGCCATGTCTCCAATCGGTTGAGAGATGATGAGGAAGTACATCAGTATAAAAAGACTATATTTAACCATGAAATTGTAAGATGTATTCGTAAAGAGCTTTAATTCGAGCCCAAAAAAGAATATCAGATCACTGTTATGTTTTATTAGTTATAAAGCGCTTTTTTTGATGTCATATTTATTCTCAATGACTCTACAAGTTTTAGCATAGATTTTTTCATTTACAAACCTTAATAGTTATTGGTTGTTATCCAATTATTATCTTAATAATGAAACTCTATTAGAAAATCATGTTTAACTGTACAATTCGTCTCCTACTTCTTTAAAGGATTCCTTAATAATGAGAAAAGATGTTAGAGTATTTTTAATAGATGATTCTGCAGTTGTACGACAACAAATCTCTCAAATGATAAAGAGAAGTCAAAAGAATATATCTGTTGTTGGAACCGCAATGAATGGACGAGTAGCATTAGAAAGAATGATGCTTCCTCGGAACAAATCTGATGTTATAATAACAGATATCGTTATGCCCGAAATGGATGGAATAGAAACAATTAATCATATTATGGATCGATTTCCCACACCGATAATCGTCATTTCTGCTTTGAGAAGAAAAGAGGAAATTGATGTTGCATTATCAGAGTTAGGAGTATCTGCTTTCGAATCTGGGACTGTGGAGTTTGTTCGAAAACCAAACCCTGATGATTCAGAAGATAAAAAACGATTTGAAAAAGAACTGATACACAAAATTATTAGTCTTTCAAAGATTGATTTCCTAAAAATCTTCTCAATTTTTAACGTGGAATCGTTATTAAAAGAAGACTCATTAATTAAACCACTATTAAAAGAGCCTCCAAAAGCTATATGGAAAAAACATAGGGCAAAAATCATCGTTATTGGAGCCTCGACAGGAGGTCCAAGAGCCATCTCAATGATTCTATCAATGTTGCCCATTAATTTTCCACCAATTCTAGTTATTCAACATATGCCTGGGGGTATGGTTAAACCTTGGGTTTGTAGGTTACAAAAAACATACCCAAATTTAAAGATCCGTGTTGCAAGAGATGGGCGTATTTTAGAGCCTAATTGCATTTATATCGCTCCTTCAGGTAAACATTGCTATATCAACGAGAGGAAGAGAATTCAGTTAAAGGATGGAGAAAAAGTCAATTTTGTTATTCCGGCAGCAGATGTGACCTTTAAATCAGCAGCAATGGTTTTTAGAGAGAATACTCTTGGAATCATTCTCACAGGGATGGGACAAGATGGATGTAAAGGTGCAGAACATATTAAAATTGTTGGCGGGAAAATTATTGCAGAAGATGAATCTACAAGTGTTATAAATTCTATGCCAAAAGCAGTAATTGAGGCAAATCTAGCTGATAGAATTTCCCCTTTGTATAAAATTCCAAATACAATCCGTGGGATAGGCTGGATCTAATCTTTAATCCCTTCGAATATAGATTCTATTATGAGCATCGATGATCTCGAACTTTTTCCTAACCTTTGGAGGAAGAAGTTCACATTTTCCAAGCACTAAATACCCATGAGATTTTAGAATGGAATGAAATCGTTGAAAAAGGGAAATACTTTGAGATCTTGAGAAATATATCAAAACATTTCGGCACATAATTAAGTCAAAATTCTTAGCTGGAGGCGGAGATCGAAGATCGTGTTTCTTAAACGTAACTGTCTGTCTTATTTCAGGTGATAATTCAAAAATCCCTTTATCTATAGATTTAAAAAAAGTTTGAATTTCTAATGAATCCATTTCACATAAATAATCTTTTGTATAACGTCCTTGTTTTGCCTTTTTTAACAATTCTTGCGAGATATCAGTGGCAAGAATATGTACATTCTCATTGATCGTTTCTTTGAAAAATTTACTTATCACAATCGCAATACTATAGGGTTCAGGGCCAACTGCACACCCTGCACTCCAAATTCTAACTGATTTCGAATCTTTTTGTAAAAGACTAGGAAAAATGTCCTGCTCTAGTTTATAAAATAACTCTTTATCACGAAAAAAGCGAGTAACGTTTACAGAAAGGCAATCAACAAGTAAATTAAGTTCTTCGGGATTTTTCTCAAGATATTTAAGATAATCTCTATAAGATTGGAGTTTAGCTCTTTTTATTCTAATCTGAAGGCGTCTAAGGAAGTAATTTTTCTTATAAGCCTGATAATTAATATTCTTAGTAGAAAGAAATTTCATTATGGAAGGAAGGAATTGAGGATCATCTGGTTCCTTGATTTCAAAAAGGAATTCTTGGATCTTTGATGTGTCGAATTTTCTCTGTTTCGTTTTAGTTTTCTTTTTTGGCTTTATATTTCTTGTATATTCTTGTAATCTTTTTTTCCTTTTTCTAGAAGGAGTATATGGTTGATTAATGTAATAATTTTTATTATTCAAGCATGATAATATGTTTTCACAAATTTCCTGATTATTCCTAGCGTGATTAAGCATACTAGAATAATTAGTAAACCCCATCTTTCTCCGAATAAATTTCAAATTCTTTTTTATGTTATCTTCATCTTGGAGGATATAATCTTCCTTTTTTTGGCGGAGGAATCTTATTAGCTCTTCTAGACCCTCATTTGATTCTAAATCAACGGTAAACTTCTTATAACTGTTCTGCATTGTTTTATATCCTAGTTTTCAACCATTCATCAGTTTCTTAAGGATTCTCTATCAAATGTTGAAAATACAGCAGATATTCTCAGAAATGTGAATCAATCCTTCTAATTCTCATCAAAATAGTTAATTCAGAATTCTTCTCCAAACAAGGCAATCATGAATTTTTCAAAAGTTTCTAGATGAGGTACAATTGCTAGATCGACAGTGATATTTCTTTCTGAAGTAAAAACATCACATTCAATGAACAAGACTGAAGTTATATTTTTTCGTATATCATTCAATTCATGTTCAGCACAAGAAACAAGAGTACCTATGCGTAGTTTGGGCGGTGAAGGGAATGAATTCGCCTTTAGAAAATAGTTTAAAGCTTCAATATATTTTAATGATAGAATTGAACCAGTTTCCTTTATTAAAGACCTGTATAGAGGTGGTATGTCCCCAATAGTGTTAATCTCACCCTCGGGTTGAGAAGTCATGAGTCCGATTATTTTCAAAACGCTTTCTCTATCAAAAAAAACTAGGAGAGTATAGAGTATATCACTTACGGTAGTTGAAGATATAATCGCTAATTCTTGATCCATTGGCATCCCAATTATTTCAGGAATATCCTGTAATTGCTGAACTGCAACTTTAGGAATACTCATGTAGGTAGCTCGGTTTAGAAATTGTGTTAAGGCAATTGCTGCGTGTCCTGCACCAATATTTCCAACTTCTTGAAGAGCATCTAGATGATAATCTGATAATTTTTCAATTTTGTAATGTGTTTCATGCAAGAACTTTCGCCTCCAAGAAATTCATTGGATCGATTATTAACACTACCTTCCCTCCTTCTAACACTGTCGCACCTGAGAATGCGCCTACTTGACTAAGAAAGTTTTGAATGGGTTTCATAACGACATCACGTTCTCCTAATAATTCATTAACAAGGAATCCCATACTACGGTTCCCTTTTCGCCATAAAACTACAATCTCTTTCTGCAAATCCTTAAAACTTGAAGAGCGAACTTTCTCACTATCAGGCTTTTCTTGTGATGAATAAAACTTCAAACGATCACGTAAGTCTATAATAGGAACAGAAGAATTATCAACTATGATCGATTTAGCTGAGGTCATAGAATCTACAAGTATTTTACTAACTGGAACAGAAAGAATTTGTTCAATATTAGCCATTGGAATTGCAAACTGGTGTTTTTTTACCGATAACATCAGAACTTTCGTAATAGCGACTGATAATGGGATAACTAGGCGAAATGCTGTGTACTTTCCAGGTTCAGAATCTACCTCAATATTTCCTCCCACTGACTCCATGGTTCCTTTTACAACATTCAATCCTACCCCTCTGCCTGATATTTCAGTCGTTTCGTCCGCAGTAGAAAAGTTCTTATCAAAAAGTAAAGCATGAATGTCATTCTTCCCTAGAAAGGTTCCAGGAATAATTAAACCTTGGTTCTCTGCCTTTTCTCTAATTTTATCATAATCAATACCTCGGCCATTATCCCTAACCTCAATAATGATATCTGAGCGTTCATGAGTCACGGTGAGCTTAATAGTTCCCATAGGATCCTTATTCTTCTTGACTCGCTCTTCAGGTGTTTCTATTCCATGACTGATTGCGTTTCGTAACAAATGATTAAGCGGATCGACCAATTTTTCGATAACCGAACGATCGACTCCTATATTTCTACCACTAATGAGAAAATCAACATGTTTTCCTTCTTTCTGGCTTAAATCACGAATCATTCTTGGAAATCGTGTGAGAATGGTCTCTAGTGGAACTAGTCGCATTCTAATAACTAGATCCTGTATGTTAGCAATAGTCCGTTCAAAATTAGACAGATTCTCTTTAAAGGATCTAGAATAAGCTTGTTGCTCTCCTATTTCCCTGATAAATTGCCCAGAAATTACAAGATCGCCTAGTAAACGGATAATATGATCTAAATCTTCAAGATTGACCCTGACGGTTAAAGCCTCTTGAGCTTCTTCCATTTTACCAGCTTTTTCAGTAGCGGTAACTGATTCTAAAATTCGTGATATATTGACAGATACAACATCAGGTGCTTCTTCCACGATTTGACTGATGACTTCTTCATCCTCTTGAGTAGTTATCTCAATGATAAACTCTTTAAATGAAGCCCCTGTTTCAATTTCTTCAAGAGAAGGCTTAGTACTGCTAATAGTTGCTTTTTCTTGCAGTTTTTTTATTAGAACAAGACTCCTTGCGCCAACAACTTTACATTCAGGACTATAAAGAACCCTGATCTGAAGTTTGCTGCCCAAATTTATTATGAACTCATCAATTGAAGCCATTTGTTGCGTCAATTCATCAAAACGGAGTAGTTCAGGACTTTGGCCTCCTTTTAGGGAGCTTGCGAGTCTTTCTAGTTCATCTACAAATATAAACAAGAGTTTAATGACTTTAGAAAAATCCTCTCTGTCTGTATCAATTACTAGATTTTCCATACTATGGGTTATAGAACTGATTTTCGGAAATCCTGATAATGAAAAAAGGCCTTTGAGATTGTGCAGCACTCGTAGAATATCATCATATGGTTCTTTCTTCATTGGATCCTTTTCTAGAATCAATAATCCTGAATTTAATTCCTCAATTCTTTCAGTTAACTCTAGAATCATGACCTTTTTGAATTCTTCCGACTCAAATTCGCTCATCGGTTCACAACCTTATTCAGAATGTCTTAACAGGTATTGGTCACTAGCCAATTCCTTGGGAGTTCAGTTAAGAGCTCCTTCAACAGCTTGGACTAATTGGTCTACTTTGAATGGTTTTATTACAAAATCTTTGGCACCAATTTTCAAGGCTTGTCGAACCAGGGGTTCATGTCCTAGTGCTGTAACTATTACAATTCTTGCCTTTGGATCCATTTCCATGATTTCTTTGACAGCCATTAACCCATTCATCTTTGGCATTACAACGTCCATAGTCACAACATTTGGCATATTTTGCTTGTATTGCTCAATTGCTTCTAAACCTGTCTCGGCTTCAGCTACAACCGTATGTCCATGTTTCTTTAGGATTTTCCGAATCATCAGCCGTAGATATTTTGAATCATCTACAATCAATACTTTTGCCATATTTATTCAATCCTTTCTTTTACCTTTTTTACTAGTGTATTTAGATTCTTTTCAGTTAACATTTTTGTTATGAACTCGTTTTCAATAATATATACTGGTAACGAGATACTTTCATCTGTAAACATATTTTTACAAACCTTTTTTCCCTCCAGAAAAATATTTGTACTTTCACAAGGAATTAAATCTTCCTTGAATTTTGTTACTACCCCAAT
Organism: Promethearchaeota archaeon; assembly: GCA_048938105.1. Classification (GTDB taxonomy): domain Archaea; phylum Asgardarchaeota; class Heimdallarchaeia; order Hodarchaeales; family Hodarchaeaceae; genus Hodarchaeum. Next base: position 89,311 of record JBHLMN010000021.1, read on the forward strand.
GATATTAATAGTAGGAACAAGGAAAGCTTGACTTTGATGTTCAAGTAAAATGAAATATTTACTCTTACTTAATTCTGTTCGTTTTTCAACTCCTAAAATTAACGCTGCTATATCAATGATAGGCAACCTGACATTATTAACCGATGTGATACCTAAAATCGGATGATTTTCTAAATCAATATTTTCTATAGAAAGAGAAGAATGCACACTTCGAACGAATTCAATATCGAATGCAAGAAAATTCTGCTGCAATCTAAAGGCGAAAAAATCCAAACGAATCCCCTTCTGACGATAAAATAATATTAATTCCAGTTCTTTTCGTCTTTCTCTGATTGTTTCAAGTTTTTCTATTTCATCAGGTAATAGTCTTGATGGAAATTCCTTCTTGATGTTCTTTATCAACAGTACATTCCGAAGTAAGATATTAGTTTCCTCAATTAGAGCTGTTGGACTCATAATCATACCAAGTGCGCTTTGATATGAAAAAAAACCAGAAATAATTGGTGAAAGTGCCTTAGCTGAAATTCCCAATTCTGTTTGAAAAGATTCGAAATTTTGGACAAGAATTTTTCTTATTACATTATCTACAAGGAATACTACTTCTATATTCTTCTTGACGTCACTGATAAGAATCCCAACAGCCTTTTTTGGTTTATTATACTTAGTTGGTTTTCCTCTCAAAATATAGCTAAAATTGATCAGGGGTACAATATCAGTATGTATTGCTGCTCCTAGTATTGCTTCATGAGAAAATTCTTTGTATAGAAGATCATCTTGGTTGATCACTTGCACAACATAAGTTGAATCAATGAAGAAAGTCAAACCTTCATCCTCAAATAGAAGCCCTTCTTCATTTGTTTCAAGTTGATACAAGGATTCATAAACTGGATTTTTAAAGTGAAAGACTTGAGTACTTTCCTGTTCCAGAATAATAGGATTATCAGCTATTTGAAAAAGATACTCAATGTTTAATACGAGAATGATCTGTTCAGCTTGATTTATTAAGATACTCTTCAGATAATGAATGGAGTCTCTACCATTATTTACCTGTTCAAGTATGGGATGGAGATTAGTCTCGTCTATCTCAATAATTTCTTGAATTTCATCTACAAAGAGGGCAATCTGTTGACCTTTAGCCTTAATGATTAAAACTAAAACGTCTGTATTTAACAAAGCACTATCTTCATGGATATCTGTAGAAGAAGGAACCAATATTTCTGCTAGATCTAAAGCACAAAGAACTTCACCTCGGAAGTTAATTGTCCCAACAATGGCTTTGGGTGAATTAGGTACCTTGGTAATGTTTGTAACATTGAAGATTTCAACAATATAACTGTTTGGAACCAATATGTTGAAATTATGAACTGAAACTATCGTTCCTTTAGATTTGGTTTTCTGGGGGAAAATAACTGGTTTTTCAGTACTTCTACCTAGATTAAATGCTGGAGTAGAGAGATTCTGTCGGAGGTCGATATTATATTCTTCAGAACTCTTTGATAATTCCATAGGAGCAAATAATAGCTTATTTTCTTCAATAAACTGATTATGTGATTGTTCCAAATCAAAAATAAGCTGATCGAAGACTTTCTCATGTTTAATCAGAACTACAATCTTATTATCATATCTAAAAGCTTTATTAAAGTATAAACACTCTCTTGAACTTGTTAGATTGACTAGATCAGTAATTTGCGATCCTTCAGGTATTTCAATAGATCCCAAGACACTTTCAACTTTAAAAATGATTTTTTTACCTTCATGATCCAATGCAATGTAACTTTCTCGTTTTTCCAGAGACTTGGAGGTCACAAGTTTCGAATTCTCGCTATAAAAGAATAATTCTAGATCGATTACAGGGACAACCTCACCACGAAATGTAGTAGAACCTATAAAATAGCGAACAGTGTTGGCCAATGGAGTAATTGTTAATGTCTGGAGAATTTGAATTACGGTAGTACTCATCAAGGCATAATTATCCCCTAATAATGTAATCAAGACAAGTTTTTCACCAAGAGTGGTTTCATTAGTGATCCTCATCTTTGAGGTTACGCCTTGAATGGGGGTGTCAAAGAGAATAATTTTGTTGAAATCCTGTTTTAATACTACAGGATTAGCAGCAACTTGGAGAAGATAATCTACATTTAACACTAGAATCATATGGCCCGAATGGTCGAGCATGACACCTTTGAAATAGTAATCAGAAGTTATATCAGTGGAAGAAGTAAAGATTGGTCGAAGTTCAGCCTCAGCTATCTCAACTATTTCCTGAATCTCGTCAACAAGGAGAGCAACCTGTTCATCAGCAATCTCAAGAATTAAAGCCTCAATATCCGTATTATGATACATTTCTGACTTTTTATTATCAGTAGAATTGGGTATCAGTATTTCTGATAGGCTTAAAGCACTAATGACGTTACCACGAAAATTAATTGCACCTACAACAGCTTTTGCTGCATTAGGTACCTTAGTTAAACTTTGAATGTTAAAAATCTCGACAATGTGATCGTTTGGAACCAAGATATCTAAACCCCGAACCGAAATCACCGTTGCCGTCTTTGTACCTCTTCGACCACTACCAACTATTTTTCTAATACCCAAATTAACAGTAGCTGGGACTGGTACCGAGGATTTCTGTCCAAGGCCGATATTATATTCTTCAAGACTCTCTGGTATTTCTATAGGAGTAAATAATATTTGATTTTCTTCAATAAACTGATTTTGTGATTCCTCTAACTCATAGATGACTCGATTGAGGATTTGATTAAAGTCAAGAACAACAATAATTTCACCATTATTATGAAGAAATGCCTTATAAAAATAAGGATTTTCTTCAGGATTTGTAAAATTTACTAAATTTGTAACTTGTGAATCCTCAGGCATTTCGAGGGATCCCAAGACACTTTCAACTTGAAAAATGATTTTTTTACCTTCATGATCTAATACGACGTAACTTCTATTTTCGTTTCGTATCTTTGAATTTATTACAAGTTGTCCGCCATAAAAAAATGATTGTAAGTCGATAACGGGGACAACTTCACCACGAAAAGTGGAGGAACCAACAAAATAGTGAACATTGTTGGCTACTGGCGTAATTGTTAGTGTCTGGAAGATCTGGATGACGGAAACACTCATCAAAGCATAATTATTTCCGTATAAAGTAAAGAGGAGAAGGTTATCTTTGATCTGAGTTCTAATTTTTTCAATTATTTTAGATCGTGATATAACATTCACCTCTTTTTTTTTAAAACATAAATCTTTTTCGTGTCAAAATCCTCTAATATTATATCCTCAATCTTATTTTACTTCTTTTTTTGTCTTCTTAATCTTGTTCTTCTTCTTAGATTTCTCTACTTCTCTTTTATCCGCTTCAACTACATTATTCTTATCAGCTTCATCAGTTTTCTTGGTTCGTTTTGTTTTTTCTCCTTTCCCCTTTTTTTTCAGGTCTGTTTTGGCATTGTCATCTTTTTCAGGTTTTTTGACTTCTTTAACATCATTATTTTTATCAATTTTCTCTTCTACATCTTTTTCCTTTTTTTCTCTCCCTCTACTTTTTACTTCAGCTTTGTCAAGGACTGTCTGATCAAATTCATCAATTAATTGATTTTCTGGCAAATTAAGTTGGTTCATTTCAAGATCAGAAGTAGATCCTGAAGAAAAATCTGACATTTCATCTGAATCTGGTAATGTGTATTGATCAAAATCAAAGTCCTCTTCTTCATCAGCTTTTTCATATTTCTTAGAAGACTTTTTAGGTGCAATAAAACCTCCTAGAAGACGTTTTAAATCCAAAATGTAGACTTTTTGTTCATTATTTAAAAAGCCAATTTGAGAAATCAATGATGGATTTAACAGCTCTCTTCCTTGGAAATACGACTCATTTACAGTTTCAAAGTCAGTAATTGTATCTAGCTGATGGATTTGATCCACTAAAATACCCACATCTTGTTCTTTAATTGTTAGCAGTAGTATAACTTTACGTTTGCTAACATTTTTGGCTGAATTTTTGCTTTCTTTATGAGATTCTTTCCCCCAAAGTAGTACTGAAAGATTGAAAATACTTACAATATAACCACGAAGATTTACTATTCCTTCCAGAACGGCAGATGTCCTGGGAAGCTTCAAAATATTTTCTGATTGAAATACTTCTTTTAAATATTGGACTTCAAGACCGTAAAGGTCATTAGAAATTCTAAAGATTAGATATCTGTCTCCTTTTGTCTTTTTATTCTCTATTGCAGTTGTCATCTGAAACATCACCTTTTACATCTTTAAAGCGTGAAAAAATTGAGAAAAAATTCTTCATTGTTGATGTTTTTTCTGTTATGATTTGTTGAGTGGTTCCTGAGTATTCGGATTTGAGATACGTAGAATCAGTTTCTTCCATTGTAAAGAGCTCTTTTTCTATTAAAGCATCTAAATCTAGATCTTCATCTTCTGAAAACATGGTTGTTGTTTCTAAGACAATATTATCAACGATCCTTCCTAAATCTGGGAAGATAGACATGTTTGGACCGTCTAATGATTCATCAGAAACAACAATGCTTACTGCATCAATAGGAGCATTAGACTCATACAGTGGTAATGCTATCATCATACGGATAGTTTCAAAAATCCGAGAAGAGAGTTCATTTATGATTTCTATAAAATTACGAGAGGTTATCATATTTACTGGAAAATTACCTATAGTAAGTAAACAAACTAAATCTTTATGGCTTCTAACAAATATACGAGATCCTTCCCGAATACCAATGTCATTAAGTTCCATATTATTCCCAATCATCTCTCCAAATTGCACGATAGCTGCCATCAATCCAGCAATCAGAGTTGGATCTTTAGTAGAAGTTTGTTTATATACTCTCGAGAAAATTGGGAGACCACTACTCTTATTTAATAGAAGAATCTCATAGACGGAAAAGGGAGAGCTTATATCCTTCCGTTTCTTATTAATTCGATCAATTATTCGTCCAGCTTCTATTTCTAGCACCCCAATGGCCTCAATACCTTTTAAACCTTGGATTGAGTTAAAATTTTGTCTCTTCTGCGATTTTAAATTGGGTACGTTATTATGACTGTTCTTCAGCTTATGTGGTGAGATTCAAAGCGGAGGTAGCTATTTTAATAGTTCTTACAAATACTTCTCTTAAACCTATAGATTTAATATATGTTATTTTTATATCTATAATAATATGAATTATATTATAATATAAAAACATTCACTAATAAGTATCTCTCCCTCCCTAAATATCTTTAGTTTCTCATTTACAATCTAAAAGAAGGAATAAAGTTAGAGTCATTCAAAAATATCCATAAAATCTCTGAATTAATCTACTTATATAAAAATCCTAAACATTTGAAACATTTAAACGATTAGATCCAGCCATGTTTTTTAATTGTCAATGGAATATTATGTAATGCCACAACTTCATCAGCTAACTCTCCTTCAACAATAGCTTTTGGCATAGCATAAATTACTGAAGTTGATTCGTGTTCAGCGAAAATCTTTCCTCCTACTGCTTTAATTTTCTTAGCTCCATTGAAACCATCCTTTCCCATACCAGTAAGGACGATTCCAAGTATATTTTCTTTGTAAACCTTTGCAGCTGTTGCAAATGTGATATCAACAGCAGGAATTAAGAAATTTACTCTCTTATCGACATATATTCGAAAACTTCTTCCCTTGTTGATAGCACAATGTTTTCCTCCTGGGGCTATATATACTCGATTTGGTCTTATTTTTTCACTGTCTTTGGCAATTTCGATTTTTAAGTGAGGGTATAAACTTTGTAACCTTTTTACCCATGGATCCACCATTGCTTCAGGCATATGTTGAACAATTATAATTGGAGGGAATTTTGAGGGAATTTTAGATAGAATAAGTGAGATTGCTCTTGGGCCTCCTGTTGAGGCTCCAATCACTATCAATAAGTCTTGAAACTCTTTGGGAACTATTTTAGGTCTCTTTTTTGGATAATATTCATCAATTTCTTCTTCTTGTAAAAAAGATTTGAAGTCAAAACCTGAATAAGCACGTGTTAAATTAATTTGAGATAGATTGAGAATCTTATAAATAAGATCCGATTTGAAGCGTTTTATATCCCCTTGAATTCTCGAATCAGGTTTTTTAACGAATTCTACAGCTCCAGATTCAAAAGCAGACATACCTAAATTTGTGAGTGAACGATTTACTTCTTTTTTAGTTAATCCAGAAACAATTATTACAGGAATTGGGAACCTATCCATTATATGACCAACAGTCTCGAAACCGTCCATTTCAGGCATTATGGCGTCTAAAAGAACTACATCAGGTTTATATTTTGGGAGAGCTATTTTCATTAAGGCGATTTTCCCATTAGGAGCTCCTCCAATGACTTTTATATTCTTATCGCTATCTTTAATCAATTTAGAGACTTGATGCCGCACAAATGCAGAATCATCTACTAAAAAAACTCTTATTTCCCTTTTCATGACAAAATGTCCCTATTCTAATACCTTTTTTTGATGTAAAAAAGTTGTAACTTACTCTTCTGTATAACAATATGGATCATTGTTTATATTCACCTCCTAATAAAAATCAAAAAAATACGATAAAAAACACTAAAGACTACCTAATAAAAACCTTCAATAAAAGAACGGACGTTTTTACCGAGAACATTATGATTATATCCCCCTTCTAAAACAGAAAACCTTTTACTATCACATCGTTCTTTTGAAAAGCTTTTGATGATTTTACCTATAGTATAATAATCTTCAGTCGTTAATAAACCTCCCCAGTCATCTTCATGCCTATCAAAACCTGCTGAAACGCCAATTAAATCCACTTTTGTAGTATTATTACAAAAATCTCTCACATTTTGGATAAATTGAGTTCTAGTCCCCCCTTTAACATGATAATAGACAACTTCAGGTAAAGTAGAGAATGTATTACTGGTACCATCCCCAAAATGCATATCAAAATCGATGATTGCAGCTTTGCTTATTTTTTTGTCTTTTAAGAGCCTTTTAATTCCGATAGCAATATTATTGAAATAACAAAATCCCCAAAAACCTTCAGGGCTCGCATGATGCCCTGGTGGTCGGATAAGAGCAAACATCGCTTCACGATACTTACATGTATATTCACCAGCAAGAATTGCTCCTCCTGCAGCAAGTAATGCCATAGGATAGACTTGTCTTGACCCCTTTACGCGTGAAAGGTGTTTTTCAGTATGAACTAGCAAAATATCTTTATCTTGCGATGGTTTGGGATTTATAAATTTATAATCGTACAATTCTTTAATAATAGCTTCCATTCGACCTGCATCAGCCGCAGGATCGGACGTATAGACCTTATAAAAATCTTCATGAAATATAACTTGTTTTTTCATTGAAAAAACCTTTTTATCTCATTTTAATCAGCGAATTCAAGATGATATTAATGAAATCTTCTTTTCGCTTAAATTCTGGTTTTATCTCTTTTCTTTTGCTAATCTCCAATTGATCTCAAATTTAAGTATTTCTCGGATTTTAATAATATCAGCTGGAGTCAACTGTAGACATTCTACAAGTATTAATTGATCAAGCTCCTCTTGAATTTTGGAATATTCGGAGTCTAAGTTATCAAGTTCATTGAGGGAATCTATTCTTAAGTTACCAAGCACCTTAACAGGAGATTGGAAGCGTTTAATAATTTCCTTTGACATTTTTCGTGGATCAAGTACAAGTAAATTTTGACATTCTTGAAGAGAAAGTTTTAATGAGCCAAGTCCGAGAGTTCGTGTGCCCTGTATCTCCCGAAGTAATATCCCCAAAGTTGAATTGAAGAAACCAAGAAGAAAAAAAACCCACTCTCGATTATTTGCCCAAAAACCGATCCATTGCTTATCAATATGAAGTTTATCACGATTGTATGCTACAAAAGATCGTTTATAAGTCATATTTGGGAATAAAATATCTGGTACAATTAATGGTATCTGATACCAATTATCTATTGTTTTATTCTTAAAATAAGGGCGTTTTAATAGAATGTTTTGAATACTATTGATATAATGATGTAGATTGTCGGAACTGCTTTCTGATAATTTTTCAGAAATATAAAGCAAATATTTCATATTCTCCTTAATAGGGGAGAAAATTGTTTGCCATTCTTTAGGAGATTTTGTCATTAGATACATATTTTCCTTAGGAATATTATAATCATTGATTGTTTCTTTATCGAGATAAAAAAAACGATTAGCTCCAGTCGTTGATCCCATCCCTAATTTCCCAATTTCTTTCAATAGACAAAAATAGCCTTTTTTTTCAATTAGTAAATTTAGAAGAAATGGAGACATTAATAGATAATCTAACCTGAGGATAGGGAATAATTTTCTAGAATTAGTCAGGAATGGGATCAAATCTAATACCTGAGTACACCTATATTGATCCTTTTCTACTGCTTTAATCTCTAAATTCTGGTCTTTATAGTCAAGTATTATGACCTCTAACTCATTAATGTCTAGAAGTGACCTTTCAGCCTCTAATAAAGATTTAACTGAAGAATTCCAAACAATAAATCTCATGGTTTTTGGTTTAGAAAGATTTTCAACTTTATGACCTAATATAATATGGGTTCGAATCTCTGCGCTCTCCCAAACTTCAAATGGTAACTCTATGATGAGATCTAGATTGAAATAAGAAGAAAAGAAATGTTTGAGAGGTGTTGCGTAACGGGAAGAAAACCATGCTCTTGATAATACAAACGAAATAACACCTCTATTGTTTAAATGCATTATCGCTTTTAACCAAAAATAAACATATAAATCTGCTTTTTTATCCCATTTGAATGATATTTTAGGAAAAAATGACCTGAGATCCTGAATGAATACCGATTTGCCTTCTAATCCCTTAAAAGATTTAGTATTGAGCCAATGGTGTCGGATATAAGGAGGATTTCCAACAATAATATCAAATTTTGGAAGAGATGATCTTTTCTCTGATATAAAATCTTTTTCGTATATTTGAAGCTTCTTATCAACAAAAGTGGATATTTCTTTTTCTGAATATGCGGTAGATTGAAGATATTGTTGTGTAAGTATGATTTTTGCTAATTTAACATTATCTGAGTCAATATCATAACCAAAAAGACGTGAAAAAATTCCCTGTGTTATTTTTAACTTTTCTACTGTTGATTTATTCTCGTATACTGGATTTGCTATTAGAATTGAGATTATAAGTTGAATCATTTCTACAAGAAAAATCCCTGTACCACAGCTTGGATCTAATATCTTACTGGATGTTAAAATATGAGTTATTTGGTGACAATCTTCTATTCGAACATCCAATGGATATTTCTTTTTAAAAACAATCTTATGAAGTGTCTTATCATCTAAATCTGAGTTTATTTTATCACGGAGAAAGAAGAATAAAGTATAATAGCATATTAGTTTAATTTGATTCTTAGGGGTGAAAAATAACCCAGAAGTTTTCCTTTTTTTCTGTGTACCCAATGATTCATGAAAAGCAGACAAAGTATAAAGCTTAACAGGATCATCTTCAATTTGTTTAAGGAAGTCCCACCACCAATCTTCCTTCAATAAAAACTCACTCATCATTAAATTCGCTTCAAACTGAAAAAAGGTCTTCAGCCAGTTTATCTCCCAAAAATCAGCTTTATGACAAATTTGATTCACAAATTCGTTTCTATTTGACAATAATTCTGAATTCAAGTGTGGAAATAAAAAGAAAAGACTCATAACTAATCTGAAGAAACCTTTTATTTGTGGATAATCGTGAGAATATCTTTCTATTTGTTTACAATGATCTATCCACTCATTTTGTTCCATTAGTATAAGTTCCCAAATCTAATTCTTATGAGCCAAATGCTTTCACTTTTTGTTTTTAATCGATTAAGATTGAGTTATTGTATTGAGGTTGGGGGATCCGTCAGGTAAGAGGATATTTTTCTTCATTAATTGAATTAGAACACCATGAGAGGATTTTGGATGGAAAAATACCGATAAAACTTCTTCTGTCGGAGTTTTTCCTGCAAGCGGAAACCCTGCTTTTTCAAACGTATCTATTGAGCTTAATAAATCATCAGATTCGAAAGCAATGTGAAATAATCCTTCCCCCTTTTTCTCTAGATATCTCTTAGTTGGACCTTCTGTAAGGGGAGAAACAAGTTCTAAATAGCAATTATTTCCGAGAGGAATGAAAGCATAATCAAACTCCTCCTCCTCACCTTTTCCAGTGATATAATATTGCGTATGGATTCTGATATCATCGCTATCATGTCCAAATGCCTTACAATACTTTGAGATAGCAGATTTCAAATCATGAACCACTATTCCAACATGATGAAAGTTTGTGTCCAAGTTCAATAGCTCCAATACATTATTTGAATTTATATAATTAATTTTTACAGATTGATCAAAAATGATCTTAATTGATAATTATTGCTGCAAATAATTTAATTATGTGTATTTTGGATTGATTGGGTATGAAAGCACTCAGATTTCATGCAAATATTCCTAGATATATAACAACAAAATTACTTGGAAAAATAACTAAAGCCGCTTATTTGAGCTTTTTTCCTCCCACTAGATTAGATGATATTCCAGAACCAGAGGTTCGAGATGGATGGGTGAAGATAAGAACTAAATATGCAGGTATATGTGGTTCGGATGTAAATACCGTTCTATTACAAGAGAGTCCACTTTTAGAACCATTGTGTTCCTTTCCTGCAGTTTTGGGACACGAGAATGTCGGAATAGTTGCGGAAACTGGTTCAAATGTTACTGACATAAATATTGGAGATCGTGTTGTACTGGATCCTATTCTGAGTTGTCAAACTCGAGGAATCACACCAGTTTGCCACAATTGTGATAATGGGGATACTATTCGTTGTGATAACTTTGATATAGGAGATTTAAGTCCTGCATTTGATACAGGGTGGTGCCATGATACAGGAGGAGCCTTTAGTCATTTCTACCTTGCCCATAAAACCCAAGCATACAAAGTTCCCGATATTGTTAGCAATGAAAATGCTGTCTTAGTTGAACCTTTCACTATTGGTCTCCATGCAGTTTTACGTCATTTCCCTAAAATTAATGATACTATAATTGTTATGGGTACAGGTGTTATTGGTTTAATGGTCATAACCGCCCTCAGAGCCTTAGGAAGTAAGGCTAAGATAATTGCGATTGATAAAAATGAATATCAAGGAAGATTAGCTATAGAGAAAGCGGGAGCAGATATATTTATCCAAGCTAAAAAGGGATATTATCAGAAAATTGCAGAAGAGTTCAATGCTCGGATATATAAACCTATTCTTGAGAAAAAAAAGTTAATTGTGGGAGGAGGAGCCGATATGGTCTTTGAATGTGTTGGTATACCAAGTACAATTGAAGATGCTTTACGATTTATCAGGAGTGGAGGGCAGATGATATTAATTGGAAACCCACATAAAATCAACATTGACTGGTCACTGATTTGGTCTAGGGAATTACAAGTTTTAGGTTCATTTGCTTCTTCAATAGAGAATGATACATCTGGTTCAATCAAACACGCCTTTGAGATCGCACTAGACTTACTGGCTTCAAGAAAAGTTGACCTATCATGGATGATTACTCATAAATTCAGTTTTCCTAAGGATTATAAGAGAGCTTTCAAATACTCAATGAATAAAGAAAAATATAACGTAGTTAAAACAGTCTTTACATTTGAGAAAGAATGAAAGAATGTAGATAGAAGGACATTAATCCAAACATCCTTCTAACCATATTCCAGCGAGTGTTTCAAAATCAGGAGGTTCAAGGTTAATTTCTCTATCAACAACAATATCAAGAACAGCTGGAACTCTTGAATCGTTTGCTTTTTCCAAGGCAGGTCTGATGTCATTTGGTTCAGTTACTCGAATACCTAAGCAATCCATCGATTCAGCTAGCTTATCATAATGCACATCAAAAAAATCAACACCGATGTAACGCTGTTCGTAGGCAACCTTTTGACCAGCTTTAATCATACCATATGCTCTATCATTTGAAACTATAATGATAATTGGCAGCTTCAATCGGCGAGCAGTCTCAAGCTCTTGAACATTGAACATAAATGAACCATCACCCATAATTGCATACACTTTTTTATCGGGTTTAGCTAATTGAGCGCCAATTGCAAATCCAATTCCTACGCCCAAGTGTCCAGAATCACTCGGCCACAAATATGTATTAGGCTCGTAGATTCGATTTAAATAATGAGCCCAAACACCTGTGTTTCCACCATCTACAATGGATATCGCGTCCCGCGGAAAGAAATCTCGGACTTCCTGAATTACTCTAAGAGGATGAATAGGTATTTGACCAGATTTACCCTGTTCTACAAAATCTTTTAGCCATTCATCTTGAGTTTCACGGCATTCTTCTACCCATGAAGACGATTCACGAGGAGATATACGTGACTTAATCACTTCAAAAAGTTGTTTTGTCGTAGATTTTGCATCTCCAACGATACCTAGTTGCACTGGCCGGTTTAATCCAATTGTTTCAGGATCAATATCGATTTGAATTATATTTTGGGAGTCTTGTTCTCCCCAAAACGGTGGCCGTCCCCAATTATCTAAATCTCCAAAGCGACCACCAATTAGTAAAATAAGATCAGCACCAGATTGAGCTGCAATAGCACCAAAACCAGCAGGTAATAAGAGTAAAGGATGATCATCAGGAAGGACTCCTCGAGCAAAGACAGAGCTAGTCACTGGACATTGCAAATATTCAGCTAGAGCTTGAACTTCTTCATTGGCATTAGAGCGGAGAACACCTCCTCCAACATGAATCAATGGATACTCTGCTTTAAGTAGCAAATCTGTAGCCTTTTCAATCAAATCGTGCTGCGCAACTGGATTCCTTAGGCAACGATAATTTTCAGGTTTGGTAACAGGAGTCATGAGTTCCGAGATATCATTCATTTCAAATAAAACATCGGAAGGGACATCAAGTAAGACTGGTCCAGGTCGACCTGCTATGGCTACTCGAAAAGCCCATTGCACTAAACTTGGGATCCGCTTCCAAGGAGAAACAACAGCTTGCCATTTTGTAATTGGTTTGAAGAGATTTATTTGATCTAAATCTTGTGTCATCCCATGCCCTGGATATATATTCCAAGTCTGATTTTGGGCTGTAATTATGACCATTGGGATGCTATCTGCAAATGCTGCATATACTCCTGGTATTAAGTCAGCTGCACCAGGACCAACAGTGCCTAAACAAACACCTGGTTCATTAGTTACTCGAGCCCATGCGTCAGCTGCGTTTGCACAGGATTGTTCGTGTCGGAAGGTCACAAAATCAATTGAATCCTCTCTATAGATCGCATCTAATATTGGATATAATTGATCTCCAGGTATCCCGAAAACGAATTTCACTCCCTCCTGTTTCAAACAATCTATTATGAGTTCTCCACCAGTCTTTTGAACCATAATTCTAGTCACGCCTTTATTAAATTTAAAATTAATACATTTTTAGTTGAGTAGACTTTGTCCTATAGATCTTAATAGAATAAATAGCGTCATTATTTATTAAAATAAATAATTTGATATTAATGGGTTAATTTTTACCTTATGAAAAGAATCCTTTATTATCTAAAAGTTGTTCTAGAATGACTCTAAAACTATTTTTAACTTCATCACTTTTTTATTCGGTTAATTATTCACAGGTGGATAAGCAAATATCGAATAAACATATCCTTCAGATTCCTCAAGAATCTTAGATACATCTTCAGTTGAAATTTCTTGAATGATTTCAGAAGCTAGTGAATGAAAGCGTGAGAATTGGTCTTCTTTGAGGAAAAGTACATCACAAATCGGTTTTTTCTCTTTATAATATTTATTAAATTGATCATCGGACATAGTAAGATAAGTTCGAAGTGCTTCCACTAATGCTCCTACTGCAATATACATTTCAGCAAGAAATGCAAGTCTAGGGTTATTTTTGATAAGAATCTTCCACTCTTGTTCCTTCTTCAATTGAAAAAAGTGTGGGTTAATATAGAAGATTTTTCGACTTAAATTGGTACCTGGAACAGCTTCTCTCTTCATTGATAGAATCCCCACATCTTCAAGCTTGTTGAGATGATAGTAAATTGTATTCCCCTTAATACCGAGAACTGTTCTTAGATAGTCAACCGTCACTTCCTTCTCGCGTAAGATAATGAAGAAAAGAGCCATTCGTGTTGTTCCTTCTATAGAGTCTTCAACAGATTCTTCTATCGTTTTTAGAAATTCTTCAAGTTTGGAATATTGTTCGGAACTTTCTTGGTTCTCCATGAGAGGATACTCCTTGATTTGTTGACTAATTCAAATTTCACCGAAATCAAAAGGTATTTAAACTTTTTGTAACGTTCAAATTAATTGAATACCATCATTCAAAAAATTTGAATAAGAGGACTAATCCCTTGAAATATTCAAAAATACCTAAAACTAGTAAAAAAATTTCAAAAATTGGTTTTGGATCCCGTCAATTGAAATTAATTGGAAAAGAGGACGGTTTAAAGAAATTAATTGATACAGCGCTTGATCTAGGAATCAATTTTTTCTGTACATCTTCAAATTATCAAGAAGGGAAGGTTGAAGCCAAGCTTGGTCAGCTTCTCTCTGGAATTAGGGATGAAGTGATAGTTGCAACCTCTGGTGGAGTTTCACATCGAGATGGAAAAATCATTGTTGATTCGAGTCCCGTAGCACTTGAGAAAGGTATTCAACAGAGTCTCAAGAATTTAAAGACTGATTATTTAGATCATTTTGAAATCCATCTTTATGATCCTATTACACCATTAGAAGAGTCATTATCGTACCTTTCAGATTTACTAGAGAATGGCACCATAAAATCTGTTGGTACATCTTGCTTTTACACTGATATACTCAGAAAATGGCAAAAGCTTATTCCAACAAGTCTTGTTCAAGTTCCTTTAAACCCAATACAAAGAAAGGTATATGATTCAGTTATAGGGACTTGTCAAGAATTAGATATTGGGATTATAGCGTATTCGCCCTTATTTAGCGGTTTTCTGGCAAAAAAACTCAATGAATTTCCAAGTAACTTAAACAAACTATTTGATGCCCCTGATAGTTGGCAAAATTGCTTAATGAAACTCACACACAAGCTTGCAGAATTAAGTAAGGAAACAAAAATCACGATTTCTCAATTAATTTTAAATTGGATTTTGGCGCATGAAGAATTAACCTGTGTTCTAGTAGGTACGAATGACATTGATCATTTAAGAGAAAATGTGTCAGTTGTTGATAATCCCATTTCGGATTCATTAGTAAAACGTATTAATAAAACTATCAATACCGAAGTTAATTTATCACAAATTGATAACATTGATAACAGACCAAAACTTGAAGCAATAATAGAATCTATTTCAACTAATTATAATGGAAAATTGGTGGCAAATTTCGAATCAGGATTAAGAATAATGGTACCTCAACAATTCAAGGTTGGAACTAAACTCTATTTAGACATTGAAACAGGAGAATTAATAAAACATATTATTACTTCATGATTAAGTAAATTACAATTATTAGAGAGAATTTAATGTCAAATGCACATCTTACAATATCTGAATTACAAAAAGAGGAGTTAAAATTTCTTCTTGAACTTTGGAACACCCCTGAAATAATGCGATACGCTGATGAATTTCCCAGATTTAGAGGATGGTCAAAGTCTAATGATGAACAATCAGCGTGGAAAATCTATAAAGAGAAACGTGCAAAACATGGGTATGACTACACTCAATTAATACTATGGCTCGATAATATTCCTATCGGTGAATCTTTCTTCTTTTCTTTACCAGATTCCTATACTTTTGGTAAATGGTTAAAACCAGATAAGGTAAAATCTTTTATGGGTGATATCAAACTATTGCCACGATATTGGGGGAGAGGTATAGGTTCAAAAGGAATGCGTTTAGTTGTACGTTTCGTTTTCACAGAAACAAAATGTGAACTTTTTGTAGTACCTCCTCATCGCTTAAATCCTGCAGCATATCGTGTATATGAAAAGGCGGGTTTCATTCCTTTTACTGGTATGAGATCTTGGAGAAATCACAGGATCATGGAATTATCAATTGAACAGTATGAGAAGATCTATTTATAGAAAAAACTCCCATTAGTTAACATCTAGGCTGTATACCCAGGTATGTTTTCAAGTTGACTAAAGAAATATTCTTTATCTTCTTTTTTCTTGATTTTTTCACCTGCTTCTTTTGCTAAGGTAATATATTTTTTAAATTCGGTTTTCTTATCCGCTGCGATTGCATAGACCCTTGCCATTGCTTCATAGGCAAAAGCAATGTCGAAATCACCTATATTATTATCTTCGCAAATTTTTAAACATCTCTTTGCGTGATATTCAGCTGCAAAAGGCCTTTTTAAGATCGAATATACATGTGAGATTTGCCAGTCACCTCGTTCAAGATTCATTGGGCCAGTTTTGGGGTATTTGCCAGAAGAAACTACTATCCCCCAATGATATCTCGAAGCATGAGCAGAATGAATCATCTCGTCTGCTTCATCAGCATCACGATCCTTTTTATCTATTAAATCCCATGTATGATTGAATAGCTGAGCAGCCATTTTTCTATGCCATTCCAGTTCAGTCAATTTTTCATTCTCTTTAACCATGTGTTTTTTCTCCATTCTTATATCAATTATATGGAATATGAATATGATTTTTATTTATCATACCTTTTTGTGCAAAAGATCTAAAAATAATCTTCTAAAAATTTCGGAAATAGATTTTTGATAAGAATATTTGGAACTTGGTTTTTCTCTATTAAAAACTAATACTAGCTCTCACAGACATAGATCATGTCTACAGAACTTGAAGGATTAAATGGGTTTTTCTGATAGTCACCAAAAACTCTAATATTCCTAAAATTATATTTATTTAAGAGAGATGACATTTCTCTTTGCTTAATACGGGGGATGTTTGCTTTTCCTGTTGATGTTATTTCCCAATAGTCATCATTCTTTGATCTATAAAGAGTAAGAATTTCAGGATGAATAAATCTTTCTGATGTTGTAAACCCTCGTAAGAAAATGTATTCCCCATCATTTGTGTCAACAGAACGGGGTGGTGACCATCCATCTCGTGCTTTCTCGGTATTTAATAAATGGAAAATCAAGATACTGTTTGATTTCCGTAACAATTGGGTAAATTTCGATATTATTGATTTGAACTCGTATTTTGAAGCTATTAATCCAACAGAATTCCCAAGACTGATAATGGCATCAAATGATCTTCCTTTCAGAAGCACAGGATCAAGAAAGTCATGAACAAGTATTTCAGCTTCAGGGACTCGTTTCCTTGCCTCCTCAATCATGGATTCTTCAATGTCGACACCAGTGACGAGATAACCGTAATCTCTTTGCAATATCTGAGCGTGATGACCTGTACCGCATCCCACCTCCAAGACAGTTGTAACTGGTGGTTTAATATCTTTGAGGAAATTCACTAAAAAAGGTATTTCAGAAGATAACCTCTTATTCCAATTGACCAACAAATCATAGAGTTTTCCACCAGCTAATAGAGATGATTTCAAGATTCTAAAACCTGTCCATAAATTCTATTAATAAACAGATTACGACAAAATTGATATCAGAGAATATTATTTCTATTGGTTCGAATAATGAATATTAACAGAGACAAAGCGTTTTTTATAATTCAGGTAATTTATCATTATATCACTTTGAAATGAATTCAATACTCTGAGTCTGAGTTTTATGGAAAATAATTTTCTTGATATTGCGATAGAAGCCTCCCAAAAGGCAGGTAAGTTGTTACTCGACCTTTTTACAAAAGAATTTGAGATTTCATTTAAAGATGATCAAAGTGTTGTTACTGAGGCTGATCTGAAGGCTGAATCTTTGATAATAAGCCATATTAAAGATAATTTTTCTCATCATTCTATTCTATCAGAGGAAAGTGGGAAAGAAAACCAAAAATCTGATTATTTATGGATTATTGATCCACTAGATGGTTCAACGAATTTTTCTGTACGGAATCCATTTTTTGCTGTCTCAATTGGGCTAGTACATAAAAATAACCCGCTTTTAGGAGTAGTATATTCCCCAATTCAAGATGAGCTTTTTATTGCGGAGAATAACAAAGGAGCTTACTTAAATGGACAGGAAATCACGATTAACAAATCATTGACACTGGAAAAATCGTTTCTGGCTTTTTGCAATGGTCGTGATCTAGATTCAAAAAAACAAATAGTGAGAATCTACAGAGAGCTTAAATTTATTAATAATAAAGTCCGTCAAGTGGGTGCAGCTGCTCTTGAACTCTGTTATGTTGCCGCTGGACGGTTTGGTGCTTTTATCATGACTGGAGTGAACGCGTGGGATGTGATTGCTGGAGCACTTATTGTTAAAGAAGCCAAAGGAATAACAACTGATTTTGAAAACAATCCCTTTAACGTAACATCTTCAAGCCTCATTGCTACTTCTCCTTCAATGCATGAAGTTTTATTAAAAATCATCAAGAAGATATAAAAAAAGTACTCAAAATTGGGGGTTTATTTAGGATTTAAATGGTTATTTTAGCTATAATTACGTTCTCATCTTTCACTATAAACGCTATATAATCACCGAGCTTAAGTTTAAGCTTTTCTCGAATATTTGGAGGGATGGATACTTGAAAATTCCTAGTTATTTTACTGACCCCAGCAGGTGATGACAT
Organism: Promethearchaeota archaeon; assembly: GCA_048938105.1. GTDB lineage: Archaea > Asgardarchaeota > Heimdallarchaeia > Hodarchaeales > Hodarchaeaceae > Hodarchaeum. Next base: position 108,006 of record JBHLMN010000021.1, read on the forward strand.
TCTACATCAAACTCAAAATAGTATAACTCATAATAGTAGTAAAATAGTAGTTTTAATTAGAATAGTAGTGTAACTAAAATAGTATAACAACATTTTTAAGGATTATTACTATAATTACTAAGAATAGTTGTGTTTCAAAAAAAAAGCTGTTAAAAATAGTACGATCTCTTATAAACCGACAATATTAAT
>JBHLMN010000022.1:0-108169 GCA_048938105.1 Promethearchaeota archaeon
ATTTTGATAATTTCATCAGAATAAAAACTAATATTTTTCTATATAAGCACATGAATTATTATACAGCTCACCAACCCCCTGATATCATGGTTTACGAACGGTTTGCCCATCTACGGTTGGACTTTCACATAATAACAGAACGATTATTGCCATCTACATCCTTTTACTATCTTGTCGGGTTATGCACATCTTTTTGCTTTCTAATTTTCATCATAGCATCAATTTGACATTTTTGTCTTTTGTCCATCCTCAGTTTTTTCGTCTCTCGTTGATAGTTATGGATCTGTCTGTTCAGATACAACACTTCTTCATTATGCCAAAGATTCTATTCTGCTTTTATTCCTTCATTTTCTAACTAACATAAATAAAATTCTTCTCTGTCTCCGTAGAAAGCTTTTTATATCTAAGAGACCCTTTGAACCTGTGAAGCATCTTTTCTCTCAAATACTTACTGCATCAGATGCAAGGAATACTTCATACTTCTTAGATGTGGTGATTACTTACTCTTTTCTTCAGTTCCATTGGTTTCTTCTTGCTTTTGTTTGTATTATCTTGATAGAGGCTGTTGTTTATTATATATTCTGGAGAGGGCTAATTACGTCATTTAAGGTTTCGATTGTAACAAATATCTGTTCTTCATTAGTGGCGGTTCCATTTCTTCTCCTATCAGATTTTTCAAGCTGGCTAGAATTAATTACTACTGCTGAATTATTTATAACAGAGGAAGAAATAACACGTTTGTTTGATGTGATTTCAATAATTTTCATTTTTTTTGTGACCACCTGTTTGGTCTCCATCTTTATAGAGCTTAATATTGGTAATCTATTGAAACCCTCACAAGAAAACGACCTCAAAGTTTATGCGATAGCAAATTCAATTACATACACTTCCATAATAATCATCCTTGTAAGTATGGGTCTTTTATTTGGTATAACAAACCAAGATCCTACACTGAACTCAAATGATTTCTTTAATGACTGGTTATTCCTTTCACTCGATGCAGATTATGTACCAGATTTCTTCTCAATTTTTAGTGGATATGCTGGATTAATTGAAAGCATTTTTGTATTGATAATCATTGTCGTCCTTATCCTCTATATTAGAAGTACCAAGTCTTCTGTTTCAACACCTCCTCCAGAGGATAAATGAATGCTTAGAACTCACGTTTATATCCTTGGATAGCAGTTCGAATTATTACAACAACAAGGACAATTACACCAGAAGTAAAAAAGAGAAAATAACCTATCAAAGTAGGCATATAATCATTTAGATTAGGAATAGGTCTATATAGATACATTTTATAAGGATTACCGGGATTCATTCCCCAAATGGGGGAGTATTGATTATAAACCAATTCTTGCCATCCATACTTCAAAGTAGTGGTCATCTTAGCCCAATTAGAGGCATTAATTTCATCTAAATTCTCATAAATCCCAGTTTGAGGGTCAATTGCGTCATATTTTCCTCTTTCGAGACCCCAAATAGCGGTTTTAGCGTCTTTCACTACAGCTACTTTTATAGTTTCAATAGAGGCGTTCGGCCAAAAAATCCCCCCACCTGTTGCTGAGGGATTGTGACCTATCTTAGCTTGGTTGTAATTGTCTGATTTGACAAGTATTACTTGATCAAAATTATAACTTTCAAATTCATAAGGCCCACAACCAATGAGTTTCTCCTTCCCATGATTTGTTTCATGAGTTCTCCAATCCTTGAGTGCAATTTGTTCCATTTGTGCTTTTTGAATTATGGGTAAACCAAACACAGCTGTCGTCATATAAGGGTAGAAGGATTGGAGGGTGAATTTTACAGTGTAAGTACCAAGTTTCTTAATACTTGCTGATGCATTTTTTCCAAACCTATCCTCTATGAAACTCAAGGTTGGAGCCCTTTTGAGTTCTTCATTAAAAAGGGAGTGATAACTGAAGACAACATCATCAGCAGTCACTTCTGTACCATCATGCCATTGAACTCCTTGGCGGAGAGTTACAATCCATTCTAATCCATTAGAGCTGCTTTCCCAATTCTTTGCAAGTAGAGGAACAGGATGGGTGAGATTATAGTCCCCTCGTCTAGCAGCAAGTGATAAGAAGATATTCTTTACGACCACTGAATCGGAATAATAGTTTGATAACAGTGGATTAAAGTTTACAAAGTCTACTGGAATGGTGTAAGTCATAGTAGTTTGGTTTTTAATGGTACAATTATTAAAAAACGCCCCTCTACCAACCAAGTAGGTATCAAAACCTTTTATTTTTGGATCCATAATAAACATATCTTGTTCCTGACATATAATAGACATAGGAACCTGATCATTAAACCATTTTTGGAAATCGCATAGTCCTTGAATACGAGAGTTTGGATCACTTGAATTGAGTGTTCTCCCCCAAATTTCTTCAACTACTGAATTTTCAATCCAAGCATAATTGTTCCCTGTAGGAACATAAGCTTTCCTAAGAAATTTACTACTATAATCAGGGTCAGCACTAGCAAACTGATCCATGAAGATAGCATCATAACCACCATGGATATAGTCATAGCCAGTCTCTATTGGATCAAAAAACAGACGAGGCACGATAATATTCCAGTTCCACCACTTTAATGTAGTATAAATACCTATATTTCTAAATGATTGTGCAATTAATGGTACCCATTGAGTTCGAGCCTGATTAGTCATTGGAGAAACAAGAGTCATTCTAAAATAAGGAACGGTTGTATAAGTTTCATTTTGAATTGCCTCATTGTAGGTTTTACCAAAAACTTCCGTGAGAAGTGCCAATGACATAGATGGATTATATGAGCGAGGAGAAATGTCTTGATCATAAATTTCAATCAGATTTTTACCAATAGGTGTTGCGATCAGTTCAGCATGTCCATCATATATCTCGTCAATGATTCTTTGTCTCGGAATAGCAAGATCCATAGCTAACCTGATTTTCTTTCTATCGTCATCCAGAAGGTTTTCATAATACCAAGTTATGTCCTTATTTTCCCATTCCTCTTCGAGGTCTTTCATAGGAATGAATACTTTAGCGAAAATCTGATTTAAAACTAGTGGATGTGTAGGAGTTAGAATCAAAAAGAATAAGGTTAAAACTAACACTGTAAGTGCTAATTTCTTCATGAAAAACTCCCATTTACAATCCATTTTGTGTTAGCTTAATCACACAACAATTTTTTACATTGTTTTCAAATTTATTTGAAAATTATTTAAGACATTCCCTTGTATTCTCTACGTATTCTTTACCAGCTTTAAATTACTCAAACTAGTCTTTTCTCCCCCAGAAAGAGCGAAATCTTATCCAAGAGTAAATTCGGCTAAAAAATAGTATAAATGTCACATATTAACCTTTCAATTAATGAAATAGAACAAAGAGGTTTGTGTCTTGTCGGGCTACGCACATCTTTTTGCGTTCTAATTTTCATCATAGCATCAATTTGACATTTCTTTATTTCATTTAGTGATTCAATCTTTTCTGAAAATATCCGCTAATACTCGGCCGGTTATTCAGGTAGAATTATGGTAGAACGAAGGCAACATATAAACTAGCCTTATTGGAGAGCTAAAAAATTAATACTTTCTCATCTACAGGAATGTTGTGAAAAAAATTAACTAATTTCGGCTAAAATTAGGAAAAAATAGTATTTCAATTGTATTCAAGTTATATGATGAAGTGAATCTTTTTATCTACTAACTTTATCAATGAAATCATTGGGAAAGAGAATGGAAAGAGTCACAAATTCTTGTTTCATGCTCATTAGTACGGTATTACTAATCAATTTGACCTTTATTTGGTCAGGGGTACATAATTGGATTATTGAGGCGCCAAATAATCGTTTTAAATTTGATAATTACCATTCACAGAGTTCAAATTTCCAAATCAGTTTTCAAATCTCTTCACAAGTTTTATCTCAATATGAGGACCATTCTCGTATAACAATCATTGGGGATAATGCTTTTTTTACTCAAGCAGATGAAAATAATTGGCCTGGTAATGGTACCCCTTCATCTCCGATTGTTATTGATGGCCTTAATATTTCAGGATCTTTTGATAGTAATCTGATTCAAATTCGTAATACTAATGTGCATTTTCTAATCAGAAATTGCCTATTAATTGGAGGACAAAATGGAATTGAATTAAATAATGTGAAGAATGGGTATATATTTAACAATACTATTACATATAACCGCCATGAAGGAATTCACCTTTTTTCCTCTAAGTACAACATTCTATCCAACAATATCATTACCGATAATCAGGTACATAGAATTGGGCTTAGAGGTTCTCAAAATAATACCTTTTCTGGTAATATAATCATCAACAACAGGGAAAACGGGGTTTACTTTGACGCGTCTACGCATAACATCTTATCTGGTAATAATGTTATCAACAACAGAAGAATTGGAATTCAACTTGAGAGTATGGGGAGTAACACCTTGTTTAACAATACTATCACCAACAATAATGAAACTGGAATTCATCTCAGTACTTCCGGGTATAACTTTATTCTTAACAATACTATTGTTAATAACTCAGAGTACGGAATTCGCCTTTATGACTCAGATGGCAACACTTTATTAAGCAATACTGTCAGTAATAATTATGAAACAGGAATTTCTCTTAGTAGTTCTGATTTTAACACTCTATCTGATAACAGCGTTACCAACAATACTGATGGAGGAATTAATCTTTATAATTCTGGCAGTAGTGCCTTGTCTAGAATTCTTCTCACCAAAAACAGTGGATACGGAATAAACTTCGAATACTCTGAGAACAGTCTTATTTCTAACTGTACTATTACCCTTAATTATGGGTATGGGATTTTACTAGACAATTACTCTCAATATAATAGAGTTCTTTTTAATAATCTATCTGGAAACCTCATCACTGGTGCTCAAGCCGCAGATAATGGCTTAAATAATATTTTTGGATTCAATTATTGGAGTGACTGGACAAGTTCAGATAGCGATGAAGATGGTATTCTAGATGAATCTTATATGATTGATGGTTCAGCGAATAACAAAGATACATACCCGCTCACATCTTTTAATTTGCCTAAGAATCACTTCATAACCACCCCGACAGTTTCATATCCTAGTATGGGAGTATATTCAGGTAGAACACTTATTCTATGGGAAAACAGTATTGACTCTTGGATTCATACTGTTACTTATACAGTTTATTTTTCTGCTAATGGGGGGACAACGTGGGTTACATTGATATCGGATTTTATTGGAACAATGTATATTTGGGATACCACTACAGTAATTGATGGAACCAACTATTTCATAAAAGTTAATGCGACCTGTGCTGAAGGGGTCTGGAGTGCCGATATTTCTGATGGTCCATTAACAATCTATAATCTTGCGCCTTCATCCTCTGTGACAACTACAGCTATAATGGTTGATGACATTCCTAATAATGTTATTGCAGGATTAATAATCCTAGTGGTAATAATTATAGTAATAATTATACGAAAAGTAAGCGATTGAAGTTAAAATACTCGATACATGTTTCTTCTCAATTATCAGGGGAAATACTAGTGAACTTATCAAAGAAACAGAAATAAAGATAAAACAAAGAGGTTTGTTCATAATGTCGGTATCTGTAAAAGTGGACTTTAAGAAGAACAGAATAATTGTAAATAAACCATTATTTTCTGTTAAAAATATCTATACCCTGAGTCGTGAAAAAGGAAAAATAACACGACTGGAGAAAAAAAATGAAGAAGTGGAGGGAAAATTAATATCAAAAATATATTTCAAACGCTATGCTAAGAGTGAAAGTGAAAAATGGTTTAATCTAGCTCATGAAGCTGAAATTACTCCCAAAGAAGCTAGTAAACTGATTAAAGAAACAGAAATAAAGAAAGTTGATAGGATTCTTTAATTTTCTATTGAAATTTAGATTATTGTTCACTCCTCTTTGGTATTACTTAAGTGGTTATCAACTCCTGACGATCTAGATAACATCCTCAAAGCATAGATTACTTTACTGAGCCTTCTGTCTTGATCCTTGATAAAACCCTGTTGGAATAATCCCACATATAGTCAAAAATTAATCTCATTGGCAATTTTTTTAATAGCATGGATAAGAACATCAAAATCTTCTGTTTTACTTCTGTGATTTGTGATAGCAACTCTAATTACAAAATTTCCTCTCAATATTGTATGGGAGGGGACTGCTATACCTCTCTCATACAATTGAAACAGAATTTCTTCGTTAAATTTATTGAGCTTATCCTTGTCTAGTCCCTCTTTCTTGTATCTAAAACACACAATATTCATGGAGGTAGGTGCGAGTAGTTCCAAGTTCTGTTCTTTCTCGATTAGCTCTGTCAAATATTGTGCTTGTTGAATGTTTTGTTCTACTAAGCGGCCGTATTTTTCTATTCCATGCTCTTTTAGGCTCATCCATATTTTTAACGCTTTGAATTCACCAGACATTTCAACCCCATAATCACTGAACCATATTTTTCCTCCTGTTACACCTCGAATTCCCTGGGAGCAATAATCTGGGCTAAGAGCAAATGTTCGATAGTGGTCTTTTGCACTTTTAACAAGAACACAACCCGCTGCATAATTCACATACATCCACTTATGAAAATCAAAAGCAATTGAATCTGCGCATTCAATTCCATCTGCAAGGTGATGGGATCTTGGGGATATTCTTGTTAATGCACCAAACGCACCATCGATATGAAACCACATGTTTTGTTGTTTTGCAATATCTGCAAGTGCATTAAGATTATCTACTGCTCCAGTATTAACTGTTCCAAGATTTCCAATGATACAGATGGGTTTGTAATTATTTTGCCTATCCTTTTGTATCATTTCTTTTAACTCGTCAAGATTAATTTGAAACTTCTCAGTCACAGAGATTCTTCTGAGGTTTTTATTTCCAATTCCTAGGAGTTCAATCGCCTTTTGCAGAGAACTGTGCATTTCCTCGGATCCATAATAAGTTAATTTAACAAAGTTTGATTGTAATCCTTCTTCTCGAACATCAAATCCTGCTTTCACATTTCGAGCCACAGTGAGTCCAATTAAATTCGCCATGGAAGCCCCTCTAGTTATCAATCCAGATGCTTGGGGATCATAACCTAGCATTTCTTTCACCCATTCAATGATCTGATTTTCGACATAACTAGCACCATGTTCAAAATCTCCAGAAGTTGCATTCAAAGCTGAAGCAATTAAATCTCCATAGGCACCAAATAGAGTACCTGTTCCAAAGACCCAACCCCAAAAAAAGGGGTGAATATTTCCCAATCTATAAGCGATCACATTCTCTTTCATTTCATCATAGATTGAGTGAATATTCTGTCCCTTTTTAGGGATTGATCCTCGAAATCTTCCTTTCACTTCTGGTGGGATAGGTCGCCAAACTGGTTGACTTCGGATATTCTGCAAATAATTAACCATATCATCAATAATTTGGTGTCCTAATGTTCTCATCTCCTCCCACTCTTCTGGATCTAACGTCTCTTCTATCATTAAAATCTCCCTAGCTAAAACATAAACATACTCATGAATTCATTACATCTTCAAAGACAATTAATCATCCTTCCATTCATTTGAATTAAATATCTTTTTTGCCTTTTGTTTAACTTAAAATTCCATAAGAACTTCATTGATAAGGTTTTATTTGTTATAATTCTGTAGTAAGCATTATATTTCCAAGCTCGAATAAACTCGATCTCCTAGAGTTTTTCGGGTTGGCTCTTTATATTAAATGGTTGATCACGCCTCCTTGGTAAAACTCTAGTGTTCAATTGTTCCTGAAAATCTAAAAAGCATTCTCTAAGTGTATTGAATAATCATTGGGTTGTAGAATTTATTAATGAATTAACGTGAACGAGGAAGTGTAAAATGGACTTCTGTACCCTTATTTATTCCTTCTGAAAATATCCAAATTTTTCCTTTATGCTCTTTAATAATCTTTTTACTTAAAAATAACCCTAATCCCAACCCTTGGTGAGGTTTATTTGTATTACTATCGAGAGGCCTGAAATCTGCAAATAAATTATCAAAATCTTGGGTATCAATCCCTACTCCAGTGTCTTTTACTATAATATAATACATATTTTCTTGTTTTTTCAATAATACATCAATTCGACCTTTTTCTGTAAATTTAATCGAATTATGTATTAAATTTCTAATTACTTGTTCAATAGCTTTTGCATCACACAGAATGAGATTATCCTGATCCTGATTATTAACTGGATTGGGAGTGAAATTGAGAGTCAATCCTTTTTTTGTAACCAAGAGTTTCATGTCTTCTATAGTGGTCTTTATGACATCATAAAGATTATAATAGTCAAAATTAAGATAAATCTGTTTTTGTTTGGCCATTGATAAGCTATAGATATTGTTGATCATAATTTCCATTCGATTCATGTTACGAATAATGCCACCAATGATTTTTTCTTTGTCTTCAGGCAACAAATCATTACGTTGCAGCAGTAACTCAAAATTCCCTTTGACAATGTGAAATGGAGTACGTATTTCATGAGATGTAACAGATATGAACTGGTCTTTCATTTCTGATATGCCTTTTTGATCTTCTAACTGTTTTTCTAGAAGAATAAAGGCTTCTTCTTTAATCATAGATCTTGTACGGAAAACCATTAACATTAATGTCAGTATTGCGATACAAGAAAGCGTTGCACCGAGTACTCCTAGATTAAAAGTCTCCTCACTAAGTAAAGACATATCTCCTTCCCAATATCCAAGTATAGATCCAAGAGACAGACCTGAAAACCCTAAACCAAAAAGTCTATAATTCCTATATATAAGTAGATATTCCTCTGTTTCCTCCTTCTGATAGAAAATAATGTGTTGAAGGGGTTTATAGAAGCAACTCACAATTATAGTAACATTAAATATTATAGCAATAGAAAGTATAAATGTTATTAGTATATCAGAAATAAATTGTATAGCCCCATTAGCTGAAGAGAGATTTACAAGGAGAAAAGCGATAACACTTATAGTTAATGAAAATATTACTATAATAATCAAAGAAATGGTTGCTAGAAAAAGAATTATACTAATATATCTTAGATTTAATGCAACAAAAAGCATTAACCAAATTATAGTCAAAGTCAAAAAAACCATTGAGAGAATGGGTAGAATAATCATATAGAATAGTCCTTTTTCATTGAATGAAGAAAAATAGAAAAGGTAGACATGATTTGTAAAAAAATAAATAGACAAATTAGAAAAGAAGAGTGTAAGGATAAAGTTTCTTTTTGTTTGAAAGATTTTACTTTGATAAATGGTTATTGCAGACATTATAAATAATGTAAGGGAAAATGAAAGAGTCATACTTGCAAGAAATTGCCATAACCATAAGTTCATCCTTTATTGTCCTAAAAATTGTTGAAAACACGATATATATACTTTCTTTCCTTAAAAAGATATTGAAATAATAGAGCAATTTCAATGACTTCAGCTTTTAAAAAAGAGAATTTTGATCTCAGACTCCTAGATACAATTAAAATCTTAGCCTAAAGAAATGGTGACACCAAGTTAAGAATTAGGGATCTTAGTTCAAGCTAAGATTCAAGCCTCGGAATAAAAAAACTGTATGGACATAAAAGACCTTATCAATTTCTTATAGGAAATTATTTTGGTAAACAAAGGATTATAGATAAAACTTAACGGAGGATTGTTTGATCTATTTTTAGGTTATTTCTCCCATTCTTTTTTTCGCCAAACCTTTGGAATTAATGCTCCTACTCGTTCTCTATACTCACGATAGGGTTGGCCAAATCGTTTCAGTAAATCCTTTTCTTCATAGTATATATACACCGGGACATAAATAACCACCAAAATGGTAACCCATACGGTTATAAATAACGAATTAATAAAGAAACCAATTGCAATATAAAGTGGCATTTCTCCCCAAATCCCTGGATGACGGATAATATTGTAAATCCCTTCATGAAGGGTTGTTTCTCTCATAGGTTTCATATGTTCTTTTCCTCCATGCTTTAATGCAAAATAGAGGATAATTGAACATGGTACGAAAATTAATATGGCTATTAGTATACCCAGTACGTTTTCCTGAAAGATGGCTATATTTAATTCCGTGATTGGGAACCAAATCCATAGAAACATATTTATTATCATTACTATAAGGGCATAACTCATTTTCAGTCTATCTTGATAACATTCCTCCCATGCATCTTGGCCAATCTTTTCTTCTCGAGTAACAGGCATAACACTTCTAATGCTAAAATATGCAAATAATAGTGCAGAAAGATTCAAAGATAAGAGGTTGATAGTGCTTATGAAAGGTTTATAGAAAAGAAATATGTCTTGACCTAAAAACTCTGTGTATAGTAAGAAGAGGGAAATAACAGCTATTAGGAAAATGATTGTCCAATAACCCCATCTAATAAGACTCCAAATCCAGTTTTTATTGTTTATTTCTGTTTGATTCAGCTCTTTCATCTTCATCATCTTAAATAATTGGTTAAGAATAATATAAATGGATATATTGTTAGAAAGCCAATGATAACCATCGTAATCACCTCTAAAATGATTTTCAGATATTTTCCTTTGGATTCTTTCTCAGTTTGAATAGAACTAACCTCCTTGCATATCTGCATAACTAACTAATCCAGTTGCACTTACTCGCGCCATTCTAATTTCAGAAGCAGGTAGGAATGCTAATCCAACAAACCAAGGTAAGTCTTTATTGATAGGATTTGTATAATAACTGGCATATATCCAACCATCCTTTATCACAACTCCAGTATAAGCTGTGTCTCCATTGCTGGGTAAATCAAATAGATGAATTAACTTGTCATTTTTTACCTCGTAAAATGCTGTTCTTTTAGTTACCATATGGTTTCCCATATCAGTACGAGGTCCCTGATGATTTCGTCCAACAGCAAAAATTCTTCCATCTATTGAGAACAATGTAGATCCATCTAGACGCGTTTGTTTATCTTGTACAAAATTCCATGTCAGGAACGAATTGGTGGAAGTTCCTATCATTGTACACCCATCAGGATTCCCTAGTGCGTACCCAGGTTCTCCCATGGAACCAACACGATGTGTAGAGATAAGTTCTCCATTGGGTAGAAATTCTATGCATGCTTCTCCATTCCCCCATTCAGTATATACCTCTACTACTTCTGTCCATGCAAAGCCATCAGTTGATTTCAGTAAGACAGTTATTGTGTTTGATACATCTGCATCATGACTTGAAATTGTGTCCCCAGCTTTCCTCCCCGATGCTAATACATACCATGTATTATTGTCATTTGTTTTTGGTCTCCAAAGATTCCATCCACCTTCTAAAGTATGTGTGATTGTCCCATTGCCAAAATCACGAGTAATATTAACTTCTAATTCTTGCGGAGTGGGGTAGTCAAGATACCCATTATCACTATAGGTGAAATATGTAGTATTTGGCCCCGGATCAAATCTATAATTTGGGAGGAAGTACAGAAATAACCTCCCATTAATATCTGCAAATTTTGGGTCTCTAACATCAGTGTCCAGAAGATTTATCCTCGTCACTTCTTCCCAGATTAGCGCATCAGCAGATTTCCAAATCACTAAATCTCCATTGGTGTCTTCTAGATGCCATTTTGTCTGAGCATGAACTAACCAAAAACTTCCATTATGAAAAATCAAATCAGTATTGGAATTATGTTGTTTAGCTGGATCATTACCAGCAGGTACAACAGTCCAATGTGATAATTGCAATATGCTATCATACGAATAGTTGGGAGGGGGTCGTATATCATTGTATATGATCCATGCTCCAAAAAGCGTAACAGGACTAATAAAAATGATATAAATAATAATCAGACAATATTTCACAATTTTTTTTCTATTTTTGCCCAAAGGAAGAAATTTTCGTAATTCCATAATATTAGAGTCGGGTATAAAATGAAGTAAAAATAATTTGTTAATTAATAATGAGACGTGAAAAAGAAGGACATAAGTTGATTTTTTCCAGAAACTCGTAAATGGATTTTGTGAGATTGGATAGAGTTAGTTGTATTCTAAATTCTCCTTTTTTTCACTTTGAATTTGGACAGACAATGAATTCGCTACTAAATCATACACAAACCCAAGAAATCATAGTGTTCTGACTTCAAATACTCGCACGGTTACGTTTCGTTTATTTAACACAAGAGGTTGATTTTATGGCTAATCGAATTAAAATATGTTTAAATAGGTTCAGATTAGTTATTATGAAAACAACAATGAAGACATAGAGTGAAATAAAAATGAAAAAATCATATATAAGATTAATTTTAGCAATTATTGTAAGTTTTGGGCTTCTATTATATGTTCCTACGGCTATAAAGGCAACATTACCGTTGGAACTTAATACAGGTTGGCAGTGGGAAGTCAATAACTATGAAACGCTCATTTATCATATTGAAGATAATTTCTTTGGATCACGTTATGAGGCATATAACATTACAGGTGAACCTTGGGTTTCTTATGGTTTCTTAGATGTATTAAATATAACTAAATTGAAGTTTAATCAATTAACTGGAAGTGTTGAGAACTCGGATGAAGTATTCCAATGTGCAGTAAGTCTTGCGTCAGGATTTTGGCAGCTCTCGTTTTGGGACGGAGGAGACCCAGCTGGAGGCCTTACTATGGCATTTCCATTAATTCCTGTGAATACTAGTGGTCTAATAAATCAAACGCAGTTAGATGCTTGGGGTAGCGCTATGACCAATAATCAAGGAGGGACAACTTATGCACGCGCATTGCAATTACAAGAATATGTTGTTGTAAGTGATAATGAACTCCATTTATACAATTCAACCTCGCCGACTTTTCAATATGTAAATTTGACATATAATAATAATGGAATACTTGAAACTGCATATGTTAATGTTGAAATTGATACGGGGGAATCAATAATATTACTTGACCAATCTATAACAAGAGAAACTGGTGACGTGAATAGTCTATTAAACCCAATAGATGAAACTACTGTTGCTGTAAATGCTGGAGATAGTCTAATTTATCAATTTTCTATGAATGGCATTCCCCAAGTGTATCGAAGTTATAATATTACTTATGTCGGAGAAATTATGGGGGAATATCAAGGTAGCAAGAAATTGTTTTGGGGAGCGAACGCGACCAGATATAATTTTGATCCATCTACAGGTACTTGGATTATTGATCCTGAATTGATTGATCAAACAGTGGGAGGTGGTGATGATAATTATCTTTTCCTCCAGATGGATGGTCCCACAAATATCATTCATCCAGTAGGTACAAATGGTTCAATTTTAGAAAGGAATTTAGCTCCTATGTTTGGTTCAGTGCATGGTGGATTTTTGGATACCTCCGAAACTGGTGATTGGTGGGTAAAATTCTCTAATACAACTACTGGCCAATGGATACGAATAGAACTTGAACCAAATACGGGTATTTTGCTGAACGTGTCATTTACTCAAGGAAATAATGTTTTAATGGAATATTTAATTCGTGACGTGAATGGTCTATTAAACCCAATAGATGAAACTACTGTTGCTGTAAATGTTGGAGATAGTCTAATTTATCAATTTTCTGAGAACGGTGTTCACCAAGTGTATCGAAGTTATAATATCACCTATGTCGGAGAAATTACGGGGGAATATCAAGGTAGTAAGAAATTGTTTTGGGGGGCGAACGCGACCAGATATAATTTTGATCCAACTGAAGGTACTTGGATAATTGATCCTGAATGGACTGAACAAACAGTGGGAGGTGGTGATGATAATTATCTTTTCCTACGGATGGATGGTCCCACAAATATCATTCATCCAGTAGGTACAAATGGTTCAATTTTAGAATGGAATCTAGCTCCTATATTTGGTTCAGTGCATGGTGGATTTTTGGATACCTCCGAAACTGGTGATTGGTGGGTAAAGTTCTCTAATACAACTACTGGCCAATGGATACGAATAGAACTTGAACCAAATACGGGTATTTTGCTGAATGTGTCATTTACTTATGGAAATGATATTTTAATGGAATATCTAATTGATGAGGATGATTTTCCTCCAATGTCAGAGGATCTGATCCCCAAAGCAACTTTTATAGCCAATTCAACGACAATTTTCGAAGGTGAATGGGTACAATTTAATTTTACTGGATCTCCTGGTGATTTGCCAATAGATGGTCAATGGAATTTCGGTGATGGGTCAGCAATTTCGACAATTGAAAATCCTACACATCAATATACTACAGCAGGAACTTATACTGTAACTTTAACAATAATTGATAATGATGGAGATATCGACGTCTACTCGATGAATATTACTGTGAATCCTATTGTGGATACTACCTCTACTTCTACCTCTACTTCTACTTCTAGCACAAGTGAGGAAAGTGAAGAAGAAAGTGGTGGAGTAACACCTAGTTTTGGCATCAGTATCAGTATCATCAGTATAATTGGTATAATCCTGTTAAAAAAGAAGCATTAAGCTACAAAACATGAATTAAAAGACATTATCCGTATCAATATACGGATATTCGGGACTATATATAACTTCAAACGACATTAAAGAGATTTTTGGACTAAGATTTCACAAAGATTTACTTATAAAAGAATTTTAGCCTTGATAGGTGTAGTCATCTGTATATTGATAATCTAGCTATTGAGTTAGTGAATAAAATTATTTTACTTAGAAGCTCATTTGATCATGAAATTTAAAACTCAGAGTCTTAGTTAGCTCTCTTTTAACTCATCTGTAACCCTGAAGTTAATCATCATTAACTCTTCGACACCCATCAGGGTTTTCTAGGTAATCGTTACTTATATGGATTTGAAAGTTCACCAAATCCCGTTAAAAAACATCCTGATTTATATTTGTAAACAGAAATTGCACTTAGGATTAAATACTTAAGAATATCAGAAATAACTTGTTTAAAATAAGATAATAATCGAATTGATGATTCATAATGCCAATTCAGGGATTGTCTCTATCCATTTTTAACAAGAAAAAAATAAGCAATCCAATCATTGGCGGTTTATTAGTAATTATAGTAGTTATTCTCTTTACCCAGGCCTTAAATATGAATATAAAACAAGATAAATTGATAACAGAACAACCAGGCCTTATCGGGTTTTTAGGTACTATTTCAGTGATAGTAATCCTACTTTTGGTTGCATTAAATTTCATAGCCAGTTATTATCGTTCAAAATATGAGAAAAAAAACACTGAAACAATATATCAACCAGATAAAGTCAAATTGCTCCAGTCAATCAGAAATAAAGTGATAATCGGATTAAAAAATACTAGGAAAAATACCAATCCAGAATTACAAGAAGAAATGATAATCTTTCGAAATCTGTCTCCTGAAACAATAATAGATTACTTTTCCTCGGAAATTAGGAGGGAATTACAAACAGGAATCAAAGGAAAAACGGCGTTTATACTAATTGAAATAGCTTATCAGGATCCTTCCAAGACTAATCCAACTCAATTATCCAAAAACCTAAATATTCCTTTATCATCAGTTTCTAGGGAAATTAAGAAGTTAATCTCCTTGGATTATGTAGAAACATATATTTCTAATATTGTTCTTGAAGATACACGTTTGAGAAACTTTAAAATCACAACAAAAGGTTTCACTTTCCTATCTAATTTGAATAATGCTCTTAATATAACAATAGATCGACTTGAGAAGAGGGAAGTCGAAAAAAGCAAAAGTTCTGAAAATCATTTAAAACATTTAAAGTATTAAGACCCCTTATTAGAAATATTCACGTTCTTAAAGAATATAACCATTTTTGTGTGGATAGAGTACTTCGTTCTGATAATCCCGTTACCATTGCCTGAGAATGAGATATTTCCATTTTTGGAAGGATCTCAAATATTAAAACTAATAATTTAACAGACATTGTATCGAAATATCCAATTAACGGTGATATTGATGACTGAATCTCTAGACTTCGCCAATTCTAAATTAAATCCTAGAATAAGAATAATAATGATGACTATCGCTATTATAATAGTTTTCGTCTTTCCATATGGTATTCATATTGATTTAGGAGTAGGACCGAGCGGGGTGATGGCAATCTTATGGGAATATCGAGAATTTCAAGTAGCTGCTGGAGACCCTGACACTCTTTTCCTTACAGCTCTTGAATACTTCATATACTATCTCTACCGATTCGTTGTACTGTATATGATATGGAAATATACACTCGGAAAAGAACAACCAAAGAAAGTCATCTTTCATGGCCTCATATGTGAATTAATCTCATTATTGATTGATATTCCCGCAGTTCTATTTCGGGAACCAGGAACAGGCCATAATTATATCCCAATTATGATTCCAATCCCCTTTTTACTCATTTACTGCATTATATTAGCTTATTATGATTATTACCACAAAAATATGGGAGGAGATACGATGTAATGTAACTCCTCCTAAATCCATTTCACTCTGAAGAGCTCATTCCACTAAATGCTAGAGCTTCAATTACTGTATACTGAAATTCTACTGAATAATCATGTTTAGGTAAATTTCTTTTCAAATAGTAAAAAAATTGCACCCCAAAGCCCATAAATTGTAAATGATAAGAGAAAATAAATTGGATAACCGAAAATATTAATGGGGGGAGGATCGGTATAATAATACAGACCAAGACCAGCAGCAGATGTATCTAATATCATTTGAAAACAGAAACCAAAGAAACCAACTAATAAACCAACACTTACTATATCTTTGTTAGATAGAGATATCTCATTTGTTTTCTGAAGAGTATACCGACCTAGTTCAAAAGTTATTAGGAAGGTTGGAAAAATACCTAACATGTCTGTAAAGGCGCCAATTCTTGGATAAAAAGGGAGATCTGAACCTAAAGGTACACTATAATAAGCTCCAGATAAAAGAATGGCTAAAAAGAAAGAAGTTATTAAAAAACTAGTAATGACAGTAATTTTTATTCTATAAACTTTGATAGAATAAAAATAAGCACAGATTAACATAACTATACCAAGGAAGGATCTAATCAAAAAAAATATAGAAGTGATCACGAGCATTTCTTCCTCTGATTCAAGGGAAAAATGAGAGGGATTACAGAGAGTGGCCCTGATACTAACAAAATATCATATCTAAATACAAGAATTAAGAACACAATACAGAAAAAGACTGTAATACCATAAGAACCAATAATTAAATCGATTTTCTGCATGAGTTGTCTCACCCTGATTCATAATTATAGCTCAAGGACTTGAACTTTAACGAGTGAATTAGAATCTTTTGCAAAATTATTTTCAGTAAGAATCTTTAACCATCTTTAAAAGATCCATTTTATTTAATATTCTGAATTTTTATGATCATAACGCTAAGAAGAAGACTTATTACTTGCTGTAATTCATCTACAATAAACAAATATACTTATATTCAAAATAAACTTCTTTTATAGGTGTAAATATGGACTTAAGACAGAATGTTTTATTATATCAGGAATTAACAAATAATGCTTGGCCAGCTAAACAGTATTCATTTTTCAATGGATGGGTTGTGCGTTTTTCACATGATATGTTTGATAGGGCTAATTCTGTCCTTCCACTGAATTATTTTGGTCGAAATTGTGAAAAGGATGTTCATAAAATAGAAGAAATGTATCAGAATAGACACCTTAAGGTTACTTTTCAGATTCCTGAATATACATCACCAGAGAATCTGGATAATATCCTAGAAAATATGAATTACAATGTTAAGTCCCCAACAGCAGTCATGATGAAAACATTAACCCAGAAAAACGCAGATTCCAGTTCTTTTCATTATATTTCACAGAGAGCTGATTTTGATGATACTTGGTTTAAAACATTCCAAACATTCTCCAACTTGCCTGTAGAAAAATCGATCCAAATGAAAGCAATAATTCAGAGAATAATTCCAGAGACAATCTTTTTTACAGTAAAAGAAGATGATCAGGAGGTCGGGGTCACCTTAGGTGTCTTTGAAAGACAATACCTAGGTATTTATTCGCTGCTGGTTGATCCCATGAAGCGAAGACGATCATTTGGCTATTCACTTATACGATTCATCGAAAATTGGTGTATAAACAACTTTATTCAGATTATTTATCTACAAGTTGAACAGGATAATCTTGCTGCAATGAATATGTACACAAAATTAGGATATATACAATTATACTCCTATCATTATCGTATTAAGAGCGAATCTGGTTAACTCACGTTATTTATCAAAAATATACGGAGAAAGAAAGGGAATTCTTCAAGGAAAGTTATTTCGAGCATCATCAAGATTATTGATTATTACAATCAATGGACATACGATTCATGGTAGTATGCGAGACAGATAGGATCTAAGTCACGATTATACAGAAATAACTGGTGAACTCTCTCAATGACCCCTGCCATTGGAGCCCACATTGCGTTATAGATAAATTTCCCCTTAAAAATCCAATAAAAGTGTGATGAGAAAGTCTGAAAAGATGTTTTGTTCACTTCACCTTTAGAAACTGGAGATCCAGTTTCTGCAGAACCACATGAGCAAAGTGTCCCATTTTGCCACCAACCAAGGTAATCGAAAGGGTGAGGAAAAAGAAAAGAAAGAGCCGTTGTATTTATATAAGAGAGAGAACTATTAGTTTGAACTAGTGAGACCCCCCATGTGAACTTGACATAGCATTTGAAATTAATACCATATGGCTTTACTGTGTATGCGTGAGCGAGTAAATTATTTAATGTTTTATTATTCATAAAAAAGCGAAGATTATCACTAGCTTTAGTTGAATCGTTACCTAGGAAGTCTACGATTGATGTATTTTCAATTTTTTCCAATAATGTATTTGCTAGTGAGTTGGAAGCTTCCCTGTTAATTTTTAATGTTCGTTGAACGGAGAAGTAATCCATCATATCAACTAGAGTAGGTAATATTAGCAATCCAAGGAAAAATAGCACAATAAATACAAATCCAAGCCATTTTCCCCTTTTCATACACCCAACATCCTCTAAATCCGTTATTATTGGTACATTTCTTAAACTTTTAAGTTATATATACTTTACTTAGTAACAAATAGGGAAAAAGAGAAATGTAATGAGAAACCATGGTAAGAACATGTTTATGCTTCGTTTTTATCTTCTTCATATTCATCCTATTTGAGAGACCATATATTTTCAAGAATTATCCTGAAAACACTTTTTTCTTTAAATAAATTATTTCTATGAATAATTCAATTTCTTATTCTATAACTAGAGACTTAATACGCCTTTCTATGGATTATAAAGAATTTATTGTTAATTCATGATTTAAATTTTAATTAATTTTTTAAATATGATTCACATATCGAAAATATTATTAGATTAAAGATTTAGCAATTAACTAAATGGTTATAAGAGAGAAATATAGTCAAAATAAAGATCTATTCTTTAAATGAAATCGAAAACAACCATTTTATGCTTTATTTATAAGGACGTTAAAATAATTCAAGATAGAAAATACGGGATTGAAAAATTATGAATTTGGAACAATATTGGGAGGTTTTACGAGAAGCTGATAGATTATATCAAGCTGGGAACTATAGAGAAGTCATTGATTATTTAGAAGATAAGCATACTGAATTTCCTTTTGGAAAAGCTGCTCTTACTTATTCACGGATTTGTGCCGCGGCAAAATTAGGGGAATATGATTTGTCAATTGAATTAATCAGAGACATATTAGACGAAGGTGGATGGTATTCGGAGATTATTTTAAAGCAAAGTCCCTCGTTGCAACCCCTTCAAGATATCCCTGAGTTTAAAACGTTATTAGGTATCAGTATAGATCGTTCTAAAGAGGTTTTGAAGAAAGAACATAATATCACGGTTATTCCAGCTAACACTAATCCACCTTATCCATTAATGTTAGCCCTGCACGCTGGTAGTGGCTTTATTGAAGAAGAATTTGAATCTTGGAAGACAATTGTAGACCAAGGTTATTTATTAGGGATACCTCGTTCAAATAATTTATTCTGGTCAGGAAAAGATAGCGCATATTGGCTTGATCACGAAACAGCCGCTAATCAAATCAAAACTTACGTAAGCAAATTGAATCTAAACAAATCAGTTGATCTAGAACGTACCATTGTTGGGGGTCTTTCATCAGGCGCTGAATTAGCAATTTGGTTAGCTTTATCTGGAGTAATTCCTGTGTCTTGTTTTATTGTCGTAGCTCCTGGTGGCCAATGGATAAACGAACCAGAAAAGTGGCAGTCCTTGATTGAGGGTAAGAAAAATCAAGGTCTAAGAGGGATGATCATCTTGGGTGAGGAAGATAAGGCAGTTCCGCATGAAAATATTAAAAAACTTGTTAAAATGTTGAATGATGGAGGCATTCCTTGCCAATTTATTAAATATCCTAGTCTAGGTCATTGGTATCCACCAGATTTTGCAGATATACTAATTTCTTTTATCAAGGATAAATGAATATTCAATGAGAGTGAGTCACCTCACAAAAAAGCTTATAAGAAGGAATTCAGTGTTTAAATGAGAAGTATTTATCCTAGGCACTCTGTTGATGACATTCTTCGAAGACCATTAAATTTAGAGTGGATACCAACAATAATTTATCATTACTTCATTCGCTTGACAAGAAAACGGAACTCTTTAGGATCGCGTTCCTCAGAGACTAAGAGTTTATGGCCAGTTGAACGTACCCATGCAGGTATATCAGCTTTACTACCAGGATCAGTAGTTAAAATTTCCAATACTTGGCCAATTTCTAATGCTTTCAGAGATCTAACAGATTTCAGAATAGGTTGCGGACAACCTAAACCCCGTGCATCTATAGAATGGTGAATTTTACCAGTGTATTTTTCATCCAAAGATTGTTCTTCTTCAGCTATTTTCGCTTTATCCTTTTTAGAGGGGTAAAAAAATTCATCAGTTGTAGTTGTAGGATATTCTTTCTCAATCCACAGATCCATGCCCCCTTTAAGACTTTTAACGTCTTTAAAATCTGCATCCACCAAAATATCAACAGCAACCAGGGATAAACCTCCTCCTGGACAGATTGTTACTATTTCATCTTCTTTAAAGTGTTGAAGATCCTCTAAATTCGATTTTATATCCGTAACATAAATTTGCCTTGCAGTTGGAATGTGTCCATCTGTATATTCCTTAACTGTGCGAATATCAAGTATTAATGGTGTTTTATTGGAATTTAAGCGATCATGTAATTCATCCACAGTGATTTCAGACCATTCTGATTTTTCATAGAAAAACATCATCCTGAAAGTTTTTCTCCAATATCTAAGCGTGTTTTTAAAATAATAACCCATTACGGACAGATTTTTCCCATATTTTTTCTCCACTTCAAGTTCACCAATTCTAAATTCGTGTGGTATAAAATAAGAAAGAAACTAACTAACGGTTGAGTGCATCGTTTTGTTTAGTCTCATTATTTTGTACAACAGTAATGATGACGACATTGGTTTTCTTTTTGCCAATGTCAACGAGGCGATAGGCCTCGACAATCAACTCTGATCGATAGAGTCTATCATTCACTGCTTTTGGCTTTCCAGCTTCACAAATCTCTTTAAGGTCTTTGAGAAGGGGGAAAACATAATCTATTTTTATTTTATTTGAGGATTTATTAACGTTAAGATAGATTCCGGATTCTTTACAGCTTTTTAAAGGTTCAGGGCGGTACAGAAACATTCACAGGCTCTAACACGGGTCTTAAATACTTGAGAGAGCCATTTTAACTTAGGAAGGTATAGATAATGGTGGCACTTGAATCGTTAAGCATATGTGCTGCAGAAATCACCCAAAGATTACGAGTACGGTACCAGACATAACCAGATAGTAGTGCACTATACAAAACTAACATAATTGAAAATGAACCGAGAAATAATCCACCACCCAAGAGATGTGAGGGAATATGGCAAACAGTGAAAAGTAGCGAAGTTAACACAATCCCTCGTTGATTCCCATACCGTCGTTCCATAAATGTCTGGAATACTACTCGGAAAGAGATCTCTTCACCAAACCCAACGACAAGATACATGTATAAAGTTTGAGTAAGGGGATATTCATCCCCACCAAGTAGAGTGGATCCAAGGCTGGGCCAAACTATTAATTGAAAGATAAAACTTGGAAGGACAAGAACTATTAGAATTGGAATTAATAAGACAAAATGAGTCCAACGACATCCTAGTTCTGAAGGCTTTACCCTATCATGAATGATTATCGCTGCGATATATCCAAAAATAATTACATAGCCAATATATGTCATTCCACCTGCTAAGCCTACAAACATAAACAGAAGAAGAAATATTTGCCATTTGTCTAAGCGTGAGAAGTAATCACGAAATCGTTTAACTTGACCATCTGTTTGTAACAGCCATCCTTTCTTTAATCCGATTAAGAATACAACGATAGCGATAGGAAGCATCAATATTAAGAAGCCAAACTGAGCAATGGCAAAATAAATACCCCAAACAAATCCTACATGATATAAAATATAATTACGTTCATGCTGTGAGGTTTCACCTTGCCATAATGTACTCAATGAGGTTTCATCAATGGTAAAAGATCTAGTAATTATTTGAATAACAACCACTGGTATCAAGAGATACAGAATTGGGAATAAAATGATGAGAACAACAATTATTTCAATGTTTGGAATAATAAAAAATAATAGTGGTAATGCAAGGAAAACAGGGCCAAAAAAAAGGATTAAAGCTGTCCAAAATACATGGTTATTATCAAATAATGTTTTAATCCGATTTCTTAATAGTAATTGATTATTATCCTTCTGAGTAGTGTTTGTTAGATCGCTCATTCTTATTTAAACCTTTTTATAGGCTTTTCACTTCCAAAAATAACATTTAGGTGCAAAGAACTAATAATATATCCATGAATTTTATGTAAATATAATTGTATTTTGGCACAAATTCTGAAGAGAGACGACGCTATATACTTTTGAAACAAAGATAAGTGATATTATTGAAGTAAATATCTAGATAGAAGGCGAGAATATAGGGAACGAAGCATCGGTGATGTTGGTCATATGGAATGAGTAACCCACCATCGTCACAGGAAGATATCATCTATTCAAGTTTGGGTTATTCTAAAATAATTTTAGAGCCTTTTGAAGGTGAAAATAAGACAAAACCTCTGATACTAAGAGAATTCAATAATATAAATGCAGTGAATAAAAAGCCTCTAAGTATGCTGATTCGCTTCAACGCACACAAATTTCTCATATGTATGTTGGTTCACAGAAAGATTGATTTTGAGATATAAAGAGATTTAATTCCTTAAATAGATTATTTATCTACAAGTTGAATAAAATAATCTTGTTGCAATGAATATGTATACAAAATTGGGATATATACAATTATACTCCTATCACTATCGTATTAAGAGTAAAATTAAAGAACAAGCTCTTAAAATTTCAGGCCAAAGGAAAGAGTAAGATGAAGGGATTAAGACTATTTTACCAATTATTAGATCAAGGGAAATTGGAGGAGGCTTCTCGTGAAGCAGTAGCTTTACAAGGTGAGGATCGAGCCGAAGCTGAGTTAATTAATGCCCTATTCGTATTAAATACTGCAGGGCCTGAGTCAGTAATCCCCATAGTGGAGAGAATTCTCACAGAAAGTCAGGATAATCCACGTATCCACAGTCTCACCAGAATTATTAGGTCTTGGATGTTTTATTGGGAAGCGAAATATGAAGCAGCATCAGTAGAACTAGAAATGGCTGAACAGCTACTAGCGAAAGTATCTGAGGACTGTAAAGAAGAAACTCGCCACATTAAAGCATTAGTGTTATTTATGAAAGGGGGTTACTTTTCCATTGTGAGAAAAGAGGATAATTTAGCATTAGAGTGGTATAACAAAGCTTTACAGATAAGTTCTGAAGAGGGATTTCCCTTTAAAACCTTTGACACTTTCATTTACAATAATATAGGAGCCATTTATGGCAGAAAAGGAGACTGGCTTCGTGCAATTGAGTATAATCAAAAAATCTTGAATTTGTACCGAGGTCTCGGAAATGAAACAATGATACTGTTTCCTCTCTTACAGTTAGGGACTCTTTACCACATTCAGGGCGACCTAAATCACGCTATAAAATTAGTACAGGAAGGATTGACAAAGGCAAAAGAAATTCAAACAAAACGCGGTATAGCGTGGGCTCTGGAAATACTAGGTTCAATTCATTGGAGTAGGGGGGAATCACAGGTTGCCGTGGATTGTTACGAACAGAGTTTGGTGATCACTAAAGGAATCAAGCTGGTGGCAGGTGCGGAACTCTCCTACAAACTGTACAGATTATGTCAATTTTACCTGAACCTCCAAGAACTTGATCAGGCTCAAGACTATCTCGAACAGCTCCAAGAACAAAGTCAACTTGACCCCAGTGTTGACTCTCAAATCTACTATCAATTGGCTGAGTCTATGATTCTCAAAACTAGTAAACACTTTAAAGAGAAAGCACAAGCACAAGATCTCCTAAAAGAAATCTTGGAAAACCAAAAAACTAGTGAACGAATACGCTTTCTAGCTTTATTACAATTGTGTGATTTGTTAATACAAGAAGCTAAGTTGTCTGAGGATGATGGATTGTTTATAGAAGTTCGTGCTGCAACATCTCAAGTGCTTGAGCTCGTTGATACTTGGAAATTTATACCTGATATCATTAATACTTTGATCTTACAGGCTAAAGTCGATTTAATCGAGGGAAATGCCAACAAAGCTTCAAAAAAACTCGAAAAAGCTCTCCAAATCGCAGAAGAGAAAGATTTAGCTCATTTAGCTGATCAAGTAAGAATAGAACAGGCAAAATTGAAGAACGAACTGAAAAAATGGAAAGAATTTGTGGACAGAAATGCCTCATTACAGGAACGTGTCGCTTTCGCAGAAATCGAGGAGTATCTTCACGAAGCAATCAACATACGCGACCGTACACTTGATGAATAACTTTAAACTCTTCAAAGAGTGAGTAAACATCATTAATCCAAGGAGGGGCCTAAAAAAATCATAATCACTCCTCCAAGGTATTGAAAAAGTGTTTATTTACTCGCAAATTTATTTGATGCTCTATTTAACGTAATTTGCTTACGTAATTCACTTAGTCTTTTGTGATTCTCGTAGGGTTTGATGGCAATGAGATAATCAGCTTCAGGAATAGGTCTATTGAGTTCTTTTTCCTTTTCTTCAAGTATCACAAATCGAGATTGTAATTTATCGCAGGGAAATTCATCGCAATAAGCACAATTAGGTAGTTGTTTCTTTACCACACAAGGACGAACAGGGCAGGCTTTATCCATCAAATCAGAAGTTTCTGTATCTGATGAAAGACATCCATCACAAGAGATTTGATCTGCAGGAATCCGAAATCCAAAATATTCATACCACTTGTCACTTAAAAGACGGGTTTGATCTTGCTCTTGGATATTTTTCTTATATGCTTGGCAGAGATCACACCGAAAACCACAACACGATATCTCTGGATTCATCTTAATCACAAGAAAGGACTTCTACCTATAACTGATTGATACTTGTTAAAATATATATAATTATAAAAATCATTAGGTCACAATCACTGTCTCATCTTAGGTTAATAATAACTATGATAAGCCTAAGGATATCTTAAACAAATAAGGACAGACCCAAACCAAAGAACAATAGACCTCTTAAAGCAAAAACAAGTGCTTCAAGACCTTCATTTGTTGCCTGCATAAACAGAGTCAAAATGAGGATGATAATCATTAGGATCTCTTTTAGCAAGGATCAGGGAAAGAAACACCTCATCAATGTTTAGTTTTGTTTTGGCTGAACAGAAAAAATATCCAATCTTGAGAAAGTGTTTAGCTATCACATCTTTGTGGAGATGCTCAATTAATGAATCAATTTTGTCCTTTTGAACAGAAGTTAGGTGTTCCTCTAAATCAGCTTTATTTCCGATGATCTGTAACACAACTGGCTTGGTACAGTGTACAATAATCTCTTTAATCCAAGCAATGATGTTCTGAAACGTTCCTTCTCGGGTTAAATCGAACACTAACAATATTCCATCAACATCTCGAATGTATTGTTTTCTAACATGTTTAACCGAAGGATGACCTGAGACATCCCATAGCTGTAATTGAATGGTCTCTCCTTCAATTTCAACTTCTTTGAGAGTGAAATCAATTCCCATAGTCATCATATAATGGGAATGGAAGGGGATGCCAAAGAAACTTTGTTTTATTGAGGTTTTCCCTACTCCTTGGTCTCCTAATAAGCAAATTTTGTAGGAACGCAGATAGATCATTCCTCTAATCAATCTTCTTGTAATGAAAGGAATTCTTATTTCTTAGTGCTGTCGTTAAAGTGTTTCATGATTAATACACAAGTTCAATCAAGATCTGAAGACCTTAATAAAGAGAGAACAATCAAAAAATAGCAATTTTACTGAGATATTTTTCATATTTATCTAAAACTTAAGACATAATTTTCCTTATGAGTTTAACAAACTAAAAGAGTCTACATTTTTTTGCATCACTGGTTACATTAATATTATTCATAAAGTTGAACAAAATAATAAGGAATTAGATATTAGTAGCTATATTTAATTATTATAATCTCTTATAAATAATAGTGTGACTAAAGAGGGGTAATATGCGCAAATCACCGTTTATTAACTTCTTAATGCTTTTTTTGATGTTTAGTTCAACCCAAACTCCAGTACTAGCTATTGAGACATTGCTATACAAAATAAATATTGGGGATGTTTTTGAATGGAAATTTACTCTGTTAGAAGGTGAGAATATAAGGAATGAAGCATCAGTGATGTTAGTCATATGGAATGAAAAACAATCTTCGTCTAAAATTCATGGGAATACAACGACTTGTATGGATTATATTATTCCTCATGGTCTTTATCTAGGAGAAACTCTAACTATCAACATTACTACTATCCCAAATACTTCTATGTCAGACACATTTCCCTGTTGTAATGGTGACTTTCCAAGAGGCTTATTCAGAACACCACGTTATGAGGATGTTCGATGGGTCTCTCCTTATATCAATCAATTTCCTTTTATCATTCCCCAAGAACCAGATATTAGTAATAATTATCCAAATTGTCTTTTTGATCAAAAAGGGATCCTAGTGAAAGCTAATTTGACGATAAGACGGGGAAATGCTTCAGCTAATGCATGGATAAAATTAGTAACACCCAAGTCATCATTGGGGTGGGTAACAATGCCCGTCTTCTTTTCTCTGATTGTCATGGCTGTTATCTTTTCTTGGCGACGTTCAAGATGGAAGAAATGATTCTTTTACTATATTCACATCTAGCGATCTAAATTTTCTCAACCTTGAATAATCTCAGATCTTTTTTGAAGAAAACCCACTATAATTATTCATACTTTTTAATAAGTATAATAGATATTATTAAAGCTGCAATTATTAGAATAAAAAGTATCAATCCACCAATAACATTAGCAGGAATGTTAAAACCACCACTAATATCAGATGGGGGATTATCGATCGTGAAGGTGCCATTAGAAAATGTTTCGATCCAAATCCCTTCAGCACAACTAGCATTAACTTTGATTAAATAATTACCGTTATCCACAGTGGTAGTATCCCAGATATAGGAGGTAGGTGATAAACTGGACTCCAAGACAACCCATAAAACCCCGCCATCAAACGAATAAAAGACTGTATAGGTGATTGAATGGCCCCAAGAATCAATCGCTGCAGTCCATTCAATTGTGATAGTACCATTAACTGTTAACCCACTATACGGGTACAACACCTTCAATCCGAACATAAAGTGAACTTGAGAAACAAAAGGATAAAGATCTTGGTTGGTTGCATCACCCTCAATAGAATATGGGCTATCTACAATACCATCAGCATTTCCGTCAGGACTTGTCCACTCACTCCAGTAATTGTATTTGAATATATTATTAATCCCATCATCAAACGCTTGAGACCCTTCATTTACTTGTAAATCACCATTATTGTTACCAGAAAAGGCGTTGAGCAACACTCTATTATTCTCAGAGTTGTTATTAAGGACTAGTCCCCAATAGCTGTTGTTAGAGATAGTATTGCCAGATAATATGGAATCATCCGTTTTTTCGAGGTAAATACCGAAGACTTCATTATCAGTAACAAAATTGTCGGAAAAAGTATTATTTTGGGAGTAATAAATGGAGACTCCATTCCAACAGTTTTTAGTGATGTAATTGTCGTGAATAAATAAGTTGGAGCAAAATGCTCCTTCAAGTCCAACCAAGTCCTGACCTGTAACTTCTATAGAAACGCAATTGACAAGATTGACTTGACCTGCACCATGAGGTACAATTCCACTAGTGATATTTTGCCAAAATACCAAAGGTCTTCCATTAATAGAATTATTTGTCACAACACCTTGGAGAAATTCCTTTAGTTGATCACCCCAGACATGTAACTCATTATTTATGAGAATGTTATCCAAAATTCTATTCTTTCCAGAAGAAGTAAGAAGCATTCCTAATATACTATTCTTAGCAAGAATATTGGCAGTTAGGGTATTATTCTCTGAAAAGAAAAGGACGACTCCGATAAAGTGGTTATTAGTAATAATATTTTTGGAAAGGATGTTGTCCTCAGAATTCTCTAAGTAAATTCCTGTACCTCTGTTATACGAGATAGTATTCTCAATCAGGCTGTTATTATCGGAGGAACGAATGATAATTCCGTTTTGAACTATTAATTCTCCACTGTTATTCATGATAATATTCTTAGCGAGTATGTTATTGGTAGATTGATAAAGGGAAATTCCATCATCGCTATTGTTGGAGAGAATATTGTTTAACACGTGTCCATTTGTAACATTAGAAAATTTAATCCCAACACGTCCTTGGGTCAATAAACAGGAACTGATTCGAAAATGTACATCACTATCTTTAATCACTAGCAAGTCATTGTTAAACGTGCCTGTTATATTCAGTCCATTAATAATAATTGGAGATAAATGAGTACCAGTACCAGACCAATCATTTTCTTCAGCTTGAGCCATAAAATCATCATTTCCAATGATCATGATAGGTGAATGGTTTTCATATTGGACTGAGATTTGCGAAGGAATTTGGCTAATAGACTGGGTCTTTACTCCCGCCATGTCAAGGTTCAAAATACTATTAGCTGGGTTAATTGACCAATAGTGAATTAGCGGACATATAAAGACAAGATTGGTGAGACAGAGTGCACTAATCAGTACCAAATTAGATTTTATGACTCTTCCCATTCTCTTTTCCTATAAATATATTTTAAGATTAGGCCAATATAAAGATTCACTGAATTTACTGTATTTCTGTATTTTTTCAGATTTCCTACTAAGGAGCTTGATATAAGCAGTGTCAGATATTTAGTCAATGGAGACAATAGTAATCCCCAAGGAGAGTTATTCTCGAATCCTCTTCTCACACCATATATTTGACAATATTTCATTTCTTTCTAATAAATGAGAATTTTTGAAATATGTCAATGTCCTTATCATGTAGCTTGTTTAACATTCTAAGAATAAGTTCAGATAAGAGTAAGGAAATGATAGATGCAATAAGAAAAGGACTTAGAAAGTACAAATCCCACAAATCAAATCCCATTATTTGCGGGGGACTGGGTTCTTCAATACCAATAGCAGGAAATGAATAGAAGACAAATAGGACAACAAAAAGAATGGGCCATATAAGTATGGATATAATATCGAGAATAATTTCCACTTCAAGTGTTACCCAGTCTGCTTTTCCTACAGTATCATTCTGGAGAAGCTGTTTTAGGAGAAGGTGTCTTAGGACGACTGAAAAAAAGCCAGAAAGAAAGTACCACAAAATCACCCCTTCCCGAGATATAAATGTTGAAAACCGTTTCTGTGTGATTTGAAGGCTGATGATAGATACTAAAATGATGAATGGTAACACTATATAGAAAATAAAGAAATTGTGAAGTGCTTTGATTTTATTAGGATCAAGTGGAGGGAAATACCACATCTCTCGGGGGTCTTTGGCGTTCATACCAAAGATGGGATTCATATGATTGATACCGAGTTCTTGGTATCTCCACTCGTATCCTTGGAAAATCTTTCCCCAGGTGGAAGCATTGATATAATCTACATAAGACTGGATAACCATCTGACTATCAATAATATCATAAGTGCCATCTTGGAGACCTGCAACTGCAAGGATAGGCTCTTTCACTACTTTGAAAGTAATTGTCTTAAGAGTAGGCTTAGGTAACCAATTACCTCCACCAACCATGTTCGGATTATGACCCATTTTCGTTTCGTCGTAATATGGATTTGCCTTGATAATTATGGTATTATTGTATGGATATGAGTCAAACACATAAGCTCCACAGCCTATGGGAGTACAGTTAATGTTAGTATCATCAAGCATCCATTCTGAAAAAGGTACTTGAATCATTTGATCCTTTTGCAATATAGGTGGGTTACCAAATAAGACTGTTTCTACATATGGGTAGAATTGTGGTAACGTGAAGCTGACTTCATATTTACCTATTTTTTCAACTGCACTGATATTTCCAAGTATATTTTGTAGTGTTTCCCTGTAAGGAGAACCAGTGCTTTCGTTCATTGCAGCTTGATAGCTAAATACTATATCATCAGCGGTCACCTCTGTCCCATCTTCCCATAAAATTCCTTGACGGAGTGTGACATCCCATACTAAATAGTTAGCATTATGGATCCATGATTCTGCTAGCCATGGTACTACATGACTAAGATTATAATCTCCCCGTCTCCTGGAGAGGCGACAGAATAAGTTGTCAAGGATGATAGAGCCAGAGTAGCTGTTGGATAGCAGTGGATTAAGGTCAGTATAGTCCTCTGGTTGAGCGATGACTGCTGATGTTTTAGTTCCTATAGTCAAATTGGCAAGATTTTGCTTTATACCATGAAACATGTCAAAACCGTGTAATTCACTGTTTGTTCCAAAGACCAGCATTTCTTGTGGAAGAATGATTGTCGGTACTTGGTCATAGCACCATTGTTGATACTCTTTCAACATTGTAGTACGTTTATCAGGATCCAGTTCTGTATAAATGTCAGCCCATAAGGTAGTAACATTAGGATATGCTTTATCAGTCCACTTACCAGAAGTGGGGGCACCATCTTCGATCCAATAACAATTAGCTGATGGAGGAAAGCAATTTTTGTCGTAATATTCTTTGAAAGTCGGGTCAGGGGATGTATCAAAACTGTAGTAGAACATGTCATATCCACCATGTTCAGAATCGTAGCCAATATCCTCGGGGTCAAGGAAAATACGAGTCATCATGGAATCCTTAGTCCACCATTCTATTTTGACCTCGATTCCTATCTTTGCAAGTGCATTAACGATCAACGATGTATATTGGGTGATTTTACTATTGGTAGCTGGGACAATTAGTGTTACATCGAAGTAAGGCGCTGATGTGTGGGTTGTATTGGTGCCATCACAGTCTTTGTCATATATTAGTTCAAACACATCCGCTAAAAGGGCGGCAGCCATTGAAGTGTTGTACTCTCTAGTTGTAATAGAGTTCTCATATATACCCTTGAAGTTCACCCCAATGGGAGAAGTAACAGCAGCAGCATATCCGTGATGCAATCCTTCAATAATCGTCTCACGGGGGATACAATAATCGATTGTTTGTCGGATTTTTTGACGATCTTCGTCATCCAGGTTATCATAGTACCATTCTCGACCACGACCTACCCAATATGCTTTTTGAGATGTAACTGGAACGAGCACGAATAAACAGAGAAGATTCAATGTTAAAAGAGTTAGAAGCAGTAATGCACTTCCTTTTTGCATTTCTCTTTCCCAGAAGCTACTGCATTTGACCTATATGTAGACTAGTGCACCTAGGTTTTAAAAGACTTGTTTCTACATTTTAGAATTTTTCAAGAAAAAAGGATCGTCTGAAAGCTTAAGCGTAAAAATAAAAAAATTCGTGACAAAAAGAAGGGATAAGGTTACTTATTGGAGGGGACACTCCAGATAAGAATTCAATATGGTTACTCACTCCTCCTTGGTATTGTATAGGTGCTTATGACAATTCGATATAGTTCAAATCATCAAAGCTTGTTACGCATTAAACGCCAATGAAGAAACAGTACCAATGTATCAACAAAGATCAAAGCTTTACTTATAGGAGGAGATTCTCAAAAAATTCATTCTTGATAGCTGAAATATGGTTCTTAAATCTAAGATTTTTTAATAAACCAACGAATCATGGGAGTAAGCAAAGCACACAGGATCTAAGTCTTGAGTAAACAGAAACAATTGCGTAACTCGACCCTCATATCCTGAAAGAGGCCCATATCTTAGAGAATATTGAAACTTTCCTCTAAAAATCCAATAGAATGGAGCCGAGAAATAGTAAAAAGGGGTCTCATTCAATTTACCAACATAAAAGGGTTTTGCTGGCTCCACAGAACCAAGTGAATAGAGTGATCCATTTTGCCACCAACCAAGGTAGTAAAAATCAACAAAGGATTTTTGTATAGTTGTATAAAGAAAAGAAAAAGTTGAGATATTGATAGTAGATAAGGAATTATTAGTCTGAACAACTGAGACTCTCCACTCAAGAGTGACAGACCCCTGTTTTTGATCGTTTGCGTGGGAGAGAAAATAGTTCAATGTGTCATTATTCATATAATTAGTGAGATTATCTCTAGCTTTCAGTGAATCATTACCAATAAAGTCCACGATTGAGCTATTCTCGATATGTTTCAATACGAAAGATGCTTGTGAGTTGGAAGCTTCCCGAGTAATGGAAATTCGCCTATTAACTATATACTCATTCTTCAATAGATAAGGTAAAACAAACCATCCAAACAATACTAGAATAACAAAAACAAAGCTCACCATTCGTATATCCTTCACACGTCTTTTAAACCGTTGAATATCAGATTGTGACATCTTTTGTAGTATTTGACCAAGTCGAACACTTGTCATCAAAGCGATCAAGGGTTCTAGACAGAAAACTAAAACATCAAGAAAGACTACATTAATTTGGACTATATTTAAAAGGAGAATTGGGAAAGAGAAGACTATTCTAGGAAGAATTAACAGCCCGATGAGGAGAAATAACCACCAACACGTCACACCAACAAAAAGGTTTGCGATTAACCTATATAGGCTATTTTCTTGGATTGTTATATCCGAGAGAAGAATAGGAGGAAATAACGTGAAAAGAATAGCCCAAATTACCCCAGAAATAAAAAACCAGAGAAATAAACGTAAAGCTTGAATTTCTAAAGTCACTTTGACCTCTGAACCAAACGATCTCCACTTCTTACTCCACCCAATAGCAATCAGTAAACAAAACAACAGAAGGAGAAATACTACAACTAATGGCTTGGGAATGGCCCATTCGAAATTTCCTCCAATAGTAGAAGTTATTGTGTACACACGAAGCATTTTCATTCCATAACTACTGGTATCGTGGTATTACTCATGAATTTCAATAGAATTTTATACAACTATAATTTCAAATGGAAGCTGAATTGGTGACACATCATCAGAACTGAACGTAAGACATATTCCCGTGGGTAGCGAATCAAGCAAAAAATGATACTTATCAGGGGGAAGAACAGGGATCCAATGATTGACTTCAAAAGTGGAATTAGTTGGCATTTCCCTCGTGGTTCCTAAATGGATAATATGGATCCCACCAAGCTCATCTCCTTTGTGAAACTCATATACTGGATAACAGATTTCAGGCCGCTCTCTAAATGGATGCCAAACAACAATATCAGAACTATTACAGATTGCTACCCACCTGAACCACCCAGGATTATAATTAGTGACATTGTGGTCAGTTAAACAGGTTAGTTGAACAGTTAATGTCATATTTATCCCTATTGTATAAATTGTACGATCGAGAGACGCAGTAAAATTCCATCGTTCAAGAAAGCCAAGCTCAGAGGGATCTGGAGATGAATTGTTTGAATTAACAATTTCAGTATTATTGGTATTATCATTAGGGTTCATTAGAGTAATAACAATGTATGCGAAGATAATTGAACAAGTCATAACACCTAAAACTGTAAAAATAAAGACCTTTTTGGATAACATTGAGTTATATCAACTCTTCTACTTGTTTAGATGTAGAGTCACCATAATAGTATTCCCAACCTTTCTTGACATAGGGGTTCAGGATTAAGAGGAATAAAATCTTCTTAAAGCTTACTAATGGTCTTAATACAATACCTTATAAAAAATCGAAATAAAGGTTTCAGACTCTTTCGGAGGATAAGCAATTATCATGATTAGATGATGATTTCAAGTTCTCATTTTCTTGAACTACTAGCATGTTTGGTAACCTTGCTTGGTTCCAAGGGGGATCCCAATTTTAGACTAATGAATTCAATCGTCCCAGAAGTTTTTGGCGTCGTTGATTGTATTCTGATTCAAAGTAACTATCAGTAATTGCAAATGATTCTAGAGAAAAATCGAGATGAAGATCCAGTGCTCCTAATTATTTCTCGGAAAACCTCTTGAAAAACTAGATAATATTCTTAAAAACATTTTTTAAAGTGAGAGTCATTTCAGTTTCATGGAGGTTGTCAATATTGAGCAATAACTCAATAAAAGCATTATTTTTTGAAGGAGAGTTCAATAAAGCGTTAAATTTAATAGACCAATTGCCAGTCAAAGACAAATTGAAGGGATCTGTCTATAAAAGCGGGATTCTCCTAGCTAAAGGTCAGTACCAAGAGTATTTCAATCTGATTGATGAGATTATTGAAAAAGGAAATGAACAAGGAGATCGATTTGCTATTCTAGGAGCTCATTTTTTCAAGTATTTGGCTTACGATTTTCTCGTGATTTCAAGATGGCTGGGAATAGATATATTTGCCTCATCAGGATTTTTAGAAGAAATATCAAATTTAATTCAGTCATTTGAGCATTTTAGTGATGAACAAACGCAAGAATGGGTTTCATTACTTTATTGTCACCAATCTTGGATGGAATTACTATATTCTGATTTCAATCATAGTTTAAAATCTGTTAATAAAGCATTAACCATTGGAAAAAGGATCAAGTCAGCGATTGCAAGATGTATTGCATTAATACAATTGGGGGAACATTATTTCAGGACAGGGGACCTCTCTTCAGGATTTGAATATACACAACAAGCATTAACCTTGGCTAGCAAGGAAAATCTGAGATTGTTAACCTGTGCATTATATAGAAAACTTGGGAAAGAATCAATTCGAAGAAGGGATCTGGTAAAGGCTTCAGAATATCTAAGTGAAGGAATGACTTTAAGCAATGAAATAGCTTATGAAAATATGGTGGAAAGTATCACAAAAAGTTTTATATTTTTACATTTGATAAAAGGAGATTATGATAGTGCATTAGAATTTTTAAGGAAAAATTACCAGATAATAAGGGAGAAACATTGGGATTGGGAACTAAGGATTATTTACAATCTATTTGGGGAAATTTATAGGTTGAAAGGCGATCTAAAAAACTCTCTAGACAATTATCAAAAAAGCTTGGTAATAGCGACTAAATTAGAGGATGCATATGGCCAAGCAAGTGCATATAGGCACATTGGAAAAGTCTATTATGATCAAGGAGCATTTCAAGAAGCTTTGGAGATGTTCCAAAAAGCCCTTCAGAGTTTCAGCCAATTAAAGGGCCCTAAACAATGGGGCTTCCTTAATCAAGCTAGTTGTGTATATGGATTAATCTTAGTAAATGTTGAATTAAATGACCTTGAACAAGCTAAAATGTATTTGAATAAACTAGAGGAAATTAATAAACTACCAATTAGTAAATTTTCAATTAGACCTAATATTAACCTGATCTACCAATTTTCAAAAGCTTTAATGCTAAAAGCAAGTAAAAGAATGAGAGATAAAGTAAAAGCCTTGGAAATATTTGAGGCAATGTCAAAAAAAGAATCTATCGATCTAGATGACCTTGGTTTTGCATTATTCAATATATGTGACCTTTTACTTTATGAATATAGAACTTCTGGAGAAACAGAGATCTTTCAAGAGATTAAAGAAATAACAGAGAGATTATATAATCTGGGAAAAGAAAAGGTCATTCCTCCATTAACAATTAGAAGCATGATAATACAAAGTAAACTTAGTTTAATAGAGGGTCAATTAGAAGATGTTGAAAAGATATTAGAAAAAGCTAAAGAGATAGCAATAGAGTTTAATCTTGAGTATTTGCTTAATCTTGTTGAAAAAGAGCAAAACAATGTTAAAAGTGAATTAGAAAAATGGAAATCATTACTCAAACGAAATGCACCAGTCAATGAACGACTAGAAAAAGCAGACCTAGAAAATTACGTCAAGAGTGCGTTACGAGTCGTGAGTACCTTTCATGAAGATATTCAAGGATGAATCATTGTTTAATCAAGACATTAATACTGGAACGATCAACAATGAGATGAATGTGTGCGATGTGGAAAGAGGGGGTTGTTTTACCCATGTGAGGGGTGTCTCCAAAGGAAAAATCGAGTTGATGAAATCATTCCTCCTAGATATTCCTCAGATGCTTATTGACTCATGAAAATTCGAGAGAGTTCAAATCATCAAAAATTAATTTTAATTAGTTATGAGACGCCGACGGATAATCATCATTAATACAGCAACGAAAGACAAAATAATTCCTGCATTAGAAATCTGAAAGAAAGGTACTGTATTAGATGTATCAGTTTGGGTAGAGGAGGTGGTTAAGCTAATTTTCAAACTAGTGGTGGATGGTATTTCCGGAACAATTAATCTAATGGGAGAGACTAAAGGATATTGATCCTGATTGTTTATTGGGCCAGAAATTATATACGGAAGGTCTACTATCCCATCCTGATTTGTATCTGGTTCCACCCAATCAGCCCAATAATTATGACTAAAGATGTTATTAAGTCCTGCATCATATGCTTGCGTAGAATCATTAAGATTATTTTGCCAGAAGTCATTGTACCTAATCTGTGTATTCATAACATTGACTTCTAAATATAATCCGTAATACCCGTTATTAGTAAAGAGATTCTGATTGATAATTGTACCATTTGTCGCTTGCAAATGAATTCCATATTGAGCGTTCGCTGAAACGTTATTCATTCTAATAATGGTTGATTCAGTTGAATCAAGGAAGATCCCAGAACTGTGAGTATTAGTAATATTGTTTCCTGAAATAATGCATGTTTTTGACGATTTCAGAGTAATAGCGCTAAAATACACCTGTGAAACAGAGTTATTAATGGTATGAATATTATAAGACGAATCAATAGTAATTCCATAAGCATGAGTTTGAAAAATACTGTTCTTAAAAGTAATATTTGCACACCGAATAAGCTTCATTCCATTAAACGACTTACAGATCATAGTATTCGTGATTATTGCGTTTGACACATTATCAAAATATAATGTAAATGTTTCAGGCTGAGGTAGAAGCCCGCTTGGATCAGGATAAACTATCAGATAGCAGTTGTTCATGAGAAAGTGAAGATCGGTATTTTTAATTGTGAATAGATCTTTGGATGGATGAGTAATATTCAGATTGTCAATAAGATAGGGATTCTGTACAGTTCCATCCCCTTGCCATCCCTTATTTTGTGCGGTAGCGATAAAATCTTTATTTCCATTAATAAAAATAGGTGGATGAGCCCTAGGAAGATAGATCAAATTTTTGACTATAAACTCAGTAGTAAGTCCTTCTGGACACATAGCGACTATTTTTAACTGATAATCCGTGCTTTCAGGCAAATCTGGATTGTTCCACACAATACTGGTATTATTGAGGCCCTCTGCGAAATTGGTCCACGTGCTGCCAGAGTCAGGAGAGAACGAAACCAAGTAGGACAAATTATTGTGCCAGTAGTCAATGCTTGGTCTCCAGGATACTGTAATTGGTGTGGTCCCATAAAGCGTTGTTCCATGCTTAGGAGATAGTGAAACAGGTTTTGAGATATAATGAATAAGAACAGGGTTATTCGGTGTGGTTTGTGGATAATAATCTTTTGTACCTGGGTTGCCATATAATGAATTTCCAATGTTTTTGGGTATATCTACAATACCATCAGAGTTATTATCAGGACTGATTCGGTTATTCCAATAGTTATAGGCGTAGTAGCTATTATTACGGCCGTCCTCGCCAGCTTGAGGATACGAATACTTATATCCATTGTCAATGAAATCATTGAACATAATTGTATTTAAATTTGAACCAGAGTAATAAACAGAGATCCCTTTCCACTTATTATTGATAATAGAATTATTTAGAAAAATATTGTTTCCTGCATGGCATTGTATACCTGTGTCACTACCATCATGAATAGTATTGTTAACGATGTAGTTAGAACCAGAATTTATCAGAGAAATCCCAAATCCATTTCGGGACAAGATGTTACCTGATAGAGTGCAATTCTTGGAGCAGAATAAGCAAATACCTATCCTACCATCAGAAAGAACATTTTTTTGTATATTCACGTGAGAACTAAAGGCTACTAATATATTAACGCATTCACTTGAGATATTTTGTCTAATAATTGTTATGGTTGAACAATTTACAATGATCACTTGCCCAGCATTAGCAGGTACTGTCCCACCTGCTTGATTCTGCCAATATACTAAGGGTCTTCCATTTACTGTATTGTTAGCAACTAATGTTTGAACGTACGTCTTTAAAGAGTCGGCATGAATATAAAGACCCTTATCCATCCTATTTGCTATCAAGCTGTTATTACTAGAATCCCTTGTAAACCAAATACTTCTTAACCTATTATGAAAAAATGAGTTGTTTACTAAGAAGTTCTCTCGGGAACGAGATAAATGGATACCATCCCAATCGTTATAAGATAAGATATTATTAGCCAGATATCCATAATATACATTATCTAAAGCAATCCCTTGTCGTCCTCTGGTCAAAAGACAATTACTTATATTAAAATAGACTCTAGTATTTTCTATTGAGATTAATTGTTTATTAATGGGCCCAGTTATATTCAGGCCTGAAATGATGTATGGATTAGTTCTTGTCCCAATCCCAGGCCACCTCTCTGCAGCTGCCTGAGTGGCAAAATCAGCATCCCCATCAATAGAAATAGGATTGTGGGAAACATAATACTGTGTGATTCTTCCTTGAATAATTAAAGAGTTTCGTATGAAAGAGGTGGAACTCTTATCACTAGAAGGGATTGAGATGTTTTCAACGATAAATACTTGGCAAGTGAAACATAATAACAGTAGAGTTATAATAACAGAATTCCCAACCTTTCTTGACATAGGGGTTCAGGATTACGAGGAATAAAATCTTCTTAAAGCTTACTAATGGTCTTAATACAATACCTTATAAAAAATCGAAATAAAGGTTTCAGACTCTTTCGGAGGATAAGCAATTATCATGATTAGATGATTTTTTCAAATTCTCATTCTCTTGAACTACTAGCACGTTTGGTAACCTTATTTGATTCCATGGGGACTCCCAATTTTGGATTAATGAATTCAATCGTCCCTGAAGTTTTTGGCGTCGTTGATTGTATTCTGATTCAAAGTAACTCTCAGTAATTGCAAATGATTTTAGAGAAAAATCGAGATGAAGAGCCACAGCTCCTAGTTATTTCTCGGAAGACTTCTTGAAAAACTAGATAATATTCTTAACACATTTTTTAAAACGAGAGTCATTTCAGTTTCATGGAGGTTGTCAATATTAAGCATTAACTCAATAAAAGCATTATTTTTCGAAGGAGATTTCAATAAAGCGTTTGATTCAATAGACCAATTGCCAGTCAAAGACAAATTACAACCCCATGATCAATATAAGGTCTCATGTTGTCAAATTATTTATTCTTTCTTCTAATTAACAAAAATAAACTAAAGAAAATAGCTATCATAAATGAAAATCCTGGAGTATCATCTGTAGTGTGAATTGTTGTCGTATCTGTTGAATCATCTATTGTGTAACCAGTTGTTATAGAATTTACTAATGGAAAATGATCTATTCCACTTCCATTCCCACTAATCTCATAAGGAATGTTCCAAATGGTTCCATCATTGGCTGCACTTGGGTAGTTACTGATATAATCATCACCCCAATAATTCCCTGTGGTGCCATTATCCCAATGATTATCTATGCAATCATCTTTTTCAAAGGCTTGACCATTCGTATTTCCATAAATATCGTTAAAATAAATCGTATTTTTGTTACTCGAATGCTCTAAATAGATTCCATACTTATTATAACTTGCAGTATTACCAGAAAGAGTGTTATTGCTCGAAGAAGACAGCCAGATTCCAAAGTCATTCTTATTTACAGTATTCTTGATAAGTGTGTTGTAGTTGTTCGAAGAAGACAGCTGGATTCCATACTCATTGTAATTTGCAGTATTCCTGGAAAGTGTGTTGTTGTTGCTCGAATAATACAGGTAGATTCCACGACTATTGTTATTTGCCGTGTTCCTGGAAAGTGTGTTGTTGCTCGAAAGCCCCAAAAAGATTCCAAGACTATTGTTATATGCCGTATTCTTTGAAAGCGTGTTGTTACTCGAAGTAGATAGATAGATTCCATAAATAGAGTTATTACTTACATTATTCCCTGAAAGCGTGTTTTTGCTCGAAAGCCCCAACCAGATTCCAAGATTATTGTTATTTGCAGTATTATTGCTGACATTTACATTTGTGGCATTAAATAAGTGAATTCCATCCATACCTTCAACTTTGCAATTCTGGATGATAAGATAGGCATCTGTGGATCGAATCTCAATCCCATGCGCAGTACTGGCCTCAATAAAAAGATTTTCAATAATATAAGGGGAAGATTTGGTACCATCCCCACTTAGTCCTTCATCCTCGATAAAGGTTGCCAATGCGTCATTCCCATCAATGAAAATCGGAGCATGTTTGACCGCAGAATTTAAATTCTCTTCAATGCTAGAATTAATTTCATGAATTCTGATACGGTCAGAAGGCCAACTATTCAATCCCAATAACAGAACTGTTAGAATGGTTATAAATAAGAATTTAATTTTTTTAATTTCAATTCCTCTTCATTAATCAGTACAATCTAATAGGTTACTCACGGTGCCTCTTGATTGTGTCCCCCTAACAGTTATTTATTTAGGATGGTTATCTGTGGTTGGATGAGGAGGATTAAGGATTTTAAGTTATTTTCCTTCGTTTGGTGTTTTTATATAGAATATCCAAACAAGAAGCTTTAACAAGTTAGATCATTCCTCTTTCCCATATTTATAGTTTTTCAATATAGGATTTATTAGCCAAGATGGAATAGAATGGATGAAAACCAAATACGGATAAAATTAGAAAAAATAATATAAAAATATTATCAAAGCAAAATCAGGAAGCTAAAACCATCACGGAGAAGAATGTACTATGTTTTATAAGGGTGAGCATTTAATCATGAAATTCTTAACATATTGAAAGAGTCACTAATAAAAGAGGAAGACCTAAGAAATAAAAAAAATTTCAAAGAAGAAAGACAGAAGAGATTATTCAATACTTTTTAGGTCAAACTTAAAACATTAACCAAATACAAATCTTAGATAGGAAAATACAAAATGAAGAATATCTCTGAAAGCTCGCCTTTAGAGAGAGATAAACTTAGAGAAAGATATGCTCAACTTCTAAGAATAGCTTGCATGATATTGTTGGCGCAGAACTCTTTTTTTTCCCCACTAAAAAGTATGACGAAAATCATGTTATTCAGGTGGGTTTCAAAGGTACACAACCCTTAGAAGAATTTCCATAAGGAGTCAAACAGAATTACAGAAAATAAGTTAGAAATAGTGGAGATCTTATTAGAAAATTTGACCTAGATCTTGTTGTTTCACTTTGAAAAATACATAATATTATAAGTTGCTTTGTACATATTAAATAGGATGTTTTTGTATTAATTATTTTTTGTTTAAAATGAAAATCTTCAAGAATTAAGTTGTGAAATGACGAGTAAATAGATTTTTGGATAACCTAAGTATTTTAGGGAAAGTTAAACAACATTAGGAGAGAAATATTATGACAATGAAAAAATATCTGAAAATATCTTTAATAGCTTTAGGACTTTTGTTTACTTTATCAAATGTTATTAACTATTCTTTGGCTGATCAAGCAATTAACACTAAGAATCACTTAGAGACGATGGAAAGCATTACTAATTCTATTGAGAATGGTGATTTCGAATTAGGGACAACAGATGGTTGGGGATTAAAGTATTTAAAGGCGGGAGAAACAAATCTATACGAGGTTTCAACTAATAATCCCCATACTGGAACCTATTCTTACTATATGTATGCCATTGCGTACAATCCCACTTACCGGGGATGTGTTATAGAAATTGGGCAAAATATCACTGTGAATGCTATAAGTAGGTTCAACCTCACAGGAAATGTATACGTCGATCAATGCACCTGTTACACTCCCTATAGTTCATGGGCTGGAATATATGTTGTATTCTATAATAGTGATCAGGATGAGCTAGGTCGGGTGTACTATCGTTTTGCAGAAAACCGAGAGTGGGGATCTCATGAATATGAGATAGAACTATATAACCAATTGGACTCTTGGTTAGAATTTAACCGAAACATCGCCCAAGATTTTGTTAATGAAATCGGAGGGGATAGTAGTGAAATCACGCAAATCGAACTGGTATTTAAGGTAATAGCGAGTGATGGAGATCAATCCGGGGATCGAGGGTATTGTGAGGCCTATTTTGATGATTGGAACCTAGAACACCATCCTGTTGCTAATACTATTGCAAATGGCGATTTCGAATCAGGAGCAACATTTGGTTGGGGATTAAAGTATTTAAAGGCGGGAGAAACAAATCAATACGAGGTTTCAACCAATAATCCCCATACTGGGACCTATTCATATTATATGTATGCCGTGGCGTATAATCCTACTTACCGGGGATGCTATATAGAATTTGGGCAAAATATCACTGTGAATGCAATTAGCAAGTTCAACCTCACAGGTTATGTATATGTTGATCAATGTTCAAGCGCTAACACGTATCCTTCATGGGTGGGTATCTATATTGTTTTTTACAATAACACTCAGAATGAGCTTGGTCGAGTGTACTATCAATTTGCAAGTGATCATCAATATACTGAATTTGATCATGAGATCAACTTATACAATCAATTGGACACCTGGCTAAAGTTTGATAGAAATATTACTCAAGATTTTGTCGATGAAATTGGTGGGGATATTAGCGAAGTTTCGCAAATCGAGCTGGTATTCGACACCCATGCGAGTGATGGAGATCAATCTGGGGATCGGGGATATTGTGAGGCCTATTTTGATGATTGGAACCTTGAACGCCATCCTGTTGCTAATACTATTGCAAATGGCGATTTTGAATCAGGGACAACACTTGGTTGGGGATTAAAGTATTTAAAGGCGGGAGAAACAAATCAATACGAGGTTTCAACCAATAATCCCCATACTGGGACCTATTCATATTATATGTATGCCGTGGCGTATAATCCTACTTACCGGGGATGCTATATAGAATTTGGGCAAAATATCACTGTGAATGCAATTAGCAAGTTCAACCT
The DNA here is from genome assembly GCA_048938105.1 of Promethearchaeota archaeon. Classification (GTDB taxonomy): domain Archaea; phylum Asgardarchaeota; class Heimdallarchaeia; order Hodarchaeales; family Hodarchaeaceae; genus Hodarchaeum. Next base: position 43,524 of record JBHLMN010000022.1, read on the forward strand.
CACAGGTTATGTATATGTTGATCAATGTTCAAGCGCTAACACGTATCCTTCATGGGTGGGTATCTATATTGTTTTTTACAATAACACTCAGAATGAGCTTGGTCGAGTGTACTATCAATTTGCAAGTGATCATCAATATACTGAATTTGATCATGAGATCAACTTATACAATCAATTGGACACCTGGCTAAAGTTTGATAGAAATATTACTCAAGATTTTGTCGATGAAATTGGTGGGGATATTAGCGAAGTTTCGCAAATCGAGCTGGTATTCGACACCCATGCGAGTGATGGAGATCAATCTGGGGATCGGGGATATTGTGAGGCCTATTTCGATGATTGGAGCTTGAAACCAAACTCAATATTCATCAATAACAATGCTGATTTTGCTAATTTAGGCTTTCCTGGCACTGGTGTGCTAGAAGACCCATATTTGATAGAGAATTACACCATTACTAACTCGGAGGCCATCTTGATAGAAATTCATAATACTACGGCATATTTTCGAATTAAAAACAATCTTCTTGACGGTTTAGAAAGAAATTATAATGGCATCTATCTTCATAACGTCACACACGGAACGATCGTCAACAATACTATTCATAGCTGTAAGCAGGGTGTTACAGCAGATTACTATTCCCTTAATAACACCATTACTAACAATTTCATTTCCAACTGTGCATCATATGCTATTTCTATTCAGGGTGCCTCAGATCTCAATAATGTGACACATAACACTGTTTTTAACAGTGATAGTAGTGGTATTTGGTTGGAATCAGCTTTCAACACTACACTTCTAAACAATACTATTTCTACCAGCGGTTACGACGGTATTGAGCTATTAGCCTCTGATTATAACGACATTTTTAACAATACGATAATAAATAGTACTCGTTATGGCATTAGTCTTATTGGTGGTTCGGCTTGGAATCTCATAGAGTGGAATGATTTCATCAACAACAAAGGTCAAACCTCTCAGGCTCTTGATGATGTTTCCTTATCTAATACAACTTTCAATTACAACTATTGGGGTGATTGGACAAGCCCCGACAGTGAACCTAATGGTATTGTTGACCATCCATACTTGATCGATGGTAATGCAAATAACAACGACCCCTATCCATTAACATCTCCAAACAATCCCATCACAGATCATTCCCTCTCTATCCCTATAGTTTTATATCCTAACGGTGGCGAAACAATCAGTGGTACTATTGAGATCGAGTGGTCGGCAGCAAGCGATACATGGGGACATCTGATTACTTATACGGTTTATTATTCAGCTGATGGTGGAACAACTTGGAACGAATTGGCCTCTGGTTTAACGACTACCTCTTATGACTGGGATACTACCACAGTAGCCGATGGAACCGATTATTTAGTCAAAGTTAATGCTACCTGTGTTGAAGATTTATGGAAAGAGGATATGTCTGATGGCAAATTCTCAATTGATAATCCCGAACCTACAACAACGACTTCTACTACAACAACACCTATCATAACAACTTCTACTACAACAACAACCACTTCCGAAACTGGTGCTACTTCAGGTTGGACATTTTCCATTCTTCTTCTATCAGTGTTAACTGTACTAGTATTGAAAAGAGGAATGAAACCAAAATCCAGCTAACATCTTCCTTCTTCTCCTCCTTTTTTATTTTAAACAATCCCTATTTACAGTATTATACTTGTTTCTTTTGGAAATACACTTTTTTCCTCTAAATAAATCATTTAGCGGGAAAACTCACTTTCTCATTCTATAACTTAAATGCCAATTTCAAATTTGCATGAAATATGATTTCTATTGTCTAAAGTGCTTTTTTAGGGGGAAATTGAAGAGAAAAGAGAATTATTTCATTCGAGAATTATTCAAATAGTGATTCTCAAAGGTCTTGATTTGTGAATCAACCCCTTTTTTGTATCGGTGTTTAATTACTCATGAAAATCCGAATTGAAATCAGCAGGAAGAATAAACATTATTATGTGGAGCCAGTTTTTATTGAGAATTTCTTCAACAATTTTGCTTCATCATTGACCTTTGTCTGATCTAGTTCATCTACAGATATTCCAAAGAGAGAAATTTCAACAGTATCGCTATCAAACCATGCGAAGGTGATAACGGTTGAGTGCGTCGTTTTGATAGGTTTCATTATTTTGTACGACAGTAATGACGACATTATCCTTCTTTCTGCCAGTGTCAGCTTGGCGATGAGCCGCAATGATCGCCTCTAATCGATAGTGTCTATCGATCACGAGAACTCACCTATACTAAAATGGTTCTTCTTAACAAATATAACAAAAAGTCCATATATCAATGTGAAATAGTAAGTTCCCACAGGATTAAATTAGTTGTGCTTTAATGACTTATTTATTAATGATTAATGTCCATTTTGGAAAAATTAAATAAGAAGCAGTCTAGAAAATATTATATTCTTTGGAATTTACTAAATGTGATAGGTTCAATCACTTTCTTCTTATGAAATGTGGACAGGGTGATAAAATGGGACGAGGTCACACTTTTAAGGAGAAAACAAGAATATTATTGCAAGTGTTACGAATTAATCTCAAGAAATCCTTGATAACACTTGTTGGAATGACAATTGCACTTGCAATAATCACCGCAAGTCTAATTTACTTGGAATCAAATGAAATAGACTATTATATAGGAGTTTTAAAGAACTCAGAGTTTGAAAAGCAGCTCATATTTCATGTTTATGGAGATTCAGAGGGAAATTACTCTTTTAAAGACATCACTTTGATTCAAAACGCTGTTAATGAAAAAATTACAGAATTTAACTTGAATAATACTATTATTCAATCAAACTATCCATTTCAATGTAGAATGAACAGAAAAATACTGTTTCGAAACACAAGTGAATTGCATTATTTTCGTGGAATCAGTATGGATGAGTCTATAATCAAAGATTGTGTGAAAGGGAGTAAAATTCCAGGTACACCCGATGAAGTGCTTATTTTTATACCTAGTAATGACCCAATTGAGCTAGATATAAACGAGACTATCCATTTTTCACTCTTCTATGAGGAAAACAATAACGAAAAATCACACAATATTAGTCTGAAAATTTCAGGAATGTTAACTGCTTCAAGTATTCGTTCTTCCTCTCAATTATGGTATATGGTGAGTGAGCATAATAGAATTCAAATCATCATGAACATAAAGCAGTACTTAGAGTTACTGAACACCTTAAGGACACTATCTGATGAAACTATTTCAAATAGGCTCGAGTTGTATTATTCCTTTGACTTTTCCACGGTGAATCACCAAAATGCCATCCAAATAATTGATAGATTACTTGAATTCGGTCGGATGGGTTGGGATTTTCAAATTCAGGTTGTGACTCCTCGTGAATCAACGTGGTATGATATTTACATATCTTCAATGTCATGGTATTATATGATTCAAGATAGTGTTAGTAAATTTAGTATGTTTTTCTTCCTTTTTACAGTCCTTTGTATTCCTGCTTTTATCATCACCTTTCTGTTAGTGAATTTTTCACTTGGAGTAATCAATGAAGGCAGAAGAAAAACCCTTACTCTATATAAAATGAGAGGGGTTTCGAAAAAATTTATTTTAACCATGTTATGTGTGGAAATATTGAGCCTTGCATTTATTGCCTCAATATTAGGATTAATTCTGGGATTACCTGTTTATTTCTTGATATCAACTACAACTGGCTATCTGAGCTTCGATTTGACAAAATGGCCAAATTTTACAATCGTTTCTCAAGCTACTGTTACGACTGTAATTGGATTCAGTTTGTGTTTCACCTTCCTTTTACATCTTAGTGCAATAATCAAGCTCGTTAATGCAAGAATTGTCCATTTGGAAGAAGAGGCAAGTAAGAAGAAAAAACGGAAGAGAGGAACTATCCGTCAAAATATTGATATTTTCTTACTATCTCAAGGAATAATTGGTATTCTTCTTCTCAACCTACTAATGGAAATTTTATATGAGACTGGTATGATAGAGAGTGGATTAGCTGTTTACTTTATGGGATTTATTTTCATATTTGCCTTTTTAAGTCCATTATCTCTCTTAGTTGGATTCATTTTCGCATTTAATAGATTAATGCCAGTCATGTTGGAAAAATTAGGTGGTTTATTATGGAAAAAGGACTTTAAATTTCTGGCTGTGGCAACTCGTAACTTATTTGTGAACATAAAGTTAACCACACGTACAACCCTGCTAATAGCTGTTACTGTCAGTTTTTTAATGATTTTGTCTTCGCTTCCCCTCTCATTAAATCAACATATCATTAATACGACTTATTATAAGGCTGGAAGTGATCTTGTTATTCAAACATGGGATTTGGTTGATGAAAATGCTATTAGGAATCTTTCAACCAAATTACATGAACTTCCTGGTTTAACTACGACGCTTGTTTCATTTAATGATTATGGGGAAATTGAAATTATGGGTATTGAAGATAATTTTGATAATGTGGCATTTTGGAAGTCACATTATGCAAAACAACCCCTCAGTAATCTCGTATCAGCACTTTATAGCTCTAAAAGTCAATTTCCAGTAATTATTGACTCCTCTTCCGCGAGAATTGAAAAGATAACTGTCAATGATAATTATCTTCTCAACTTAGATAATCAAAATCCTCTGAGCTTGACAATTGTAAGTAAAACAGACTATTGGCCAGGGTTAATTGAGAGACATCGGGATGAGGAAAGATTTCTAATTATTAAAATATCAAATTATTTTGATTTGATAAGCGAGGATGATTCCTATATTTGGTGTAAAATCGATCCAAGTTTCGATAAGGATGAAGTTCTTGAACAGGCTAAAAATGTAACCCTGGGATTAGGGGTCGATATTAGGAGCTTTCATCCTACCACTGAAAAATTAGATTTAGATCCAAAGTCTCTTGAAGTGAATTTTCTTTGGATCATCACAAATTTTAATTTCCTTGTTGCTCTCTTAGTGTTATTACTCTTTTTATTTTTGTTTACAATAACACGTATCACAAACCAATTGAAAGAAATTGGATTAAGTAGAGCATTAGGAATGAAATTTCACCAAATCTTTCTCCTAATGTTCATTGAACCCTTTCTATTGGTTTTAATAAGTGGTTTACCAGGAGGATTAATCGGTTTAGGATTATTAATGACCGTCATAAATTTCGGTCAAGGACCCCCATTCAGCTATGATCCTCCATTCATTTTAATGATTGATTTTCCATCTATTTTCCTTATTTTTGGCTCAATTTTAATCACAGCAGTCATGTCTGGATTTATTACCTCGTACCGAGCAACTAGAGCCGATGTGTCTAAGATTCTCAAAGTGGAGTGAGTGTAATGTTGTTAGAATGTAAAGATCTAATTAAAATTTATCCTTCTCCAGTTGAAGGTTTGATGTTCCCAGCACTACGAGGACTTGATCTTAAGGTACAAATGGGTGAATTAATTTCGTTAATTGGCCCTTCAGGGGCAGGAAAATCCACTCTTTTACGACTTATTTGCACATTCGATCAACCTAGTTCTGGAGAAATCCGGTTTGATGGAAAACTAGTGAATACTTTCACAGACTCCGAATTAGAGGATTATCGGTTGAATGAGGTTGGTGTCATGTATCAAGCTCCTGAAGACAATCTTATCTGGAGTTTTGATTCACTACAGAATGTTATGTTACCAATGCGTTATTCAGGTAAATTTGGAGGAAATGAAAAAGATAGAGCCAACGAATTATTGGAAAAAGTTGGATTAAAAGGTAAGGGCCATCGAAAACCATCACAGCTTTCTGGAGGTGAGCAACAACGAGTCGCGATTGCTGTTGCCCTCGCAAATAATCCCAAACTCCTTTTAGCTGATGAACCTACTGGCGAGTTGGATAGTGGTACCACAGCTGTAATTATTGATTATTTCAAGCAATTAAATACTGATGATGGATTAACAATTCTAGTTGCAACTCATGATAAACGCTTTGTGAAAATGACAAACAGAACCTATAAAATTTTAGATGGAAGGTTAACAACATATCATATTAGGTCTAAGAAGTCACTTGAGATTGATCTCGAAGAAGAAATCGTAATTGTGGACTCTCAGGGCAATCTGAGATTACCTCGTGAAGTTTTCCATCAATTCAAAGACTTAACAGCAGTTAAAGTCCAAGTTAAGAATGGGAAAATCGAGTTGATTCCATTTATTGATAAACTTAAGAAAAATCAGAGGGATCAGAAATAACTGTTAATAAAGCTCTTTATAATTTACAACAGGTGTACCGATGGTATGAAAGTAATGTGGAGGTCGTAAAAGCCGTTGATGGTATCGATCTTCAGATCCGTGCGGGAGAATTTGTTGCAATTTTAGGTCCTTCAGGTTCAGGTAAAACTACATTACTCAACCTTTTGGCTGGACTTGATAAAACCACAGGGGGAACAATTGTGTTTAATGATTTAAATATGAATAGATTAAGTGATTCAGCTATCTGTGATCTTAGAAGACATGAAATAGGTATCATTTTTCAGTTCTATAATATGCATCCTTCGCTAACTGCCCAGGAAAATATTGAATATCCTATGTTGATAGCAGATATTCCTGCAAGTCAAAGAAACCAACGAGCTACAAATTTACTTAAAAAAATCGGTCTTTTTGGCAAAAAAGATAATTTTCCTACTGAATTGTCAGGTGGAGAAAAACAACGAATTGGGATCGCTCGTGCCTTAGCGAATAATCCTCAGGTTATTATTGCTGATGAACCTACTGGAGATCTCGATTCAGAAACTGCTGAAGATATCATTAAATTATTGTTAAAAGTGAATAAACAGGGGACTACAATCATTATGGTTACTCATGATGAATCCCTCTTAACAGAGGATATGCGAATTTTACACTTAGTTGATGGAAAAATAATAAATGAGAAGAAGTAAATTAGACTATTCATGTGACATATTGAATGAATAGATATAGAAGTAAAGAAACTTCAGAAGAAGTAGAGGAGTGGCGATGATACCTTCGTTGAATTTAATAAACAGGACTTGTGAACTTGAATAAGAAAAAAGGTGTCGGAGTAATTCTATCTGTAATTGGAATTATTATAATGTTTATTACTAGTTCTATAGAAAGAGAGTTTCTTTCATTTGAACAATTTCTTTGGATATCATCTGGATTAATTTTGGGAATTGGTCTTTCTCTTCTTTTTTCCTTCTCTTTATTCCAAAAAAAAGAAGGCAATTCTTGATAGTAATAGATTGTTAAGATCCCAGTTATAGAAGATGTCTGTTATTGTCCTCTTTTTCTTGGAATCGCTATCAAAAATCAAAAAAAGTAAATGGATTGGAACACCTTTTTGAAAGAATATCTTTGGTAAATAAGATTCTACTCCTCTATAACACCTCTCAATACCGATAAGAGCGTTCTCCTAAAATCTCATCTATTTGATTCATTTGATCGTTTTTCAGTGGACCGAATTCCATTGCCCCAATATTATCTTTAATCTGCTGAGTTGTTTTAAAACCTGGTATAGGTATTGTCTTCTCACTTCTACCCCAGACCCATGATAATGCACCTTGAGCTAGAGTCCGTCCATCAGTTGTAAGAACATTTTTCACGAGATCAAGTTTTTCAAGCCACTCTGGAGCTGGAAACCCATTTTTAAAGTATTTCATCCATTCTGGCTCATTACCGCGGATATCATCCTTGGGTAACTTCGTCTTTCTGCTATATTTGCCAGTTAATAGTCCCATAGCAAGAGCAGTTCGATTAATACTAGCTAAATTGTGTTCTTCACAAATTGCTATAATTTCAGAACCTTCAACTAGAACATTTAGCTCTTGTTGAATAGCTGAACAATTATCATGTTGTGCAAAAAATTCAGCATTTTTTGTCACATCAGTGCTCCACCCATATGTTTTAATTAACCCATCGTCTATAAGAGTCTCTAGAACTTCTACAACTTTTCTTGCTTCCTCAAGCTCAATTGTCCACAAATGAAGTTGATAAAGATCAATGTAATCCGTATTTAACCTTTTTAATGAAGCCTGGCAAGCTTGTCGGATATATTCGGGAGAAATGTTAGTTCCAGTCATTTGTTTGCTCTTTTCATCAAATGTATTCCCAAATTTGGTTGCAATTACCATATCATTTCTTTCATATCCTTCTAAAGCTCGACCCAATACAGTTTCACTATGTCCTGCTCCATACACATCTGCTGTGTCGAAAAAATTTACTCCTAAATCAATTGCTCTTTGAATTGCTTTAATTGATTCATTATCGTCAATATTTCCCCAACCGTGAGGTTTGTCTCCAGTCCAAAATGGACCACCGATTGCCCAACATCCAAGACCTAAAGCACTAACTTCAATCCCCGATCTACCAATTTTTCTCTTCATAACAGAGGTCATGATTTCTCACATTAGTCAATTATCATCAATCTTTCTTAAATATCTCAGTTAATATTGGTTTTGATATAAACATATTTTTTCTCTATTCTATTACTAAAGATACTAAATATTCTGGAAGATATGTTACCTGAAGAAAAAAAATGTCTAAAAAATAAAGGAGTTGAAAGTATAAAGTAATTTCGGTTAAAAAAAGTAAAATTAGATGTATTTTGATATGAGTACTGTTAATCTTTATTGTTCAGAATGATACCTTGAATCTTAGATATCTAGAGGCTTTGAATGCAATTGAGTAATTTTCTAAAGGAAATATTAGAGATAAATGTTATCTAGGAATGGATTATTTGGCAATATTCGCACACTAAAATTCCAAGAAAACTTGAAGATCAGTAAATAAATAGATGATTGAAAAAAAAGAAGAGGAGAACCGACAGGGAATTTATGGTACGAGGACTGTGGTGTAAAGATCCCACCGAGTAAGGACGGTTGTGTGGAAGGCTAAGACCCCAACATATAACTGGGTCTCGGCTTGAAGCGGAAAGCGAGATTGAAACTCAAGGCGAACCTCCTCGTGTGCTGAAAGGCGGAAATCACCAAAGAGGACTGTGGTACATTCGACGTTTTGGATATCACCTAACGACTCATTGAACTCTACCAAGTCATCTTTCAGACATACAAACACCTTTGCAATCTGAAATAGATCGTTTTCTGGGATGGGAAATCCACCATAGCTATTAAAGTCACAATAAACTGTGAAACGGATTGTCCCGTTGGTATACACTTCTTCATCAGTTAGAATAAGGCCGAAACTGGCCCGTGGGCCATATGGGTCCTCAGTTTCATCATTGCTTGTTTGTAACCCATGAATATACAAGTTAATCAAAGCTGTTGTGCTGATGGTTAGGATAATCACCAGTGCTCCGACACTGATGACTTTTGTGCGGGAACTCGCTTTCTGCCATTGAGCTGTTAATTTACGGACTTGAGACCATTTCATCCTGATCTACCCCAAAGAATTCATTATACGAGTATGTAAACGAGGGCATCCCAAGCATCAATAATACTATGTCCATAATAATTTTAAATATTCTGTTCCCGAAGTTTAATGATTTTTTCCTTAAATTCTGGATCCACTGGATTCAAAATAGGGATGATTTCTAAGTTCCCACGAAAATCACTGTCAAAAGTAATAAACGACTTAACCTGGGAAGCTAAGGCGATAGCTGCATGTAACGCATCAGCTGCGTAAAGATTGTGGTCAAAAATTTGTTTTCGGGATGCCATGATAGCAGATCGTGTTACAGGGATTATCTTTAGCACTTTTTCTTCAACCATTTCTCCGAGTTCAGAGAGGAAGAAATCCAAAGCTAATTTTGCAGCTTTTTCTTCAATCTTCCCGAGATTGGCTTGTTTTTTTAAAGCACGAAACATTTCAAGTATAGTCCATTCACAAGTAATCCCCTGAAAGTTAGGAGTCAATTGATTAAGTAACCAGTCTGCAAGAGCATTATTTTCAACAGGACAGTAGGCATTATAAAAAATATTTGTATCTAAATACACCCCCATCATTCTTCTCCTCGTACCGATCGAATAACTTCAACTCCATCTTGAAACGGCCCCTTCTGTTTACTTTGCAGATATTCTTTCAATTCTTTACGGTTTTTAATTCCTAACTTGTCTTTAATATAAACATATATGCCGCCACGAACCGCTTCACTTCTAGAATTGATAATCCCGTCTTTTATCAGTTGGTCAATCCACTCTAAAAGCTCCTCATCAATAGAAATGGAGATACTTGTCATAATTGCACCTTAGAATTAGTACTATCTGAAATGCTATTATATTAATAATACAAAATCAGTATCATTAAAATGTTACTATTACAATTTAATTTTCATCTAAATCAGGAGCATAGATCCTCGAACACTTAAATCAAGGAATAGCATTTGATTAGGCTTGGAAAAAATCCGTTTCTTGGGGCATCAATGAAATGGATTAAATTGTTAAGTTGTAAGGGAGGATGTCTTGTAATTCTTGGATTTCGGCAATTTGAACCAGATTCACATGTATCAGGGGATTACACTGAGGAAGTCAAGGAGTCATTCATTGATCAATACAAGGATAGGATCGAGAGTACTAGCTGTGAATTAACAGATCTGTGCAATTAAACCCAAGTCCAAAGATGAATTTTCTACAGAAATCAGATTTTGTTATTTTCTTCTCTTGACAATTTCTTTATGTAGTATTAAAGCTGCAGTTATTAGTACAATGATAATCAACCCTCCAATAACATTACTAGGATAATTATTGGCATCTTTTCTTGTGCCACTGACACTTGTACTAGTAGATTCCCCCAAGCTTGTGATAATAGTCGTATAACGAGAATTATTGATTGTGAATGTATTGTCAGATGTATCAACATTCCAGATCCCTTCAGCACAGCTCACATTCACTTTGATCAAATAGTTGGTACCATCCGCTACAGTAGTAGTATCCCAGACATACCAGGTACTCGTATAACGCGATCCTAGCGTGACCCATGTAATCCCACTATCGAACGAATAATAAACGGAATAACTTACTGAATGACCCCACGAATCAATACAATCTGTCCATAGAATCATGATTCGGCCTGAAAATGTCTCTCCACCATTAGGATACAACACTGTCAGACCAACTATAAAGTGATTTTGAGGCCTATTCGAAGATGTGAGCGGATAGATATCTTGGTTATTCACTGAACCAGCAATATCATAGGGTTCATCTACAATACCATCAGTATCATTATCTGGGGTTGTCCAGTCATTCCAAAAGTTAAAGGTGAAAATGTTACTTGAGCCATTATCTGCTGCTTGAGACCCCGTGGCAATGTTTCCAGAAAAATCATTGAATAGGACTCTATTATTATAAGAACCACCTTGAAGAGAAACCCCATATCCATAATTATTGGTAATGGTATTGTTGGATATTATACCATTATCAGAGGATTCAAAGTTTATTCCGTAGCCGCTGTTATTCGCAATGATATTGCTAGACAAGGTACAACTGTCAGAGTCAGATATGCTAATTCCACTATCATCGTTGTTGGTAACATTATTATCGAACAGAGAATTTTCAGTAGAAGATCTCAGAGAAAATCCAGTTTTATTGTTGCTAGCGATAGTATTGCCAGAAAATACATTACCATCTGAAAGATAAACTAGAATTCCAGCCCTGTTGTTATTACTGATGGTATTACCAGATAAAATGTTAGAAAATGAAAGATCAAGACGAATTCCGTCCTCTTTGTTATTGACAACGGTATTGTTAGAGATTCTAGCTGTAGAGGTGGCTAGACTAATTCCAGTTTCGTTGTTGTGAGCGACAATATTTTCAGATATAGCAGCATTATCAGTGTTAAAAAGGCTAATTCCAATTTCGTTGTTGTGAGCGACAATGTTTTCAGATAAAGCAGTATTATCAGAGTTAGAAAGAGTAATTCCATCATCACCGTTGTTGTTGATGATATTGGTGGATAAAAGATTGTTAAAAGAGTTAGAAAGGCTAATTCCTTCCCTTTGGTTATAGCTAATAGTATTATTGAACAAATGATTGTTAAAAGAGTCAGAAAGGTGAATTCCCTCCCAGTGGTTATTGTTAACAGTATTATTGAACAGAGTGATACGCCCAGAATGAAGAATGTCAATTCCTCTCACGTTGTTCTTGGTGATTATATTATTGGATAATTGTCCATTTGTCACATTACCAAAATAGATACCATCTTGGCCCAGACAAAAAAAGCAGTTACTAATTCGAAAATGTATATTAGTATCTTGAATATTTATCAAATTATTTTCAAAGGGGCCTGTAATATTAAGATTACAAATAAGAATAGGAGACGAGGGGGTGCCATTACCAGGCCAATTATTTACTTTTGCTAGTGTAATGAAATGAGCATTCCCCTCAATCCAGATTGGAGAATGGGTTTTATATTGGGTTAAGACATACGAAGAGGTTCGAAGCTTGTTTACTGAAGCCGACCAGGCCAATCCGCATACTTCAGATCCAGAATAATTCCTTGATCTATCGAAAAACCAATAATAAACTGTCACGGGGTAAATTAAGATTAAACTGACAAGACAGAACATACTAATCAGCGCGAAACTAGACTTACTAGCTCTTCCCATTCTCTTTCCCTATGAATTCATTCTATGAGTAAGAGAATATAAAGATTCACTTAATTTACTGTATTTTTTTTGGGATTTCCTAATTGGAAAGGATTAAGATAAACCCAATTAGTCCAATACAAATTCACATCACATCGATAGCTTTTCTGTCAGTTAGTTTTCGCGTCTCTCATTTTCTACAATGAATTATTCCTTAGTTATAATAGCATTCTTTCTTCTTTCAAGGTTTAAGCAAGATGAAAGTTGAATTTTAAGGCGATTTTAATTTTATTGATACAGTCGTTTGACCAAGTTAATTTTATCAGTCGTCACCATCTTTATCTAGGTTTAGTTTTGATAATTCAATGTCTGAATAAGATTAAAATATCGCGAAATCAGAATGACTACCAATCTTAGAACAAGTACCCCCAAATGAAAACCCAGACCACATACAGACTTATTTAAAGAGAAAGCAATCACAATTGACATTATCTTTTGCTAAACATAAAGCAATTTTAGATAGTAAAAATGTAATTTTATCATCCAATTGGACTTTAATACTAAACTTCAATTAAAAAAGAGGAATAGTTTTATATGTGGAATTGAAAGGATAAGAAGTATTTTTTCACAATATGTTGTTAATGAGGATGGATAAGATGAGTAAGTTAAATAATGCAAAAAAATGGATAGATCCAGAAAAAACAGACATTAATTGGGGTACAACCCTCGTATGGTTACTCCTTATGATTTTTTTATGGGCAGTAGCACTGATACAAATCTTTGAATGGGATATTGCCATTTCTTCGGAAATTTTTCTTATTTTAACTGGAGGAATTGGGTCATATTTCATTGGAAAAACAGCCAGTGATGCAGAAAAGGAAAAAAATCAGTACTACAACAAAACCGTTAAAACCACCTTTGGAATAAGGCCTAAACTAGCGAGAACATTGTTGGCTCTTTCTCTAACTGTGATTTATCTTTATCTCCTAGCTTTAAAGATGACAACAGATGCAAGTTTAACAATTTTTATTGACCAAACAAAATATGAAACCATCAGCACATTATTTTGGGCTGTTGTGGGTTTCTATATTCCAACTTTCTACTCCTTACTCATGGGACACCGAGAGTTACCTGTCGATATCGAAACAAAAATTAGGGGCTTAAAAGATCAAGGAAAAGATGCAGGAGCCATACAGAAAAATTTAGCGGAAGAAAATATAACTGTTCCTTTGAAGATGATATCTCAGTATCTCGAATGAATAAAACAATCATTACTATTATAGAAAATAGCATTTCAAGAGGTAGAAGTCTAGAAATTTAAAATATTCACAAGTTCCTGGTTATAAGTAATTATATCAAATTGGAAGTACAGTGGCTCTTGAAAGAATCATTCAAGGTGACTGGGAGGAATATCTCCAGAATAAGCTCCCCACTATATCAAACAAGTTATATTAAACAGGACTTGAGAACTTGAATAAGAAAAAAGGTGTCGGAGTAATTCTATCTGTAATGGGGATTATTCTAATGTTTATTACTAGTTCTATAGAAAGAGAATTCTTTTCATTTGAACAATTTCTTTAGATATCATCTGGATTAATTGTGGGAATTGGTCTTTCTCTTCTTTTGAACTTTTCTTTATTCCAAAAAAAAGAAGGTAATTCTTAATAATAATAGTAGAAAACTCGGTGATAAGATCGCTGGAATGATGGTCATAAAAGATCATTAACCCCCAGTTATAGGAAAGATGACATAGGGTTACTCCTAGGAGGGGTCTCTCCAAGGAAGAATGCGAGATGAGGACTCACTCCACCTAAATATTGCATGAGTGCTTCTTTACTCATGAATATTTCAATTGAAATTCATATATGGTCTTGTTTTTGTAATACCTCAATCTTTCTTTTCTTTCCTGAATCCATTCAGTGCTCCGTTAAAAGTTGGTGAGCTTTACGATAAGTTTTTTTGTTTAAAGATTACGCTATATCCTTTTTTTTAATCCATTGACTCTTGTTTTTTTAACTTCCAACTCCAAATACAATTAATACTCCCCCGAATCCTATAAGGAAGTAAGCTCTGAACCTCAGGATTATTTTGATGGGTTTCGTGTACTCAGAAAATAAGTAGCTAGAACTTGATTAGTCTAATTCTAGGTGAGGTTTTTAAAGTAGAAAAATGTCCGTAATAAAATAAAAGCTTGAAAAAACCAATTTGATATCATTTCGAGTAAGGAGTGAGAGTCTTCTCATTGAACAGAATCTATTTGTCATTCGTGGTAATGGTGAGTGTTTTAGCTACAATAATGGTTCAATATGATGACAGCTCGCTTAGTTGTGCTCAATGTGTACATTGGAAACAATCACTTCCCCCCAAGAATAATGACCTGATTTCTGCCTCCTCTGAGATTGAAAATGAACTTTATAATGTAACTTTTAGGAATAATAGTTCTTATGCAATAGAAGAAGGAAATTTGCTTATCTGTAATCAGTGTCAAGCACTTAACAAGAGTAATATCACTTTCACTGGAAATGGCACCCTTCTTATCAAGAATTCGTATCTTTATTATATTAAATTATGGGAAGACCTAGAAATCAAGGTCATAAATAGCACCATAGAATTCACGGAGATTGGCGGACATTCTAACGCCTTGTATCAAAATGTCCATTGTCAGCAAATCTTCTCGGAGGGAAATGCGACTATTATATTGATAGATTCTAAATTGTTAGCCAATGGGGATTCTCCGATCCCTGGATCGCCTTCTAGTGGGGTTTTCTTCCAAGCACAAGACTATAGTCGAATAATCTCAGCGTTTGATAAGAAAAACTGGAGTGGTGGACTTTGGGGAAAACCACGGGCAGGTATTATTTGTTGGATAAATGGTTTAAGTTATAATGAGACTGATACATGTTATTATTTGAGGGGGAAAGGGGAACATGGGGAATTAGTTAAATTCGCATTCTACTTAGAAAGTATGAGTTATAGCAAAGTGTATATTTTTCTTGACAATGTTTTGGATTCGATGATAAGCATCCAGAAATGGAGAGGATCTTATCTATTTAATACATCAAAGTATGAAAACAGGAAATATACACTAAGGATCGTTATAAATAATTCTCACGCTGAAAATTCAATAAGGTTGGAAGTCAACATTGATGATCATCTCCTTACACGGCCGACAATTTTGACCCCTAATGGTGGAGAAATTTTATCAGGAGACGCTAAAATTCGATGGGAACCTATTATTTGTTCTGCAGGGCATTTTGTCAGTTATACCATATCTTTTTCTAGGAATGCAGGATTATCCTGGTGGATAGAGGAGTCAGGTATATCTGATAACATGTATGTTTGGGATACCTCCATTAGAGTCGATGGTTCAAACTATTTGATCAAAGTGAATGCGAGCTGTACTGATGACGCATGGGTAGTAGACACTTCTGATGGAATATTCCAGATCCAAAATACTCCTCCTCCTACGATTACGATTACAAATCCCGGAAGAAGGATCTCTTCTAATACAATTATCGATGGTATTCCTGTTATGCCTAGCAATGTTATTTCAGGATTATTAATTCTGGGGATAATAATAACTGTGATAATTCTACGAAAAATGATCGATCGAAGATAGATATTCCAGCTACCTGGATCGATATATTCGTCATATCAACCCTCAAAGTGAGTACATAATCAGTAGTAAATCTCCCTCCAGTAAATATGTCCAAACCATTTATTCAGTAGAATAATTCCAATGAATGTGGATATGAATACATCCGTCATGAAACCCAAAAAGATAATTGAAACCTTTTGATTAATATTTATCAAACTTCCAACCACTCTAGAATTTCTAGATTTCCCCCCATAAAAACCTTGATACAAATCTAATATAATACTAGTCTGGGATCTCTCGACTGGTAAGCTCCTCCTGACTCTCTCAGGGAAAAATAATAATGAACTTTCATCTATGAACAAATAGTCATCCTCTAAGTAATAAGAATATTTACGATTTCAAGAAATTAACTACCCAAATATTTTAATAAGAGGAGAGGTCATTGATGTCATAGAAAATATATATCGATAGTTATAATATTGATATTAATTTGGAGGAGATTTTATCTTAACGAGTTTGAAATGGAGTCGAAAACGTAATTATCGTAAATACAACGTTTTTCTTACCCTACGGTTAACTTTGACTATTTCATTCTTTATAACAATAACAGTAATTCCTTTAACAAGCATATTGAGCTACACTTCATCCAGTCTTATAACAATAAAAGAGCGTAGGTTTGAGGGAAATGAAGGAACAAGGATTACTACAAACTTGAACGATACTTTCTGGGAAAAAGGCCCCCCATTGCCAATCAATGATACAGGATATGCTCATGCCTATAAGGGGAAAATCTATTTTGTTGGAGGAAAAGCAGTTCAAAAATACGATCCCTGGAAAGAACAATGGACAGTGATAAAACAAGAAGGCTTGGGTTATCACCCATTTAGCGGTGATAGTGCCTTAATAGGTGATAGAATTTATATGGTTCATGGATGGACTGATCGGAACACAACATATTATGATATATCATCAAACTCCTTGGAAAGTTTTAGTCATCCGCAAAAAATGCGGTTAGATGTAGCTGTTGCCGCTGTCGATGATATTCTATATGTTTCGGGAGGATGGATTAGTGGAGGATCTGCTGTTAGAACAGTTGAAGCTTATAATCCTAAAACTGATAAATGGAGTTCGGTTCAGTCAATGAGTACTACTAGAAAGCAACACGAAATGGTAGCTGCTGGAGGATTTCTCTATGTGATTGGAGGGTACAGTGGATCAGGATATAGAACTCGGACAAAAACAGTAGAAAAATATGACCCATCAACTGATGAGTGGGAATATTTAGAAGATGTCCCAGCTTATTATACACAACATGGATCAACAACTACGCATGATGAAAGCATCATCATATCGAGTATCAAGAGGTCTACCCATGTTTATAATTCTTCAGAAGAAAAATGGGTTCTAGGGCCAAGATATCCAGAACATTCAGGTATTATTTACTGGGCAAATTCTCTAACTTTTTTTAATGGTAAAGTATATTCTATAGGATTGCGTGATTCACCAGGAAATTATTATAATTCAGTTTGGATAACCAAAATCTCTGAACCGACTGAATCAGAACCTCAAAGTTCATCTTTTGGCTCTCTAACGTTCATTTTTTCTCTGATTATCTTAGTTTTATTTGTAAATAAGTGTTTACGATCTAACGAGAAA
Source organism: Promethearchaeota archaeon (assembly GCA_048938105.1). Lineage (GTDB taxonomy): Archaea > Asgardarchaeota > Heimdallarchaeia > Hodarchaeales > Hodarchaeaceae > Hodarchaeum. The sequence goes on from JBHLMN010000022.1 coordinate 61,289, forward strand.
ACCTGATGTTACTCACTGCTGAAAACTTGAATCCTTGAAGAGTTTCTAAACAAAAAATTATATGGCAGATACTCAATCAGATTTCTTTCGCTTATCTTTAACATAAATTGCCAGGACTGCCTTCAACACCACGTTCGTCAATTTCAAAGAGCTCAACAGCTTTGAACCTTTTATAACCATAATTACGCCAGTTATAGGAAAGATGGCATAGGCTTACTCCTAGGAGGGGTACTATTAACAATATTATGTAAAATAATTGTACCATAAACAATAAAAGTTTTCAAACAAAAATATATTAGGGATGGTGATCCATAACTCAATAGCCTTTATATTATATGTGTCTTAGGAGGAAAAGAGGTTGAGATTTCTTCAACTGCGGATGACATTCAGTTTAGCTTGGCGAAACGTAACTAGATCTAGATATCGGAGCTTTCTCTTGATACTAGGCATTCTCCTCACAGTTGCTTTAGAAACAGGGATTGCAGTAAGTGTAGATACACTTTATGATGATTTTTTATTAGAAAATAGAAATAATAATTATACTGATATTACTGTGAATCCTGTAACTTGGCAAGATTCAGCTAGTTTAGAGGTGTTAGCAAAAGAAGTCCGTCAGATATCTGGAGTCTCTAAAGCTAGTCCAGCTTTGTTTTTGAGTGTTAATCAATTTATATCGCAGCAAGTGTCTCAAAATGTACTAGTATATGGGATTGATCCCAAGAATCACCCAGATATGGCTCATTTAGATCTAATTTCAGGATCAAGAACTCTCCAGAGTGATACGATTATTATTTCAGAACATTTATCTACAGTGTCAGGATTCCAAGTGGGGGACTCTGTTGATCTATCTTCTATAAGAGATGACCTTAATATTCTCAGAGTAACCATAGGGGGGATAATTTCAGATAAATCTTGTATTGGTAATAAAATAGGCTTTCTTTTCATCCTAGTTGATTTTCAGACTTTATTAAGAGTCATTCCAGAGGGATTGAGGTCTCATATCTTAATACAGGAGATAGATGTCTCAGTGAAAGATCTCTTAAGAATAAATGGAATAGCAGAGAAGATTGAAGATAAAGTGGGCCTAAACAATTATGTTTTCGTTGAGAAAGATATTTCAGAAATTAAATCAGCTGGAATTCGTGCATACCAAACCGCCATGAATCTTGTGATCATAGCATCTTTTGTCGTAGAATTTTTATTCATTACTAACATTCTAGCTATCGCTATTAAAGACAGGCAAAAAGAATTAGGTATTTTGAGAGCTACAGGAGCAAATTCTTGGCAATTCATCAAGTTTATAGGGGTAGAAGTTTTAATATACGCAATCATTGGGAGTACCTTTGGTATATTCGTTGGAATCGGGTTTTCTCAGATTTTAGTTGATTTCATGGACAACTATTATACAAGCATTGAGTTTCAATCCATTTCATTACACTTTTCATCAATATTCGCAACTTTCCTGTCAGGAATTATCGTCGCCTTAATTTCAGGGCTTTACCCCATATTCTTAGCCCAAACATTACCTGTGGTTCAGAATATTCATTCACGGATGACAACAGCTAAATCTCATAATATTTTCACAGTTACAATGTGGAAATACACAATAGGATCAGGAGTCTCTCTTGCAATTACTGCATTTATCTTACAGATCTTCATTGGCCCTTCTCGTTTTCTGGATTTTTCCCTTCTTTCCGCTCATTTTCTAACAGTTGTAATGATTTTTTCAGGGACTCTATTGATAGAAATAGGAATCCTGGCGTTTTTACCTCGAATTGCTATGAGAGTTCTTTTTTGGTTTGATATCATTACACGAACCATTTCAATTCGGAATATTGCTAGGGAATTTCAAAAATCGTTATTTACAATTATGACAGCTGCTTTAGCTCTAACTTTTATAATCATAGTAGGAACAGTATCTGCAGCAATCATTGAAGAAGTTCCCGATTATTTTCAGAGTCAATGGGGAAGCATCGACGCAATAGTCGAGGCACGAGATGACAATCTCCTTCCCATCAATAGTACTCAGCTTCTTGAGAAACGAGGAGTCATTGCCAAAGCTGCCTTTATCCAAGAAACACGGACTCAAATAGACTCAACAAATGGATATATCTATGGTGTTGATCCCACTCAATATAGCTTTTTTGCTGAACCCATATTAACCTCAGATTATGATCTACCATCATATTTAATCCTAAATGCATCAACAACAAACACAATTAATGGCTTAGTCTCTCAGATTCTCTTTCAACAGTTACGTTCGCCGTTAGGATCTAGCGTCTTAGTCAAAATAGCTGATAATAGTACAGTAAATGTTACTCTGGCAGCAGTCATCAAAGCAAATATCTTCCTTGGAAGTGGAGAGTACTTATATATTAGTTCCGGTCATTTCCAAGATTATTTCAATTCTACAATGGCTAAATGGTTTTTATGTAAACAAAGTGGTGAATCAGCTTCCATTGAGGGAGCTATTAAACTTGCTCTTCCAGAGATAAAAGAAATCACAATGATTAATTCCATTGCTGAACTTGTGGAAGAAACATTGCTATTTCAATCGGCTATTTTTCAGGTTTTGTTTATAGAATCATTTGTTCTTGCAGCAATCGCCCAATTTGTTTGTATTCTCATGTCTACTTTACGTATGGAACGAGAAATGGGTATTATGCGTAGTCTTGGATTATCGAAAGAAAAAGTGTTTTCTATTTTTATGTGTGAATCAACTGCTTTAGGTATTACATCTCTAATTGTTGGATTTTTAGATGGTTTCTTGGGTTCAATCCTTCTAATATGGTATATTTCTCAAAGTATTCCAATTACATTCTATTTACCTCTCGAACGCGTTGCATTTTGGGTTGGTGTTTCATTCTTAATTACTATAGCAAGTACAATTGTACCTTCTTATCGTTCAAGTCAAAAAAATGTAGTAGCAACTATATATGGAAGACCAATGAGAAAGAGCTATATAGAAAAAATCGAAGAACCAATTTTCTTTGAAGAAGAGGAATTATTACCTCAAAGGAAGAGGAAAGAGGTACTCACAGTATATGATGAACCTAAAGAATATCAAACCTCCTTCCAAATCGGAAAAAGCTTACTGAAGGCTAATAAACAAAAAATTAGGAATATCTTTGTTGTGTTATTGGCAGTATGTCTTTTAAATTATATTTTAGATTCTTATCTGCCTCACAGGGGCCTCATTCCTTTTGATTTGATTACTTCATCTTTTTTCTCTGGAGGGGATTTTATGTTTCAATATTATAGCATAAGAAAAAGATACCTGATTTTACTTAATCCTCTTCTTTTTTTCATGGGATTAGCATTAATATCACCTATTAGCACTTATCTGAGCGATCAAAAAAAAGAAAATTATCAACTGACGATAAGACTACTAAAAAGCTTATTAGAAGGATTTTTCTTGATGATGATACTTGTTATTATAGGAATTCTCCTATTAATTAGCCCAGCATTGATTTATCTTTTCATAACAACAATATTCAACCCAGAAGGTTTCTATTACACAGATGACCTTTGGTTTTATACTGTATCTTTTTTAAACTTTGGAATAGAGTTAATTCTTTTTCAAAGAGTATGGGTTTTTCTGGTTCTTCGTGGTTTGAAATTGGAGCTTAATTTCAAAGAAACATTCGCGTTAACGCGGAATACAGCCTTTGAAGGCCAATTAGGATTCATTACATTACTTATTATTCACACACTGATTCAGATTATTATAACCATGATTTTTCGTTATCCTATAGCTCGAAGTTCTTCCATTTCCTTTAGTCAACAATTATTCTTTCCGCCACTCCATCCCATTTCATTTCTTGCACTAATGAGTTTTGAAATAGGATTTTTCGTAATATTAATAATTTATCAACATATCCAACTAAAAAAGCAGCTTATTGTCACATGAAATTAAGAAATGCTACAATTTCACGAAAATTGTTAAAGCAAAAGAAAAAGTCAAACAAACCCCCTAATTCTCCGTAATTGAGCTGTGCGCCAAAAATCACCGCGAAATTCGCATTGACTTCAATCACAATCCTCCAAACACCATAGTAGAGGAAGGAATCCTTCATATGAGTAGGCCAAATAATCAAGTAGAAAAGCTTTCAACCTTAAAATTGTTAAAAATCATCATGCACATTGTCCACTTTTGTACTCATGTTAATTCAGATCTATAGATGAAAACTTGTTTTTGTAATACCTTAATCGCTAGATCATAAAAAATTGTATCGATAGTTTTTTTGTCGGTTAGGTTGGACTCATAATACGAAACTCCTAATTCTCTCGCTAAATTCTGGCCCTCTTCTGTTATTACAGTTCCTGATTCAATAATGAACTTTTCAGGGGGACAATTTGGAGTAGAAATCATACCAATGGAATTCATTTATATTGTGGCATCACTTGGATGTCTGGCTCTATTAGCTTTCACCTATACTCTACGAGACAAATTTAAGACAAAAAGCTGAAAAAGAATTCAAAATGGGTGTATTCGGAAAAAATTTTTTATAGTCTTCAGATTCTTTGATCGCTTCAATTATAGCTGAATTAATATATGGAAAAATTCAGAGAGAAACTAGGGAAATTAATGTGTCAAAAGAGAGTGATGAGGGGATTCTTAACCAGCCTTGTTATTATTTTGAGCCTACAAATTCCTTGGATGAAAGCTATTAAAAATGAAAGTGGAGATTCAATAGAAGGTCATATCACAAATGAAGAGATAAATATTATCCAAATTCAACTAAACCAAACCTTTGGTGGGCTAGAAAGAGATTTTGGTTCTTCAGTTATTCAAACAGTTGATGGGGGGTTCCTCATTGCTGGTTCCACTGATTCGTATTCAAGTAAAGAGAATTTGGATATGTGGTTAGTGAAAACAAATACTAGCGGATATGTGGAATGGAATCAGACTTACGATCTTTCACTATACGATCTGGTTTCTGACCTCATCCAGACCATAGATCAGAATTTCCTCTTAATTGGATCCTGTTTTGACGGTTGTGCTCCTTGTCTTGATTGGGGATCAGCTTTAAAGTTATTCGCTAATGGAACAGTCGAATGGTGTCAGTTTTATCAATATGGCGAAAGGGGGGGCGCCTGGGTGGACTCAGATGAACATTGCTTAGTTCATGCGGTAGTTCAGACGACAGATGGTGGGTTCCTCTTTGCAGGCGAAACAGTAGACTATTTAGTCGGTGACACTGGGCCTAATAATATGGATATGTGGCTGGTGAAGACTGATGATAATGGATCTGTTGAATGGAATCAGATCTATGGGTCAAGGGATGATGGTGGTTACTCCGTAATTCAGACGACTGATGAGGGGTTCCTCATTGCGGGTGTAACGATAGATTATCATTACGTGGTAGACAATGACTCTAGAGTTTTCATATATCCCCATAATGCTGATATGTGGCTTGTGAAATTATACGCCAATGGCTCTGTGGAATGGGATCAAGCCTACGGGGGAACAGGAAGTGATTATGCCTTCAATGTTATTCAGACTGTTGATGGCGGATTCCTCTTGGCTGGGGTAACAAATTATTGGTCTAATAATTCGGATATGTGGCTGGTGAAAACTGATGCCAATGGTTCTGAAGAATGGGATCAAACTTATGGGGGATCGGGACATGATCATGCATCTTCAGTTCTTCAGACTGCTGATGGGGGATTCCTCATTGTTGGTGACACTGAATCTTATGGAGCTGGTGAGGAGGATATATGGCTTGTAAAGACTTATAGTAATGGAACAATCAAATGGAATCAAACCTTTGGTGGATCAGAAAGAGATCGTGGTAAATCAGTTATTCAGACTGCTGATAGTGAATTTCTTGTTGTAGGTTCCACAGAATCCTTTGGAGCAGGTGATTCGGACATATGGCTTTTAAAACTCTCTGAATCAATCGAAACTACCACTGAATTAATGAGCAAAACAAGTCCAACGAGTACTGTGCCCACAAATCCAAGTGAGTCGAAGGATTCATCAATTCTTGGATTTGAGATATTTTCACTTTTTGTAGGACTCTTACTCATTGTAATTATCCAAAAACAAAGAAAATAAGTTCAGAATCCGTTAAAATAAAAAAAAATACATTCTAGTCAAAGATCAGTAGTAACTGCTTCATCAGTCAAGTTTTCGAGAGGATTTTTTCGAAGTGGAAAGAGGGGGTCGTTTTACTCATGGGAGGGGCTTCTCCAAGGAAGATTTTGATATGAGGACTCACTCCTCCTAAATTTTCCTCAGATGCTTATTGATTCATGAAAATTCAGAATGAAATTCATATATCGCCTTTTTTTCGTAATACCTCAATAGCTAAATCATGAAAAATGGTTTCAATAGATTTTCTCTCAGTTAGGTTGGACTCATAATACGAAACTCCTAATTCATTCGCTAAATTCTGGCCCTCTTCTGTTGTTACAGTTTCCGATTCAGTGATAAACCCCAGGATCGCAATCGGAACTGAAGATTCAGGAATTTGATGAACTAAATTTCTTATTCAAATCTTTAACGGCTTTGAACGATGCCCTATCATCATAGTATGGGGGGGAAAGCCTGATCTGAGGCTGTTTTCGATGGTTATGACTTGCGGTGTCAAGTTATTGATTCTTTCTTCTAATTAACAAAAATATACTAATGAAAATAACTACCATGAATGAAAATCCCGGAGTCTCATCTGTGGTGTAATCAGTTGTTATAGAATTTACTAGCGGAAAATGATCTACTCCATTCCCATCTCCAACGATTTCATAAGAAATATTCCAAATTTTTCCATCGTTTGTAGCACTTGTATAATTATTGGTATAATCATCTCCCCAGTAATTCCCTGTGGTTCCATTATCCCAGCGATTATCCATGCAATCATATTTTTCATAAGCCTGACATTTCGTATTTCCATAAATATCATTAAAATAAATTGTATTGTTGTTGCTCGAAAAAATCAGACCGATTCCAACCCAATAGTTATAACTTACATTATTCCCAGAAAGAATGTTGCTGCTTGAATTAGCCAGATAGATTCCATTACCATTGTAAATTGTAGAATTCCCCGAAACTTTGTTGTTGTTTACAGAATTCCCCAAAAGTGTGTTGTTTTTTGAACAATCCAACCAGATTCCAACCCAACCATTATACCTTACTTTATTCCCAGAAAGGAGGTTGTCACCCGAAGAATACAGGTAGATTCCATTTAAACATTCGTTTTCAGAATTCCCCAGAAGTGTTTTGTTGTTTATAGAATTCCCCAGAAGCGTATTCTTGTTCAAAAAAAATAGGCCGATTCCTGCAATATTTTTATATCCAGAATTCTCGGAAAGAATGTTGTTGCTTGAATTAACCAGAGCGATTCCATAAAAATTGTAAATTAAAGAATTCCCCGAAAGCGTGTTGTTGGTTGATTTCCACAGATAGATTCCAAAAGGATTATTGGGGAGTAGATTATTGCGGATAGTTACATGTGCAGTATTATTTAAGAGAATTCCAACTGGAGTAATTCTAGGAAAACTTCCATTTCCATCCTTCGCCCCACCTTCGATTAAGCAATTCTGGATGATAAGATAGGCATCCGTGAATCGTATCTCGATCCCAAACGCTGTACTGGCATTAATGATAAAATTTTCAATAATATAAGGAGAGGCAGGAGTACCCTCCCCACTAAGTCCTTCATCCTCGATAAAGGTTGCCAACGCGTCATTCCCCTCAATATAAATCGGTGCATGACTCCCCACAGATTTAGAATTCCCTTTAAAGCTAGAATTATTTTCAGGTCGCGCAGGAAGGTCTGCAGGCCAACTCGTCAATCCAAGTAATAGAATTGTAAGAATGGATATCAACAAGAATTTAGAACGGTTCAAGTTCATTTCCCCTTCCATAGTACAGCTAAGATCATAACGAAATTCTAGTAAGCTAGACATCTTCTATATATATATTTAGCTAGAGTTCGAGTTAATCATTTACATAGTTTCATAATCTGCAGAAACAATTCTGGGTAAATGAACATCAGAAGGGAGGAGAACATAGAGTTAGGAACCGAAAAATATCTATTTGGGGTCATCAGTGGTAAGAATTTCTTGAATGGGATTAAAAAACATCTCTTGATAAGAAGCTCGTAATTGACTCTGAAACGGACGGTGGGACAACTCCTAGAGGGAAATCTGCCCATTGATCGAAACGATACAACGGCGTTCGTCGCGTTTGGCTTTCAAGAGCTGACGTAATTGCTCATATTCATTCCGAGGGAAGCCCAAGAGGTTTGCAATGTCAAAGGGATTGAATGCTTATTTACTCATGAAAATTCAGAATAAAATTCATATGTCGCCTTTTTTTCATAAAACCTCAATAGCTAAATCCTGAAAAATGATTTCGATAGTTTTTCTGTCAGTCAATTTGGACTCAAAAAAAGGAAATTAACAAGGAAATTTCTTTTTCTCAGATAACCTTTTTAGATGATCAAGCAACATGAATAGAAGTAAGATTTATTCAATGGGTTGGACATGGGAAATGAAATTATTCATACTGGAGCAGTTTAGATAATGGAAATTGGGACTTATCAAGGAAAAAAATTAGTGCAAAGTGAAATCAATGTACTAAAAGAAATTGAGAAGAGTATAGGGACACCCGTTCCTTATTTTAAGCATCAGGTTATTAATCTAGGGTTTAGTACTGAAGGAAATCATATTAAACAGCTTATTCTAAATTATATAGAATTAGAATCTTTACCAAAGAATATTGGAAACTTAATTCATCTTATTGAATTACACTTGAAGGGTAATAATCTCAAAAAACTTCCAGAAACTTTCGGTCAATTAAGACAACTGAAGTATCTTGTTTTGTCTAAAAACAATTTGGAAGTTCTTCCCGATAGTTTTAATCTTTTAACGAATTTAGAAGATGTAAGGTTGCGAGAAAACAATCTAAAAAAGCTTCCTGAAGAATTGAGTGGTTTAGAGAATCTAGAAGTCTTAGATCTAGGTCAAAATAACCTTACTTCTCTTCCAGAATCGTTGTGTACCTTACCAAAATTAGGGAGTCTTACACTGGATAATAACTCTTTGGCATCATTACCAGACAATTTGTATCAATTAGAAAATTTAACTTATCTGGATGTCAATTCTAATACTTTGAAAGAACTTCCTGACTCTTTTGGAAAATTAACAAACCTAAATGTCTTTAAGGCTAATGATAACAAATTAAGGAAACTCCCTTATAATTTTGGGAAGTGCATTAAGTTACAACAAATACAACTAGCAAGAAATGATCTTAAATCATTACCAGACTCCCTAATTGATATCGAGAAGTTGACAAGGTTGCGATTGTCCTATAATCAAATTGAAAAGCTATCTTATGAACTTTGGGAAACTTTCAGTCAGATTAGTATTTTCTCTATCTCTGAGAATCCCTTAAATTTTGCTGACTTCAGACGAATAAGATGGAAAGTAGACTCCACTAATCAGAAGTTTATACAGTTCTTAATAGGCATAGGAACATCAGTCTTTACAGAAGTTCCTATCCATGAATTGGAGGAGATAATCGAACCTGATGATAAAATTTCCCGTTTAGCACATAAGTCTGCTCATCAAAACTATCTTAATTTAGGAACCTCACTCACTCGTGCATTTTATGCGACGATGATTGGATCTGGTTTACTTCGCTATTATGATACATCTCTCTCCGAGGCGTTAAACTTACCAATATATTTCTTAATTCTAATTCCATTATTACTCGGGTTTAGCTTGACACTTCGTCTCTCAGTTCAGAAGGAAAATGAAATTAGTGATCTACGCCAACAGTTTGTTCACAAATCGTTAGGTCATCCTGCGTATAATTTAGATATTTTTGAAGAACTCCTTAAAGAAAAATATTTTAGTCTGGAATCAGAGTTAAAATCCTCTCGATATAATGCGGAGATAGGATTTTTCTCCAATCTAATTATCTCCTGCATTACAACTGTCATTTTCACCGTCTTGGCGGTAGCAGGGACAAATTATATCAATGTAATCGTTTTATTATTTAGTCCAAGTATGTGGCCCCCATCTTTTATACCAATAATCATCGTTCTTATCTGTTTGACACTTATTTCTATGCCTATTCTTTGGTACTTATTCTCGAAATCATTACCAAGTCTAAACTTTGAATTAAGGTCCCTCCTCATAAAATATATAGAAGACTATGATATAGAGAGAGAAAAACATGAAAGAGAAGAATCTAGAATGAAATATTAGAGAAATGTGAGAAAAGTTGTGTTACAAGATGCAACAGATGAGAGCTTAGACCATGACCATCTTCTTTTAAAATTATGATCATTAAAAAGAGTAAATAGGGTTAACCTTGAACTCCTCTGAAAAATTCGATAAGATAAGACAGCTTCTGAATGGAGATCCTCTTCAGAGGCTTAAAAAGCTTCAATGCCTTAAACTCATTCTTTCAATGTAAAATTTCCTAAGTGGTAGAAGATTACTCTTTGTAAGAATCCTCAATAGAATGAAATTCATTCGTAGTGAAAATCGCTTGATTGGAGTAAATATATTTGATAATTATAACAGCCATCACAAGAGAAAATACTAATTGCATGACAGGATCAACCAGTGCTTCAGGGAACGTAATGGCTATCAAAAATGTCCCAAAAATATTGAGAACATAAAGTATCATTACCGCCCACCCTGCCCATGGTTTTAAACGCCGTAAGCCATATACTACTCCAATTTGAAATACACCAATGAAAAGTACCCAAAAAGGGAGCCAAGGAATGTTACTTAAATATGGATCAGATAAAGCACTGATGCCAGTAACTATATTTAGAATCCCACCCACAACAAGAAGCCCCATTATGATGTTTATTCCTAATGGTCTACGAGGAAGTGAAGGAAATGGATATCCACATTGTGGACAAAAGTAAGTGCCTGATATCCTTACAGACCCACAATTTCCACAATAATGTTCCCCCAATCTACCAGAAGAAGGGGGGATCTTTGGTTTAAGACTTACTATTTTTTCAGGAGTGTATTCAAATTGACTCAATTGGTCTAGAGAAGGAAAAGGGAAGAGTTGGTCTTGAGGAATTTTGACTTCTGACATAAAAAACGTATAAAGACTTTTCAATTGGTTGTAAAACGCTTCTGGGGAAATAGTTTTTTGCAGAAAGCGCATTTTCACTTTATCATACCAAGTTCTCCATTTATCCCAGGGTTCCTGATCTACTTTAAGTTTGACTAACTGATCATTAAATAAATCATCAAACTGTTTGACAATTTCCTCAAACGAGGTAATCTCAGTTTTTAATTCATCTTCTGTCAGTACAATCCCTCGTTTTACTTTGAAAAAGCTCTGAGTATCACCTTATCTATTACAGTAAAGTCCCGTTAATAACCTCGACAGTCTCATAATGAAACCTCCAACCAGTTTTTCTGCAATAAGTTGACCTTTGGGGTACTCAATCAGATATTTTTCGTTTATCCTTGACATAAATTGATTTACCGGGACTACCTTTAACACTACGTTCATCAATTTCAAAGAGCTCAATAGCTTTAAACAATTCGTTGAGCTTTTTATAACCATAATTACGCGGATCGAATTCAGGACTTTGATTCATCAAATTTGTACCAACTACAGCCAAATTTGCCCAACCGCTTTCATCTGTAGAAGATTCTACAGCATTTCTTAATAAGGTGACAAGCTTTGTGTCTCCTTTAAGTTGTTTAGTAGTCTTTTTGGAAGGTGGTTGGCCAGACTCATCTTTACGTAAGATCTCAGTGAAAATAAATTTGTCACAAGCTCCAACAAAGGGTTTAGGGGTCTTTTTCTCACCAAATCCATATACAATAAGGCCCGACTCACGAATTCTTGACGCTAATCGTGTGAAATCACTATCACTGGAGATAATACAAAAGCCATCAAGAGTCTCAGTATACAACAAATCCATGGCATCAATTATCATGGCACTATCCGTAGCATTTTTACCAACAGTGTATCCAAACTGCTGTATGGGTTGGATAGCATATTCCAACAAGACCTCCTTCCACCCCTTTAGGTCTGGAGTTGTCCAATCCCCATAAATCCTCTTAACTGTAGCAGTTCCATATTTAGTAATTTCTGCTAACAGATCATCAATGATACTTGGTTGGGCGTTTTCTGCATCAATAAGAACTGCTAATTTCCTTAAGTTTTGATCTTCACTCATAAAAAAAACCTTCTCACTGTTCATTAAGCAAGGAATAATCACTTTCTTTTCTTCGCTGCAGCTCTCATAGCTCGAGCTTTAAAGCCCTGATTTTTACCTGAACGATCAGCAGCAATTTGAATTCTACGAGCAGATGCTTTGGTCATGGAAGTTTTGCGTTTAGTACCCATACTAATTGTAACCTCACTTATTTCTGCAATAAAGGGATGACCGTGCACGAGTGCGTTATCCCACCCACTACGCGCGCGATAGAAGCACACAGCCGAACTGCGCCACTCCTTCTATCTCAGATCTCTCTTCGATCCCTGACCATAATTACGTGTTATTTAAGGTTTCTCATGAGATTATTCTTCTAAGAGAGAAGATTTAGTCATCAAATATATCCAAACGAGGATATAACTGGAAAAAGATATGTTTTTTACTTATCATTAGGAAGAATTTCTTCAATGGGATAAAAAAATCAACAAGTAAAGAGACAATCAAAAGCAGAAATGATCTTAGTTTTTAGTGAAATAAATTTTAGCGCCTTTATTTAAAACTTTATAATACTCTAATGACTCAATATCTACTATAGCAGGAGCGGATCAAATGAAGCGTTTTTGTCCATATTGTGGCAATCAGATTGACAAAACTGACATTTATTGTCTGTATTGCGGGAAAAAAATACCTGAGGAAGCAAAACGCCCTGAGAAGGAAGTATCTTGGAAACCACAGACCATGTATACCACTCCACCAGCCACTCCATATCCTGTTCCCCCTCGATCCCGATATCAACCACGAACTTTTCATCCAACTCAACAAGCAACACTTGGAGATCGGTGCTTTGCATTATTCATCGATAATTGTATTAGTTATAGCATTAGCGTGGTATCGTGCCTGATCTTGTGTATCCCTTTGGGATACGCTTATGATTGCATCAAAGATGGGATTCGAGAGGGACAATCATTTGGGAAGGGGGGGATGCACCTAAGGGTTGTTGATTTTCGAACAGGGAGGCCAGCTACAATAGGACAATCAATGATTCGCAACTGTCTCTGTGGATCATGCGATTCTTCGACCTGTTATTGCTTTGCGATTCTTGATAGTAATGGTAGAAGAATCGGTGATAAGATCGCTGGAACAGTCGTCATAAAAGACTATTAATCGCCAGGGGTAAAAATAGGAATCATTCTTTGGTCAAAATTTCTCGAATGGGATCAAAATACAACTGTTGATAGGACTCACGTAATTGTTTCGTTAAAAAATTCAGAGTTAATCCTCAGGTAAAATTGTGTCACATTACTTTTCAACATTATTACAATAGATAAGATCCAACCCCTCATTCCTCTGATCGGTCTTTCTTGTATTGAAATAAGAAAATTATTAATTCTTAGTACTGATTTCAATGTTTTGAATAATTAATGAGTATGATCCATCAAGATCTAAGGATTTAATAAGGAGAGAATAATCAAAAAAAAGCATTTTTACCGAGATAATTTGCATACTTTTCCAAAATCAATGAAAATTATTTCCCTATTAGCTCACCAAACGAATAAGGCATTAGAATGGACTTCGAGGGAATAGATAGATATTTGGTACAGTCAACATCATTGAGTTTTCTTAAAAATCCCTTGAAATGGACTTCAACATTGATTCTATCGCTCTATTCTCAGAAAAATTTCCCAATTCAAATGGGAAAGAATTTCATCCTCTTCTGGCATAAGAGGATCACGATAAATTGACCATTTTCCTTTTGAATTCTTAATTGTTATTCTACCTTTCTCAATTGTTTTAATTTCATTTAATTCTTTTACTAAGATGGTAGCCCAATATCCACACTTGGGACAATAATACCCCTTGCCTTGAGCCACTAGTTGAGATTTACAAAATCGACACTTCATTTTTTCACCTTCCTTCCGTTTGAGGATGGTTATTTTTATAAAAAAAACCGATAGTGACACGATATGTTCTCAAATAGACCTCCTGTGAAACCCCACTTATATTTTCCTGTAATTATTCAACCAGGAGAAAGCTTCTAATACTCCTCATTCATCCCGGAAAACGCTTTCGATCTTTAAACAACCTTTTTATATTTAACTACACCTTTAGGACTTTCAAGTGGATTCATATATTCTCCATATTCTTTTATATGTTAATAATTCATTAGTAACTTCTTTCAATAAGTTGAAGATCCGCGCATCTTCGATAGTATCGCCCCAACATTAAGAAGCCCTTTGAAAATGAGGCCTGGTTCACCAAGCTGTAAGGCTTTGTATTGAATTCTTAGCAGTCTACGGGGATTTTTATAGAAATATTTGGTAAAACTATTCTTTATTCCTGATATTTCTTCTGATGAATAATTGGATAATCGTTTATCAGCCCGAACAAAAAGCTCGCTCTCATCAATAACACCTTTTTTAACCGCATTTATCCATAACTGTGTGCCTACCACATAGGTTAAATCGTAACAACTAATTAAATCTAGAGGTACGGTATCAAAATATTCCAAATTTTGCTTAATGTGCTTTTCTGTTTCAAATGGGGCTCCTATAATGAAAAATCCTACTGTTATTAAGCCTGCTTTATTAGCTAATTTTATTGCGTTTATTCCTTGCTCTACTGTCGTTCTTTTATTGTAAAAGTCAAGTACGTCTTGATTAGCGCTTTCAATCCCAAAAAATACTGCGATTACTCCTGCTTTTCGCATTTTCTGAAATAAATTAAAATCCACTGAGTCCACTCTTCCTTGAACAGCCATCTTGATCTTTATCTTCTCTCCAATGATTCTGTCCATAATTTTGTGAACTCGCTTCTTATTCAGTAAGAAATTGTCATCACCAAAAGCAATATATCTGTATCCTTGCTTAACTAAACATTTTATCTCATTGACAACATTATCAACACTCCTTGCACGGTACTGGCTATATATCATACGAGCACAAAAATGACAATTAAAGGGGCATCCTCGCGTGCTCATGAGCCATGCGAGATTAAGTCGTGCATTACCAAGATACCCATACTTTTTTTTATCAATTAATTCCCAAGCGGGGAATATACTCGAATCCAGGTTTTTGACTTGCATGACCCCAGGATTTTTTATTATTTTTCCATCTTTCTTGTAAATTAATCCAGGAATATCTTCTAAGGATGTTTTTTGCACAATAGAGTTGAGAATATGTGTAATGTAGCCTTCTGCTTCTCCTAAACAGGTTAGAAAAGACCCTTCAATATATTTATGAGTAATGTTACAATGTGGCCCACCACATAATATGAATCCTTTTGGATTCACCTCCTGTATATCTTTGATGATCTTTTGGACATTATTCAGTACAAGAGTATAACAGGTAATCAAGATGAAGTCTTGTACTGTAATAATCTTCAGAAATTCTTTCCTTGAGAGCTTGTCAACATTTAAATCAAGAAATGTTACATTATACCCTTCTCTTAGTAGTGGAGCCCCAAGATAGAGGAGCCCGAGAGGAGGAGCTAAGCTCTTATTTGCTTTCCATCTTTTTCCAAATGAATATTCATTAAATGGTGCGTGTAAAAGTAATACGTTCTTACTCCGTCCTTTTTCCAATTTAATGTCCACTCCTCGTTAAAAGTGCGTTTTAGATCTAAACCAAAAGGATAACACTTAAACTAGAATAGAAAATAAAAAGTAGTAAGGGATAAGAAATTACAATTTTCTCTTGAAATTTTGATGAAAATTGCTCCCAAGAAAATGTATTCCTATTGCAATTTTTCTGAAAAAATCGTTCTCTAGCATTTTTTCTTTTTCAGCTAGAATGGTTTGCCATTTTTCTACCAGAATGTCAATTAACTGTTTGAATATCTTATTTACATAGTCGAGATTCGGATATAATGGGATAAAAGCATTAGTTGCAGTAAAGATTCAATAAATCACATTCACTCTTTAAATTTCTTGACTTAAGGATTTCTCTGACCATTATGTGTACTATTTCACTACCTCTGATTTTATCGCATTAATCGAATGGGGAAGGAATATGAGATGTCCAATTGTTTGGTAGAGGGTCAACTTTTCCAGTAAGAGGAACTTCCCATACCTCCGTGACCATCTCCCCTTTATGAGTCGAAAAAACTCCATTAGCTACAAAGATCGCACCAGCTAAATCTTTTACTCCAAGTATTGGGAATAAAAGTCGGTTTTTCGTCTGTGTACTTGGTTCTGCTTCCCAGTCAAACATCAATGGATCGCTTGATTCTATTTCTTGATTACTTAATTTAATAATAATACGTTCCCATCTCAAATATCCCATTCGATCCCCGATATTTTGAATGAGAATTATTACATCGATATTTTCATGGCGTCTTTTTGTTACACGAGCTTCTGTAAGATTGAATTGTGGCCCACGAATTCGGTTGTGCCACGTATTATAAATTGACAGTATCAAAGCAATAAAGCCTAGTAGTAGCCCTCCAATAGCTGCAATACTTGTAAGAAGATCATTTGCCAATTTCTTCGCCTCCTTTATGTTCTAATGATCTCACATTTTCTTTTCGCGCCGACCTATTTAAATTCTATAGAGTAAGAAAATGACAATTTTTATTAGGAAGATTGTTGAAAAATCTACATCTAAAATTAACTTAAGTAAGTTTCAATTGACTTGTCTAGACTTTCAGGAACCTCTTTCTGTATGGATTTAAGATATAATTATAGCTATCCTTTATTGATATCCTATAAATCTCTTTAATGAATAATCAGACCCAAAAAGGATAATGGGAGAGAAGAATGGGTTGCTTAAATCAGGAGAATTAGTAAAGAGATTGAAACAGTCCTAAAAACATTCAACAGTTTTTTCGTGATAATTTGTAATTTTTTATTCCTATTGGCTTTAAATAATAAGCTTGACAGTTATCAAAATGTGTGTGATATTCATTTATCTCTGAAAGAAGCCTACTTTGGGACCCTCGCAAAGACAACACATATTGATATCAACTTTTACAACATAGTCATGATGAAGTGAGTTTTCTTGAGTTATGAGAAGGTGTATGGTGTGAAAAAAGGATTATTGAGGGGATTCCCTTGAAAGATACTCACAAGGTTTTCATCTCTGATGAGACATGGCAATTAATAAGAGGATTTTTACCTGTTGCCCGTAAAGTAATGAGAGCTCCAGATTTTTCGGAGATAGATTTAGTAGAACTAGTTATCCAGCAGGGCTTAGGCCAGATGCTCACCGATATTGTTTCTGAGGGCCCAGATGTCTTGCTAGAGAGTTTCAAGCACATACATCTAGAAGATCCTGAAGAATTGGGCAGGATCATCGTTGATAAATTGAAAAAAAGAGAGACGAGAACACTGTCAAAAAAATGGAGAAAACAGATGTCTAGATTTATCTAATATTCAAATAATTATGATAATGAAATAAATCAATAGTAATAGTGGAATCAATTGTTTTAAAAGATGATAGAATGTCAGACAATGAGAAACATAAGCCTGAAGAAAAGGAAAAAAATAAAGAAAGAAAGAAAACTGATGAAAATAAATTTGAGGAGTTAAAATTTTTCATCCAGATATGGCAACATCACGACACGATGTTTTGGAATAGATTCACAACCTTTATTGCTGCCGCCTCGATATTGATAACATTTTTAGGTGCAGTTGTTCTTTTCGGCATAAGTAATCAAAATCTAAGAAATGAAAACCTACTATCAACGCGAATATCAGCCATAATAGTTCTAATGGCGGGAGCTTTTGTGGTAATTACGATTTTTTGGTATTTCATGTTGAACCACATTTTTATATGGGTAGATTTTTACTTAAAAAAAGCTAGGGCTTCTCAAAAGGAACTTGGTATGAAAATACTTTTTAATAATAGTGAAGGGCCAATATTTCCTTTTCTAGCAAAAATTCCAAGTATTCGTATTATGGACTTTCTCTTTAGCTTTTTCTGTATATGTGGAATCTTGGTGGTAATTCAGCATTTTTTGATGGTTCATTTCTCTTCATGGTCAATTGATAATCCTGCAATATTCATTGGAATCATAGTTATTACACCAATCGGAACACTGGTAAGCCAACACTTGTTGAATCAGTGGCGTTCAAATAAAATTAAAGCATTTGAATTTTAACCTCTGAGGATAGTTCAAATTCCTTTTTCTTTATTTTTCTAGGAAAACGTATCCCGTTTAACATCAATGAATCATTATCAACAACAGTATCCAAGCCTTTCTTGCGAAACCACCCATGTTCCAAAGGACTTATGTAGATGTGGATCGATTTCGGATCAAAAATGGCATACTTCAACGAAAAGGTTTCTTTGACATGCTGGAAGACGTTAATACTGGAACGATCAACATTAAGAGGAATGTGTGCAAAGTGGAAAGAGGGGATCGTTTTTCTCATGGGAGAGGCCTCTCCAGAGAAGAAATCACTAAGGTTACTCACTCCTCCTAGGTATGGAAAAAGCGCTTATTTACTCATGAAAATGATTTCATCGTGAGATAAACCTTTTTTAAGGCTCAAAGAGCTATTAACCTGTAGTTGGGATTTGGTTCAAAAGGGAAACCACCTTGAGGTATAGTAAAGTGGTTCTCATTTTAATGCTTTTCATTTGTCTAGTTGTCTGTGGATTATCCCAAGAGCTTCCCTTTACCCCTGAAGACCAGAAAAATTTCTTATCTTGGGTCATCCTTGGGACAGATAAATACCATTTGTAAGGGTGGGGTGATTGTTCGTCCAGCATCCATGTTTATATGCCACGTAAGGTGAAACTTTTATAAGAGAAAATGACAACAATAACAGGATAATTGCATTCATGAGGGAAAGATACAATGAGAATAACCCATTTGATTAATAATCAAGAAGAAATTGATATTCTTCGATGGTTTAATAGAAAAAAACCAAAAAAGAGTAAAGAACTGCTATTACCTATACTTTTACTGTCAATACTCGTCTCGAATCCATATTATCATGTTCTTGCTGATCAGACTCAGGAAAAAAGAATTAATCCAGAACACTTTACAATAGCTGTTCAGGTTGGCGATTGGAGGGAATATAATGTGTCGAAATATTATAATCCCACTGGGATGGGTAGACTGTACACAGAGGAAGGGCAAAGACTCCTTGTCACAATAATTAATATTACACACAACTTCATAGAATATCGGGTTGAGATAATTCTAGTAAGTGGGGAGGTCAAAAATCAATCTTCTCAACCAAAAATAAATAGGGCATTTTACCCATGGGTTGGACACCATGTGACAACTACAAATAGAACACTGTTAGAACAAGCCTTAAAGAGAGACGAAATTCTGATATATGAATTTAAGGAGCATGAATTAAATGTGCAATGGATACGGAACTCTACGTTTTACCCAGGGATCTTTGAGGAAAATCACACGTTTATTGAAGAGTGGAATGTCGATCTGAAAACAGGTTGGTTAAATCATTATAAGTACAAAGTAACAATCAATGGAACGATAACACGAGAAATCTTTATCGAAACAATAAGAAGTGTGGAACCAGTTAATACAACAACTGGGGACTCTTTCGCTTTAATTGTGATTCCAATCATAACAATTTATATTAGGAGACGAGTAAAGAGGAAGAAGAAGGATTCATCAGAATTCACTTGATAATAAAAAAATATAAATAATATGAAAAGGATGTATGAGGATAATTAAAGGAGGAAAAAGCAAGGCCGTTAATGTGTATTGTTTACTTACACTGGATAAAGACAGTGAACGAAAAGTGAAGGCGAAAAAGCATCATATTAAACCTTATTCCCAATGTTGATCATCCTACAAGAATATCAGCTAGGGGAGCACAAGCCAGAGGCACCATTAATAAACTAATTACTCCTCAAGGAGAATTATTCTTTGGTCAGAATTTCCTGAATGGGATCAAAATACAATTGTTGATAAGAGTCACGCAATTGTTTCTGAAATGAAAGATTAGATAATTCATCTAAATCCATAGACAAGTCAGGATCTAAGAGAAACTCATTAGTCTTCAAGAGGGAAATCTGACCGTTGACCGAAATGATACAGCGGCGTTCATCTTGTTTAGCTTTTAATAATTGACGTAATTGCTCATATTCATCCTTTGGAATACCTAAGAGATTCGAAACCTCGAAAGGGTTGAATTTCGTGAAGAAAAGAGTCAACAGGCCAGTGTTTGTTAACATAGGTTGGTCAATAATAGGTTCCGTGCCAATAAAAATCATAGAAATGTCATATGCACGTAAGGTCCAAGGGCCACGTCCAATCATAGATTCAGGAGATTTCGAACGGAAATTCTTCGCAGGAGCGAGCTTTTGGATCTCATCCAACACGAAGACATTTTTCGGCAACGATTCTTCTTTGAAAGGAGCTCGAAAGGTACGAACATAATAATATAAATTCTGAAAGACCACATTTAGAAAAATCTCCCGCCCGCTTTGATCCTCCATAGCCTCAAAGGCAGAGAGGTCAATAATGGCATTCCGATCAAGGAGGTTGGCAACCTCAAAGGTGGTCTTTGATACCGTGAAACACCGCCCCGTATTACCAAAGAAGAGTTTTTCGACACGATTCAAGATGCCTGTCGCAGTATTCTCAAGATAAGCCCCCTTCATTCCCAACTCATCGGGATTCTCCAGATAGAAAAGAAACCTCCGAAAATCCCCCTGATCTTTCACTGTTTGAATAACAGTAAGATGAAGCATCCGCCGCATCTGGGGAGATACAGCATCCTCATTATCAAAAATATGTTCTAGAATGGAGACCGCAAATTGGATATGGTCTTCAACAGGGATAAGAGGTTGACCTGCATCATTCAGAGGAATTTGGAAGATATTAATCCCCCAAGGGAAGGAGGCAGACCCAGGCTTTAAGTAGAGAAAATCATCACAAAAAGTCCTAACAGGGGAAAGATACTCCCCTTTCGGATCAAAAATGAGAAATTTGACCCCTTTTTGGTGAAATTCGTTGATTAAACCATAAATGAAACGACTTTTGCCCTCACCTGTCATACCAAAAACAGCCATGTGCCGACAGAGGTCTTTCCCGTCAATTAATAAAGGAACATTAGAGGTTTTGCCGCTAATAATGGGAATCCCAAGGTTGATGGCACGTTGAGGAGAAGTTTCACTTATACCCGTGGATAAGGTGTAATCAGATTTGTTGGGGACGAGAGTATACCCCTCGTGGGAGAATTGCCGCTGAGGAGGAGCAATGAAACTCATTAGAGACGAACCATCCAAAGTAATGGGGGACACCAGCTTTCTGGAAACACACAACTTCCTGAGGGAAGGAAAACGTCTGAAAAAAGTGGGATAAGAGCGAGCTTTAAGTCCCTTAGAGACAAATAAGACAGATAAACGATTAAGCTTGGCTTTTAACAACTCAGGACTGGTTTCCACAACTAAAATCCGAGGAGAGAAGCGAAAACAACCAGCTTCCTCCATGATGTTCATTCGCTGAGGTTGGAAACGGCGTTCGACTTTACCCTGTTGAATATCAAAACGGACATGACTCAGATGCCGTTCCTGATCATCATCAGATTGGAACTTCTTGGGGACTTTGATGGATTTGAAGACAAATTGAAGAAAAGCAAATTGAGGATTGTCCGTCAAAATTTCAAGCAGATGATCAGTGAAACCATCAGCTGTGGTAAAAGGAGGTTCTGCAGTGCCCTCTAAACCAAGGATTCCTCCACAGAAAAAAGTAGGGCCATCTGTACTAACCTGAAAAGACTTAGTCAAAAGGTCAAGAAGCACATGAATCGGGGTGGGTTCAATCTTGTGAAAGTCAGGATGTAAGCCCATGGCAATAGCAAACTGCTGAATGGTGGCGATACCAGTATCTAAGCTTTTCTTGCGAAACCACCCGCGTTCAAGGGGACACATGTGGATGTGGACAGATTTTGGATCAAAAATGGTATACTCCAACGAAAAGGTTTCTTTGGCATGCTGGAAGATGTTAATACTAGACCGATCAACATTAAGAGGAATGTGTTCGAAGTGGAAAGAGGGGATCGCTTTGCTCATGGGTGAGGCCTCTCTAAGGGAAAAATCGAGTTGATGACTCACTCCTCCTAGGTATTGCATGAGTGCTTATTTACTCATGAAAATGATTTCATCGTGAGATAAACCTTTTTTAAGGCCCCAAGAGCTAAGACCAATAGTCTGGGATTTGGATCAAAAGGGAAACCACATTGAAATGGAGTACCACAGTTCTCATACTAATGCTTTTCATTTGGCTATTGGTCTGTGGAAAAAGCCAAGAGCTTTCATTCACCCCTGAAAATCAACTCTCTAATGGTCAGGCTGCTGATCCTCGGTTTGGTAATTCCAAAATACATCAATACACTCCCCATGATCCCATTATTATTACAAGAAATAGTGATTTTGCCTCCCAAGGATATCCTGGTTCAGGAACTATTGATGATCCATATTGGATTAAGGGATTTAATATTACTTCTCCTGATGGTGATTTAATTGCCATTAGTGATACTACTGCATATTTCTGTATTGCTAACAACTATCTCAATGGATTATCCACAGCGTGGGGAGGTATCGTCCTGAACAACGTTATTAACGGAATAATCGAAGACAATCTCGTGTTAAACCATGAATATTTAGGAATAGTGACTTATTCCTCATCCAATATTGTTATAGTTAACAATATTGCTTTCAATAATGGTTTGAACGGAATTCGACTTGAAATGGAATCAAATAATAACCTACTTGAAAACAATACTGTTCTGGATAACAAAGCAGATGGGATTTGGATGGGAATTTCATGTAACTATAATAGGATTATCAATAATACGGTCTATGCTAACATTGGGATTGGAATCTATTTTGGTTTGGAAGATTTTTCATATACTGGGTGTAGTGATAGCTTCATTTTCCGTAATTTTATTTACAATAACAGCTATGGCATAAAATTCGAGTCTTCAGATAATAACATAATCATTGGTAATAAAATTTCCAATAATACTCATCATGCCATTTATCTTGACGCTACGTCTGATAGTAACAGAATAGCAATTAATAATTTTTTTAACAATAATCTAGGGGAGCAGTCTCAAGCTTATGACGATGGAGCTGCCAATGTAATTTTTGCAAATCATTGGGACGACTGGATCACACCAGATGACGATGGAGATGGGATTGTCGACGCCCCCTACAATATCAGTGGTCTATCAACAACACAAGATGGATTTGCACATGTATCTGCTATCATACCGCACAGCGACATTTCTATTGATGGAGATGCGATGTTTCATGCTACTGCGGCTGCCGAAAATTGGCCTGGGAACGGAACCTTGTCAAATCCCTATATCATTGAGAGACTTATCATGATTGACATAAGGAATCGGACATTGATTGAAATTGCCAACACAAGCATCCATTTTCAAATAAGAGACAGCTTACCTTGGGGAGGATCTATCGTTTTCTCTAAGGTTTCACATGGAATAATTCACAATAATACTATGGTTCGGAGTGGGATAGCCATTTATTCCTCCAGAAATTGTACCGTGTCAGATAATTTAGTAACTGGTGACTCAGGAGACGGAATACACCTCCTAAACTCCAATCACACATCCATTCTTAGTAATCAAGTGTTCAATAATCAAGGTCAGGGAATTTCCATTGACACCTCTTGGGATAGCACCATCTCTGGAAATACTGTAAACAACAACAACGAAGACGGAATTCGCTTTAAGGATTCTACAGCCATTATTATTTCTAACAACACGGTTTCCCAAAACGGGGTTGGAATTTATCTTGGGAGTTCTAATAATAGCACTATTTCTAACAATATAGTCACCGACAACAAACACAATGGAATTTTTCTTGAGGATTCATCTAATAGCGCTATTTCCAACAATACAATCACTGGTTCTCCGTGGAGTGGAATTCGGCTATTAAATTCTAGTGAAAGTACCTTGGGAAATAATTCGATCACCGAATGTAGTGATGGAATTTCGGTTGATGAGTCGGAAACACTCACCCTGACCAATAATATGGTCACTAGCAACAGTGCGGATGGAATTGACCTTTTTTATTCAGGGAATAGCATCCTATCGGGGAATATGGTCTCTAATAATGGTGGTAATGGATTTAATATTTTTGATTCAGAGACCAGTGTTCTGACTGCCAATACAGCCTCTAATAACAATGACCTTGGAATTTTTCTTAGAGATTCTACAGACATTACCCTTTCCAACAATACAATCAAGAGCAACAGCGGTGGAATTTTTCTTTGGTATTCTGGGAATAACACACTTGTGAGCAACACTATCACAAACAATGGAAACATAGGAATAATCCTTGCTACTTCCAAAAACAATACGATTTTAGATAATATTTTGGTAAATAATGATCTTTTCATCGGGCATGCCGAAATTAATTGGGATATGCATGTGACATCTCCTACTCTAACTGATTATTTTCAAGCTGATGTAATGAACAATTCTATAAACGGGAAACCGCTCGTATATTGGCAACATGCTGCAGGTGGAACAATACCAGCTGGAGCTGCCCAGGTCATTCTGGTGAACTGTACGGCAGTAACAGTGGCGAATCAAGATCTTTCAAATGTCTTGTTTGGTTTACAAACGATTTCCAGCTCATGCGTGTCCATCTTAAACAATGTCATAGTTAATACTAGTATATCTGGAATCTATCTTCTAGATTCTATTAATAGCACGATTGCTGATAATAAAATTACACACAACTATGGACTTGGAATTTTTCTTCAGGATTCTAATTCTAGCGCTATTTCCAACAATACGGTCACCAACAACAGACACAATGGAATTTTTCTTGAGGATTCTAACAATAGCAATAGTTCAAAGAATGTTGTCACCGACAATGATGGTCATGGATTTTATCTTGGGAATTCTAAGAATTGTATGATTTCATCAAACATTATTTCTTACAATCGTGGAAAGGGAGTCGAAGTTAATGATTCTACCAACATCATCATTTCCAGCAATACCATCTCTAGTAACGACAATGGGATTCATCTTGAGAATTCATGCAATAGCGTTATCTCTGACAATACAATAAACTACAATGAGGAAGACGGAATTCTATTTAGGGCCTCGGAGAATAGCACTATTTCCAACAATACGGTATCCAATAACATGAAAGGAATTATTCTTGGGGCCTCTGGGAATTGTGTTATTTATAACAATACAATCACTGACCATGATTTTCAGGGAATCGAAATTCATCGTTCTACAGCTATTACTATTTCCAACAATATAGTCTCCAACAACGACAACAATGGAATTATCCTTGAGAATTCATCCAATAGCGTTATTTCTGACAATACAATAAACTACAATAGCGGAAACGGAATTGTATTTTGGTACGATGAAATCTTAATTTCTAAAAATAACTTAATTTCTCATAATACAGTGTCTAACAATAGTGGATATGGTATTTTTATAGGTGGATCATCTAAGTTTTGCAATGTATCGTGGAACATTTTTAATGGGAATAATCGTGAGGGAACATCTCAAGCTAAAGACGATGGAAGAAATAATACCTTTGAACATAATTACTGGGACGATTGGACGGAACCCGACACGGACGGGGATGGGGTTGTTGATACACCTTATGATATTGATGGTGATGCAGAGAATCAAGATATGTACCCACGCGTTTCTCCAAATCCTGTTTCCACCCCATTTTTGAGCGAAAATATCCTCATGGGGTTAGTTTTTCTCGTACTCATCCTTCCTGTCCTGGGGATCTTAATTCGCAAGCAGAAGAGAAATTTTTGAGGTAAAATATACGACATAAAAAGCATTTAAGCCTCAAAAAGCTACAACCCGTAATTTGGGATTAGGTCCAAAGGTGATTCTCTGGGGAAAAAAAAAAAGGTATTTCTCAAAAAAAGGGATGAGTATGTGATATGCAGACTCACTCCTCCTAGGTATTGAAAAAGCGCTTATTTACTCATGAAAATTCGCAGGAAGTGTAAACAGTGAATAAGCTATATGTCATTCTTTTCTTTTAATAATTCCTTTTTGTAGTATTAGAGCGACAGTTATTAGTACAGTGATAATCAATCCGCCTATAACATTACCAGGAAAACCATTGGCATTTGTTCTAGTACTAGGAGTACTATTGACACTTGTACTAGTAGATTCCACCAAGGTTGTGGTAATAGTTGTATAACCAAAATTAATGATTGTGAATGTATTATCAGATGTATCAGTATTCCAGACCCCATCAGCACAGCTCGCGTTTACTTTGATCAAATAGTTGGTGCCATTAGGTACTGTGGTGATATCCCATATATACATGGTTCCAGTAAAACCTGACTCCAAGGTAACCCACGATGTCCCCCCATCAGCGGAAAAAGAGACAGAATACGTGATTGAATGAGCCCAGGAATCAACACCATCTGTCCAAAAAATCGCGATTTCGTCTGAAAATGTCTCTTCACCATTAGGATGCGATACTGTTAGACCGAATATAAAGTGATTTTGAGGTAGATTCGAGGACGTGAGCGGATAGATATCTTGGTTATTCACTGAACCAGCAATAGGATAGGATTCATCTACAATACCATCCGTATCATTATCTGGGGTTGTCCAGTCACTCCAATAGTTAAACACGAAAATATTATTCGAACCATTATCAACTGCTTGAGATCCCGTATCAATGTTTCCAGAGAACTCATTGAATAGAACTCTGTTATTAACAGAGCCATCTCGAAGTGAAACTCCATACCTATAGTTGTTGGTGAGAGTATTGTTGGATATCATACTGTTCTCAGAGTATTTAAAGCTAATTCCGTCCCCATTGTTGTCGTTAATACTATTGTCAGAGAGAATACAATTCTCAGAAGTACGAAGGGAAACTCCAGATTGATTGTTATTGTTGATAGTATTGCCAGATAAAGTGTTATTAAATGAGGCAGTAAGACGAATTCCGTATTTAGTATTATTGGTAACGACATTGTCAGAGATGATACTATCCTCAGAGGAGCTGAGCCAAATTCCATTTCCACTGTTGTCGGTGACAACATTGTTGGTTAAAGTAGAATTCCCAGAAGTGATGAGACGAATTCCAAATCTACTGCTGTTGACAACAATATTATTGAACAGAGTAATACTTCTAGAGTAAAGAATCTCAATTCCTCCCAAACAATTGTTGGTAATTATATTATTAGATAATTGTCCATTAGTCACATTTTCTAGATAAATTCCAAATTCTCCTTGGTTTATTATACAGTTACTGATTCGAAAATATAAATTAGTATCCAGAATAGTTATCATGTTATAATCATAGGAGCCAGAAATATTAAAATCATCAATGAGAATCGGAGACGAGGGGGTTCCATTACCAGGCCAATTATTCTTACTTGCTTGGGCAATGAAAAGAGAATCCCCCTCTATATAGATATAAGGATATTGTTTGGTTTCATTTATCACGTCTGCTTCGAATTTATCACGCAATTCCTGATTGAAACTCAAGATCTCTTGAGAAGAATCACTAAGGATCCAAGGACATGCTTCTATATCATCCTGGGTTTGACCAGGAAATTGAGATGCTAGATCATTTGAATAAAGGCATTTGGATTGAACCATTATAGGACTGACCAAAAGGCTAAAAATACTCATGAATAGTACAAAATACAAAATGAATAGTTTTAACAAGGAGTATATAATTTGAATTTTATGAAACTTCATCATTCCCCTTCAACTTGTTACTCCGACTTTCTTGATAAATAGGAAGATAGGAAAAACTTCCCATTATTATTTTAATTCTGATCAAACACATTACTTTGAGTTTTATTATAACAACCCTAATGAATACTGTCTAAGGATAATCATTAAATGATAATTAAAAAGAGCTCCTTGGTTCTAGTCATTTTTTTTTTCTTTATGACTCTTTAGTCCTATTAGCTTTCACTTATACTTTACGAGACCAATTTAGGACAAAAACCTGAACAAGAATACAAGATGGGTGTATTCGGATTGAAATTTACAGGTCGCCTGTGTTTCGTAAAACCTCAATCGATAAATCATGCAAAATTGTTTCGATAGTTTTTCTGTCAGTTGGTGTAGACTCAAAATACAGAACTCTCAACTCATCCGCTAATTCAGGCCCTCGTCAGTTGTTACAGTTTCCCTTACATGAATTATTATTAAGACGGATTAAATCCTTAAGTTGTAATGGAGGGTGTCTTGTAAATCTTGGATTTCTGCAATTGGAACTTGATTCACATGTGTCAGGGGATTATCGGTTAGAATAACATATTTTAAAGCGGGACAGGAGTCTAGCGGGGAGAGATCAATGGTTTCCAACGAATTCCTATTAAAGAATAACTCCCATAACGACGGATGATTCCTGAACGGGGATAGATCAATGGAGGTAATAGCATTATCACCCAACCTGAGTTCACGAAATTTAGGACAGTGCTGCAAGGGGGAAAGGTCTATGGTCTGAAAACGATTGTGGCTCAAGTCGAGATCTTTGAATTCAGGTAACTGTGCCAACGGGGAAAGGTCAAGAGCGGTTAATTCATTGTCTTTCAATGAAATTTCTTCTAGATGGTCACAATTTCTGAGGGGGGAGAGGTCAAGACTTTGAAGTCCGTTATTAAATATAGTTATATCTTCTAGACTGTTTTTCGGAGGCATGGGGGGTAACACAACGGATGTCAAGGTTCTTAAAGAAAGAATTCCAATATATCTTAGGACAGGGAGGTGAGCTAATGGGGTCAAGTCAAGAGTCTGAAAATCGGTTCCTTCCGATAATTCGAAGTGGGTCAATTTCTGACAATATCGAATCAGGTCAAAACAGACCATATCAATGATGTTCAAGTTTTCAGGGATCTTGAATTCGGTGATATCTCGTGTTTCCTTGAGTGGTTCCAAGGAGATGTACGGAAAGTCAAGGAATACATTCTTAATGAATGTTTCTTCAATGATCCGTGTAGGTGGGAAGAATCTTTCCATGAACAGAGTACACGGGACATAAGCATTCCCTGTTTCTTCATCTCGAATGACCCGATAATCAGTAAATGTTGAGATAAGGCGCGCCTGATCAATAATCTCAGATAATGTCAGGTCAATCTTCTCTGGTATTTCGGGATAAATAATCAATTGACTCTTTCGCCCAAAGACATACCCGCTATATTTTATTTCTAATTCTTCTGGATCAAAGATTGTTTCTGAGATTGGCATCCAAACAGGTCTTTCTAGAACTTCGTTGATAGAGATCCGTTCATAGTTTTTCTTCATCTTTTCTTTACTAATCGTGGTTAAGGGACAAAGATAAAATACTAGATCCTGGTCACGGTATTCTAACACGGTATACAGATAATTCGTGGGATCGCCGAGATTCACGTTGAGTTCTTGGGCGACTAATGTGGCAATGATAGAATCATCTTTGTCATACCGCAATTCACGCCTTGTTTGAGCAATCTTCTCGCTTATTTCCGCCTTCGAGAGTTGTTTCTGTTCGTGGATCTTCCTGATTACCTGTTCCTTACTCTGCATCCCGAGCCCTCATGCTACGCGTTTTCCACCCATACCTGCTTGAGTTGAATATATTTTTGATCATTCTGATGATTGATCTCAACTTCTCTTACCTCCATAAATACCCTTTGTTTTTATGTCTGCTATGGTGATTTGTCTCTATCACGAATCAGTTCAGTCATCCAATAGTATAAGGGGCCAAAGAACATCCCAAAAAGTCCGACCACGAAAAGTACAGGGGAGACTAAGGTAAGGTCAACTCCATAAACGAATTCCCAATAAGATCGCGAGGAATGTGTTCGAAGTGGAAAGAGGGAGTCGTTTTACTCATGGGAGGGGTCTCTCCAAGGAAAATTCTACGATGTAGCTTACTCCTCCTAGGTATTGCAGAGGTTCTTATTTACTCCTGAAAATTTCAATTGAAATTCAGATCCCACCAAATATAGTTTTCATTTGCATTTCCAACGAAATCTTTTGGAAACAATGGAAACGAGAAGAATGAGGAAAAGTAAACTGAAGGAAGAAAAGGGTAACGAAAAGGAGGCTGGTTGATAGTGGTAGACATCAGATCAGACCTCAGGCCATGTACTATAGATTTTGGAGGATGAGACATGGAACTCTTCTATGATATCGTCTACATCAAGGAGCACCCACGTGTCAACGGTACATGGTAGACAGGTGAAGTTTTCACCCCAATATTGGTACGGGAAGGTAATATGAAAGAAGACGAAAAACTACTATACTGGAACTCGTCGTTGTATCCCTGAAAGCGTACCTTAATTTTGACTCCCTTTTTTCCATTGAAATAACGGCTTTAACTTGTCCCTCTTTTTCTGGAACTTATTGTTTTCTTCTACAATAAATATAACAGAATCTTCTGCTTCTAATTTCTCCCAGAGAACGTTTAACTCTAATTTATATTCACCAGGTTCAAGTTTATACAAAATCGCATTCTGTGTTTCAGCTATTAATTCGTTGTTTATCTTCCATGTGTATTTGGGTTTATTTATTATCGTCTTTTTTCCAGTAAAATAACTTAGAGAACGTAATTTTACTGGAGGAGAGATGGCTTCATCTCCTTGTTTTGGGGACATGATTTTTGCGACCAACTGCAGAGGCTTAGCATCTGGTACTTTTAAGGTGGAACTAATCGTATTTACATTATTATATGCTATTATTTCTATTAAACAGTTTTCACCACCAATTAAAGCTTCTTTTTTGATCATAATTTCGTTGATTGTCAATCTTGAAGCAATTCTTCGCCAGTTAATTCCCCCATCTGCACTTGTTCGAACAGTAAAATACAGGGGAATAGATTCTGAATGAGTAGCTTTCCAATAGACTCTATATGTATCTTCATCCCTCTCTTCTATCTTGACTTCTTCTTCAAAAATCGGTTTTCCAGCTGGTATAATAATTTCATGAATTTCAATATCTTTGAAAATAAATGTTATTCTATTTGCTCCCTCTGGAAAGGGTATTTTTGACTTAACAAATAATGTCTCATTTGTCACTAATCTTTTAAATTTATCTTTATTCTCAAAAAGTTTTGGATAAGTTCTTGAACCCAAGTTTGCACCCCATTGTAGCAACAGTTGTTCATCATTATACAACGCGATTGTTAATGGGCTTTCTTCAAAATTTTTTACTCCCATAGAGTTCAAAGTTAGGTATGAGGGTCGTAAATACAGCTTATTATCAGGGGATAAATATCCTGAAATACTTAAATATTGAACAGGTTTGTTTTTATCTTTTCCTTTCACTTTTCTACATCCTCTAATTATCCAATCTCGAAAGCGTCTAAACTACCAGCAAGGTCATTTTCAGCACAGAAAGCTACGACTAAAAAGAACCTTTCTAAAGATGACTCAATACCATTGATAAAATACATAACCCACATGTACTCTGGAGCATTAATCCATCTTCTATTCGATGACGACTTCATCATTTGGTCAGTTGAAGCCGATATATCACAATCTTCAAATCTACCCCATAAGAAGCGAGTATCTGCTCCTCGGATAAGGGTACTTCCACTTTCTTGATCATTAAGATTCATTGCATGTCCAATCTCATGTGCTTCAAGGTAACTATTCCTCTCTGGTTTAGCACACCAATAGGCAATGGGAAAAGGCGTTCCGCCAAGGAAATCGGGTGGACCTGGCCACCCGATTCCTTTTTCTCTATCTCTTGCTTCTTTTGGAATAATCGCGCAATAAATCACTCCATCTTCGTAATCACCATTACTTAAGTGATCATCAAAGACGTCAAAGAAATCTGTTGACCAAAAAGCAGTTTGATAGAAATCATCATTATCGTTGAAATCAAAGTTGTTGTCACTAACATCTAGAGTTTCTATTCCTACAACATTAATACCATCCTCTAATGAAACTGGAAAAATCGAATGTAACTTCTCTATGCAGACATCTATCTCCTCATCCGAAGTTTCAAGACCATTAGTTTTAACTTTAAACATATAGATCTTCAAAGGAGATTTCTCTTCAAAGTTAACTGTCGTTGTAAATTCTACAGGTTGCCATGAAGCCCAATCATCAGTAGAAAACAATCTCACTTTCAGTTCTAGAGTTCCTTGTGAATAATTCTCTCTCAAGATGAATTTTAATCTAGGTCTACTGTTCTCCACGCTGTTATCTGGGGGTAAAGAATCCTCGGAAGGATAAGAAGTAACAATGTAGGGCCCTAATACTTCATCTCCGAGATATTGAGTAACATATAAGTAACCTGTGACATGATCCAGATTCGAACTCTTCCCAGATCCTGCGTAAACGCGAACAACAGTTTCCTTCCCTTTTATAAGTGGGATAATATTAGTTTTGGATGGTTCATCCATATTAAAACTCTGTATGGCTTGATTGACTTCTATGCTATATATTGTAACTTCAGTTGATTCTCTCAAATGAACAGTACTAATACTTTCCACGCTTCCACAACTATTCTCCGCTTCAATTCTTATTCTATAGTCATTATCAGTTGTTTCATTATAAATTATTGTTATTGTTCCTGTAACTTCATTTCCACCATAATGACGTTCAATTTCTTCAAAAATTGTTGCCATTCCTCTATCAACTTCTTTTAAGATCCTGATTGATTCTGTTCCTGAATCTGCACTAATAACCTTCCAATCTACAACCAATGTGCCGTCTGGTTGAATAGAAGTTTCTTCTTCTCCATTAAGAACCATAGTAATCTCAGGAATTGTCCCCCAGAACATATTAACAGCTGTCAATGGAGGTGTTGGGAAAACTGATACCTCTGTAAGAGCAAATGTTGGTCTCACTTCTATTCCACAACTATGAAATTGGTTTCCTTCGTCCCTACCGTTAATTTTTCCTCGAGAAGTCCAAAGGATGTCTCCTACCCATTCTCTAAAAATAGCTAAATCTTGGAACACTTGTTCATCTAGAAATCCGATAGGTCCACTTCTCGCCCATTCTGGGCACTCCAATTCAATAGAAATATCACTCCAATTATGATCTTCTACTTCTGCACAGCGCCAAACCTTACCATAACCTGGAACTTCAAATGGCAAAAGAAGTCTTAAATTAGAATCCTCTGGGTGCATTCCAAATCCTTCTCCCTCTATAGTAAGTGTATCACCAGAACATAAATGCCGAGGAGAAACATTAGTGATAATATCTGAAATTAAATAAGGAGAATCTGCAGGAAGGTGGTAAAACAAAGCTTTATAATTAAAAAATATTTCAAAAGCTATAAATCGTAATACTGAATAACAAAATATCCTATACTGTGTCGCGATTTCATAAAAATCAATATGAGGAAGATCCTTGGGAGTAATATCTCTATCAAGACCTAAGTCTAAGATATCTTCTTGATCATCTTGAAAAGGATCAACAGGAGGGAGCTCACCATCAGGTGGGAATCTACCACCTCTAGGATTAAAATCATCAGGACACATGCCTGGGATATCTTCTCCCCAATTACCTTCTCTTCCAAAGAAATTCATTTTATCGACAAATGGATCTTTAATCCCTCTTTCCCTGAAATCATGTAAATCTCTATCAATAGATGTGATAATTTCATTACGCAAAAATAATGTATCTATTCTTCTTTGTATATCTAGCCATTCTTTTTCACTCCGAGCGGTCATTAATCCTGCTAATGTTAATTCAGTAAACATTGGTATATCTTTAACACAATTCTCTAAACAGAAAGATCCCCGTGGTTTAAAGAATCCCCTTTTCCATTTTCTCCCTCTAAAATCATTTGAAAATCCATAAAAGGGTTTGATACGAGATATCCACCTACGAAACTTAGAAACAGCTTGTGGTTCGAGAGCATAAACTCTTGGTGCTAGTTTTGACAAGGCATTTAATTCTGCAAGATCTTTTTGTATAGCTGTTCTTAATGATTTCCCAGTCCAAGGGAGGTTTTCTTCTACACTTATGATATCCATCGATTTTTCTATCTGGTCAAGTACTTCTTTACGTAAGACCCTTGGTGTTAATGCAGAAACATATTGAGGTAGTTTAGGTTTTTTTTTAAAATGAAAATCAATTTTTTTTCTCTTTTTCTTCTCAAGATATTGTTTAAAATAAAAAAATTCTCTTCTATACATCCCAATCTCTTCCATTTATTGAAATGGATATAATAGTCTAGTATTTGTAGCATAATTTATAAACTTTTTACCATAAATTATCAATATACGATGTTCTGTAAACCTAAAATGCTTCTAGTTTAATTTTCCTATTGAAGATTGGCAT
Organism: Promethearchaeota archaeon; assembly: GCA_048938105.1. GTDB lineage: Archaea > Asgardarchaeota > Heimdallarchaeia > Hodarchaeales > Hodarchaeaceae > Hodarchaeum. Next base: position 95,641 of record JBHLMN010000022.1, read on the forward strand.
TATCAATTTCTTCTTTCACGGTATTCACTCCCATAGCTTAAATTTTAATGAATAGTATAAAAATGTCAATAGAAAGGTTTAACACGATTGTTCTCTGCTCAAAAGCTTGAAATATTAATTTATTTAAAAGAAATTCCAATTAAAGAAGTTTGAAACTGTATTCAAAAATTACTTTCTTATTGCCTAAGTTCCTGAAGAGAAAATAGTAGTAACCTCTGTCCCCCAATATCATATAAACCCAATCACCACGTACTTCGGATCTCCAATCAAATGCGTGGGTGAAGAAAAAACGAAATCATTGAGGAAAGTGGCAACATTGAATGACCTATCTTCTGATTAAAGTGATTATTTACTCATGAAAATGATTTCATCGTGAGATAAACCTTTTTTAAGGCTCAAAGAGCTATAACCTCTGATTTGGGATTTGGATTGAAATGGAAACCACATTGAAATGGAGTATCGCGGTTCTCATAGTAATGCTTTTCATTTGGTTATCTGTCGATGAATTATCCCAAGAGCTTCCATTTACCCCTGAAGACCAATTCTCGGATGATCAGGCCGCTCATCCTCGTATGAGTACATCCAAAATCCACCAATTCAATCCCCATGAACCCATAATCATTGAAGATGATTATGGTTTTGACTCTCAGGGATTTCCTGGCTCAGGAACCATTGATGATCCCTACCGCATTGAAGGTTTTAATATCACATCTTCCAATGGAACCTCAATCGTAATATCTAGGACAGAAAATTATTTTTGCATTAGAAATAACTTTCTTCATGGATTGTCTTCAGCAGAATTCGGTATTGAGTTTTCAGGAGTTGAGCATGGTACAATCGAAAATAATATTGTGACAAATTATTCAACCTCTGGAATAACTCTTAGGGGTTCAAATAATAATGTTATTATAAACAATACAATTACCAACAATGACGGCACTGGAATTTATCTTCAAGATTCTGAGAATAACACTATATCCAACAACACGATCTCCAACAACGATAGCACTGGAATTTTCCTTGATTCCTCTGTGAATAACTTTATTTCCGACAATAGCGTTTTCAACAATGATGGTGGAATTTACCTTTGGAAAATTCGGGGGGCATATTCTCTTCCTGGATATAATATTATTGTCAACAATTTTATCGCCAACAACGAATGGACTGGAATATCCATCTATGATTCTGCAAGCAATACTATTTTGGATAATATATTGATGAATAATGGCTTTCAGGTGCAGGGTGGGTTATTGAGATACTTTTTTCAGACTGAAGTGAGGAATAACACAATCAATGGAAGAGCACTGATCTATTGGCAAAACATTATTGAAGAAACAGTTCCTCGTGGAGCGGGTCAGATCATTCTGGTTAATTGTACGGCTGTGACTGTTACCAACCAGAACTTATCAGATGTGGAAACCGGCCTTGGAGTAATTTCCAGCGATAAGTTGTCTATTTTCAACAATACAATTGTAAACAACTGCGACCACGGAATTCACCTTTGGGACTCTACAGCTAATTCTATTTCCAGAAACACAGTTTCCCACAACGGAATTGGAATTTATCTTGAAAATTCATACAGTAGCACTATTTCAAACAATATATTCTCTCATAACGGGGTAGGAATTTATCATCAGGAGTCTGAGAACAGCGTAATTTTCAACAATACTTTTTCCAATAATCACGGGTATGGCATTTCAATACTTGATAGGTCTTCGTTTTGCAATGTCTCATGGAACATTTTCATTGGAAACAACCCTAATGGCACCTCTCAAGCATATGACGCAAGCCTGAATAATACATTTAACCAGAACTACTGGGACGATTGGGTCGGGGACGACCCCTATCCGATTGATGGTGTTGCAAACAATCGAGATAGGCATCCACAAGGTGCTCCTAATCGGGATTCTGCTTCTTATTGGAGCGAAAACATCCTCGTGGGGTTCTTTCTTTTCGTAGTAATCCTTCCTGTCTTGGGGATATTAATTCGCAGGCAGAAGAGAAATTTTTGAGGTAAAATATACAACATAAAAAGCATTTAAACCTCAAAAAGCTACAACCCGTAATTTGGGATGAGGATCCAAAGGTAATTCTCTGGAAAACAAAAAAGGAATTTCTCAAAAAAGGATGAGTATGTGATATGCAGACTCACTCCTCCTAGGTATTGCTTGAATGTTTATTTACTCACGAAAATTCAGATTTAACTCGTAATACCTCAATAATCAAATCATGATAGATGGTTTCGACAGTTTTTTTGTCAGTTGGTTTGGACTCATAATACAAAACTCTCAACTCATCTGCTAAATTTTGGCCCTCGGCGGTTGTTACAGTTTCCGATTCAGTAATAAACCCCACAAGCGCAATAGGAACCAAAGATTCAGGAATATGTCTCTTAAATGCTTTATACCAATCTTTGACTGCTTTAAACGAAGTTCTATCTTCCTTGGCAAAAGTAATGATGGCTGCAGATGCACCACGATAATAACTGGTTCGGATTTCTCCAAAAAACTCCTTACCCGAAGTATCCACTAGGATTAATTTAATGTTGTTCCCAGTTACTTGGATTTGTGTAGTTAAAATCCCTACTCCGAGAACCAGTCGTGTATGGTCACCAGTCTGATAACCACAAAATCTCCGATTCATTTTTGTTTTTAATTCGTTGGGAGTTCCAATAAGACAGATTTTCAGTAAATATTCATCGGGCATTGAGTCATTCCCTCACGTGAATTCATGCATACAATTTTGATAAGCTAGTCCAGAGAAAATCCGAATCTTTTAGAAGTAATGCGTTGAAGGGTTACATTAAAAATCAAAAGATTATTACATAAATAGTTTTTTCTCATGAATCATACCTTTTTTTTACAAAAAGAAAACATTGGGGAAAATTATATGCATGATATATATTCATTACTTTCGGATATCTCGCAGAAAGGTTTTTAAGGGGAGAAAAGATGGAGAAAATAGGGACAAACCGTTATTGGGCAAATATGTGAGAACGTTGGGGTATTGGAAGACCAATCCAGTAGATGCAGCATGGGATGCACTGGAAATCTTTTTTAAAGAACGCCAATTTCGATTTAAGCCAGATGTGTGGGTAGAAGACAGCGAATATCTGTACGATACAAAGGACAAAGTAGACATTATTATCAAACAAACAATCATAACCATTATTCAGGAGTGTCACGCTTTGATAAAGTACCTCCACAAGAACAAAGATTGTCTACCCCTGCTCCCTGAGGTCATCAATGCTGAGGATATCGCTGTCACGCGGTTTCATCCCACTGTACCCTGTAAATATAACATCACTTACCCCTCCGAAAAACACGACTCAGAAAATGATCGTCAATACGTCTTATTACTCGGTGACACTAATGAATGTGGCTTTCTGTTGAAGCAAGCTATTCCTGATACCCCCTTTGTCATTTGGTATAGTTGGGAGGTGGATGAGCAAGGGGTCTCTTTTTGCAATGCTTTTATCTCCCCCTCAGAAGAAGAAGAAGTAGCCAAAGCGTGGAACGCACTGGAACTCTTTTTTCAGGAGCGCCAATTTCGATTTCAACCAGATGTGTGGGTAAAAGACAGCGAGGAATTGTTCGATTCAAACCACAATTGGCACACTATTTGGAAGCAGGCCATCGAATCCATTATTCAGGCGTGTCGTGCTATGCTACAGTACCTCCACGAGAACAGAGATCACCTCCCTCCGCTTCCTGAAGTCATTAATCCTGTAGATATTGTTGTTACAAGGTTTAACCCAATACTACCCTGTAAACACAGTATCACATACCCGCCCCAAACGCGTGAATCTGAAGATGACCCCCAATACGTCTTATTACGCGGTGACACCAATGAGTGTGGCTTCCTGTTAAAGAAAGCCATTTTTGACACTCCCTTTGGGATTTGGTATAGATGGGAGGTGGTTCAAGGGGAACCTCGTTACTATGGTATAGATGTTTCTTTTCCTTCCTCTTCATCCTCTAATGATTAAAAGATCTATTGACTCTCTAATTTGAACCTGAATGGAGTGTTTGTCGAAATACCCGTATTAATCAAAGAATCCTTCGTACATATGAGATATTAGTAAATAAGAAGAAAACCTTTTGTAATGAGTGGGGGGTTTGTCATTTTCAGGTACCTCATGAAAAAACTTATAAGAAGAGAAACCCAGTAATTAAATGAGAAAGGGAAGATTGATGGAGCTAACTACTGGACAAATTATTCAGAAGATTGTTCAGCAGACAAATCTCTCAAGGATAGAAGTGGAAGAACAGATTGAACAACTCAGACGGTCACTAAAATATGACAAGGATGTAGCCGAAGAAGATGCGACGATCCCGAAACTATTGGCACAAGAGATGAACGTAGATTTAGGAGATCCCGCAGATTATCTCTACATAGAGTTACTGTTCGATGAATTTCCACAGTTTGCGCGAATAATCCCGTTCGCGACCATTGATAAAGAGAAAATCAAGGAAATTTTACAGAAATATGTCGAAAAACCAAAAACATGGGTTCCAGGAAAGGATGAGGTAGAACCAGTGATATTAACAGTGGAACCAACGTTATTTCGGGACGGAATATTGGTTCATTACGAGGAGTATACCTCAATGACACCAATAGAGTATTCTTTGAGGGAAATAATTGATCAGGCGGAACTTTACAGAACATTCACAGATTATTGGATCGAACGAACGGAAGATCCAGAGAAAACTTACCTACCTTATTCTATAGTAGAGAAACTAACCTTTCATCCACCTGAGTGGATTACTATGGATTTAGATAATCCAAAGAATCGATTCAAGTTCCCCTACATCAGTCTTGAATGTCTACGAGAGGATCCGAAGTTGGAAATCTTTGGGTTTGTCAACTCACGAGTCAAAGAGGTCAAGGGAATCGAAATACTACAAAGTTGTCCAAATCTCAAAGAAATACAGATTTATGATGATGATGCGGTATTTGAGAGTTTTGATATCCCAACAGACCTACGATTGCCGAGATTGGAGAGAATAAAGACATATTTAAATGGGAAAAAGGTAAAACAATGGGATCTTTCGTTTTTGGAACATTGTCTGAATCTTCGAGAAGTCGTGATTAAAAGCACAATAGGAAGGTACTTTCCTCCAGAAGGAGTACTGATCCTACCAGCATTCGAAAATCATCCATATCTAGAGAATCTAACAATAAAGCAAAACGCAATCGAATCTACCTGTCTCAACACAATAAATTGCCCTAACCTCAAGATCCTCAATTTTAGTGGTAATCGACTTCCTAAACTCGATCTCTCACCATTAATGCATTGCCCGAATTTAGAGGAGTTAAAACTTAACAATAATTCCCTTAAGTCATTCGATCTCTCCCCTCTCCAGAACTGCCCTAATTTACAGATCCTCGATCTCAGTTATAATTCCCTGTATTCTCTTGATCTTTCCCCCCTCCAACATTGTCTTGATCTCCGTGTCCTTTCTCTGGCCAATCAACATGATCAGTTGTCTGATTTAGACCTCTCCCCTCTGCGTAACTGCTCTACTCTTGAACAGATCAACTTAGCTCGTAATCATGGTCTTAAACTCGTCGGGATGAATGATCATCTCTCCTCTTTAGTCAAACGGTAATTTAGCTGTGATTTCTCCTCTTTTTGCTTTTGTTAGATCTAGATCTATGTTCGCAGCCTTCACCATTTTTTTTGGGCCTTTATCGTTTTCTTTCATCTTGAAAAATCCTTTTAATTCCCATTGAATGGTTTTCAGGCAACTTTCCTCTCCTGATTGATGGTATTTTTCCCTAGTATTGTCGGTCTTGTTCTTTTGAGTATACCTAGATTACCATCATAGCTAGCTTTATATATTGGTTAGATTTGTATCTAGCTCAGTATGTATCTAGCAAACGACAACTCAAGAAAGTTGTTTTTTCATAGGATTGGTTAATCAAATGTCTACTACTGTCTTATTAGGTAAAAGAATTGTGTCTGTTATGCCTCCTTCTGTTCAGAAGGTGTATCGTACCCTTCAAGCGGGTAAGCGTATGCATGTGGGTGATATTGAGTCCAAGACTAATTATAGTCCACGCACTGTTCGTCAGGCCCTTCGTCAGCTCAAGAATGCTCAATTAATCACTCAAATTCCTGATATGTACGACATGCGTCGTCACTACTATATGGCTGTGAGTGCCTAAGTTTTAATGTGAGTGTATGCTTATGAAAAGAGTCTTCCGCAAACTGTATAGTAAATGGGTTGCCTTCAAGACTGCCCTTCGTCACTTTCATTATTTCACAACCTCTCTTGTTTAATGTGGTGTGGTTTCTATGAATCGATGTGAGAAGTGTCAGTCTGAGTATTCTGATGGGGCTCTTTTCTGCTCTACCTGTGGCCATTATCTACGTTCGGAATTTATTTTTTCTTGGGATCAGTGGTTACAGGCCTATCAACTTTATCTTCTTGAAGCTAAGAATGTTCTTTCTACTAATCAAAGGTGATTTGTGTATGCGTTATTGTGTGAATTGTGGATCGTCGTATGATGAAGATGATCGTTATTGTGCCCATTGTGGTTTTATTCTTCGTTCTCGGCCTCAGGTAGCTCAACCCTCTGAGGTTCGTGAGACTCGTGTGTCTCGCCCTGTTGAGTTTATCCCTCCTCCTCATCGTGTCTCTCGCCCTCGTCCTTCTAGTAATGCCTCCTCTGTTGTTGCTGGTCTTGTCTTTCTTTCTGTTGCTTTTCTTCTCGCTATTCTCTTCTTTTCTCCGTCTCTCTTTGGCTCCTTTGCGGGCCTTTTTGGGTCTCTTGGGGGCAAACTCGGTAGTCTTGGGGGTGAATTTGGGCGTCTCGCTGGTGAATTGGGTAGTAAGTTTGGTCATCTTGGTGGTGAACTTGGACGTGGCTTTGGTACTTTTGGTGGTCATATCGGGAGTCATTTTACTCCTCGATCATCTATCTTTCGCATCCTTTTTGTTGTCTTCGTTCTTGGTTGGGTCCTGATTCCTGGCTTGGCCTTTCTTGTTCGGTCTCGCCAGCATCGAGATCATTATCAAAATTTGCGTTGGGATTAGCTGTGGAGTCGAAGGTGCCTTTGTCAGTTATATTTGGTGTTACTTCTCTCAGGCATCTTCCTCCCTCTGCTCAGAAGATCTATTCCATCTTACATTCGAATGATTCTATGCGGCTTCATGATATTGAGTCTCTGACCAGTTATTCCTCTCGTATGATCCGTTATGCTCTTCGTTGTTTGATGAATGCTCAATTAGTGTCTCGAGTCAATGGCTTGTGGCATTATTCCTTTGCTGTTAACCGTTAATGTATTGAAAAATGTGATGAATATGTTCAGTAATGAATCAACTGATAAAAATGTGACCTATCAACACCACTCCTTCGTCTTATACTACGCTGCGTTAGCTGTTGGTGTTGTACTGATTGCGCTTTCCCTTTATCTTTGGGTTCCTGCTTATGCTCTGGTTATTCTTCCTAGTGCCTTTATGGTTCTTGGGGTTTCTTATTCTCTTCTTGCTTCCCGTCATTCTTCCCGTGATTTTTCTTTTTTCGTGACGATTATTGTGGGTGTCCTTACTGTTGGTATGGGGTTAATTTTCTTGCCCTTTGTCGAGATTATTCTGTCTGTTGGCCTCCTGGTATTTGCGTTGTCTCTTACTTATTATAAATCTCGTTCTTCTCCCCATGCTCCCTCCTTTTTCGTGCTGATTGCCCTGGGTGTTCTGGCGGGTACTGTTCTTCTTACTGTGTTATCGTTTATTGGATTTTCCAACATCTACCTTGGGACTTTTCTAGTTATGTCTATCTTGGGTTTAATGGTTTCTGATCTGTAATTATGATAAAGAGTGACTAAAATGTTTAGTAATAAATCAAGTAATAAAAATGTGAATTTTCGCCCTCCTTCGAAGTATTGTTCAAAGTGTGGGGCTGTTATTGGCTCTGAGGATTTGTTTTGTCAATCTTGTGGAGCTGAGTTAGCTGCTCGTAAGGTGAGTTCTTACGTGGCGAGTTCTCCTCGCCTAGAGTCTTTCAAAGGGTATATTCAGATTATTGGTATCGTTGAGATTGTCTTTGGTATTTTTGCGTTATTCATTGGTTTATTAATGGCCTCATTTGTACCTCTCTTCTACTATCTCATGCGCTATGAGGTTATTGAGTTTGAGGAACCTATGGTTCCCCGCCTTATTCCCGTTATCTCCGTCTTAATCTTTGTTATTGCGGTCGTGTGCTTCGTTTATGCTTTTGTCTCTATTCTCAGTGGTAAACGCCTCCTCCAGTATCAGAATTCGGGTCGTATTGGCACTATGGTCATTGGCGCCCTTAACTTGTTCAATTTTCCCTTTGGTACCATTTTTGGCATTGCTGCCCTCTATGTCTTGACCCAACCCGAAGTCGAACAGCTCTATACTAAGTAGTAGTCTCCCTTCTCTTCCTAAAGGGGGTCTTTCGTGAGGAGGGAGCTTGTCCCTGATTTTCTGTTTTTTCTTCTTCATTAGCTTCAAGATTTCCGATGTCGTATAACGTTGGTAATACACACAAACCTCCTTATATTGAAAAAGAATAAATTTAGAGGTAAACCGATGTTTGGTCTTTCCAATTGTCAGGTACCGTTGGTTAGGTTTTGAAAAGTATTTACAATGGTATATACCTGAAATATACCTCGTACGATAATTGGATCAGGAATAATAGGTCTTAATTGTAGTATTTCAAAGCTATTTCCTCTTTTCCAGGTTCAAAATTATCCCAGAACTCCTTAGGGGGTGACGCAAATCATAGTCTACTCGTGTATCGTGTAGAACTCGTGAACAATAAGGATCTCCTTGTGCAATGGTATGCTCCATTGTTAAAATTAAACTCTCATCACGCATTTTTGCGCCTTCGTAATCTCCATAACAACAGACAAGGTACTTAAGTTCAGAATCTGGTAATTCTTCCAAGGCGTCAACCCAAGTACAATTGTTATTTCGATAGGCATATTTTCCTTCATTAAGTAATGCATGGACTATAATCCATTCTGATGGTTTATCTCCGGGTCTTATACGATTTTCCAATAGAGTTTCAAGGTCAACAAAATCACTCTCATGATTTTTTCGTCGTTCTTTCTGGAAACACGTGATATATTTCTTGTAGAGCTTAATTGCCTCTTCTCGTCCTATAGTTTCAATCAAAGCCACAAGATTGTAGTATCTAGGAAGGAGGAATGAATGTAAATAATCTTTATTTATGACGTTGATTTTTTCTTTGCTCCACTCGATTTTCTCTGGTAGTTGAAGATTGTGTAAATAGAAGTTAAGACTTAATTGGGCTAATTCAGGATTTCTTTGCAGGTAATCGAACTCGTCGATTAGTTCATCGAGACTGATTCCTAATTTCTTGATTAAATTTTCCTGCACTAATTTCTGGTATTGATTCTGTAAATTTATCACATACTTCGTTATCACACTGGACTTTTGATCATCTACAAATCCAAGTATAAAATTTAGTCTTTTCAAAACCTCTCGTTTAGCATTAGTATAAACTTGTATTTCTACTTCAAATTCAAGAGCGTTTGACATTGGTTCGCCAGTTCTTGAGATTTTCATTGCTTTTTAAACCTCGATTTATTCATAATTAAAATTAAACCTGATAAAGATATATTAGAGTATTAAGTTTCCATTCTTTCCAGTTTGAAACAAACTGGTCTCTTCCCATCCGTACAGCTAGTGTACATTATATTCGGTTCCGTCCAACTATGTTCTCCACCGAAAGCTAGGACTAGAAGGTCTTTGTATAAATCATGCCACGCCCAACCACAGAAATCTGGAGGTTTTCTCAGCCTTTCCACCAGAAATTCTTGTCCTTCTTCAAAGATGGAACATATCGTCACGATCTGACCTGAACAGGGAGCGAAAAGATCATGCCCGACGACATCTTTGGGGCCAAACTTTTTTATCACAGAAATTTTTATATTATCCATTGCTGTAGCCACATCCTTTTTTTCCGTTTAATGTGCATTCAATCCATTTTTTTATAATTTAACTCTTTAATGACTCTAAATGCTCCATAGTACCATTCTATACAATTTATAAAATTATGCGACTGTTTACGTTTCAATTTTCTCAATAGTGAAAACCACGGGTCTCATACCATCCGTACAGCACACATATACCTTTTGTTCTCTCCAATCTTTCCCCGCACCGAACGCTAACGTAGAAACGTCCTTATAGATGTCATACCATGCCCATTCACAAAAGTCTTCAGGCTTCTTCAGCTCTTCTACTAGGAATTCTTGTCCATCTTCAAATAAAGAACAGACCGATATAACTTTCCCAGAAGGACTCTTCATCTCCTGTCCAAATACTTCTTTAGGATTAAAACGTCTAACAACTGAAATCTTGAGTTTTGTCACCTGTAGAGCCATCTTTAAATTCGATTCTTTTGCAATAAATATTGATTTAATGAAATTTCTCTAGTTGAAAACTATTTATCTGTATAATAAATTTTTAGCTTCAGGTAAAAGAGCATAGGCTGACTAAACGAAAATTTTGTTGCCATTGTCGATTCATTCCGAGCTATGATAGCTGATCAAAAAACAGGGACTCTCAATTTAGTCATTTCCACTATGGTTCCTAATAGGATTGACGAAACCATTAATTGTCAACTTTCCTAACAACCCCATTGCACCCCACAACTTTACGTATAAAGAATTGATAAGGATTTATAATCAGACATCGTTGGATATGTCTATAATGTCTGAGTCACAGAAGAAATTTGATGCTATATTTGAGAAAAAGTCCTTAAAGAAGTTTTTTTTATTAGTCTAAATCTTTCAAATTCGTTCTTTTTTCCCTTTATATGAAAGTCAATTGATTTAGTTCAAAAGATTTTTTAAGTAAGAGGGCGTAATTAATGAAAATTTTAGAATTCTTGCTTTTAATGTATTCTTCAGACGCTCAGAATGGGAAAAAAAAGATGTTTGAGTGAATCATGACATTCAAAGAGTTCTAGATAGTAAGATTATTCCGATGTGCAAAATTTGGGAGGTGAAAGTGATAATGAACTCTTTAACTCATCTCATTCTAATGATTGAATTAATTTTTCAACTGATTTAGGAAGGGAAGTCAATGGATTGCCCTCTAACTCCAAAAATTGGAGCTGAGTTAGGATCTTCGTCATTTTTGAAAATTATAAAGATGGTATTTCTGTTAGTGCTAAACAATCCGTATTCAATACTTAAATACTGAAATAGGTTACTCTTAAGATAATCATATTTTTCAGAGCTGGACGAAAAATCATTCACCATTTCCCTCTTCAATCCACCTCTATTCTGTTGAAATCTGAACGCATCTTTCAAACTATTACTTCACTAATAGGGAGGGTATGAATTATACACGGAAATTGTCTATAGAGAGTCTCTAGGTACTCGCTAATCTGTGTCAGTTTGTACAAAAACGGGGACAATATCTTTTCTTGTCGTAAAAGTGTTGTTGTAAGTATTTTCTATTTGAATTTTATGTTAAGGTTAATTTTTCTACAAGGCTGGTTTGACGACATTAGGTCAATCACAAATTTTCTGCTTTTTTCCCAGTTCTGTTAATCCAAGAAATGACCCAATAACTAGATTATTAATAGGAAATACTGTTAGTGAAAAACAAAGGGTCACCATTAGCTTCTCATTCAACACTGTTAAATGAAAAAGATAGTCCATTTATGGTTAATACTTCCATTGATGTTGGTCTTCCTTCATCATCCAACAAGAATTTTACAGCTAAGATTTGCCAAACTGCTGGGTTCCACTCCGTAATAAATTCAGTTTCATTATGAATTTTGAGAGCGATTTCACCAGAACTTAGAATGAGAAAAAGTGATCCATCCTTTATTTTTATGTCTAATTCTATTACGCCTGAATATTTACCTTCAAGTTTTTTAAGTTTATTCAGATCGACATTATTTTGAGGATTTGATAGAAAATTAGTAATTTCTAACTTCGCTGCAGGTTTACCTACAGGTGCTAAAAAAACTGTAAACTCATCTTCTCCATCTACGCCTAAAAAATCATCAGTTTGGTCTTGAATATAGATTTCTGTTCCGCAAGTTCCACATCCAATTGCTTCACTTGCGAGATAGAGATTTTGACAGATCATACCTATCTCTATTGAAATCATTTTGTATGAAGGATTTTTATATTTCCAAACGGTTCGATATGGAACAACAGTCCAGAAGAATATCACAGGTGCATTGATGATATGAGCACGATTTAATAGAATTTTTTCTAGATTTTCAAACTCTGATTCCAAAGATTTAATAAATAGCAGTTTGTGGCCGTGAGGAACATATCTATAAAGCCCCCGATTAATTCCTTTAACTCGATTTAAAACAAGATATGTTTCAAAGGGATGACGAGCACCTGCAGAAGGAACAGTTTTAAATGTCATGAATCCGTTCTTAAAAACTCTCTTAACTCCTTGTGTACACCAAAGTAGGAATGATAATTCTTCAATTGTTAGAGAAGCTTTAGTGAATCTTCTATGGCTTGCTCTTTTGTTGATTACTTCAAGGAATGGGGGTT
>JBHLMN010000023.1:0-104253 GCA_048938105.1 Promethearchaeota archaeon
TTATTCCAAATATTCTCGATAGTGTATTCGACTGACACCCCCTTTGAAGCAGTAACTAAGAGAAGGGGGAGGATACCACCAAGACTCACAAGACAGAGAATTCCCCCCAAGATTAAAGCCCTACCCTGACTCTTCAGTTGATATACCTCCTTACCTATTATAAACCAACCATCCTTATATAAAGATTTATTCGTAAATACAATGCTATTGGAGTCTTCTGGAAAAAATTATGCAAAAGTGTCATCCTCTAAATGACCAGGTCATTTCCTCTTCAACAATATAGATCCAATAAACGAACCATCCAGATTCTTTATAAAGGGAATGCCTTTCAGCATAATTCATAACACACCATATTGGAGCATCATCGTGGTCGTCAGCTCCAAAGTTGTGTGTAAGCTCATGTACTAAAGTTAGTTCCGCATACAATTGATCCCAGGATGCTTTGGCATTTACTTGTACTTGAGTGCCACTGATTATACCTAGTCCGCTGATATTAGCAATTCCTGTCCCTGATAAACCAACAAGAAGATCAAAACCATGATTGTTAACTGATGTGATATACCCTCCTGTTCCAGCTTGACTCCAGCTTCCAGAAAGTCCAAGGTCGTCCTTTGCATGAAAATCTCTTAGATGATCCATCATCTGATGTATAGTATAATTTTCTGATGGATTCCAACCAGATCTGAATAAACAAACATAGTCCACTTCCATCAATTCTTCGAGGCCATCATCACGTGTGTAAACAGTATAATTATTATCATTATTGACTTTTATTTTATGCGAAACAGCACTATAGAAAAAATCACTGACTGAACTAATATAGGAAAGATCCGTAAATTCCGTGTCATAATAAACTACAGTAAAAACAAGACAACTATCAGGGTAGGTTGCACTATCTACATCAAAAGTTTCATCATCCACATATGAATCAGTTGAGCCTTCAGCACACTTGGCATCTACCTGATCTATGATGTAATCACCTTCATTCCAAGCAAAATACTTTCCACTATAATTGAAAAATTTGTTAAATGTCAGATAATGCCATTCTGTCTCTCCTGCGGGGAGTTCTCCATTCCAATCAAGATAATCACAGATATATTCAGCCCATGAATACGTACCGCCTTTTATCCTAATTCGCGTTTCAACATCGGTCGCAGTGGATGTTCCAATGTTCTCTATCGTAATTTTGAATTCTACAGGATCCCCTTTTTTAGGATAATTTGTCACCGAAGTTGATTTAATGTTAAGCTCAGGATATTTCACTAACACCCCTACCCAGTCTATCAGGACTTTGTCAGCACTACCTTGTGTATTCTTCCGGATGACCACTCGAAAATTGTTACTGTTAACTATAGTCGAATTCCATTCTGTTGCGTCTGAGAAATCAATCCAGTCTTCATCCCAATTTTCCTGGAAAGCAGTTATGCTATTCGTCCAAGCAGAAGACCCACCAACCCAAGCTAATTTCATTCGAATTGTGTCGTCATCGACTGGTTTCCAATGAATATAGACCCAAACTCCTTGAATCGTAACATCACTTGGCACATTCCAACCGAAATTCTTGTAACGCACATTATATCCGCTCACATGTCCCACGGCATAATCCCCCCCTTTCGTATATGCCTCTGTTTCGGAAGACCAGGCTGAATTTGGATCTGAAAAGGAGGTGGGATCCTTGTAACCATAAGGTGGATTAGGCATTGGGGGAATTTCTGGATTCAAGAAGAAATTGACCTCTTGATCTTCATTTGGAGTTATAACTTCACTTTGTTTCACATAATCCTGATGCCATACCCATAAATCACAAAAATTATCTGATTTATCTACTGAAAAGGAGTAATAGCCTTGACTGTTAGTATTTGTACTAATGAGTAATGAACCATCATAATAAAGTTCAATAGTCGCTCCTTGGATCGGATCATTCTCTTGCCCACTTTCCTTGACATTCCCAGAAATTTCGACAATTTCTATTTTAGGTTCATAACTGAATGATAGCTTAGGATCATATGTTGTCCCTGACCCTGAATAAGAACTTTCACGAAAAGTGTAATAGTCACCATTCTCCGCACCATCATGATCTAAAACAAAACTGATGTATCCCTCATTATCTCCTCGATTGGCAGCCCAATAATCAGTTAAGGATTCCATTTTACTCGCAGACGCAGTTCTATACGCCCCTGACCCAATATTTCCAGAATAAACTTTATCCGCTTCGGAATATGTGCCTAAACTATAACTAGTAGAATTCTCACGAGCAGTATTTGTATCACCGTTTCCTCCAATGTTATAGACCTTACAATCCGCTCCTTCTGTTGAACTATCGAAACTTGAACTTGTACAATACATTTGGAATGAGACTGCAGATGTATCTGTAATAGATCCATTATCTAAGCCTGTATCAAATGCTATGAAGAGCGTTTGAATGTTCCCTGATTTGATCCCTACTTTAAAGGTTGTACTTGAAGTCACTGGCAGAAAGCTATCACGATATAAATCGTAATTATCAATTGTATATATTGTACCAGTTGGAGGATCGATTTCTATCCTTGTTCCTGCAGAATAGTACCCAAGACCATACATTCCAGTACATAAAACTTTTTTAATAGTGTTATCAGGCATCCGTTGCTCATGAAACTTTAGATATTTTTTTGTAAATCCTGCTAATTCCATGTCGTCAAAGGCAAAACAAAATTGGACATCGTTTTCTGAGATGATGTCTACCTGTGAATGGAAATTAGCTAAATATTGTCCTGCTTGCCAAACTTCTTGAGCAGAGAGAACAATAGACTCAGTCTCATTTCTTATAACAAATTTCATAGGTTGAAAAGGAGTATTATCACTTTGAGGAGAACTAGTAATCTCATAGGCCAAACCAATATCCTCAAAATCCTGATCTAAACATTCGAATTCAGTGATCATATGAAATAACTGGTCTTCCATGCGATACTTAAAACCATGTTTAAAATTCCACGTTGTACCCTGAATAACTACGTCTGAAAGGGTAAAGAAAACCCCAAATTCGCTTTCCGAATTATAAAATTCCAGAGTATTGCGTGGATTTTGAGCTGTTCCTGAATACAGAGATCTATCATTGAGGATTTGGTCATACCAAATATCATTGGATTTCGCATACAAGTGAGGATAGATAGCATACAATGGTTGGTTATAGGCACTGATTTGGCTGTTTTGGAGGCGTGGCCAGTAGAGATATTGGGCATGGCCATTCACTAAATCTTGAAAGTTCAAATAGAATCCCATAACTCCACTAAAACTCTCGAAGCCAACGGCCCAGATTTTTGTTTTATTAATTTGGTGCAGACAAGTAGTAATTTCTGACGCTGTTTCAAAGAAGTATATCTCACCATTTCGTAAGCGGAGAAGAAATCTATGGGGATATTCCTCCGCAGTCACCCAATCTGTTTCCTCAAATACCCCTTCTTTCTGGACTAAATTATCTGATTGATAAGTATAGTTCCCAGTCGCTTTATTATAGAAGTGACGATAAGTCCGCCCCCGAGAAGCCATTAATTCAAAGAAATCCTCAGAAAAATCCTCAAGAAAATAGCCCTCTGTTTTCCCTGTAGGATCACGAATATATGTCCTATTCACCTCTTCCAAAATTTTGGCCTTCTGGAAGGAGATTTTCTCTGAACTTACATTATTTGAGGCAAAAGAAGAAGATTCTGATGTGTTCTCGACATCTAAGTTTTCCATATCATCAGTTATCCTATTTGAACCAAGAATGTCTACAAAAACTGGTTGAAAATCACTAATAGTCCTTATCATACCCATAGATGATGGAACTAAAGCTAAACAAAGCACAAAAACAAGAGATACAACAACTATTTGTTTCTTACTCATAATATCTCTCCAACTCCTGAATATGCATTTTAACAAAACAACAACTTTTATATGAGTTTCAAATCTCTATTTCATATCAATTATCTAAATGAATAGGGAAGAAAAAAATGCAATTTTGTGCAAAAAAGTTGCAGCAAAATCCGTTACACTTCTTTCCCTATTGGCTTAACAAACGAAAAAACCATTAGATTGAGTTTTAAAGGAATACTTAGATACTTAGACTGCATACCTGTAAGTTTGTTATAGAGAAATTGGGCAGTTACGAAAAATGACGGACTTTTACTAATAATTTTTTTAAGATATTAAATAATTCTCTTATTGAGTAAGTTTGAATGCTTAATTTTATTTAATTACCACTAATACCGTAATTTCTATGTATTCCACAGAGTATCAATCTCATTTCTGCTACCTCTAACCAGTACTGATGGATTAGTCAATCTTGAATCTAATGGCTTTTTTGAGAAAATTCTTTCGATTTTCATTTTCTCCATTTTGACATATTTCTTACTACAGGTGAAAGCTCACAAGTTGATGTCATTTTTTTGAAAGAGTTTTTTTAGTCGGGGTATCTTTAAGCTCACATATATGTTTTTCAAATATTTAAGTTAGACATGGATATCAGGAGAGTAGAGTGAAAGTGTCAGAAGTGAGTTTATGAATCACATCCCCTCATTTTCCATTCGAGAATTATTATTACAGGAATTACGAGTTCTCAAGACTAAATTAAAATCTAACACGAATATAAAACGGGTACGTGTGCCTTTTTTTTGTCAACTTGACAATGAAGCACATCCAATAATAGAAAGTGCATATCAGTGTCATAGCTGTTCTCGTTACGTGTGTATTGGCTGTTATGAAAAACTTAAACTTGTACAACTCCTAAACTGTCCTTTTTGTGATGGAGAGTTATACAAGGCTCAATAATAAGATTCTCATGGAAAAATTGTGGTTCATAAGTAAGACCCAAAAAGGTTGAGAAAGGCCTTGTTAGAGAGAAAAACAGATTTAAAGCAGTAAAGCTAATTATGAGAGATCTTCTTTAAGAAGGATTTGAAAATGAGTCGGGAATTTACTGATTGGGAAGTTCAAAAGGAACTTATTTGGAAGTTAGAAACATTAATGTCTGACAAAGAATACAAAGAAGCCAAGAAGAGGTTGATCAAGATGGGATATATCACACCAACAAGAAAAGGGGTTAAATTAACTGAAAAAGGTCTAATATACATCCAAAAGGAATTCGGAGTTGTACTTCAAGACATCTAATATCTTTAAATAATTTCTACAGCTAGATGTGGACTGTATCGTGTTCCGATATATTTTGAGCCACATTAAAATGAAATACTAAGCAAAAAGTAATTTACCAAACCACCATGTATCAATATCATCCAAATGTCATCTAAACGTAAATATTCTTCCATTGAATACTAAATGGAGAAGTAATCTGAAATGGACCAAACAGGTCTTTTCATAATTATAATTGGTCTTTACATAGTCGGTATAATGTTTATATTCATTGTCGTAATAGACGTGTATTTACGTCAGAAAGAGCGAAAACACAAATATAAAGAATGGGATCAAACAAACCAAACTAAAGGGGAGTTCTTAAGGGAATATAAAAATTTTAATCAAAGTTTAGATAGTTTTGAAAGATCTATTGGAAGAAATCAAGAGAATTTTGATAAAATTGTTAATTCGATGATTGCTTCACTTCATAAGAATCTAGATGGGAAAATTGATCATTTTGATGATTCTATTAAAACTTCTACTCAGGTGACACGAAACATCCTACAAAAAAACATTGAGGATTTTCAGCAATCAATTTCTAATATTGGAAATAGTTTTAATGACTCTATTCAACATTTTAAAAGAACTATAAACCATTCAGAAAGGATGGCGGATAATTTTCTTAATAAACTTAGTTATATTAAAAGTGAAATGTTTAAAAGTAAAGCACAGGGTGTTTTGGGCGAAGTACTAGTTAAGTCTTCTTTACGGATAATCCTAGGTGATTTCACCAAAGGGAAAATATGGTTTGATCCAAAAGAAAAGGCAGCTTATCTAAATCAATTCAGACAGGATTTAAAACACTGTGGTATTGAACCAGATTTTTTAATTCAAATTGCACGGGACAGTTGGATTATCATCGATTCCAAGACTTACTTACCTGGAGAAAAGGCTTTAATACGAATAGATCAATTTGAAAAAGATAGCATTCTCAATAAGGATCAAATACAACAAGCACAAGAAGATATTAACAATTGGATAAGTCTTTTAGTGAAAAGTACAAGTAGAATGATTAAGAAGGGGTATTTAGATTCTTTTAAAGGTCCTAATTTCTTATGGGTGGTCGCACCAGATAGGTTAGTTGAATACTATCTTCAAAAATATTCAACTATATACTTGGATGAGGGGATATTAAACAATGTAGTAATACCAATAAAAGATACAAGAGCCCAGTTAGTGTCATTCTCAAGTTTAACATGGATGTTGATCGAATTAAAATCTCGTGGATTTAAATCAATAGCTGACGCTGATTTTCATAGTAATCCTGAATGGTACAAAAACTTAAAAGGTATTATTGATATTACCCAGGATGTTTTAGAGTATAATAAAGAAATGATGTCCAAAATTGTCAAAACTCTTGATGTTCTTAAAGAATTTAAATCAGATCTTATTAATAATGAATTTTCAGAGAAACTAGGTGAACTTGAAGCCTTAACAGCAACTTTCGTTCAATATTTTGAAGCTTTAGAGGATACTAGTTTTAATCCTAGAATAGCAGAATTTCAATTCATTCCTCCAAGAAAAACAAAGGGAATTCATGAAGCTCAGATCAACTTAGATTCCTTTTTCTAATTGAGTTTTCACAGTTCAATAGACTACATTTGCTTCCGAGTTGATTCAATCAATTTTGGAATATCCTCCTCTAGAATTTCTGATTTATTAGGGACAATCATATACCCCTCATGAGGACGTTGAGGCAGGGAAATAAGTTTCATCAAAGAAAAGCCGTCAATATTAATCGTTCGCTTATTTTTCCTCATTTTTCTTTCTAGACAAAGATCTCGTAGGTGTGAGAACTTATTGAAGAAAGTGGAATACTGACAAATTTTTATTCCATTCGCATGGAATAGAATTTCAAGTTGGTCTAATTTATTCTGTAATCGGTCTTGGATGGTTTCAACTATTAAGATACGAGGAGAGAACAGAAATTCACCATATTCCTGAATGAGGTCTGTTTTTGAACGATTTACAATTCCTTTTTGTATATCAAATTGTACTGGCATTTTTCCAGGATTAATCTTTCTTTTTTTAGATTTTTCCTTCTTTGACGAAGGTAACGGGTTGAAAAGAAACTGAATAAAGGCAAAATGAGATTGGTCTGTTAATATTTCAAGCAAATCATCTGTAAAGCTTTCAGAAGGAATGGTGGGAAGATCAGAATATTCTTTGATTCCCATCACACCACCAGAAAAATATGTAGGTCCATCTTCATTAAATTGGAAAGATTCGGTGAGGGAACTAAGAGCAGAATTGATGTTTATTGCTTGGAATTGGTGGAAATCTCGGTGTAAACCCATTGCACTAATAAATTGCTGAAGTAGCGGGAATTCTTGTTTTTTTATTCTTTTACGGCTTTTTCTCTTTAGAATTAAGTACATATAAATGTGGACAGCCTTTGGATTAAGAATGACATATTCTAAGGAAAATCTCTCCTTTCGATCTTTAAGGATCTTAATACACGATTTATCGCAATTTACAGGAACATGTTGAAAATAGAAACCTGGAACATATAGGCTCAATAAAATTCACATCCAAATATCATAGAGGAATTACGACGTTTTCAAGGGCATAGATTAAAGTTATACTTATGAAGGGGTCAAATAATAAGAGGAATAAGAGAAGGTAATTCTGTATAAATGCTATATCAGATGGGTTATACCTTTCATCTAAGATAGAAGGAGAAGATATGTGTTTCGTTTCTATGATGATATCTTGCTTAAGTCGATATCGAAATGCAGAAAGACCAATCAACATCCAGAACAAAGCGATTAGCATTCTGGTTGCTACACCAGCTCCTTCTTCTAGTGAAAAGAAAGTAGTAATTAAACTAATAATTGTGTTTAGTAATGGAATTGCAATACGACTACCACTAGGAAGAATCCAGAACGTTAGAATCATTTTATAAACAGTTCCATTCAAAAAAAGTAACACGCTAACCAAAATTGTAGATACTACAGGTAAGACAAGCAATCCTAGTATAAAATTCAAAATTAAACTGTCTTTTGAACTAATATCAAGAATTAGGCCAGTCTCAGTGTCAGGTATTTTATAAATGTTCTTTCGGAGAAGAATATAAAGATCTAGGATGTAGAGTAATACAGAAATGACTATAAATAATAATTCAGCGATAATGCAGATAAATGTGATGATAAAAATTGTTTTAATCAATAAATTTAACAATTCGACAATAATTAGTAAAATCGCATGAATAATTTCTCCTAGAAATAGAATTATTCCCCCAATAAATTCGGAGGCATTGCCTTTACTCTTCTCAAAGGGGGAGGAGGACGCATTCTGAGGATTCTCCTCAATAGAGAGGACTTTAATGTTTGCTATATCATGTGCAAACACCCCTGAAAACTCAGAGAAGGCCATCATTAAACTGAATAATATATCTCCTATTATCAAAAAGAATATTGAGGTCAAGAAGCAAATAGAAAACGCTTTGATGCTGTTGAGATTTGACGAATTTTCGAATCCTGTATTTTTGTCTTTAAAACTTTCTTCATCAGTAAAGAGGGGGAACGAAATTGTCGTTTCTAGAAAATAAAAGACGGTTTGGATCAAAAAAAGGATTACCTCAAGTATTTTCGCAAGAATTTGTCCAAATACGTTAGCAATTGCACCCAATACACCCATATTTTGATCCTACTCTGATTTTATTTTCCTAAAAACTGGTACTTTCTATTAAATCCTCTATGATACCCTCAAGGGCAAAAAAAAGCAATTCAATGTTTGCAACCAAGAAATGAATGATGAATACAAGAAGCGATGGGAAGAAAAGTAAAACGAAAAGAAAAACACCGATCTGCCCATAACTTTCACGCACACGTCCAGTCAGATCCGCTAACATTAACGGGAATATCTTAAAGACATGTAGTACCCACCAAACTAAAAAAGCTATTGATAAACCAAGTACAATAATTATTACAATGAAAACGGCCGCAGTAATAGCATTACCTTTAAGTCCGAATAGATAGAGTTGTAAATCATAATCCTCGGCATTAACGGTATAGCTAATTGTCTCAGAACGAGCTTCATTTCCCAGATTATCTCGAGCGAAAAATCGAAACAGAACTACAGTGTCACCCTCCATTCCTGGAATAGTAGCAGTATAAGTACCACTTGCTTCATCGGTGGAGAGTTTTATCCATTGTTCACCTGAATTAGTAGAATATTCACAAATAACAAAATTGATTCCCGATGCATTTTCATTCATACCCCCAACATCCTCAATAACACAGGAGACAGAGACCGCTTCACCTTTATTGACGGCTTGTGGACTATAAGTAGGTTTTTCAAAGAGGGGTGGCAGTGTATCTTGGAGTATTGATGAGTTCAGCTGAATGACTGCAATAGCAGTACTATTTAAATTGAAAAGAAAGACAACTAGAAAACAAATAACATAGATCTTTTTATTTCCATTCAGCTTTTCCATCTTCCTCTTGATTATTAGATTGATAGTTGTAGGGACAGTTGCCGGGACAATTAGTGATAGTTTGACCATAGTAAGAACAGTATCCTACACTTTCACTTGTTTGGTCTAATTTCAAACAATCAGTGTATAATCTCCTTTTGGATTTCATTTGGGGTTCCATCTTTCACCACTTCTTTTATTCAATCAATTCTTGCTTTTGTGAGTAAAATACAGGCTATTGGTAGGAAAACCAGAGAGATGATTATTACCACTCCGCAATAGGTAGTTGAAGTGAGGTATTCGAACAAAAGGAAAGTTCTTTCGTATATTGTTAACTTTAACGTTGCTAAGTTCAGATAAATAAGAAGAAATCCTAATTCAATCAATAAAGACTGACCAAATAGAATCCCCCCCCAAACTATATCGTTATCCGTTTGGCCCGTCATGATGTTTGTGAGTTTTACAGCGATCATACACGAAACCACTGTAAATAATACACCTTCAGAAAGACCAAAAACAAGATCAAGAACTGTATCCATATCTCACACCTATGACTCAATCTCACTATTGCAAATGTTGACAAAATGTTATCTATTGATGTATGATTTTATTAATCTGTAACATAACAGAGAAATAAGATATTTAATCTCCTAAGTATTTGAAAAACTAGGGACTTATCTTAATAAAGAATTGAAAGGAGATACATGGAGATTTTAGAGTTATTGGACTTGATCTTTCTCCCTTCATGGATTATCACCCCATTCTAAATTTTTTTGCACCAATTTATTATTCTAATCCTTTTAAAAGTCATCTATGTAAACCACCGATAAATTCCTAAAAACTTGATATAATTTAGGAGTTTATAATTCAGTAGCACTAAGATTTCATTGGGAAAACTTATGGTAGTATATATCAGGGATCTTAATCTAAGAGAAAAAATAGGGTATTTACTAAAGCATCATCAGGACTTTAAACGGTTTAAAATTGTGAAAGATGCAGAATTACAAGGCCAGTACGACAAAAAGTATTTTTTCGACTATATTTTGGTAAATGAGCAAGAACAAAACATCATAGGTATTCTGATTAAGGATTGGGAGCGGTCCTGTGGCTATCAAATCATTTTAAATGCTGAGAAATATCAAAAGGAATGTAACCTTAGTAAGGTCATTGTGATGAGTAATACTTTTTCGGAGGTCGCTCGATCTTGGAGTAAGAAATTAAACATCATTACGTTGTCTGATGGTGAGATAGGGTCGATTTTAATTTCCAGTTTTAATATGGAAGTTATTGAACCATAGCTTCTTTATCCTATCTTCTTGTAGATTCTAGGTTTTTTAATTATATTTTTAAAAATCTTTTTTATTTTCTTGAATGTCTATACACCCTCTTTAGGACTTTTAATCACTTTAAATCATTATATTGTGCTTGAATTTCTTATTTAGTGAAAAAGAGTTGCTTCATTGAGGTCGTCAAATATTGCTTAGACGAATTACTATTAAGTCTTAAATCATAAATAACAGGTATTGTATCAGTAATAGTAGGATTTTTTGTAATAGTTGCACTCGGAGTTATTGAAGCATATTCAAGATTAGAAGGATTACATACTATAATTTCTGTATTGTGTTCCCAATTCTCAATAAACAATCTTGTTTCAATTGAATTAGAAAGTGAGTAACGATATTCACTGCGAATATGTTCTGAAATAGAATCTCTTACAAATCGTAATTCATCAATACGAATTCCCACCATCCAAATATTTGTTTCATCAATTAACTAGAAAAACAAGATTTTCCAAAAGTTAAAACCATTGTGGAGCACTAGTTGAAATAAAAGAATTTCTTACTTCTATTGATTTCATCGATCTTGGTGATTTCGGGCCTTAAAGGTGAAGAAGAGGTATTTCCTCCTTACTAATGATCCTGAAAATAAATATTATACAAATATCATGATAATGAACTGAAATAATATTGTACTATCTTCATATTCGATATGACTTAAAAAATTAAACCATCTAACGGAACTAAAAAAGATTAAATCCCTTCAAGCAAAGTTTAATAAGAAATTTAGCTTTTCTATAGATGGAGATGATCAAAGTGTCTTTTAAAAATTTAGGAAAAATTCTAAAAACTATCATCGAAGATAAATCTGGCTTTTTTAAAGAAATTAGTGCCATTCCTTTTGTAATAATGGGATTAATTGCATTAGGTGTGACATTCATGGCCATAGGAGATATGGATCCAGCCCGTACACAAAATCTCCTATTATTAATCTTTGGAAGTTTTGGGGCTTATCTATTTTTAATGAGAACATATTTTGATGACCCAAAGGAGAGAAATGAGAAACAACGAACTCATATAGGGTTCATACTCGTGCTAATCTTTCTCTACTCCTTCCCTAGTCTTCTCATATCAATTTTAATAACATCACTAGGAGGGGAACTAGATTTTCAGAATACATATGAGGCATTTGTAAGCCTTGCAGATCTTTATTTTTTACTTTGTGGCTTAATTATCATTCTCTTCTTAATTTATCTCGCAATAATCGATCAATTGAAGAAATGGGTAAAAATTGGAGAAGAAGAAGTGGGATAATTTCTCCTGTTGCGTAATTATGGAAATATTTGATATAACAGAAAAAGCTAGAGTAATTAATACTCCTAATAGAAGTCCACATATAACTCCAATGATGAATCCTTTCTTAAAACCCATTTTTTTATTCAACTCTTTTTTTTTATTTGATATAATACCAATGTGAAAAAAAGAGATAAACACTAGATTCACTAAAGAACAAGAAATAATCTTCATCGTCTAAAGTTGGAGAGAAATAATATTTGAATACAATAGTCATGGACATGTTTTCGACTTGAATCTTCTGACTGAGATTATCTAGTACAATTAAAATACTGAACTGATCTTTGTAGGAAATTTCATATAGACATAATATGTCATATTGAAATTCATTGATTGTGTAGTATTTTGAGTAAGTTCCTGATGAATTAGCTCTGAATAAGGCATGGGATCAAAATTTTCTCGGATTTTTAAATATTTTCTTTTAATTTCTGCGCTGCTTTCAGTGTCACTTCTGTTTTACTCTTTAATTCTTCAATATCAGATTCTTTTTTATATACCCACCAGTGTATCTCATGAGGGAGTATTTCAGATGTGAAAGGAGTTAAATATTCGCTTACTCCAATAAAACGCCTTTCTCTCCCTCCTAGCGGGTGTTTATATACTAATTTATTCATCTCTGTTGCAGCTTTCAATAAAAACCAGAAGAAATTGCCAAGTTTAAATGATGAACCAAGAAATAGTTTCTCATGAGAGTGGATTTCTTTAAAATCCATTTTAATCCTTCATTATAAAATAATCTTACATAATTTCCAAAATATTTAATATTATTTCAAGAGTAAAATTATTTCAAATTGTTAAATTTGGGATCGCAGAGTTGTTTAAATTCTTTAAATTATCCAACATCTTTAGAACCATCCCAAAAATAAGTCTAGTGTTCTCTAGATGCTCTTCATCTTCTATTTCACGAAATAATTCATGAACATAACTGTTACGCAAATAACTAATTTTAGAAATTTCTCTTTTTCGAATCCCTAGAAAATTAGCTACAGATTTCCCGTTCCCACTAAGATTATCTTTTGGTTTTCCATTTTCATCCAATGGCAAAGTTAAATTATATTTAATTCGAATACTCCTCACAAAAGCCTCGAAAAAAGATGAGGACAATTTATTTAAGGAGAATAAATCATTTTTCGCTATTAAAGAAATTTCAACGGTAAATTCTTTTGTTATTTCACTTTTTAATGGTAAATCAAGTATGTAGTGAGCCTCTATTATTTCAAAAAATTTTTCAAGAAGTTCTATTTTACTTTTATAAAATGGCACCTCTTTTTTTGGTAGGCTTAATTCTATACTTCTCATGCTATTCAGTACATTAAATGATAAGTCTTTGAGAATATTGTCTCTAAAAATTTCTATTAGTTTTAATGAAAGTATTCTTTTATTAGTACTTGGAACCAAATCAATAGATTCAATAGAAACAATTTTAATGGCATCTTCATTAGAAAGTGGCTGTGTTAACCTCTCTACTTCCTTATTAAGGAAATTTGAATAATCAAATCTTTGGAAAAGATGATTCATGAGTATTACATTTAAGAATAAAAAAAGTAATGGAAAAAGCATAATACCTAATGATCTGGATAATATCTCTTCATACGCCAAGTCTTCTGAGTTCATCAGAGCTCCAAAAGCTGCAATTCCTAGGAAAAAATAAGAAATAGCTTCAATTATATTTAATCTTTTGAGGTTCGAACGAACATCGTCTAAAATCCATAGTAACATAATAATATAGATAACTTCAAGAATTAAAATAATTAACATAAATAAAGGATCAGCAATGTCAACACCATTGATGAAAAAGATAGGCAATATAAAGACGCTAAATAAAATGACAAAAACTCTCTGAACAATTGAAGGAGAGTTGATTGGAGCTAGAGAAAGTTTCTTAATAATATTAATCGCGCGAGGATAGGTTAAAACCAAAAAATTTAGGTTATTTGCAATAAAGAGATAAAAAGTATTACCCCATGGTATATTTTCGTTTGGTTTGTAGGTAAACAATATTTTTGGGTTAAAAGTTATAAAACTCATTAGTATAATTACACAGAGGGCAACAAACAAAACTCCCTTGTTAATTTCCTCAAGTTTCTCTGAATCAATTTTTGTAAATAATCTACTATGTATTAACACCCCTATTAGATAAAAAAACCAAAGGCCAAAACCTATCATAAAAATAGCTTCTACAAGGTTGTATATTGAGTGTTTTAGGTATGTATCTAACAAAGCATTGGAATTAATCACCAGAAAAATCGGGGAAAATGATGCGATTAGAGTAATACATAATTGAACTCTAGTTAAAACATATGATCTAGATGGAATTATCCCAAAAAAAAAAGAATTTTTCTCTAATTTAAAGAAAATTGGAGTAATAACCAAAATTCCTGAAATAATACTTAAACCACCACCATACAACCAAATACCTCGAAAAGGGTGGTTAATAAAAAGGGAAGCATCTATAAGATACAACCCAACTATCACGAAAACTGGTAATAAGGTAAAAAACAAAGTTTTAAATGGTTTTTCGAGTGTTTTCTCTATGAATGTTAATGACGACTGATCTTTTAACAAAAAAACTTTGATGAAGATAATACAAGTCATTAAGAATACGAGGTTGTAACTCAACATACCAAGATCGAAAAAGAGATTTGAAATTCTTAAAAAAGTAGATAAATAGAAGAGTGTTAAAGTAGTCAAAAGCCCAAAATAAACTGAATAGAAATCAGTATGACTCCATATTTTTCCGAATATTTCTTTAGCTTTATGTAATAAGTTCATATAATTCCCCAATTCTAAAAATGAGACAAAATTACCACGAAAATTTTAGTCTTTGAAGTTTTAATAACGAGGTCTTTTCCCTTCTTTTATCATTTGAGCGACTTTTTTCACGTCTTCGGCATGTTTTGTTTTCCATCCTTTTTTAATTAACCAAAGTTTTACAGAACGAGGGTCATATTCAATATTACTTGACTTTAATCTTTGAAATAACCTTATTGCTTCTCTTCTATCGGATGGATGTGAAATACCAGTCGAAAGGTTTACACCAAGAGTTAAAGATTCTAATTCATCAGCGATTTCACTGCTTATTGCTAATGTACTTCGATATTGTTTGCCAGTTAGATATTCAGTAGGAGACCATGTATCTAACCAATTCATAATATCATTTTCCCCCCAAGGAATGATAAAAACATCCTTGAGCTCATAGACATTATCAATTTTATCGATTAAAGAAGGCATTGGAAAAATTGCCAAAACTGGTCCATCAAACCTTATTATATCAATACGATCAGTCATTAAATGAAATTTATATCCATCTTTGGTTATAAATTTATTGGATTTAAGTAATCCTTTGATCATATTTTCAGGAAAAACAGTTGAGATGTCAGACAACTTTAATTGATTTTTAGTGGGAACAACAATTAGTCCTTTCCCTTTTTCAGGAATTTTTTCCAACAACCATTTAAAACCAATCTGTATAGCTTTTTGGATCTTTTCTTTAAAAGCACCTTTCAATTCTTTAACATCAATATAATAGTTATTACGTTCTCTACCCTTCAAGTTGATTCACCCACCTTTCAATTTGAAAAATTTCTTTTAAACGTTAATTTTAGTTGGGTTACTAAAAGTGTTTAGATTTATAATGAGTATAAAAGTCTAAGAATGATATATATTATTATATTATGGGAAATTTATAAACTCCATATACTCGAAACATAAGAGTATATAATCATTAAAGTTTTGAATACAAGAAGTTTTTGGAAGTATTAAGGTTTTATTTGAAAAAGAATATCAATGATTACTGGGGTCTTTGTTTGAATAGAACTGAAAGGATGAGACTAATAAAAAAAATAGAAGAAGAAACAAAATCTAGAATGCTTATCTATATTACAGGTGACAGAAAGAATCTCGAAACAAAAATAGCAACTGATGTATTCCCGTTCATTACAAATCATCTAAATAAATTTCAAGAGGAGTACGGTGTTGAACATATCTCACTATTTATATATAGCACAGGAGGACTTATAGTAGCTGGTTTTGCTTTGGTAAATTTAATCAGAGAATATTGCAAGAAATTCACCGCGATTGTACCATTTAAAGCACATAGCTGCGCTACATTACTTACATTTGGAGCAAATAATATAATTATGAGCAAACTAGGCCAATTCACACCAATTGATCCTTCAATTTCATCACCTTTAGGACCAAAAATTGATTTACCAAATATTCCAAGTCGTACTATTCCAGTAAATGTAGAGGATCTTAATGCATATATAGATATGGCAAAAAGCTTAGGAATTAGCAAACAGGAGTATCTGTGTAGTATATTTGAATATCTGACTGAGAATATTCATCCACTAGTTCTAGGTCAATCATATCGAGTAAGGGAACAAATTAAATTTTTAGCTGCCAATTTATTGAAATCTGCAGGTTATTCAGAGGATGAAATCAATAAGATCGTTGATATATTTACAGTTGGGAGATATTCTCATGACTATGTTATCAGTAGACGTGAGGCCAAAGAAATATTTGGACTGAAAATTGCAGATATTTCCTCTAGTCTTGAAGCTGATATTTTTGAATTATTTCAAGGGTATAGCGAAATGTTAAAATTAAGCATTCCTTACTCTCTAGATTTAATACTTGGAGAATCAGATGAGGTTACAGCAGCTTTAGATAGTGCAATTATCGAATCGACTGACTTAACTTATGTGTTTAGAACCGAAAGAAAGGTTGAAAGAGTTCAATTAGTACCCCCTCAAGTTCCTGCTCCCCAATTGATACCAATGGAAAGAATAATAAGACAAGAATGGATGTTAGATAATAGAGTCTAAACAACTAAAGGGTATGTGAAATGTATACAAGAGATGAAAAGAAAGCCATCAATTCTTGGAGTATTACATCTGGTCTTACAACGGCCTCCCAACTAGTTGATTCTACAGGTATTCAACCTAGTTCACACTATAATGATTATACTGGTCAAGATATTCCTTTACAACAGTTCATCATACCTCAGAACAACACACAACAAAAAAATATTTCTGAGATGATCGAAGAAGCAATGAATGAATCAAATCTTGAAAATGAACGTGCATTACGAAAACTAGCTAACTTATAATTCTTTTTTTTCCTTTTTAAAATATGTTTTTTCTTTTAAGGGAAGACATTATCAAGATACATGATGATCAAATCTCCCGCTATGGAGGAGAATCAGGAATATTACTTAGTGATAATTTAGATTTATGTGCTACAAATTATAAAAATAAGCTTTTTGGGAAAAAAACGTTTCCAGGTTTAATAAATAAAGCAGCGGCTCTGTTGAGAGACATCATAAAATTACATCCTTTTGTTGATGGTAATAAAAGGACTGCTTTTCAATGTGCGAATACTTTTTTAAAATTAAATGGATATTCAATCTATACGAAGGGTTTTGAAGTAATTATAACTACAATGACGATAGCATCTTGTGAATGGGAATTTGACGAAGCAACTAAATGGATTCAACGATATATACAATATAGAAAGTAAAAAAATGAATTCGGGTCATCTCTTCAAAATTTAATACTTTATTTGTCATATAATATAATAAGAGAACCAACAATCATAACAATGGTCAATAATCACTACATAAGGGATAAAATGATAGTGATAGTAAAACACAAGTGTGATAATTGGAATAATTCTCTCTAAAAATTTTCTCATGATAGGTGCATACCAAAAAAGTTGATAACAATCTTGCCTCTCCTGAAGCAAGAATATAGACCCTATCGAATTTATTTAATCTTCGAATTTCGTCTCTGATGAAGGACATCTTTTTTTAATTCCTTAGATTTTTGCATAAATCTTTAGAATAAGAATACTCAGTCATTTGTATCCATTTGTCAAGATTTTGTTGGATGTAATGAATAATAGAATCCTTTTTATCGAAGTCTGCCTCCCAGGAGATTTGTCCACACCAAAGACACTTATAGGTTACTTTCGTGATCTCATAAAAATCCTCATCCTTAAGCTTCTTTAAAGTGAGTGTTAATAAATGAGGTCTACAATCGGTTAATTTCTTACAGCAATATTTACAATAAACAAAGGCTCTTCTTTCAATTTCAGTCAAATGTTTATCACTTCCTCAAATTTTCATCTGACTCTATACCAATGGCAAAAAAACGACACAGAAGATCCTTAATGGAAAGTTTCTTGTTTATGAATAGTTTTAAGTATTTTTTACTGGTGTTCAGGTTCTTTCACCTCTTTTAAATGAGTAGGATGGATCATATACCTCTCTTTCTTTCCTTTCTCCTTTTTCTCCAGAATCAGTCCCCCTTCCACTAATTTTTTAAAATTAAGATAGCTAGTGTTTATTTCACTGCGAAGATTACGGCATATCTCTTTGTAAGTATACCCCGATCGCTTGGGATAAGTCCGTAGAAAGCTCAGGATTAACTGCTTCACACAATAATCGAGATCTTCCCTAACTTTCGCCAATCGATCTAAATATAACTCAATCGATATCGGCTTGTTCACCAAGTCGTTATATTCTTGAATGCGAAGGTTGATTCGATCCTCTATAGCCAGGACTTGACTTTTCAATTTCATGGCTTGAATCTGCTGACTCTCCATGTGCCCAATTGCCGTCGAAAAACGGATTCGTCTGAAGCAACCATGGCATGTTTTGGTTTAGCAAAAAGGGGAGCTAGGAGTAAGAGGAGAACGGGTAGTACCTCATTTAGAAGAAATTTTAAAATCGTTTTCAGATCCAAATTATGGAACAAGAACATTTACTTTTAATTTATTTCCATATTCAAACCTTGTGAGACATAATAATTTTTTAAAAATGCCAAGGCATTTGATTGAAGATGTGAAAGCAAATGAAGCTGGTGTTATCATGATGGGTTACTGGTGTGAAGGCCCAGATTGGATGAGTAGATTTGGTGAGGTATACAGTGCGACAAGGTTAGCAGCTTTTCATAATAGAACTGGTAGACGTTTAGTTAGAGACATCGATGAGTGTATGGACGAAATTATTAGATGGGTATCTGGTGGTGAAGATGTATTAGAAGGAAGAGAGAGATTGGCAATTAATCCAAGTCAATGGGAAGTAATTCTATCTTTATTAGAGCTAGAGAGCTATACTACCATTATTCGCTGGACAACCAATGTTATTCTCAAGTTAATCGCAAAATACTTCAAATACATGAATAATATCCAGATTCATGATGAATTATAGATCGACCCTGACTGTGTGTCGCATACTGCTAAAGAAGATTTTCTTTTCTTTGAAAAAACTGGGATGGTTGGAATTGTACGGCATGGCAACATCTACGAACCAGGGAGCTGGGATGTGGCTATAAATTCTTAATTTATTTAGTAAACTTAGAAAATAACAAATAATATTCTAATCTAGAATGAGTGATTGATTTCTCTTTTCAATATAGTATGTTGGTTATGATTATTATATGCTGCTGATCTTATTTTTCTTCAAATGAAAGAGTGTTTAATCATTATTTAATAGATCTTATAGGCATGGAGAGGCATCTCTTGAATATTTTTTATGTTTTCTTTTCTAAGCTTTCTGCAGTCAATCCAGTCATGATTTTTCAAGGGAGAAAGTGATAAAGTTTCTAATTGATAAAATAAACTGGAAATTCAAAGTATCAAACTATTATTTTCTACATCATTCTGTTTAAAGCGGAATTAAGTAATTAAAAGGATAAAACTTCAAATACAACTTATTTTCTTTTCCTAGAAACTAAAGTGAAAAAATAAAATGTTTGGGTATAAATAGAGAAATATATTTTAGAGGTGAATTTGAAGAGAGGGATGTTTTATAGATTTCACTAGACTTTTTAAGTAGACTTCTGATATAATGATAATAATGGATTTTTCAGAATTGGTGATAAGGAGATCTAATAGTTGAGAAAAACAGTTGTAAGATCATCAAATATACTTCTCACCTTGGCTGGTATTGGCATATTGACGATAATTCTCGGTATTCTTTACTTTTCAGGTGCTGGAGGTATTGAAGGTGAACTTTTTTATGGATTTAATTATGGTGTACTATTAGCTTTTGGTTTCTACTTATCCTTAATAGGACTTTTTCCTGTCTTAACATCATTAGATGCAAGTGGAAAAAATACCATAAAAAAATTTTATCCTCATTTACTCCTTATAACTGGTATTGGAGTAATTTTCTTGATTTATTCATCTTTAGTTCCCCATACTCTTGCACCATTAACTCCTAGCCATACATGGTTTGATTATTATATTTTAGGTGCCGTGTTAATCATTTTTGGTTTCTCATCGATTCTGTTGGCCATTCGTGAACGTGAGAGGTTATGGAATTTTAAAATAATTCTATTCATCATATTTATAATTGGAATCCTCATTGAAATTGCCAGTTTATTAACTTATTTCGATCTTTTAGAGTCTTTTGACATCGAAAAGAGCATGTGGCTCACTTTTTACCTATTTGGAGGCGTAATATTATTCATTGGAATGATTCCCCTCTTAATAGGTGCCAGTTCGAGGTTTCGTTCAATTATCCATCGTTTAAGATTTATATGGATCTTAATAGCATTAATCGGAATAGTTACCTATGTTATTCCAACTTTAGCGATCAATGAAATTCTTCCTCTAACAGTATTTGAGTTTATGAATTACTTTGATTTCTTATTATTTGGCAGTCTTGCTATATTAATTAGTCTTTTATTAATTTCAGCTTCAGATGAAGCTTATGACTTTATTTACAGGCTTCGTTTTGTATTCCTGTTTCTCCTCCTTGTGGGAACTATCCAACTAATTATTTCTTTTGTACTTGTACTTCCCACCTCAGAGTACATTGATATTCCACAACTTGAACTTATTCCTCTAATGACAGTATCTGACTATCCAAATACTTTTGGAATGCTAATGTTGGTAGGAATGACTTGGGACGTATATTATGTCAATGGAATAATAATGACTTTTATCTCTATCATATTCATATGCTCAATTGTATTTTTCGAATCTGAAGAAATTAGTGTTGATATTGGAGCACTTATGGCTGTTGAAGACGATAAATTACCTGGTATTGATACGACACCAAGTGAGATGTTAGCTTATTTAGAAATTGTGAATAGATCCCAAGTAGAAATGATTAAGTATTTCAAAGAAGCTTTTAGACAAGACAGATTCCGAGGACGAACATTTGAAGCAATAACTAAACAATATCAAGATCTAAATAAACTGATAAAGACAAAGATAAACTCCTACCGAGAGAAAGTCCCAAGTAGTGCTAAATTTTTGTTTGATGCAGCATTAAGTGAAGAACCGACAGCTGTTATTTCTGAACCAACAATAACTCCTTCCATTCCAGAAGAAAGAAAGCCTCCAACTCCACCTCCAAGTGTCCCACCACCATCCCCTCCTATACCTACCACTGGTCCTCCTATCCCAACCCCATCCCCTATTGCGCCTCCTCCCGCTCCTGTTACCGCACCCGCTCCCCCAGCACAATCCTCTCTTGATTTAATAGCAGATGCCAGATCTACAAGTATAGCTGAATTACGTGGAGAGATGCTAAAGGAGTTGTCAAGACTGCGAGAGATATTCAAAGAAGATTAAATTTTGGTAATTCAATATTATTCAATGATAGAAAAATCCCCATATTTATATTCCGATTCATTGAGTTCAGGTTATGATTGAGAAGCTTTTTAATAAGAATCATCACGAAAACGGTTTATAAGAGAGAAAAACAGTTTTCTTACCTCCCATTTTTTTGGTTTATTATTTGATAAAAAAAATCAATGTTATCCCCTTCTGAAGCATGAAAAATGACTTTTTTCTTATCAATTGACCTAGTTTTCTTCTATGAGTATAAATTCGGAATAAAACAACGAAATTTGTTCCCATCTGTACAACATAACCACGATTTCGATGATCTTAGTATACTCGAAAATGACTCAAAATGTTCTTCTGGATTTTTAAAAAAGGAGTAATAGTCTCAGAAGAGTTAATTCGCCTCATTGTTGTAGAATTATAAATCTCTATTAGTCCCCGATCGATTAGAAGAAGAATCTCTATATTTATCCCTGATTTATAAGAAGAGGAATTTCACTAGACTTTATAAGTAAACTTTTGATATAATGATAATAATTGGTTTTATAGTATTGATGATTAGGAGTTTATTTTGTTGAGAAAAATGGTAGTTAGATCATCAAAAGTGCTTCTTACTCTGGCTGGTATTGGTATACTGATCATGGCCATTGCTCTATTATTTTTCACAGGAGTAGCATCATCAGTTGACATTACTACAGATCCTCCAACGTGGAATCGCTTAGTTTTTGGATTTGATTATCAGACTTTAACTGCATTTGGATTTTTCTTATTACTATTCCTTTCACCCGTTCTTGCCTCTTTAGATACCAATGCAAAAAAGAGTGTTAAAAAAATATATGTTTACTTGGTCTTACTAGTTGGTATGGGCATTATAATGCTGATTTATTCAGCTTTAGTCTATGGAGAATTTCTTAATCCATTTGATCCCCTTCATTCATGGTTTGATTATTATATTATTGGTGCATTGCTGATTATCATTGGTTTGGCAATCATCTTATTTTCTGTCCAGGATCGTGAACGATTGTGGAATTTCAAGCTTCTCTTTGCATTAATTATTTTAATTGGACTTCTACTGGAAATCTTAAGTTTAATTCTTTATAGTCAAGTTATAGTTATGCCAGAAATTGGATGGGACATTTCTTTCTTGTTGGGGGTTATAACACTATTCATCGGAGTGGTTCCTCTTTTATTGACTGCTAGTACACGCTTCCGTAATATTCTTCGCCGCTTGGGAATTATTTGGATATTAGGTGTATTAATTGGAATCGTAATAATCATTATTTCCAGTTTAGTTTATGCTGAGATTATTCCTCAATCACTTGTTCTCGATACTGATTGGTTTGTAATCTTAGCTTATGGCAGCCTTTTCACCTTATTATTTATTTTGTTACTAGCGAGTGTAGGATATGAGATTACCTATAAATTACGATTTATATGGTTGATTACCTTTTTCCTTGGAGTAATATTTGTTATTATTTCTGTGGTTTTAGTCTTACCTGAATCACCTGAAATTGAGGGAGCTGTCGGAACACTCATTGGAAATGATTTCCTCGGAGCAACCTGGGATATATTTTACATGTATGGAACCATAATTATGATTTTTTCCCTCTCATTCATATCTTCGGTTTTGTATTTTGAAACAGAAGAGTATAGTGGCCCAGAAGGTTTATTAGAAAGTGTAGATAGACTACCTGATATTGAAACCACTCCAAGTGAGATGATAGCATATCTGGAGATTCTAAGTAAATCCCAAGAAAACATAATTAATCAGTTCAAAGAAGCAGTTAGGGCAGATAAGTTTCGACCACGAGTTTATGAATCCATAGTTAAAATATACCAAGATCGTAATCGAATTATAAAATCGAGAATAGAAAAATTTCAGAAGGCGGGTCACCTAGTTTCAGCAGGAGAGGATGTAGAAGCACTCTTTGATGTAGCATTAGGAGAACCTTCTGAAGTTACTCCAATAACCAAACCAGCAGCTCCACCTACAGTATCTACAGCCGAAGTACCACCTGGACCCCCGCCTATCTCCGTTAAGGCTCCTCCAACTGGCCCGCCTGTTCCGCCTCCCTCAATCACTCTACCCACTCCACCCCCTAGTCCATTAGAAAGTGCTCCTCCTGCTCCTGGAGCTACAGTCACTCAACCCACAGAGTCTCCACTTGATTTAATAGCTGATGCAAGGTCAACAAGTATTGCAGAGTTGAGAGGGGAAATGCTAAAGGAGTTACGAAGACTGCGAGAGATCTTCAAAGAAGAATAGGCCCTTTGAGGGATTTTTAATATCAAAAAAAGGATTAAACAGATCTGAAGAGATCTCAAAACAAGCGGCTGCAACTGAAGCTTTAAATTTTCTTTCCTCTGGCCAATATGTAGGGATAGGTAGTGGAACGACTATACATTGGTTAATATCACTCTTACCTGAAACTAAAATCTCCAATCTTTTTTTGGTACCTTCCTCTTTAGATACTCTAGTGAGATTACAAAATAATATCAAACAAAACTATAAAATTGTTGATCTACCACCTCATGGTTTGGATATCACTATCGATGGAGCAGATAAAGTTAATCCAGAGAAGCAATCTGTAAAAGGGGGAGGAGGGGCATTAACACGCGAGAAAATCATAAGGGAAGCTTCAAAGAAGTTTATTTTGATAGTTAGCTCTGAAAAAGTTGTTCCAAAGCTTCCTATGTTCCCAATTGCAGTTGAGATCCTTCCTTTCGGATGGAGACATACTATTAAACGTCTAGAATTGTTTGGAAAAAAAGCTATTCTACGGATAGCTAAGAACAAGCTTGGTCCAGTTATTTCCGATAATAACGGATATATAGTTGATCTTGATCTAGGTGATCGATTTCTTGAACCTAATGAAGTTCAAACATTAGAAGATAAACTGAATACTATTCCAGGAGTAATTGAGAACGGGTTGTTCGGTCATGCTGCTGATGAAGTAATTGTTGGACACAATTCAGGAAATATCACAAGATATTAGGAACATCTCATCTGTTATGAAATCTGTTTCCAGTATAATACCACAGAATTTTCTTCTAGTTTTTCTTTAAAGATACGACCAGCGTCACTGCGAGACGATAACTTAATCTTTCCTGATCTAGAGGTCGTTCCTACAAAAAATGGTTTTCTTTTTCCATTTAATTGGTCTTGAGTGAAGAATTGGATAGTAACGTTTCTCATGCGTTTTGGAAAGCTAATATACAAAGTATTTTTTCGAAAGGAAATCATTTTGTCCTTAATAATAGCAAGGTCAAAGGAAGCTGAATCTTTGCCTGATTTATTAACATCTAGCTTTACATGGAATGTTCTTTCTAACATTCGGATATTTTCTCCTCCTCTTCCTAGAATTGCTGGAACATCATTTTGATTACACTGAATCTCAAATCTTCTCCCATAACGGTCTTTGGGAATAAGAACAACAGGATGAGTCGAAAACTCTTCGATAGCTTCCGTAATATCCTGAATAGTGCGACCATCAACCTTAACCAGGTTTAGATCTTCGTTTTCTAAAGGAATAACCACAGCTTGCTCGCCAAAAGTATAAATCTCATAAACTGGTTCTTTAGTCTCAAAATCCCGTACCTCAACAACAGGTCGAGCTAAATCACTTACAACCAACCCTGCGGGAACTTTAACTGTCATCTTTACATCCAAAACGCGACTAATTCTACCTGCTTCAATATATATAATTGTATCAAGAACACTAGGGATCATTCCCAATTCCAATCTTCCGATAAACCGTTGAATAGCGTCTATTGCTGTACTAGAGTGGATAACACCCACTAAACCGATCCCAGCTAGTCGAAGATCTGTGTATAGTTTAAAATCTTCTGTATCTCTTATTTCATCAAAAATAGTATAATCAGGACGGGAAAGAAGGAGTATATCATGAATTTCAGTGTGAGTGCCGAAATTCTTGGAATATTGGGTGATTTCAGCTTTCAGATCTAAGTCACGTGGTGATTCAATTGTCTTTACTACTTTGGATTTGCTTTCGTAAAAAAGAGCTAGAGCTCTCGTAAATGTTGTTTTTCCAGCCCCAGGACTCCCTGCAACAAGGACTCCTTCTGCTTTATCTTTCAAACGACTATACAGGTTGGATGAAAGATTATAATCCTCAATTCTGAGTTTTTTCAGTGGACGAGCTGCTGTTATTTCCCACCCATCTGAAAATGGAGGTCTACAGATCACAATTCGAATGTTACCATATTGAATAATAGTTGAACCTGGACGATCGATTTCAATGAAAGTGTCTTCAAATTTGAGTGCTTTTTCAATGATTTCTTCACTTAATTCTTTGAGAAAGTTTTTAGTACAAATCTTTTCAGAAAGTTGATCGAAACGAACATTACTAGGTGTGCCACGTTTTACAGAAATAGGGACTCCTTGCTTTAAATGGATACTCATGGTTTCTTTATCGAAATAATCCTCAATATGAAGCGTTTTTTCAAGAGTAGGTTTTTTTATTGGCACATAAATTACTTGAATTCCAACTGATTTCGCGACTAAATGTTGAATATTATCTGATGTGACAAGAGTACCGTTTTCTTTCCAGGCATAATCTCGAATGATGGCGTCAATTTCACCACTCCGCGCCCTTTTAATCTCAGAGAGGTGTGGTCTTCGTCCCCCGTATTCTAAAAGAATACCTAAATCACCACACATTTGTTGAATTATCGTAAGTTCGTTCAATCCCTCGATACCACTTTTTCTTCCAGAATTTGCCTGATGTTCGAGTTCTGCAATTAATGATGCATGAATCGTTATTCTAGATTCAGTTTCGATCTCTCTAGTCTCGATTAGGCCTCTCAAACCGCCATTGATAATAGCTGATGTATCAGGAACATAAAGGGCCTCCTCAGATGCTAGTGAATATCTTCTCTCCTCCATCTTTTTAAACCTCAATTTGCTCATTAGACGGTGTCAATTCATCTCTATATTCATATTCTAACTCATTAGGTTCAAGCTCTAATTGTGATGCTTGGTAATAAGTAACATCCCCAAGACGGTCAACCACAGAGAGGAGTAGAATTTTTCGGTCAATTTTTGTTTGATTCACAATTTGATCTAAGAAATCAAGGTCAAGATGTTCACCCTCGGATAGGGGAAAAATAACCTTTTTGCTTACTGATTCTCCTGGTTTTCCACCTCGAGAATAAATTCTAAAAGGTGCTGTGATTTGGGTCCCTATACGCACTACATAACCCCGATTTCGAAGATCCTTATACACAAGATAACGACTCCAGAAGTCATTATTTTTTTCTGTGAAATGAGCTACAATCTCTGAGGAGGTGATTTTCTTGTTTGTAGTGGTATTGAGAACTTCTATTCTTTTACGATCCATAAGAAGCAAAATTTCTTCTGGTTCTAAGACAAGAGAATTCTCTGAAGTCCATTGACCAAAATAGCCATTATTAAAGATTTCATGCGCAACATGATCATGGACTGTTAGAGTCGAACATTCCATATCAAAATACAATATTGGAACAATAATTTCCTCATTAGCAGAATCTAGGTCAGGGGCCATGATGGGTAAGTACCAACCAGACAAGTGAATAGTCTTATAATTATATTTTCTAGCTCTTTCTTTACTATTTAAGCGTACGGAAGCTTCGTGTTTAGCCTTAATTTCCTTTCCCTTTTAAGTTAAATACTGTCAGATACTCGATAACTGCTAGAATTTGAGATTATAAATGGGTAATTACCAAAATGAAAAAGAACCTATAGGTGTAAGGTCTGAGAATATTACCAAGATATTAATTCTTCAAAAGATAGTGAGAAATTCAAGAAATCCTGGAGAGAAAATCCCTCAATAGAGTCTTTTTTAACGGGCCTCCAATCACACAAGTCAGATTTTTGGGAGGTTGAAAGAAACAGTACGGAGGGTTTAAATCAGTTGTTGAAAACTGACGACAACGACGTGTACCAAGCTTTAGAAACAAGTTTGATTGCTAGAGTACATCTATTCTGAAATAATTAAAGATTGGAGACCGTAAGCATGGGTCATAGGAAAAAACACGCGCCACACCGAGGATCTCTTGGCTATCGACGAAAAAGAGCAAGAAGACATACAGCCCGATTGAGAACGTGGCCAGAGTCAAGTGATGCAATTGAACCTAGATTGTTAGGACATGCGGGGTATAAGGCTGGAATGACGCATTTAGCAATGGTAAATACTGATAGAAAATCTCCTTTTTTCAAACAAGAACAATTTGTACCAGTCACCATAATTGAAACTCCACCAATAGTCATTTTTGGTATACGAATTTATATAACTGACCAGTTCACTAAAAAACCTCGTGTTATGACCCAAATTTGGGGAGATAGCATTGAAAAGGATCTAAGTCTTCGGATTAAGATTCCGAAAGAACAACAAAATAAAGAACAAAGAATCAGTGAGGTACAGAATATCATCGCAAATGTTAAGGAAATTCGTGTATTAGCTCATACTTCACCTAGAGAAGCTGGTTTTCCTCAAAAAACTCCTGATATTTTGGAAATTAAGGTAGGGGGTTCAGTTGATGAAGCATTCAATTATGCTTTGCAGATCTTAGATCAAAAAATCTCTATAGATGATGTCTATAAACCTAGTGATTTTATAGATGTGATCGCTACTACAAAAGGGAAAGGATTCGCTGGGCCTGTTAAACGACACGGAATTAAAATTCTTCCTCGTAAAACTCGTAAGGGTCGAAGAGTTGTTGGATGTATTGGACCTTGGCATCCTGCTCGAGTAATGTGGACTGTTCCCCGTGCTGGGCAGCTAGGCTATTTTGCACGAACAGAATATAACAAACAAATTCTCAAGATAGGCGAAGATGGAGAGGAAGTAACTCCTGTGAGCGGTTTTAAACGATATGGAAAAGTTGGGAAACATTGTATTCTTCGCGGGAGCGTTCCTGGCTCATCTAAACGTCTAGTTCGCTTAAGAGATCCAATAAGACCAAAACCTACGGAAATTGAAGAGCTTCAGATTACTTATATCAGTACTACAGCTAAGAATTGAAAATAATTTGGCGATAAAATTGAGTTTCTCTAAGGTTCCTGTTTATGATTTAAAAGGAAAGGAAATCGATAAGGTCGATGTTAGTTCGGTATTTAAAACTCCATTTCGTCCTAATGTGATCAAGCGTTCCGTATTAGCTAGTCGTAGAAATCGACAAATACCTTATGGTGTCAACCCCCGTGCTGGGAAAAGAACATCTGCAGAGAGTTGGGGTGCTGGTCGTGGTGCAGCACGAATCCCAAGAGTAAAGGGATCACAAACACATTCGGCTAGTCGTGGTGCATTCATACCATTCGCCGTAGGAGGTCGTCGCGCACATCCACCTAGCGGATTTAAGAAATTTAAGGAGAAAATAAACAAAAAAGAAAAAATCTTAGCTAAAAAATCTGCAATTGCTGCAACCGCTAATCCAGTTTTAGTTGAGTCACGTGGTCACATCATTGAGGAGATTAAGTCTTTACCATTGATAGTAAGTGATGATTTAGAGTCGTTGAATAAAACCAACGAAGTGGAAGCTGCTTTCAGAAACCTGGGTTTATCATATGATTTAGCTAAAGCTAAAAGACGAAATACTCAGATTCGGCCAGGTAAAGGGAAAAGACGTGGAAGGAAATATAAGAAGGGAAAATCGGTACTGATTGTTGTTGGGCATGATTATGGAGTTGTAGCTGCAGCAAGAAACCTACCAGGTGTTGATGTTGTTGTCGCTGATCAATTAAATATAGAACATCTTGCACCTGGGACTCATGCAGGACGGTTAACATTATGGACAAAATCTGCGATTTCCTATTTGGACGAACTTCTAATTGAAAAAATGGCAAACTGATTATACAAAATGACTCTGAAAAAATGAGGTGGAACCAAGCTGAAATTCAGACAACCTCAAGATATTATAAAATATCCATTGATCACAGAGGCGGCCTTCAATAAAATGGATAATATTCATGAAAATGCTTTAGTTTTCATTGTTGACCGCCGAGCTACAAAACACGAAATTAAGCAAGCCTTCGAGACACTTTATAAGGTGAAAATAGTCAAGGTTAATACCCTTATAACTCCGAAAGGTGAAAAAAAAGCATTCATAAAGCTTTCACAAGATTATAGTGCCTTGGATCTGGCGACTGAAGTTGGAATCATTTAAATAGGTGAAAAAAATGGGAAAACGTATTTTAGTTCAGCGTCGTGGACGAGGCTCACCAACCTTTCGATCTTTGTCGCATCGAAAACGAGGAAAAGCTCGATATTTACCACTCACAGAAAAAGAACTCAATGATAAAGTAAAATTCACGATTATTGACTTCACTCACGAGCGGGGCCGAGGTGTCCCCTTAATGCTTGTAAAGTATGAGAATGGCAGTGAATGCTTTCTTCCAGCCCCCGAAGGTGTCTATGTAGGTCAAAAGCGAGAACAAGGTGTAAATGCAGCTTTAGAAGTTGGAAATATTTTGCCTATTTTTAAAATTCCCGAAGGGATATGGATCTGTAATGTAGAAATGCGTCCTGGTGATGGAGGAGCATTGTGTCGATCTTCAGGAACCCATGGACTAGTAAGAAGCCAGTCTAAAGATGGTTCTTCTATCCAACTGCCTTCTCGAAAAGTTAAAACGATTGATAATAATGCTCGTGCAATGATAGGCATTATTTCGGCAGGTGGAAGACCAGACCGCCCTTTTGTTAAAGCTGGGCTTAAAAGAGCTTTCATGCGAGCAAAAGGACATAAATCATTTCCAGTTGTCCGTGGTGTGGCAATGAACATCGCCTCACATCCGTTTGGAGGAGGATCGCACCAAGGCCCTGGGCAACCCACTACTGTTTCCCGTAATGCCCCCCCAGGGAGGAAAGTGGGATTGATTGCAGCTCGTCGAACTGGATTAAGGCGTGGACGTATTCGAGATTAAAACTTAAAATAATAACTCTTCCTCTTTCTTTGTAGTTTATTGTTTAGAGAGTTTCTTTTTCACTTTCTTTAATCTTACAAAAGCTTCTCGCTCGCGCTCAGCTAGAGTTAATTTGATCCATCTTACTGTAGCCTCGATACGGGGAATGATGATGTAATTCAAGGCATTAACACGGCGTTTTGTTTCGATTATTTCTCCTGCAAGTCTAGTTAATGTTGACTGAGTCTCTGCGAGATTAATAATTGCTTGAAGAGCCTCTTCAAAGATTTTTAAAGCTGAATCAAATTTTGCAGTCGTTTCACGCATAGAGTAGTATATTGAATCGCTAAGGAAAGTTTCTTCCTTATGGATATTGAAGATAGGGACAGAAA
Source organism: Promethearchaeota archaeon (assembly GCA_048938105.1). Classification (GTDB taxonomy): domain Archaea; phylum Asgardarchaeota; class Heimdallarchaeia; order Hodarchaeales; family Hodarchaeaceae; genus Hodarchaeum. Next base: position 31,066 of record JBHLMN010000023.1, read on the forward strand.
TTCCCATCAATCTTCTACTCTTACTTTCTATTCGAAACTTACGGGGATAATTCAAGACTATGTCTTGGACTGTTAATTCCCCTATCTGGAGGTTTAGTTCGATCATTTGATCTTGAGAGTCTTTAATTGTCCCCTGAACTTTTTTTCGTTTTTGTTTATACAACATGACTGTTGAGAACAGCTCCCCTGTTAAAGCTTCGAGTTTTTCACTCAAAAGCTCATAACCTTTGTTAGCAAGTTCCAATCTTTGCTTTAACTCTAATAATTGCATACGAGTCGGCGTTATTCCTGGAATTATGTTTTCTGTACTCATACAAGGACCTCTGCAGCGAATAAGGAACATCTATCTAACTAGGGTAAACTGGTGCGGGGGATGAGATTTGAACTCACGAACGCCTATGCGAGCAGATCTTGAGTCTGCCCCCGTTGACCTGGCAGAATCTTTATCTTATCCAATTGACCTGGCTAGGGAACCCCCGCATATTGTGTGTTGTATTAGAGTTTTTTTTTTCGCTAATAGAGAAGGAATTTTTTTATTTTAAAAAGTTTGGAATATTCCTAATGAAGAATCTTAATCTTATCTAAAATTTCTTTTAGAGATAAGATTTGAATTTTAACATCATTTTGGAATTAATATAATAAATGAGAAATTAAGATATGTTTAGGAGGAGATAGACTAATGTCTGTTCTACATATTTTTTACAGAATTCACAATAATTTCATTTTTAGTTCAGTACCGACTTCAACTACGATCATAACAGATCTTTTTTTGTTTGTTCTTTTTAGATAAATTGTAACCTTGACACAGTTATTCAGATATCTAAATAGGAAATCATCAAAGTATTAGATCTATTGACTAATCCAATCTTCAAGTTTACTTAAAGTAATCATCATAGCCTCTTCTAATCGAAGAGAACGAGTGCCATAATTTTGTAAAATACTGAAACAACAATCGAATAAATCACTGATCTTTTTACCTTCAGCTTTAACCATCTCTGGGATTCCATGATAAGGGCCCCCAAAGGCAATTAAAAGCCTCTTCTTGCTGATAATTTCGACAGAAAATGATGATAATGGTTGACAAGATTTAGAAGTAGCAATTTTAAATTCAGATCTATTTATAAGAAGTTTTCCAAGAGTTGTTGCAGACGGATGGACAGAAAATCCCCAGTATATATTTTTTGGGGGATTATCAAGGACAATTGCTTTGTACCCTTCCTTTGTTCTTTGAATTTTTGTTGTGACTCTTATAGTTTTATTTGAAAGCGATCTTTTAGGAGGAGAAAGCACTTCAAGGAGCTGTGTCCCTCCAACGTCTGCAACAACGCGATTTTGATTAAGAAAAATAGCTGCTTCTCTAATTTCGTTTGGTTTTAACTCCCGTGAACGAATGTGGTGTGGTGTTGCCAAAGGAGAAAGAATACCAACAGCAGAAGTATCACGAGAAAGAGGAAACAGCCTCTTTCGAAGATATTGAGGACATTCAATATATTCAAGAATTCTAGTGATGATACGTCTTTCACGGTTTGAACGAGAGGGTTTTAAAAAGGGATCATGAAAGATAAGTATATCTTGGGCCATGAAAATTGCAGCGATCCGTGCAATCTGAAAAATCTTTTCAGTTTTTGAACGAAGATCATTACAATCAGTGACAGCTGAATCTGGAATAGCAATTGTAAGTAACAAAGGGAGATTTCACTTCTGGTGTTCAAAATGGATATGTATAAATCTAGAGGAACCAATAAATTATGTTAAGTTAGTGTTTTTTCGTAATATGAGTCAACATAAGCTCTAATTACATCCTTTTGATTGATAATTCCAAGAAGTTTACCATCTGCACTTACCACAGGGAGTTGGTCGAATTGTTTTGAGCTCATTTTTCTCGAAACATCACTGATTGTACTACCTTTGTAACAAACTTCAACATTTCGTTCCATTATCTCGCCAACTCTCATGTTAGGAGGTAAAGTTAATGTTTTAGAGCCAATTATCAAAACTGATTCGCTATCCCAAGAGGAGCTGTCATTTTCTGCACCGTGGCCTGTACGGCTCTTACTTTGAGAGTCGAGAATTTCTGCTACCTTAAGAAAATCATGTTGGGTTATTATTCCTACCATTTTCGATTCATTTATTACTGGGATTCCTTTTTGATGACTCAAACGAAGTACCATAGCTGCATCAGGAAGTGGGGTTCCTTCCCAAATGGTTGTAATATTGGGAGAAAAATAGTTTTCAACATCAGATAGGATTTTAGCTGGTACAATAACTTTTTTTACAATATCATTCCGCGAAACAATGCCAACAAGGGACTTACCATCTTTTTCATCTACAATGGGGATTCGCTGAAAAACCTCTCTGACAAAAATACGCGCAGCAGTAATGGCTTTATCACTAGGTTTGAGTGTGACAACATCTCGAACCATTAATAACGAAATCTGGGTTTCATCAGGATTTCTGAAAAGATCAGAGCGTGAAACAATTCCAACAAGTTCTTTCGAGTCTTTTTTCAAAACAGGATATACACTTAGACCTGTTTTTCGGATTTCATCTAATAGAATGTCCCTATTCCCAGGAATGGTCATTGTAACAAGATCTTCTCTCTTCGTCATAATTCTGGAAATTTGGATGTCTTTTGCCATAAGTTTCCACCTATTGATCAATTTTATTTTGTTTCTCAACGAAAATTGGTTTTCTCTATTTCCCCAATCAAGAAATGAAAGGAAAACAAGATAAGAGTAAAAACCAAGCTAAGCATTAAGTTGGAGCAAATTTAAGATTAAAATTATTGCTATAAATGCGATAGCTATCGCAACAGTCCAATATGGCCCCATCTTTAAACCTGGTGAGTCTGATTCTGAATAAAACCTTATTAATCCAGCTCCAGTTGCAGGCATCGGAGAATCATCTCGTCGCTTAGCTTTTCTAACACTCAATATTAAAACCCACTTTATTTTTAGATATTCATAGAGATCTGCTTATTGTGACCTACTTCAATAATCATTATAAAGTTTTATATAATTACCACTTTTTTCTGGGATTTGAGAAATAATCTTATTTTATTGTTTTGACAATCAAGTACCATTTTCATGTAATTCTTGAGTTTTCTAGTACTGTTATCACATAACATCGAATTTCTCTTTAATCGTAATATGAAAGGATTTTAATGGAAAATTCGGGTATAAAATCTGCTTACTCGCCACCACATCCAATCTAACCAGTCTGCAAATTGATCAATGATCGGAACATCGAATTTCTCAATAACAAAAGCAAATAAGATGGTTCCGAAAAAACCAATGATCTTAGACGAGACATCATGAGCCCAATAAAATGCTTCGTTAGGATCCATTTGAAACTGCATAATTAAGATATAAACACACCATAAATGGAATGTGATTCGGAGAGCATTTCCAATGAAGAGTACGGAAAAGAAAGCAATACTAGCACGGATTTTAGCGATCCATGGAGCTTCAGTTACCATGATGATAGCAATTAGTAATCCACCGGCCTGCATTCCTGTGCATGCTTTGACTATCCAGTAATCTCCGTCTGGAATAGGGTCCGGGTATGAAATTCTAATACCTGGCGTGTGAATCGTAGCTTCGAGGAAAGGGAAGGATCCTCCCCTCAGTGATTCAGGGATGATAGTATTGGGGTCAACATTAGGGATAAGGGTGTTTTCAATTCCTATTATGTTTAATAATGTATGTATAATATCTCGAGTGGGAATCTCAATGAATACCCAATCAGGAAGCGTATACAACAAAAAAGTAATGAGCGTTGCTATCCCCAACGTCATTAACATAAGTTTGTCATCATGAAATCGTTTTGAAACAGTTTTGACGGGCTCATGTTGAGATTTGGGTGTAATTTTGTCCAAAGTTTTTATATCAGAGGGATAAGCAGGAGTCGATGATGTATGTGTATCGCTAGTCATAAGATTCTATCTTCTGTTAAATAATTAAGATTGAATGAAACGAATTGCCTTTATTTAAATTATTTTTTCTTCGAAGGAAGAAACTAATTGAGGCAGAATCTTTTTTCACGTTGACCATACAAACATATCATTCGACATCTTCGATACGGAAGGTCGTACTCGTCCACAAGAAAATGGTTAAAAAGTAAATCCTAGTTTATGCTTCAAGACGACTGAAATTGCTTAGGATCTTTTAAACAATACCAACCGAATTTTACGGTGCAAATATCTTTTTCTACTAACTCTCTTAACACTTGCTTTATTTGCTCCTTGGGTAGTTTGACATCAGATGTCAGAAGATTTGATTGTGCTTTATAATGGGGCCTTTGTAAAAGAGCTTTGATTACTTGTTCCTCAGATGGAGTAAGACTTAACCCTTTTGGTATTTTATATTTCACAGACTCCTTGACTTGATCAAGTGTCGAGCCTCGTTTGTGTTCTAGGATATTTTTATCCTTTAGAATATACCAACCATAGGAAACACGTAAAATTCCTTTTTCAACCAAGTTCCTTAAAACTTCTTTTAAAATACTCTGTTTTAACCCAGTTGGCCGTGTTAGGAGATTTGATTGCGCTTTAAGGTTTGGTCTTGATTTAATTGCCTTAATAGTAGCAATTTCTTCAGGTGTCAATCCTTCACCCACACGGGAAATACGAGGAGACTTCTTTTTTTTCTTCTTTTTCTCGCCATCGCTGAAGGTTTTCTTAAAGAAGGGTAAATGGCTTTTCTTAATAATATACCATCCTACCTGGGTTCGAAGAAGACCTTTTGATATTAGGGATCGTAAAAGTGTTTCTGCTTTATCAATAGGGATACCTAAATCCTTAGCTAAAATTTCTGGCTTTGTTCGATGTTTGATCCTCATATAAGTACGTTCTAATATCTCCATTTCTATTTCTGTAGGTAAATCTTCTTCCCAGTTATCACGTCTAAATAATGAAGTTGTTTGTTTTAAATAAGGTTTGATATTACTTGAGTAGGCTTTTTGAGGAGGTTTGGGATGGAAGAGATCTCCTTCTAGATCCTCAGTGGATATTCCGACGTCATTGAATTTTTCATTCAGAAAATCTTCCTCTCCTTGCGCTCTGTCAAGATCATTCTCTTTATAATCGATAATGCCTCTATCAGTTGCAGATGAACTCTCTGTAATTATTTCTGAAGTTTTTCTCTCAATAGTTGAGGGTAGAGGAAAGGATTTTATCACTTCATTCTCTGTTACATCTTCGGATTGAGAGGGGTCAATATCACTTGATTGATCTAAATATTCTGGCGATGTACTCGATTGAAGCTTCGGAAGTACCTGTTCTTGTTGAAAGGTAGTTTTTTTAGCAGGACTTTCAGAAACAATGGTTTGTGGCGTTGTTGGTGGGCGTATAGTTTGAGTACGAGTTTGTGGTTTAATTATTTGTCGAGCTTGTAATTGAGGTCTTTTAGACTCAATTTTTTCAGGACTGAAAATAAGTGTTTTTTGAGTCGTTGTAATAGAGTAGTGTTGAGTCTCGAAGAGAGTGATAACATGATTTATCAATGTTTCAAACGGTGGACCAATCCCCTCGGTTTCAACAATGAGAGATTCACCTGCTTCTGTTTTAAGGTAATGTTTTACCTTGATCTTCTTTAAACCCAGCTGATTCAATTGAAAAAATTCTTGGATTTCTCGGTTCATAACAGTCGATTCATTACCATGAATTTCAAGAATGTAATGTTGCTCTTGACGGTTTTCCTCGATATAAAAAACAAGAGTTGGAAAATCCGGAATCCTAGGTGTGGCGTGAACGGAATTCTCTATGAATTCAATTTCACGAAATCGGCCTCGCGCTTTCAAGAAATTCACAAAATCATTTAAAACAGTATTTTGCCGGAACAACTTAAAACATTTCCCTGATTACAGAATAAAGCCCGACAACAAAAAGACAATAGGCAGAATCCGACTAGAAGCTCTTTTATATCGTCTTGAAAAACTTTTTGGTGATTTTGAGAAAAATCCTAGCTATTTAAGAGACATCAGCATTATAATGCTTGTAATCTTGGTTTTTTCAGATATTATACGAGGTGAAATTAGGATTCTTAACTTTAAGTTATCCTCGTATTGTAAATAAAGAGAATGGTTTTGAGGAATGGTTAGGAAAGTAAAACTTCAATACAAATCATTTTTAGATGAAAAATTGAATAAATTGAGAATGAAAGAGAATATTAGTAAGATTTATTCAATAGTTTAAGGCGAATTTCTTCTAACGTTAAATTCTCAATTTCTTTTCGAAGATAATTAGGCACTGTAAAGATCCAATTATTTAGCTTCTTGGAATTCAACTGATCAGGATGTTGGAGAACTTCTTCCCACACAGAAACATAGTCATGTAATGGAATTCCTAAAGGTGTTGTATAAATCTTTGGCCCTGGTTCTTGAAGAAAGTGTTGTTCTGGTGAAATCCGATTTTGATTGGGAAGATTTTTTTCAAGGGTTTCAAATCTTTCTACTAGACCAAAATGATAAAGCTCTCCTAGAATTGCAATTACTGTTTGTATATCAGCATCAATGTTTTGCAAAGATTTTGTAATCTGAGGTATTGTTAGCTGTTTTTTTGTCAGTAATTTCAATATTGGTATTGAAAGTGGATTATCCAACAACTTTGCTATCTTGTTATGAATCTGCATCATTCGAAAGAAAAATCAATTTAGTATATTAAATATGATCTAAATATTCATAAGAATTTATTTGCATTATAAAAAGACAACTTAAATACATTGTCATAAAATCCAATATAGAGTGCAAATATCAAAGAAAAAGGAGAAAAGATAAGAGCAGCTAAGCGATATCTATGTTAACTATTCTTATAAGTAATTCATAACATTCAGGCACACTTTTTATATGATCAAGCAAATAAAAGGAGATAATAGAGGAAACAATGATGGTAGAAGAAGCACCCGTTGGAAGTGATGTTATTGTTGAATGTATCGATTTAAAAAAATCTTATATTCTAGGAGAAGTGAAAGTGGAGGCACTAAGAGGGATCAATATGGAAATACAGAGGGGAGAAATGGTTGCTATCCAAGGGCCTTCTGGTTGCGGTAAAACAACCTTACTGAATATCATTGGATCATTAGATTCTCCAACTTCTGGGAAAGTTCTTCTTGAGGGGAGAGAAATATCTAATGCATCAGAGCGTGAACTCACAGAAATCCGTAGAAAAAGTGTGGGATTTATTTTCCAGTTTTACAATCTACTTCCAGTCTTAACTGCACTGGAGAATGTTGAGCTTCCAATGCTGATAGCAGGAATATCTAAAACGAAGAGACATGAGAGAGCAATAGATTTATTAGGAAAAGTGGATTTACTTGACAGGAAAGATCATAAACCTGACGAATTGAGTGGTGGAGAGCGTCAGAGAGTAGCAATAGCACGTGCTCTAGCAAACAATCCTTTAATTCTTTTAGCAGACGAACCTACTGGAGATTTAGATACAGAAACAGGGGAAACAATTTTAGAAGAACTAAGAAGGGTTAACAAAACAGAGAACCAAACACTCGTGATAGTAACTCATGATACAAGTATAGCAAAAAAAGCTCAACGTATTTTTCATATTAAAGATGGAGTTATAGTTTCTGTGGAAAAGAACTAATATCCCCTTGTTAATCTCAAATAAGTAACGTTCTTAGTGAATCATTTCCTGTTCTTTTGGATTCAGCGTCCAGAATCTTCACTAGCTCTTTAAAACGATTCCTTATTGTCACAGGAGTGATTTTAGCTATGTTTGCGATCTCCTGTTGTGTTCTTCGCTCACCAGTCTGAATAGTAGAGATGTAAAGCGCAGCTGCAGCGAGACTCATGGGATTCTTACCGACAGTAGCTCCTTTTGATCGTGCAATGTTGAGAATAACAACAGCTTGTCTCCGCGCTTTCATTGTAACACGAAGACTAATGCCCAAACGATGCACTAACGCGGAGTAGTCGCTTGGGAACACCTTTAAATCTAGCTTTTGGAGAATTATTCGAATACAACGTCCAAGTTCTTTGGATGAAATATTAGACACCGAAGCGATATCTTTTAAAGTTTGAGGTAACTTCTTTCTTCGACAGGCTAAATAAAGACTAGCTGAGATCATACCATCAATCGAACGGCCCCGAATGAGATTTTTCTTCAACGCTTTTCGATATATCATTGCCCCCATTTCAGCAACATCTTCAGGTAGCTCCAACTGACTTTTAATACGTTTTAGCTCTTTTAGGGCGAATCTAAGGTTTCGTATTTCTGATTTTCTGGTACGATTGTCAATTCGCGATAAACGTCGATATTTAGTTTGAGAGGAAAAGGGTAATGTCCTACCAGTAATGTCTTTTCTGATATTCCCAATCTGAGTCCGTAATCCCATTTCCGCTTTTAAGGGAGTGATCGGACTTCCCGTACGGGAACGTTCTGCGAGCTCATTGGAATTATAGGCTCTCCATTCAGGCCCCATATCAATTTGCATATCTAAAACGAGACCACAAGATGCACAAATAGATGTTCCTTTGGTAGAGTCTACAACAATATCAGTACTACCACATTCAGGACATTTTGGCTCTCGTGATGAAAGAGGTGGCAAAAGAGGGCCCTCCGGAAATTTATACAAATTTCTTGAAAAAGCTTTTAAATGTCTATTGGCTTAGTATCGAAAATTCTTTGTTTGCTAGCTATAACATATTCAATATATGACCATTTTTGTTTCAAAAATAATGTTCTATTCTAGATTATATGATTTAAATTCTGCTCTAAAGGCAAGACGACGGGATTCTGCTTTATATCATTGCTAAACCATAATAGAAATCTCCCTCAACATTCTTCTTAAGTGTCATTCCCATGAATTCATTGATGGCGAGGCTTACCACTCTCTATTAACGAATGGGTAATGTGTTAAGTTTATTACGTTCTGGGTATAGTCAATTTGGATTATTATTTCAGGGAGTCCAAAAAACGATTTCTTAATCGAAGAGTTTTTGGAAAGTTGGTATCAGGAGGCTAAGAATCGGATGAAACTAATTTGGCTTTGTGAGATAGTGAAATCCTGAACAGAGTTATCAGAAAAATACACTGATTTACAACTAAACAAGTACCTACAAAAGGAGAAAAAATAATTAATTCCTGATCTATCCCTTCACGCTCTGGTATAATTAATTCTAAATCAAACAAATATAGTAAAAATTCGTTAAATGGATTCCTGAAAAAGTATAAAACCAATGGGAAAAAAATTCTTAAAATTAAAGAAAATACTCAGTGTAGGTACATTATTTTCATGTTCATTTATAAACTATTTAAACCAAAGTATTTAAACTTTTGAGAAAACACTAGAGAATGTCTAATTACTCTCCATTCTTCTCATTATATCCAATTTGTGGTCTTATGATTAATTTATTTTGGTGAGGTTCGTGTCTAACGATTCAGAAAGAGATGACCTCTTTGCAGAGGTACAAAATGTAGTTGCTTCAGTTGATTTACGATGTAAGATCAAATTAGAAAAAGCAGCTAGCCGTTTACCTGGTGATGTTCAGGTGTCCTATATCCCCGAACAATTTCCAGGTGTTGTTGTAAAGATCAAGAAACCAAAGGTTTCGATATTAGTTTTTTCCTCAGGTAAATTGGTTGTCACAGGAGCAAAATCAGTCCCTATGATTGAAGAAGCGGTTGAAGTAATTTCAGAATTGTTAAGACAAGCTGGCCATAATGTTAAACACGAGGCTACCATCACTGTACAGAATATTGTTGCATCGGGAACCTTGGGAAAACGAATCAATTTAGAACTCGCTGCTTTATTATTAGAACATTCTATGTATGAACCCGAGCAATTTCCTGGCCTGATCTATCGAATGCAGGATCCTAAGGTTGTACTTCTTCTTTTTCAATCTGGAAAACTAGTTTGTACTGGCGCAAAAAAGGAAGAGTACGTATATCAGTCAATTCAGAAGATCTATGGGATTCTCGAAGAGATTGACGCGTTTGAGGTCAGTGGGATGCAGTTTTCGTGATAGAATCTTTTTGAATAAAGTCAAAACTTTCCTTCAAGGCGATAGGTATCTGACGAAGGAGATTAGAAAGATTAAAATCTCTTTCCGCAAGTTCTCCTGCTCTTCCATTAATATATGCACCAATGCAAGCAGCATGAAAAGGCATTTCTACTTGCGTAATAAATCCAGCAATCAAACCTGCTAATATATCTCCCGTTCCTCCTCGTGTCATCCGAGGTGTACCACTTTTATTTATCTTCATATAGCCTGAACTATCAGTAACAATATCCCAGTGCCCTTTTATTACCCACACGTTGGAATATTGAGCTGAGACATCTTGTACCAACTGATATCGTTTAATGAACTCATGGGGACTACCAGGAAGTGATATATCTGTTAATACAGAAAATTCTCCAGCATGAGGCGTCAAGATAGTTTTTGAAGTAACATCCACTATGTCTAGAAGTTTGAGGGCATCTGCATCAATAACAATATGTTTATCAAATTTTTTTACTAAATTTAAAACTTTTGAAACAGCTTTTTGTGTATCAGAGTGCTGTCCTAGTCCTGGCCCAAGAACAATGACGTCACTTTGCTTAATTAAGTCTATTGAAAGTACTTCTTCAGTTAAATGAGTAGAAGCATAATCATACACAATAAACTCAGGTGAATAAGATCGAATAGCTGAACTGACTTTCTGAGGTGTTAAAATTGATACTAAATCGACCCCTGATTGAACAGCACCCATAGCAGCAAGCGCAGGAGCACCAGAATACGTCTCATTTCCTCCAATGATTAATATTCTTCCATTATCTCCTTTTTTTGACCACGAAGAACGGGATCTAAGGGCTAACAAGTCACCTGGGCCAATAATTCTTTCAGCTTCGGGAGGTACCCCGATAGGGATGATTCTTATCTTCCCAGCATTTTTTGATGAGAGTCCTTGCTTTTGTTTGTGAAATATTCCAGTCCATTGTGGTGATAAAAACACATTAGCCTTTTCCCCTGTGTTAGGGTCAATCCCTGTAGGTGTATCCGCGCTTATAATAATAGCTCCCTTTTCCTGCCATTTAGTAATTGACTGTACTAGTGTTGCAAGTGGCTCCCGCAAACTACCTCTTATCCCAGTCCCAAGTATTGAATCCACGATGAGTGTTGTTGATTTAATTTCAATTTTCTCAATGTCTTCTACTTGTTTTAACTCAAGAAGTTTGATAGATTCCGACATATTCTGTAGAATTTTCCAATTTTGAAATGTTGATCGCTTTGTAATATCTTTTTGGATCCCTACTAAATATAATCGAATTGGTACATTTCGGGAAAGATGTCGTGCTGCAACCATTCCATCGCCGCCATTTCCGCCTTTTCCAGCGAATATTACAATGTCAGATCTATTAGTTGTGTTATATACCTCCCAAATTAATTCCCCTAGCCCTCTTCCTGCGTTCTCCATCAAAATAATCCGATTTACTCCAAGATATTCGGAGTTTACATCTGCAATACTCATTTCGAGCGTGGAAATCATCTCTGAATTCACTTTAAATCACCAGAGAGAATAAAATGAAGGATAATAAAGATCGATTAGACTGTTACTAATTCTTTATGAAAAATTTTGCTACCAATAAATTTTCAAAGTCCTCAAAACAGTACAAAGCATCAAAGGATAGATGTGATTTGGACTATCTATTTCTATTCATCCTAATCGTTAACATCATTTCAGGAATTCTTCTTCTTCCTTATCCAATCAATCTCTTTCTACTTGCGATTTCTTCACGTAAATGGAAAGATCCTCGAGTTCAAGAGTATTATAAGGAATTTGAGTATCCTAGTGTCACAATTCAACTACCTATATTCAATGAGTCTAGGGTCATTCAACATACTCTTTCTACTATTACCAAGCTAGTATATCCTCGGGAGAAATTACACATCCAGATTCTTGATGATTCTACTGACCAAACATCAGTAATTATAGAAAAAGAGGTTTTATCTCTTGAAAAGGAAGGAATTATCTGCGAAATAATTCGTAGGAATAATAGAGAAGGGTATAAAGCTGGAGCACTAGCAAATGGACTAAAACATGGAGTATCCGAGTTTGTGGCAATATTTGATGCTGATTTTATCGTTAATCCTCATTTTTTGGAACGATGTGTTCACTATTTCAAAAATAATGATCAAATTGGCGCAGTTCAAACCAGATGGGCTCATTCCAATCTTCATTATTCATTTTTTACTCGTTCTATGTCAATTGGGCTCGATGGACATTTTCTTGTGGAAAAGACTGGAAGAAAGAAGAGAAATGCCTTCATTACTTTTAATGGTACAGGTGGAATATGGCGACGCTCAGCAATAGAAGAAAGTGGAGGGTGGTCTTCAACAACACTTGCAGAAGATTTGGACTTAGCTTATCGTACTCAGGCGAATGGGTATGAAATTGTTTATTTGAGGGATGTGACAAACTTACAAGAAATTCCTCCTACTCTAAGATGTTGGATTATCCAACAAAGTAGATGGTCAAAAGGATTTTCTCAAAACTTTAGGAAAAATTTTGTTCTATTTTGGAGGAATTCATACGGAAAATCACGTATTCAAGGTACAATTCATTTCACTCAATATTTCGTACCAGTATTGATCTTAATTAATACTAGTACAGGTTCACTATTACTGTATTTTTCGCAGTTCGAAGGTGGTATGTTTTTTATTTTTGGTATATTGTTTTCTATTGCATCCATATTAGGAATACTTGCATATATATTTGCTATTTTGCGAGCAAAAAGACCTATAGCAAATATTATATTGATTCCACTATTCTTGTTTTGGGGAGCTGGGTTAGTAGTTAGGATGGGATTAGGTGCCCTTAATGGACTATGGAGAAAGGGAGGAGAATTTATTAAAACACCCAAGTTCGGTTTATCAGATAATTACAAAAGTAAGAGCGTTAATATTCGTGAAAAAATTCCCTTAGATAAAATATTTATTGCTGAGATAATATACATAGGGATTTTAAGCCTGGGAATAATAAAAGCCCTTGAATTAGGAGTCTCATACCTATCACAAGCGGTATTTTATATTTTTCTTCTTCTCAGTATGATTAATTTAGTCATATCTGAACTCTTACACGCAATAAGCACTCAAAAATAGTATTAACGTAGTTTTACACATCCATGTTTCTCTGGTAATCTGTGTTCTGTGCAAAAATATCCGTCACAATAACTACAAGTGAATCCCATTAGTTCCCTTTTTCCACAATATTCACAAGATCCTCTCGTTATAGTTTTTTTTACTTTTTTAGGAGGAGGGATGATAGTAGGCCTGAAAGATGGAGAAGTGTAATATTGATTATAGGGGTAATGTCTGATTGGTCCCTTCATAGGTTGAAGAATAAAGATATAGATGATTATTAAAGAAAATGCAACTGTTGTTCCACCTAAGAAGAGTGTATATGACATCAAATTCGATGAAAAAAATAGTGTCTCTAAAACAATTAGAATAACAGAAATTAATCCTAATATCAGAGCTATTTGCTCTTGTTGTGTAAGCTTATACAACAATTATCCCTCCTAGGATTCCTAATGGGTGAAATAGCCATAATACTAAAACTAAGGAAAAAATTAAGGCAAAAATTGCCTGACTCCATCTGAGAACCTTTGCACCATCCAGTACAGAGAATGGTAACATATTAAACAAAGCTAGATCAAGAGAGGCCTTACTTGCATATAAAAGAACGTCTATAGCCCAATCTAGCGGCATAAAAGATGAAAAAAGTAAAAAAAGACCTCCAATGAGAATGTTTGTCAGGGGTCCTGCTATTGAAATACGACCTGATGTATCTAACCGATATTCACCAGAAGAAAAAACAACTCCTGGGGCAATGATCTTTATTGGTATTATCGGTATTATCGAAAGTAAAGAAATTAGAGCCATATTTGGGTCAAGCCGAAAGAACGAGGTTAATCCATTACCTTGAGCTACGAATTTGTGTGCTAATTCATGAAAAAACCAAAGAGGGATGATGAGTATGCCTAGAATTAATAGTTCTAAAGGTGTTTTGAAATAATATATTGCAATAGATAATTCGACTAGAACAAATATCGTTGTTCCAATTAATAAATCTCGTTTTTCGGTTGATGTGAATGAATACATTCTAATTAGCTACCTCTCTCCTCACTTCTCACTAATTTGGTTGACTAATTTTTCCCAAGTACCGATTTCCTGTTTCAGGAGTTCTTCAATAGCGATTCTTAGAAAATGAGACCGAGACTCATACTGTTCGAGTCGCACAAAATTATCGATTAATATCAATATTTGGTCTGGAATTTTGATACTTATGGGTTTCTGACGTGTCATTGATGTTTTCACCCATTTTTTTTAGTTTAAAACCAGTTTCATTATTTCTTGAACTAATTCTATATTTTTTTAAATGGTTTCTCTGAGCTATCAACTTCTTTTATTTCCTTAGAAATGGCGAATTTGCATGTCTAGTATTTTCTAAAGGAGATAAAAGGAAGTGATACAAAAAAGTAACCGTTCTTACTTCCTTTCTTAATAAAAACACGAAAGAATCAATCAGTTATTAAAAAAGAAACAGTTTTATGTTTTGATCAGCTTGCTTAATTCTTAGAATCAGGTGTTCTAAATTGAAATGTGTTTTATTAGTGGCAACTGGTATTCTCATTGGGGAAAAAATCGATAGCACTTCTAAAATTATTGATTCTATATGGTTTGATGAGGAAACTGCCATAACTAATGGAGAATTAAAGGATTTCATCGAACAAAAGGGAGATGAAATCGTTGAACTTCTTGATCAAACCCAAGAAGAAATTATTTCCGATAACTCGCAGATTGTAGACTTTTTACGGCAGAGAGGTTTTGAGAATGCCAGATTCGCTATTTCAGGGGAATTAATCTCTTTTCGTGCTTTAATATCTGATTTTATTAGTAATAGTAGGAAGATGGAGACTTCTATAGCGATATCTCAACTTATTCGAGAAAGAGCAATGCAACGAACACGCATGCTTTTGAGGGAGAAAGTAGAAGCGCGAGATGTTTATATTGCGCAAGCGATCAAGAGTATTGATGATGTGAATTCCATTCTAAACTTGATTTATGCCCGATTATCCGAATGGTATGGAATCCATTTTCCTGAATTACAGGAGTTAGTTCGAGACAATCCTCAATATATTAAACTAATTTCTAGAACAGGTGGTGCTATTCGCTCCAATCTAGATGATGATTTGTTATCTCACCTGTCTGATAAACGACGTGAACTCATTTTGCAGGCAGCAAACCAATCCCTTGGTACTGATATCTCACCATATGATATGAATCCTATCTCCCAGTTGGCACGTTTTGGGGTTGAGATTCTTAAAATAAAAGATAATTTAGAGACATATATAGAGGAAAGTATGAAAGAAGTTGCCCCAAATATTCAATGTCTTGTAGGAAGCCTTCTTGGAGCACGATTAATAGCTCTTGCTGGGAGCCTCGAAGACTTAGCTAAACGTTCCTCTGGGACAATTCAGGTTTTAGGGGCGGAAAAAGCATTATTTCGACACCTTCGATCAGGAGAGGATCCACCAAAACATGGAGTTATTTTTCAGTCTTCTTACATTCATTCATCTAAAAAACATCAACGAGGGAAGATTGCACGAGCACTAGCTGGTAAATTAACCATTGCTGCTAGAGTCGATTATTTTAGTGGAGAATTTATTGGAGCTACTCTCTTAGCAGATTTGGAAAAAAAAGTTGAAGATATTAAATCTTCATTCCCAGAGCTATCAGAACAGCAGTTAGAACAAAAACGTCTTCAAAAAGAGAGAAAGCGTAAAAAAACATTTAAGAAAGGAAAAAAAGATTTTAAAGGCCGAAGGAAGCCCAAAAGTCAAAGAAAGATAGAAAAGAGAAAAGAATAAGCAATTAGTGAGAGAGAAAGGAATGGAACTCGCAAAAACCAGCATAAAAGGGATGTTTCAAGTAAAAATTAATGGAAAATCCCGATTAGTAACACGTAACAAAATACCAGGTAATTCTGTTTATGGTGAACAATTACTCTCTATCAATGATAAAGAGTATCGTGTTTGGGATCCCTATCGGTCAAAATTTGCAGCTGCCTTTTTATCAGGGATGAAGAAACTCCCACAGATCTACGAAAAAAGGATCTTATATCTAGGAGTATCAACTGGAACAACTGCTTCTCATTTTTCCGACATCTTGGATAATGGGATATTATTTGGAATTGAATTTTCACCCAAGGTAATGAGAAGATTCTTTCGTTTATCGGAACAAAGACCCAATCTAATTCCGATCCTTGCTGATGCTAGACGGCCAGAAGAATACTCTCCATTTGTTTATGAAGTAGACTTGATCTATCAGGATATAGCGCAGCCAGATCAAGCAACAATATTTGGTCGTAATGCTCTAGAATTTTTAAAATCTGGAGGACTAGGTTTCTTAGCGATCAAGTCTCAAAGTATTGATGTCGTTCTCAAGCCTGATGAAATATTTTCCATGCAGATAACTAAATTAGAACAAGAATTTAAATTTGAAATTCAAGAATATCAATCTATCGATGATTTTGAGAAAAAACATGCTGTAATAATTATTAGAAAGCCGTAAGTAGAGTCTTAAGTAACAGTTTCTTAACTTTGATCGAAATTAAACCTCTACACAGAACTAATGGTGAAATTTGGATTATAAAGGAGAAAAGGAGCCCATTTAGGTATAATTCACCCATAATCCCTCCAAGTGTGTCCACATCGCTTACAACGATAAAATGTTGTTTCAGCCTCATCAGCGCTTCGTGTTTGTAATTGCCAATAAACAGCTTCGTTGTTACTGCATTTTTCACAATTAACATTCGCTGTTGGCATTGTTTCAATGCCAAGGGGTTTTTCAATAATAACAGTTTTCTCTTGTTCAGAATGTGGTATCTTTTGTGTTATTTCAAAAGCTTTTGAATTTGAATCAGAACTGATAGTTTTCCCACATGCTGGACATCTCATCTGAATATTTCCATCAGATTGTCGGTCAGGAACTAGAAGTGCACCACATTCACAAAACTGCATGGTCATCATCAGAATTACGCCGAGAGAACATATTAAGCTAAATTAAGGTGCTTTTTTAAAGTAGTTGGATCATTAACTAAGTCTTTTAGACAAAATCATCCGTTGAAGTTCTAAGAGTTATCGGATTACTTAAAAAATGCCGGGATATAGTTCATAATGAAGGTATTTATCAATTTTAATCGAAAGATGACCTTATCTTCAAAAAAAAAGCCAAATCAAGTCAGCAATGAGTGAATATCATTAGGATTAACATTGACATATCTTACACATTTTCCATGAAATAATACTAGACAGAGGATATGGTATGAGAAGGAAGTCTTCAATACCTTATGAAGAAACCACTGTACTGTCTCTCTTAAGTCTAACCGCTGATATAAAGTTTCAGTTAATTGCTAAGGTTAAGAGTGTTGATCAAAAAAAGATTATAGTTACTGATGATCATGAAGACTTGGAAATACCTCTTGAGGAAGAAGAAATGATAGATTTCAAAGCTGGGGATACAATCACCATATTTGGAGAGAAATTAGATTCTAAGATCAAGAGAGAACACATCATTAAATTGAATTTAAATTGGGATCTCTATCAGCAAACTAGAGAAATAGAGTTAAAATAATTGATATTACTCAATAAATCTTTTTTGAAAAATTCCTAAAGAATTTAACTGCTTCGCTGTTTCAATTCAATAGATATTAGTTATATGATTTCTTGATTAGAATGGATTTTATACTATTTCTAGTGGGTTTGTTTCTAAAAGGAGAGTATCTCTGCTTTTTCTGGTAAAAGATTTAAACCTAGTAAGGGGGTTCTAAATTGATTGTGTTTTGCCTAATCCCTGAACCTTAGGCAAGTAGAAAAGAATATTTTCTCAGTATTGTTACAATTTTCCTAAGTTGGGCTTGCAGCAATCATCCTAATTTATTGGAGGTATTTGAGTTGTCTATGATTGGAGCTGCTAAAAGAGCATATCAAAAAGAGATTATCTCATTTGTTAACAAGAGAGTAGCAGTCATTTTAAAAAACCAAAAGAAGTATGTGGGTGAATTGAAAGGAGTTAACCCTGAAACTCTTACATGTGTTCTAATAAAAGCAAAACGGGAAGATGAGACAACTGAACTTCATCGTATCTGTTTGAATGGTGATCAAATATCAGAAATATATTTAGAGGAAGCCCCCTTCGACCTCTTGGGATTGAAGGACGAATTAGAACAGATTTTTCGTCGTCCTGGAGATGTGAAGGTTTATGATGAAGCAGGATTAATAGTTGTACTTGAAAGAGTTCGAGTTTCAGAGAGTGGTGTGGAAGGAACAGGACCCGTAGCTGATCGTGTTCGTGCTATTTTCGATCGTTATGCTTTGACTCAGAGTGCAGAGGCAGAGGATTAAGGGATTATTTATGATTATTCAAGCTGAAAGGATGCGAACTGAACATGATTCAGATAATGATCTGTTCTTAATTGATTTCCGTGATGAAGATAAAGGATTGCGAGGAAAAATCGAAATCCCTTCTCGAATTGTTGATATGGAAGAGGAAAAATCTTTTGAAGTCGAAATTATTCCTCTCGATTCTATAAAAGATCCTTTAGATTATACAGATGCAAAAATAGTTTTTAATGCTGTAAATTTTCGAACGAAACCCCTGGGTACCGAGAGAATATACTCATTCTCTTCTGGTGGTCTAATACTACGATTATTTTCTGGAAAACCTTTACCAGAGTTTAAAACTGTCCTTAGAAAATTTGTAATAATCGTAAGATAGGATATGATGATTATTCAGAGTAACTCTCTATAGCCAAACCGAAATAAAAATAATAAATAATATAATAAAAAGCATCATCCAAAGCGGGGGTTTCCCAGCCAGGTCAAAGGAGCTAGGTTGAGGTCCTAGTCGCATAGGCGTTCGTGAGTTCAAATCTCACCCCCCGCACTTTTTATTTACGAAATTTTACATTGTTGTGATCAGAGAAATAAGAATTACTCTAAAACTGGTTAAATCTTTTTTAAGATCAGTATTTGTTGAATTAGGAATTTAAATCATCTCAACAACGTAATTTATCATGCTAGAAACTGCGGAATATTGAATCAATAATCATTTTAATTCTAATATCGTACTTATTCAAATGACTTCTGGGCTGGCCGATAAAAGTGATATTTGATTCAATACTTTACCGTCTTTACGAGAGAAGATTGTGGGCTCAAATCAAAGATGGTATAAATAAAGGAGTCCATCCTCGCCATGTTGCATTAATCATGGATGGCAATCGCCGTTATGCTCGTGCGAATAATTTACCAAGTAGTTTAGGACACCATTTGGGCCGTGAAAAACTTAAAGAAATTTTAGGCTGGTTTTATGATTTACAGATTGATTATGTCACTTTATACGCTTTTTCAACCGAAAATTTTGAACGGGACGAAGAGGAAGTCAAAGAATTGATGCAACTCTTTGAAAAAAGTTTCCGTGAAATCGTGAATCATCCTGAAATTAAAAAACGTAATATTAAAATTAAAGTTATTGGCCGAACTCATCTTCTTCCTCCAGAAGTGCAAAATGCAATACGAGACGCGGAAAAGAGTACACATACAGATGAAGAAGGACCAACTTTGATCATCGCTGTTGGTTATGGAGGTCGAGCAGAGATGATCGATGCTATCAAGTCAATTGCAAGAAAAATCGAAAATGGCGAGATGACTGTTAATGATATTAATGAAGTTGTAGTGGAACGACATCTCTACACCAATGGAATTCCCGATCCTGATCTCATCATTCGAACCTCAGGAGAGGAGCGACTCTCTGGTTTTCTAACTTGGCAATCAGCTTATAGTGAGCTATATTTTGCTGATGTTTACTTCCCTGGATTTCGTAAAATTGATCTATGGCGAGCTGTCCGTACATATCAATCCAGAAAACGACGGTTTGGGAAGTAATTCCTCTATATAAAAATGGTAACGGATTTAATTTTGCAAATCTTCAGGTATACATTCTCCTTGAAGATAACCTGTCTTTTTCTGTGTCTTCCATAGGCGCTAGTTGCCTTTTTATTTCCTCTTCGATCACACGAGCATTTCTTATTAACTCTTCGGTTTGAATTTCAACATTTAAAAGATTACTGAGTTTTTCAACCGCAGCAACCGCTCCCAGTGGATCGGGGCGATCTCTTTCCGCATATGCAAGAAGACCAACCGCAGGGAACATGTTCATATCTAGATATCCAAGCATTATCGCAAGTGGTCCAGCAACAAATAATCCAGGGTTTAGTAAATTCGTTTTTACTTCTTCAATGAATCCATCTGGTAAACTAGAATGAGAAAAAAGCGCTCGGCTTGGAATATATTGCAAAGGGTTGTCTGACGCTTTTAAATTTATATCAACTCCCCCAATAAAGTAAGTAATTTCGAAGTTCTTGTGGCTTAGAATCCATTCGGAGAGTTTTTCAGAAAATTCAATCTGAACATGACGATACGGTTGTAGATGAGGAATAAAGACAGCAAAATCTAGCTCATTTCCCCCATAAATCTCAAATGGTAATCTTAACCTGTTTTCCTGTACTGAAATGAACGGTGGGGCCCCACTTGACATAATTGTAGCAATCCTCTGCATTTTTAGTTCTTGAATTAAATGAGAAACAGAAATGTATCCTATCTCTCCTAGACCATGCCATCCTCCAATGAATATGTTACATTGATCTAGAATTTCAGGCTGTTCAATGAAAATCTTAAACTTCATTGGTTACCACTCCTTATGATTTTGTCACTCTAGTCGGTTCTCTCTTGCGATATATCTAGCCCGGCTTTGGATTTTTTTCATATGTTCAAAAGTTTTCCTGCCTTTCTTGGATATCTCAATATATCCAAGTTTAAACAAGTCAAATAGATTTTGGAAATCTGAGCTGATTGCCTTTAATGTACTGTAGAACGTTAATAAATCGTCAGCTTTTTTTTCTATCTCCATTGATACGTGGCTTAATCCAAAATCGATCAACCATGGTTCGTTATGTTTATTAATAACAATATTAAAGACAGTTAAATCCCCGTGTGTAATATCATTCTTGTGAAGAAGACCAACTTGCTGACCTATGGCTTTAAAAATTGATTTTAATTCAATGAGAGGTGCTGTATTCATTAAAAAAAAGAGGATTTCTCCTTGGATTTCCTCAATCAACAAAGTTCGGTTACCAAAATCAATTCCAAGAAGAACTGGTACTCGAGCACCGATCTTCCACGCAGACACCATTATTCGAGCTTCTGCTCTTAATCTTTGTAAACGGATCGCATTGTCTATTTGTGGTAATCTATAAATTTTTGGAAGCCGATGTTTCAGAACTATTGGAGTTTGAAGAAATGAACCACGATAAATTATAGCTTCTGCACCTTTCGCTAGTATTTTATCTTGTTTAATCATCAATGGATCCAATTCACTTCTACTTGGTCAGTTCGCCAACGAGGAATTACATGACTTTGTTTAATTTTTATGAAATCGTTAACTTCATACATTTTTACACCAGCTAAGGCAATCATTGCTCCATTATCCCCAGCAAGGTTTTTTGGAACTACAAAAAATTTGATTGATTGCTCTGATGCTACTCCTTGCATCATTTCTTGAAGTCTTTTATTCGCTGCTACACCCCCTGTTAATAAAAGGGAAGATTTTTTGGTACATGACAAAGCTCGTTCTGTAGCCTCAGCTAATGCTGCAAAAGTATATTCTTGAAAAGAATAACAAATGTCAGAAACATCATTTTTTGAAATGAGTTTTTGAGCAGCAGTAATAACACCAGAAAAGGAGAATGACATACCTTTTATTGTATATGGAAGAGAAAGTAAAGTTTTCCCCTTTTTCGCTTCTTGTTCAATATAAGGTCCTCCAGGGTGAGGGAGTCCTAATTTTCTCCCAAGACTGTCTAATGCATTACCAATAGCTACATCTAATGTTTCTCCAAGGATACGGTATTTTCCATTCAGGAAAGTGATAAGCTGAGTATTTCCCCCACTCACATAAAGGACCAAAGGGTCTTCAGCTGGTGTAAGCATTCTTCCAAGCTCGACATGGGCAATACAATGGTTAACACCAATCAATGGTCTCTTTATCAGTAAAGAAATAGCCCGAGCAATAGTTGCAGTTATTCTAAGACATGGTCCAAGACCTGGTCCTTGAGAGAAGGCAATTGCATCTATTTTATGTACTTTAAAGGGCAATTTATCAAAGATGTGTTCCAAGAGTCTTGGGAAATGTTTGGCAAGAAAATCTGATGCTTCCCTCGGATGTATACCACCCTGTGTTGGAAAATAGGTAGCTGACTCATTGATAATTATTTTTTTACCCTTTACTACAGCTATTCCTGCGGTATGAGCCGTTCCTTCAAATCCTAAAATTATAGGTTCATTTTTCACCATGTCAGAGTCAGAAGAATCTGATTTAGAATTCCGTGTATCCACATAAACCACAAGAAATCCTTCTATCTTTATGTTGTGCCATAAACGATCCTTTACAACGAGGACAAAATTCATGCGTTCTTTTTATTGCCCCCTTTTTATAATCAACTTTATAATATGCGTTTGTGGGCTTCCTTCTTGTAGTCATGATGGTCAGCTCTTTTTACTTTCTTCATTTACGAATTTATTCCTTTTTAAGCGAAATTTCGGCTCGAAAATATATACATCTTCCGTATTATCATAACAATGAACTGTTACATGAGATCTCGGTTCCCCAAAATGTCCATGGATACTCTGTATAACAACATGATCAAGATCCATATTTAATTGAGCAGCAATTTTAGACCTAACGGCCTCTCGTGTTGGGGTCACCTCTCCTAAATGAGTAAGGAGAACATCAACTTCCTTTCGGCCTATTAATGGGTTGTATTTTTCTTCAATAATTGTGGTCTCCATAAGTGGATTCCTCATGAACTTCGAATTTTTTTAGCAATTTTTGCACTAACTTCTTTAGGCTAGGAGTAATCAGAGCTACAACAATACCTTCATCAGTATTAATAGGAGGTTGGCCGTAAACAACCATACTTCCAAGGGGTAATAAAATAATCGCAGGGATTACTAGAAGATCCTCTTCGCCATCAATCCTGACAGCGACACGACATTTATCTGAGGTATATGTTTGTATTTGTTTGATTGTGTGTTCAATAACTCCCCAAGCAGCGTTCGAGATCCATTCTGGAGGATTGGAAACATTCATATCTTGATATAGTTTGAGATCAAGGGTAATTTCTTGTTTTCTGAGGGTTTTTCCATCGTATATTACGATGTCAGGATAAAAATTAACATCAAATAGTGTTTTAGTACAATAATCCCCTATAGATATTGTAATAGGAGGTTTTTTCCTGTTAATATAGTTCTTTGCGTTTCTTGCAGCGTTGAGAGCTGTTCCTGTATATAGTATTCCAAATGGATCACGTAATGATGTTCTTAACATCTGTGGAAGTTTGTAACCCAAAAAGAAACCTCTAGCGTACTTTGATAGCATATTTCCCAGGTCGAGTAACATTGAGTTTGTGAGCTATTTTGCTTTTATTGACATCTCTTATAATAACCATACCAACAAAGGATTTAGAAAGATGATTATGAGTTTTACAAATGGGACAGACCTCCTCTCCATGTACTATGCTATTACATTTCTTACATGCTTTTAATTTTACCATTTAAGAATTCTCCTTTGTTGTAGATTCTTCAATCCAGCTTTTCAAGCCAAGACCTTCCCCCTTCATTGTGACTGCGATTTTCATGCTTACATGATCAACAGTTGCCGTAATGATCTTTCCACGGACAAGATCCCCTGGCCTAATTGTACGACCTGATTCTCGTCCTACTAAAACACCAGAAGATCGAGAAGACATCTGGAAATACTCTTCCGCAATCTGACTGATATGAGCTAATGCGTCAGTACAGCCTATTCTCATGAAAAAACCAAATTTTGTAGTTTCTACTACCTCTCCTTCGGATACTTCATCATCTAGTGGTCGAAAGGTGATAGCTTCATATTCAACATCATGAAACGTTGCTCCATCGCCTGGAACAATCCTACCTGGCGAAACTTCGATGATAGACAATATTGCAACAATCATTCCAACATCTGCACCAATTGTAGTTTCATTTTTTGCCCGAGAGATATCAAGTATGACCTTTGCTATTGACTCCCCAAAACGGTTTGGAGGAACACGGATTGTTTCACGGATTCGAGTTAAGTAGTACATAGTTCTTAAGCCTCAGTACGTTACCCTAGTACTGCAACTACTAAAAAATAGATCACATTGGGGTTTATTCATTAGACTATTGAGTGTTTCCACAAAACAATTCTTACAGAGATTGTATAAGAAAATCTCTTAACTTTAAGATAAGAAAAAACTAGCCAAAAAAGGGATTTATTTCCATTTGGAAGAATGATATTTTCTTGAACGAAAATAATTGAGCTAAATGAATAGTTGATATTCACAATATGACACTTATTTGTCCATACGAATAAAAAAAGGGGTGTGGGGATCAGACCCACTTTTAAGATATTGATTTAGGATATTTTCGAGATTATTCTCTAATTGATGTTATTTTTCGATTACTTTTCCTATATGCCCATATAAACAATACAAAAAGTCCGGCCGCAACTATCATTAGAATTAAACTAAGATCTGGTTTGACAGTTGATTCTACTAAAAGTGGAGCCAATATAAGACTTACTAAGTTAACAACTTTTATCATAGGATTAATTGCTGGACCTGCTGTATCTTTCAAGGGATCACCAACTGTATCACCAACAACACCCGCTTTATGACGTTCGGAACCTTTCCCCATATTCTTTTCTATGTCCCGAGGCTCGTCCTCTACAGCCTTCTTAGCATTGTCCCAAGCACCGCCAGCATTCGCCATGAATACTGCTAGTAATTGTCCAGAAGCAATTATTCCTGCTTGGAAACCCCCTAGTACTTCAACCCCAGAACCAATTGTTTGTCGCGCGGCCTCAGAAATGTTGGAAATGGTTGCTCCTTGGACTATTAGTACACTGAATAAAATCGCTACCATAATAGGAACTGAAACAGCAATAACGGCTAAACTTACTAATTCTTTCTGTGCTGCTGATGTGGAGATTGATACGGCTCGTCCGTAATCAGGTTTTTTTGTTCCTTCCATAACACCAGGAATTTTAAATTGGTGCCTAACTTCCTCAATAATGTCACCTGCAGCTCGACTGACTGCTCTGATGTTGAAAGCAGCAAAAATCCATGGTAAAGCTGCACCAAGCAAAAGACCAACAAAAACCGCAGGAATATTAACACGCAAACCGTTTAAAAGCGGATTTACTAAATCTGGATACCCAGCGTCCACCAAATTATCTACAACAACTTGTATATCGGTAACAAAGGATGCAAACAAGCTAACCGCGGCAATAACAGCGGAAGCAATAGCTATACCCTTTGTAATCGCCTTTGTGGTGTTACCAACGGCATCTAGTTCTTCTAAAACGCCTGCTGATTCCTTATCCATAGATGTAAGTTCAGCAATACCTTGCGCATTATCACTAATTGGCCCAAATGAATCCATTGCTACATTATTACCTGTGTGAGAAAGCATACCAATTCCAATTAGTGATATCCCATAAAGCATGTATTGTAAAATCTGTGAGGAATCAACATATAATTCTCGAATTCCAAGAAATCCACCAAAGATCTGATTACCTGGAAGAATAAGAAATGTACAAACAGCTATTACAAATGAGATGCAGATTGTAACAACAGCCCAAACACTAGATTCATACCCAAGAGCAAGTCCAGAGAGAATAGTTGTTGCAGGGCCCCCATCCATTGACTCAACTACCTCTTTAACAGGGCCTCGTTCTTTCGAGGTAAATCTAGCTGTAATAGGATTAAAAGATACAGCTAACATCACACCTGTAGCTGTAAGAAATGCTAGTCTCCAATCACCTATGTAAAAAATGGCAAAAATAAACGAGGTTACAATGGTAATTGCACTAGAAAGTTCATATGATTGGAACATTGCTTTCTCTGCATCAGGTGTCTTCCAGAGGGCAACTGCAAAAGTACCAACCATTGAACTGATTACACCAATTCCTCTTACAATAAGGGGATACATTATCCAAACAATAGCCTCTGTGATCGGAGTGCCTGGTACATCTAGTGCTAATCCATATAAAAATAAACCGAGAATGAGTGATGAAACGATAGTAACTTCATAAGACTCAAAGATGTCTGCAGCCATCCCTGCACAGTCTCCAACATTATCTCCTACGAGATCCGCGATAACAGCCGCATTGCGTGGATCATCTTCAGGGATATCCTTCTCAACTTTACCAACGAGGTCTGCTCCGACATCGGCAGCTTTTGTATAAATACCACCACCTACTCTCATGAAAAGGGCAAGAATTGTACCACCAAATCCAAAACCAAGAAGTGCATCCGGGGCAGCCGTTCCAAGAACTATAAAAATGAGCGTACCTCCTAAAAGACCAAATCCATCAGTCAACATCCCTGTGACAGTACCAGCATGATATGCTATCGAAAGTGCTTTGTTATATCGTCTGTCAACATCCATAACCTGTCCATTCTCGTCCGTTGCTCCTTGAGCAGCAGCAGCAACCCTTAAGTTACCTTGAACTGCAATTCGCATCCCAAATTGACCAACCATTAAAGAAAAGCTTGCCCCCATAATGAAAGCAATTGTCCTCCCAATCGCTAGTATCAATGTTCTTGTCTGTTTGGGGAATGCTTCCAGTTCATATTGCGCCGCTTCAGATGTATGGATTAAATAAACACTCAGAAAAAGGGCGCCTGTCAGTAGGATTACAATCGGTAGAATTGTTTTTAATTGTTTCCCAAGATAGGCATCAGCACCTTCCTTAATGGCACTCCAAACCTGTTTCATGTCATCGGTTCCAGTGTCGTGCTTCATAACATCTTGTTTTAACCACCAAGAATATATGAAGCTCAAAATGGCTACAATGATGACACCAATGAGAACTAATTGTTCAAAAGGATCTAAACGCATAAATGTAGTGAACATGGTTTCACTTTTCCTTTCTACAAATTTATCAGAACCTTGAATTCAATGATAGGTAAACTATATATCTTTTTCAAAGAATAAAAGGATCCTCATGAGCTATTCTTTTGATTTTTATACATAAAGTTGTTTATAGTTTGTAACAGACCTGAAAAACAAGTGGTTCTGCCTAAACAACTTAACAAGAAACCAATTTTAAAAATTTTAAATAATTTTTTCCTTTTTTTGGATTCAAAATTCTTAGGTTGCCTTTTTTGGAAGTAATTTTAACATATTTATATTGTAATTGTTGATAGAAGAAGGATGATCTTTAATGACAAGGACATTATTTCAAATAGAAGAGTCTTAGTAACTTTCTTATGAGGGAGAAATTATTTTTGATTTAGCGACTAGAACGAGTAAAGTAATTCCAAATCAGGAATTCTGGGTGTATAAAATGACTGAAAAGACGCTTTTGGTGATTAAACCCGATGCTGTCCAAAGATCGTTGATTGGACAAATTATTTCCCGGATCGAGGAGAAAGGTCTTAAAATAATCGGCCTGCAAATACAAAAATTAACAGAATCACAAGTAGATCAATTATATGACATTCATGTAGGAAAAACCTTTTATCCTTTATTACAGTCATTTATTCTCTCTGGCCCTATTGTTGCAATTGGGATTCAAGGTGAAAATGCTGTCAAAGTCGTACGAAAACTGGCTGGTATAACAAACTCCCCTGAAGCCGAACCTGGGACAATTCGTGGAGATTATGGACTTGATTTAACAAAAAATATTGTTCATGCTTCTGATGCTATTGAACGGGCACAATATGAGTTAAGTATTTTATTCAAAAAAGATCAATTGGTAGAATATGAACTGATAAATAAAAATTGGATAAAATAATTAAATGATGTCCTTGAAGGTTTGAATATAATGGCACCTAAAATATCAAAACGAATTTTAAAAGGGAGGAATCTTTAATTCAGCGACGTTATCCCTATAAGAGAATGCGAATAGAAAATTTAAACCGTTCACAGCTCATTAAAGATGAAGAAGATCGTTGGAGATTAGTTACACCAAGTGGGGATTACATTTTCCGAATATGGATCATGGGAATTGTCACAGAAAGATATACTGGGGAAAATTACTATCTTGGGTTGAAAGTGGAGGATGGGAGTGGAGCAATTATAGTAAAAACTTGGGACGGCAGACTTGATCAATTTCAGAAGTGGGATAAAATCGAGGTTTTAGGCCAAGTGCAAATGTCTGAGAGAGATGAAGAAATTGATGTTTTTATCTCTCCTGATATTTTTCAATCTATTTCAGATGATAACTGGTTCTTAGTACATAGGTTAAAAATTGCTCAACAACTCCAAAGTGACACCTCGATTGAAGTTAAGTCTGCAACTGTAGGAGGTATTGAACTTGGTGTTGCCTCTATAGAAGATCTGAAAATAAAATTACACGAGGCTGTTAAGAAGTTTGATAAGGGGGGAGGTGTAACATATAACCAACTAGTAAGGATATTTTCCGATATTGATGAGGTTCAGCTTGATGAAGCTATTACCGAGTTACTGGAATCTGGAGAGTTTTTTGAACCTAAAGCAGGGATTTTTTCCTCAGCTGTTGATTCATGAAGTTATTTAATATGATTCTAGAAGAAAGTCTTAAGGACGATTCCACTGAAAAACATAGTATCGAATCTGTTGGTCTGATAAAACAGTTGCAATAACATATCTTTTTCTTACTGATGTTGCAAGTCTTCCAGCACGGACTAGATCAATAGGTTTGATCGTTGACGCCTTTGGAAAGATTGAAACTAGAAATGGAGCGTGATCAATTCCTGGGCCACGACGATAAACAGCATAATCAGTCCCAAATTTAAGACCAGGACGTACAATGTAACGCTTATTACGGAGGTCCAAAAAAACCGCATAAAAATCATCAAATTTTGGAAATCGTTCCTTACAAATGTTTAAGAATTCATCTTGGGAAAGAAATTTTGAATCGTCACTATAAATAGAGATTTTCTTCTTCTCCTGTAGAAATGCAGCCTCTAAAAGGGTTAGTTCTAGAGGACGATCAAATCTGGGTGATTTAGGTTTTCTAATCCCTACTGGTTTTCCAAAATACCCTAGTTGGTAAATATAGCTTCCCTGATTTGGGTTCCATATGATCACATGCTTATTAACTATTTGAGCTGGAATTGGGATTTCCATTGATTTTGCTTCCAAAAGGAAAGTAAAATTTCAGATCAACTTATCTCTCGTTGCCCCTTCGATTTAACATTGGGGCAATCAATCTAATAACTAAGAGTATGTCAAGAATTACAAGGGTAATAAGTAGAGTAATAGCAGCATAAAAATTAGCCAAAGAAAAATCTTCTGGAGTTTCAATGACTGTAATCTCAACATTATTGCTGATTGTCTTAAATTTCGTAGGATTGAGTTCTGAGTCATAATACTCAACGAGTGCCGAGAATAAGTAATATGTACCTAGCGATTTTGCTGTAACTAAATAACTAAATTTACGAGTTTCATTAACATCAATTTGACCATAAGAGAGTTGTGTTAAACCTGATACCTCAAAAACCCACGGTTGATTTAATTGATCAATAAAAGTAACATTGTAAGCTGTTTTGTTACCAAAGTTATTAATGATCACATTGACTACAAAACTCTCCCCTCTAACTACCTCAGTTTTATCAACGTTTTTTACAACAAATAATTTCGGGTAAATAAAATTTGTTTTCTCCACTTCTGCTGTTGAAGCCCTGACATGTGTTGTTGTTTGATTTAGGGCAATACCAACAATATTCAGACTTACTACTGTTAAGAAAACAAAGCAAATCCGTTTTGTCTTACTATTCAATAATAAAAACCCCATTAAGGCGCAGTTACACTCCTGTAGATTATCTTGTTAAAGATTCTTGTTTCTATTCTTTTTATCTTCAAATTTTCTTAACAAAACATTCTTGTTTTACTTTTTTCCTTTAACTTAACATGGCACATTCTTTATTTGAAAAGAGATTTCTGTTCTTTGGAGGAAAAGGAGGAGTTGGTAAGACCACCATGGCAGCTGCTACAGCTATAAGAGCGGCTGACCGTGAATATCGTACTTTATTAGTTTCAACAGATCCAGCTCATTCTGTCTCAGATAGTCTAGACCAACGAATTGGAGGGGAGACTTACACAAAAGTGAATAATGTCTCAAATTTATGGGCTATCGAGCTGAATACAGAAGAGGCTATGCGGAATTACAGTCAAATTGTAAGTCAACAGGATCCTTCAGGAACTGTTTCAGAATTTCTTGGTGGGGATGATCCTGCTTCTTTATCCCCACCAGGAGCGGATGAAACAGTAGCATTTATACAGCTGTTAGAATATATTCAAAATCCTGAATATGATATAGTTGTATTTGATACAGCTCCAACTGGGCATACACTTAAACTGCTTCAACTACCAGAGATGACCCAAAGTTGGTTATATCGACTCATTAAAATGAGACGACGGCTAGGAGGGATGATGGCTGGTTTTAAAGCCATTTTTGGGGGAAATTCTGGTACAAGCGAACAAGAAGCCTTTGATAAGCTAGAGGAATTAAGAGACCAAGTAGAAATTGCACGAGTTCATTTAGCCAATGCAAAAGAAACAGAATTTGTTGCTGTTATGATTCCTACTATAATGGCGATTTGGGAAACAGAACGTCTGATTCGAGCATTGTTTGAAGTGGCTTTTCCAATATCACAAATCTTTATCAATCAAATCCAGCCTAAAAATCTAGAATGTGCCTATTGTAGAGCAAGATATGGGAGTCAACAGGAGAATTTACAAAAAATTCAGGAATTATACTCTGAATTTGACCTAATTGAAATTCCAATGTTTGAATATGAAATTAGAGGTATTGAGCGCCTTCGAGAATTAGGTCTCTTATTGTACCAAGAAGATTCTAATTGAAGAGAGATATTAGATATTATCCGTCTTCGTCCCAACCTTTCTTAATTCTAGCAAAAGCCTCTTTAAGTTCCATGTTCATTTGAGCTTTTAAACTCATTGGAGAAGCTCTTGCTGGGGGAGCAGCTGGTTGTGGTGCCGGTGGTTGTCCGAAACTTGGTTGTGGAGCTGGAGATAAACCAGGTAGAGGGGGAAGACCTGGTGGTGCCGATGGAGAAGAGGGAGGAGAAGTCGGACTTGAGGGGGGAGCCGAAGCCGTTGCTGGAGTTGGGGGTGTTGGAAGTCCTGGTGGTACACTTGTTGTTGCTGGTGCTGGAGGTGGTACACTTGTTGTTGCTGGTGTTGGAGGTGGTACACTTGTTGTTGCTGGTGTTGGAGGTGGTACACTTGCTACTGGTGTTGAAAGTGGTCTAGAAGCAGCTGTTACACCTGGGTTTGTTGAAAGTTGATCTACTTTGATAGTTAATTCATCTAAGCTATTTGCTAAGCTATCTACAATCTCTGCGAGCTGAGACACAAAACCAAAGAACTTTTTTGTCACTTCAATTAATGTTTTTACATTCTGGGACTCATCATCACCAAAGAAATCATCTATGTTTTTCATAGACACCAAGAACACCTAATCATTTAGAAGGCTGTTTACTAATTATTACTTTAATATAGTGACTCTACATTAATAATGAAACTTTTTTTTTGATAATTGCCCTTTTTAAGCCAGATAAATAAGCTTTAAGAGGAAATCTACGTAAGTAAGTCATCCACTATATTCATGGATATTTTGAGATTTCATTGTTATAAATAGTTCTGTTCCTTCTCTAGAGAAAATAAGAATTTCTGAATATTTTAACTAGCGCTTAGCTATTAAAATCGTGTTATCTAAAATACAGATAGATATGCAAAGATGCAACTATATATGGATAATTCAAAGAAATATTGATTGAGATCAAAGAATTATGACTAGAAGAGCGATATAAGATAGGGTTCTTGTTCCACAATTAAAAACTGGTTTTTTTTTGAAAATTTTTAATATAATCAGTAATTAAGCAAACATCTTTGGTTGCTTTTATATCATGGGTTCTAATGATATGTGCACCATTCAGTATAGCTACTGTAGTTGCTGCTAATGATCCCCATAATCTTTTTTCAGGAGGAACATTTAGAATTTTGCCAATGAAGGATTTACGTGATATTCCTACAAGAATACAATGTTTTAATTCACGAAGCTTGGCTAAATTAACGATTAATTTGTAATCGTTTTCTGTCTGTCGTGTAGTTACCCAACTACCTAAACCAGGGTCAATAATTATTCTCGATTTTTCAATACCTGCATTAACACCTAATTGGATGCTGTTACCAAGTTCAATAAGAACCTCTTTTATTGAAAATACATCCCCTGGGACTCGACGACAGGCCATTACAATTGCAGAGGCAGAATATTCAGAAACAACATACGGAAGTTTGGGGTCGGATTTAAACCCAGAAATATCATTAATAATCGTTGTACCTTGGGAGAGAGCATATTCTGCTGTTATCGATGATTGTGTATCAACTGAAATGGGGATATTCAATCCCATCTCATTGTAAACCTTAAAGAAATAAGAAAGACGATCTATTTCGGTGGATTCAGAAACTTTTTCCTTACCTTTATATAGAAAAGCTGGGGCGCTGGAAATGGCACCTATGTCAATGAAGTCTGCCCCTCCCTCAATTATGTGTTCTAAATAGAACCGAATCTCATCTTCAGACTGTTTAATGCTTCCTTTAAAGAAAGAACTTGGTGAAAGATTTATAATTGCCATAAGATGGGTTCTAACACGATCACCAACCTCTATATTACCTAATCGTCCTTTTATTAACATATTTCCTTACCTTTTATTGCTTCATTTTAGATTTTCTTTTGAACCAAAGGGGCCCCATGTAAATACAATTGTTTGGGGGAATTTTCATGGTTGAATTGTATTTCTCGCTCTCTCTGGTCTCTTCAAAAGTGATCTCTTTGCATCCACGGGCTATAACTACTGGGACTCTTTGGTTTGTCTCCCCCATTAAAATTTCAGCCCCACTAACTAGGTTATCAGCAATTGCACGTGAGGTAATATTCATGGGTCGGCCATATAGGTCTGGGGTCCCAATGTCATCGATTATAGGTCTAAATCCCGATATAGCAAGGGCAAAACCCGAAGTTCCTCGTCTTAAAGGATGCGTCTTTGAATCAGCGATTATAATTCCAACATTTTTTCCAGTTATTGCATTGATCTCTTTACGTATTCTTTCTGCAGTTTTAACAGGATTTCTGGGCAATACAATCAAGAATTCATTACCTCCAGCATTACTTTGATCAACACCTGCATTAGCTTGAAGAACATTATTACGTAAAGCAAGAACGGCACCTGGTACAGCACCTAGAACTTCATCTGCCTCTTGGAATACTACTTCAACAAATCGGGGATCAAGTCCAGTAGTACTTGCAGCAATTCTTGCTTCTTGTCGAACGTTAGTGATACTGTTTAAGTGAAGTTGACAGCCTTCAATAATGGATATAACTTTGCTTGCAATGATAACTATATCATAATCCTGTAACTCGACCTTATTGACGTTTATCGCTTTTATCAAAATATTTGTAATATCTTTGTCAGATGCATTAATAAGGGGGGTGCGAATCCCAAAGAATTCGATTTTCATATTATTTCATTCCCGTATTTTTCAATTGGAAGTGACTAGATATGATTGATCAATTTAATGAGCTTCATTTCAATAAGATAACAGGCAATCTTTTAAATTTGAGATTGATGTATTACAATTACTCAGATATCAAAGTTAATTTTTGATAAACGGAGAAATTATGATGGTAATGGAAGATCGTGCAAAATTTGGGATTCCACTGCTTGATGATGCCTTGGGTGGAGGAGTTCCTCGGGGGTCTATCATCCTTGTTGAAGATGAAGTTGGTATCAATACAGAGCATATTTTAGTTCAATTTCTTTCTGAAGGCTTAAGAACTGGTGAATATGGGTATATATTATCCACAGAACACTTATTTTCCCACTACTCCCCATTATTTGTACCCTATAATATCTCAGAGGTCACTTTTGAAACAAAACGGTTAGTTTTTTTGGACGCATTTACTAATCCTTTTGGTTATGCCGAAGGAAGACCAGGTACAACAGGAGAAAATGTCATCCGAGATATTACTCAGCCTCGCCTTGTGACTGATCAAATCCGTCGTTCATTATTACATGTCCGATCTCAACCGATTCGTGGTGTTCTTGATTCTTTAACAACAATTCTATTGGTTTCTGATTCATTAAAAGCACCCATGGCTTTCTTACAACATAAAATTGCTACTGATAAAGAGATGGGTGTTGTTAGTATCCTAACTTTGCATCGTGATGTTCATGAAGCGAGAATTATTCAAGCGATAGAACATTATAGTGATGGAGTTATTAGATTGGAGAAAAGAATCCAAGAAGAGAAAGAAGAGGAAGTTTTACAAATTAGAAAAGTTCCAGGAGTGGCGTTAGCAGAACTCGAAAACACTGAATTTATTTTTCGGCCGACACCTGGTCATATAGAATTATCACCTTCAATCTAAGCAGGTTCTTAAATAAAATTGCAATCGTTAAGTGAGAGGTTTTTATGGCTGCGAAAAAAAAGTTCTGTGATGTTGAGGGTTGTTCAAACTTAACAAAAAAGACTGTTTCACGAGAACTAGCGGGAGATGCGCTTAAACAGGCAAATTTAACACTTGATATCCGAGATAAAGTAAATAAAGTTCATCTCTGTGCTGATCATTACCGAAAAATCAAGAAACAACTGAAAAAAGATCGAAAAATTGAACGGTTACGATGGGGTTAATTTCTAAAGGAATTTTATCTCCATGGCGTCTTCAGGACAGACCGCAACGCAATCCATGCAATTAGTACAATGTGGACTCCTCACTTTCTCTGAAGGATGAGAGAGAATCCTGACACCCATTGGACAGACATCCTCGCAGAATCCACAATGATTACATTTCGATATATTACGCCCAATTCCTAGTAATGAATTTTTACCAAGATGACCCATAATTGTCCCTACAGGGCAGAACCAACGACACCAGCCTCTAGGGATATAAATAACAAGGATTACAGCAAAAATAAAGATAAAAATGCGTAACCAAAAGATGATGTCAATTAGAATAAACTTATCCCAGATGAAGAAATTTTCAATTCCACCCCACCAAAACAATAAGGGTATAGCAGTGAACAAGAACGCTGATGGACTTAAAACTGCCCATGGTTGATCGACAAACACATCAAAAGCAGCTTCAACAGTTGCTTTCTCACCCAAGGCAACATTAACCCCAATAAAGGTTGATAAGAGTAATGTTGCCCCTGTAATAAATTCACCAAATTGTCTTAGATTAAGGTTTGTCTCTCTTGTAGGTTCGTATTTTCTGATCCATGAAGTAAGATACCCTAAAATGTCTTGGAACAAACCAAACGGACAGGCCCATGCACAAAAAAACCTACCAAGAATGGCACCAGAGAGAAAAAACACAGCAAGAGGAATTAAAGGGACAATAGCCATCGTTAACATCCTTTGTAAAAGGAAAAAGGCCCCTTCAGAGCTTGAAAAGAGTGAACGGGGCATATTTACAGGTAATACCAGCCAAGTTGCACCAATAAGGAAAAATGTGAGGTTCATTAAAACAAACATGATAAACTGGACGAAAGTTCGCAATAAGCGGAGTTTTGTCAGATTCGTCTTTTTTTTCTTATGCCACGCCATTTAAATCACCTAAGGAATAGGAATTCCAGCTTTCGCGCTTTTTGTTATTTCTGAAATGATTTCTGGAATTAATTCGAATTGATTTGTAGAAATAGCAATGGCTAATAAGATGATGCCTAAACTAAACGCTAGAAAAGCTTTTGCGTTGCTTCTCATAATGATATTTCCTTTGTAATTATGGTCAATAGGAAGCAAAATCAAGTTCTGACGTAGAACTGTGCATTTACGTTCTCTTCATAAATCCTTACATAAACAATGACAACGGCTAATGCAAAGATCAATTTTGTTAATAATTAAGAAGATTTTGCTAAAAACCCCAATCTCGACTCTTACTGAACCCATGAGCGATAATTCGTGCATCACTAAATTTTTTCAGCATAGAGGGCGATAAAAGAGCTTTTAAAAGTAATCGTAACTTTTGAAACGTGTTAAGATTAGTGATATCCCAACCATCAACCCATGAGCCAAATATTTCGATATCATTAGCTGTAAACTTGTTATACAAAATCTCATGAGCTTGTTGAATAATCGGATCCGTATACGGGTATATTTGAGAATTTTTTTGATATTTACTCATTTGTTGTTCATTGAATTCTCCAACTTCATGAGCTTCGACCGCGTTTAGTCCAGCAAGCATACCTGAGTGAATTCCTATCGAAATCCCCCCATAAAAAATAGAGTTTGTCATCCCTGCTGCGTCACCTGCGACCATGAAATTATTGCTGTATCTCTTAGGAATAGGTCCACTAGCAGGTATAATCCCAGCTATCTTTTGTATTATCTCTTCATCTTTTATATTCTTGTACCCTATGTATTTAATGAATTGATTCAAAATTCTCATTGGTTTAGATGCTGGTTCAACTACAACCCCTACGTTTGTATGATTTTTTTTAGGGAAAGACCAACCATAATGCATTTTTTCAAAAAGCTGCCGATTGAAATAAAAATCAAGAGCATCCGTGTGTACTCCTTGAATTTTATATTCTACACCTTGTACATATTTTATGGGAGGTTCCAATCCCATCATTCGAACACTGTGAGCAGAAGGCCCGTCACATC
Organism: Promethearchaeota archaeon; assembly: GCA_048938105.1. Taxonomy (GTDB): domain Archaea; phylum Asgardarchaeota; class Heimdallarchaeia; order Hodarchaeales; family Hodarchaeaceae; genus Hodarchaeum. Next base: position 67,857 of record JBHLMN010000023.1, read on the forward strand.
CTATGACAATGTTCGCCTCATAAATTCCATTTGTAGTTTTGACCTCTAATCTCTCATTCATCGGATTGATTGCAATTACTTGAGTTCCTAGAAGTAGTTCTGCGCCTAAATTTTGAGCTGTATTAGCCATAATTTGATCAAAAAGAGGACGATTAATGGTAACAGTATTTATACTTGCTGTAGCCACTCCCTTTATCCCAAAAAAGAAACGTTGAGCATTGACCACTCTTTCAAGAAAGGATTCATGTCGTTGGAGACTTAAGATCTGATCATTAATCTGAGAATCTATTTTAGGCATATTTTCTAGCGAAAAGAGCTTTTCAGCTGAAATTCCTTCTCCACATGCTAGTGGATAGCCTATTTTTCTGTGTTCTTCAATAACAAGAGTAGTTAAACCCTGCTTAGCGGTTGTAGTTGCTGCAGATAACCCTGTGGGACCTCCTCCAACAATAAGAATGTCATAAACGGTCATATTTCTGCAACTCTGACTTTATATACATAATACAGGGATTCTAGATCATTAACAATAATATGAAGCAAGACATAATTGTATTACCAAAAGCTGGTATTTCAAGAAAAAGGATTAATCAAAAAATAATTCAGTGAAAATATGGGTTTTTTTGTGTCATATACACCGATTAGAGTAGGAAAATGTTCAAAAAAAGTTCAGGGAAAAATCATTGTTAAATTAGAAACTAAAAACCTTCCAAAAATCGGAGCCCGTGTGAAAATTCAAAGAAATGGCCATTTTAAGACAATTGGCGGGGTTATCGAGGTTATTGGATCAACTCGAAATCCATGGATTGTAATTTCAGCCTCCCCAAGCTCGTTCAACATAGTTCAGTATGATGAAAATATATTTACAGAGGAACGATCTCAACGAGAAAAAAAGAAGAAAAAAAGGAAAGTCAAAAGACACAAGAAAAAAGAAGCTGATATTTAAAATCATAAAAAGTACCCCAATTACAGCAGTAGTCAGCAAAAATTTTAATCTGACTGACCTTATTTATATAATATTTGAGGAGAGCTATTCGTTGGCAAGATCACAAAAGAGATCAGTACGGAAACCGAGTGGCGGACGATATCATGTTGCTATCAAAAAGAAGAAACGTGATCTCGCACGACCAGCCGCACATACAATGCTTGGGGAAAAACGAAAAAAAATTGTACGAACACGAGGAGGGAATCGAAAAATTAGATTGTTAAGCTGTCAATATGCCAATATATCCTCTATAGAAAAACGAACTGCAAAAAAAGTAGAAATTGAAGATGTACTTGAGAATCCAGCAAACAGGGATTTCGCGAGGAGGAAGATCATTACAAAAGGAGCAATAATTCGCACGAAGAAGGGAAATGCGAGGGTAACAAGTCGCCCTGGGCAAAACGGAACTGTGGACGCAGTTCTAATAGCATAATACACTCTTTCCTTCAAGCTGACGATCATATATTTCCAATAGGAATTGTCTGGGATATGGATCATAAAGAATCAAGTATCTCGGAGGGGGAAAAAACAGGGACTAAAAGTATGGTAGTTAAACTGTTAAACTGGCTACAAAAGGCTATTAAGCGAACTTTTAGTGGTCATAGCAGATCTACTTGGGTTTGGATAATTCTCTTCATAATTATTTTTATTGTTAGTGTAATAATTTTAATACTTCAATATCAAGATGACACATGGTTATTTTCTATAGTTGTTCGTTGGTTTATTGTACCCATAGTTGATTTAAAGGAATGGGGCTGGTTAATCTTTATTTTATTCATGGGTATTCAAGGTATATTAGTACCTATTCCATCAGAACTTGTTCTTTTATCTTCTGGTCTTATCTGGGGTTTAATAGGAGGTACAATCCTAGGGATTATTGGCTCAATGGCAGCTGGGATTTTAACCTACTATATTGCTGTTCTTGGAGGAAGACCAATGATGGAAAGGTTTCTTGGTCAGGAAAATCTTGATGTTCTCGATTTTTATATTGGAAAATATGGAACAGCGGCTATTCTTGTAGCAAGAGCATTTCCTTTTATGGCTTTTGATCCCATTTCCTATGCGGCAGGATTTCTTAAAATTGAGTTCAGATCATACTGTATTGCAACTTTAATTGGTTCAGTTATTCGGTGTGTGTTTTATGCCTGGTTAGGATCACTATTGATTCAAGGTGGGAATAGTGTGGAAGATGTTATTAATGATCCAATTGCGATGCAAACATTTATAGATGCTGGATCGACTCAATTCAACATATTACTCGCTATAATTGTGGTTATTCTAGGTTCTGCTTACTTATTTTACCAATTTATATTGATGCCTTATCTAAGAAAGAAACACCTTGAAGCAACAACAGATAATTTCTCAACAATTGAGGACTGAATTTTCAAGTTCCTATCGTACCTTTATTAACTACCGATTGAATAAAAATGGTAGAAACTTATCTAGAATTTCTGAAAATTTCAACAAGCTGGCTATATATCCTCTTTAGCGTCATCCCTAAAAGAAAAGTACTTAAGTCAAAGAGAAATATTCATGAATATTTGGGAGGAATATATAAGTAGAAATTTCATATCCTGAAGTAGGAATTATTCTAATTTACTCTTATGGAGATGAAGAAATAATAGGGAGTCTACGTCATGGAACAGGCGGAATTGCGCGAAACAATTCAGGAAACACGATCTAGACTAGATTCAGATCATGAAATAGACGAATGGTTGACACTAGCTGATTTTCCTGATGATACACGGGTTAATTTAACTCCTCGGGGCCGTAGGTTTATTTTTCAAAAAGAGGTTGTTTTAAAAAGTCTTGAACCTGTAGTTAGTCGTGCACAATGGTCTCGCTACCGTTCTAATCCCGAAATGTCAATTCCTCTTTCCACAATTCGTCTTTTAGTAGAAAATAAACGCGAGTTACTCATGACATCTTTTACTGTGACAACAATTGGGAATAAGAAGAGCCCACTTTCTATAAAACTTCCATTAAAAACGCGTAGTAATTCCTTGACAAAGTTATTGGCATTATTTGCTTTATCAAAAAATGTATTCAATACTGGTACTTATCAAACAAAAGATAAAAAACAGGTTGAGTGTTTAATAGAGACATTTGAATCGATATTTGATTATTCTCTCTGCAGCAAAGAAGAGATTCCTCAAAATCAGAGAGGTTTCTACATCAAAATCCCGACACAAATATGTTCTGCTTTAGTTAAAGCATTCACAGGGGAATTTCAGGCTAGTGTTCCACAAATTATTCGTTCGATCGGTAAATGTCAAGATGAAAAAGATATAGTAGATTTTATAATAACATGGCTTCAATTTTCAAGGATTTATCGTTCGGAGAGGGATCAGGAATATCTTTACAAGTTCCGTGTTACTGATGAAACTCGAGCTCTAATCGAACTTATCAAAAAACTTGGTGTGAACTATAAGGATGGGGCGATCAGACATAGCAAAAAAATAGATGGTAAATATGTAGAGCATAATATTCCTGTATATCTGATCCCTAAAGAAAAAGATAATGAAGTGATCCTTAATACTCATTCGTCACGAGTTTCACGTCTTCAAGCTAAAATTCAGAACCAAGAGGCTTGGATTAGGGAATTAAAGGCCATCAAAGAGGATCTTGAGAATAAGCTGGAAAGAGTAACCCAGAGTAGCGATGCTAGCTTAACTTGGTCCAGAGCGGTAGACGAACGAGATAAAGAGAATCTCACGGAAAAGCTAGAGGAATTTGATCGAATTCTTCAACATACTCGTCGAGAAACTGCAGAACTTAGACGGATTTTAGAAGAAAGCAATGAAATTGCTTCGGAGGATCCCATAATAATCGAAGACACAGCAGCACCTGATGTAATCAACGGCCTTGATCGTTTACGAAAAGAGGTTGATCGGTTAAAAGAACAATTAGCTGAAATTAGTCGTCCACCTGCTTCAAGCAAAGAATTAAGCTATAGAGTTACTCAGGAAATCACTATGAAGTCAGAGTCGTCTCCTTTTCCTGTTATCGATGTAAATTATTCTTCATTAATTAAGACCTTCTTGGCTCATCCTGATAACTGGGTTTTGTTCATATTGAGTATAGAACAGCCACTTACACAAGAACAGATACGAAATATTTTAGGAATACCTGTAGAAAAACGAGTGGATCTACTCAAACGTCTTAATGATTTTGTGGATAGAAAAATTCTAAAAGTTGAAATTTCATCACAAGGAGAAGAAATCTATAAGATAGATAAATGGCAACAATCAGATCTTATTAGAGGTTATATCACGACTCTTTTGGGGAATAAAACTCTAGTACCACTAAAAATTCGACAATTAGTTCGTAATGTCTTACGTTAGTTGATTGCTTTTCTAATTTTTAAGCTTATAAGTCATCAATTATTTTTAAGGCTCGTAACAATTCCTGTCTATCAGAATCCTTTGCGACAAGAACATTTGTGGGTTTTTCTGGGGTTGGCTGTGATTCAAGGCCAGACGATGCAATTATATCAGCTTTATCGTCTGATATTGAAGATTTACTCAATCCAGAGATTTGGTTGAAATGCTCTTTTAATTTAATAATTTCTTCTTTAAGATTGTCTATTTTTTGATTTTGCTCCTTAATTTGGTCGCCAAGTAACCTTGCTACTTTTGTTAGAGTTTCAATTCTTTTCGCATTAATACTAATTGCTTCATCAATAGGTGCCATTAAAATCACATATTAAGAATTCATGATGAATCCATTCAATAACTAAATCTTCAAGTTACTATTATATGGGTTTAACTATATAATACATGAAATCTTTTTATCATTTGTTTATTTTTTACTTTATATCCAATCCAATGGGTTCAAAGAATGAAGCCAAATTCAGCGCAATGGGAGCAGGCACTGGAGGCAGACAAAGATTATTTTATATTAAGTACTGTGTATGATGCGCAAACAAATGGTGCTGGAATCAAATTATATGATGTTGAAAAGAAAAAAGTGATATATGTCACTGATACATATGGTCATGAACCGTATTGCTTTAGTCGAGAACCACTTCAGAAAGTACAAGCAATTAAGTTTCCTCCTGGAACTGTAAAAAGGATTGAAACCATTATTAAAAGAGATATCCTGAATGAGATGGATGAAGATCTCACACGAATTGTAACTCCCACACCTAGTGAAGTTCCTAAAGTAAGAGATATTATTGGAGATACATGGGAGTCTAGGATCAAATATCATCGAAATTGGATTTATGATGTTCAAATTGTACCTGGTAGGCGTTATTGGTGGGATCCTGGGAAAAAAAGATTTATTCAATCTCAAAGTATGAGTTCTGGGTTAGATATTCCACAAACTATCATCGAGTATCTATCCAAGTATGAAGGTTTAATTGAAGTTTTTCGTGATGATTTTACGCAAGAAATTCCAGATATACCAATTGTGGCTTGTGATATAGAAACAGAGTACTCTAAAGGACAGATTCCTCAAGCAGCGGACCCGAAATTTCGAGTTATATGCATTTGTTTCGCTGATAGTGATGGTAACGAGATTGCTTTAGTACTAGATCGTAAGGGGATAGAAAAGGGTGAGAAACCCGATCAATTATCCCCTCATGTTCAAATTCAAAGGTTCTCTGATGAATTGGCTCTTTTGAGGCAAGCTTTTGAAATTCTAAACAAGTATTCAATTATTGTTACTTTTAATGGAGACAACTTTGATTTTCCCTATCTTCACGAACGTGCCAAGTACCTTAAGATTGGTACTTATAGTCCTATCAAATGGAATCGTAGAGACAAAAGCTGTAACTTTAAGCAAGCAATACATTTAGATATGTATCGATTTTACCATAATGTTGCAATTCGGGGTTATGCATTTGGAAATCGTTATAGAGAGGAGACCCTTGATGCAATTGCTCAATCATTGTTAGGAATCGGTAAAATCCCGTTGACAAAGGAGATTTCAGAATTATCTGAATGGGACTTAATTTCGTATTGCGTACGAGATGCTGAAATTACTTTAAACCTTCTATTATTCGATAATAGAACACCTTTAAACCTAATATTTATTTTAGCTCGTATTTCTAGAACACCGATTGATGATTTAGTACGTACAAGCGTATCTAATTGGGTACGAAGTCTATTTTATTATGAACATCGTCGAAGGGGATATCTCATCCCGAATCAAGAAGATCTCTTAGTAAAAGGAATACATGCTAGTTCGGAGGCTATAATAAAAGGAAAAAAATACAAGGGTGCCTTAGTTATTGACCCTGTGCCCGGTGTTCATTTTAATGTAACAGTCATGGACTTTGCATCCCTCTATCCCTCCATCATTGGAACATTCAATTTAAGCTATGAAACTATAACCTGTCCTCATAAGGAATGTAGAAACAATATTGTACCCCAAACAGATTATTGGGTTTGTCAGAAGAATCGTGGGATAATAGCTGACGTTATTGGTTTTATCAAAGATGTGCGTGTCCAATGGCTTAAACCTGAGTCCAAAAAAGATACTACTCATAAAACATTCTTACAGATTCTAGAAAGAAGCCTAAAAGTACTAATTAACGCGTCATATGGCGTGATAGGCAGTGACAGATTTCCGTTATACTGCCTTCCCGTTGCAGAGTCCACAACAGCTTATGGACGAGATGCAATTGAAAAAACTATCAAAAAAGCACAGAGCTTGAATATTCAGGTTCTCTATGGTGACACTGACTCTGTCTTCCTTCAAAACCCCACTAAAGAACAGATCGATGTTATTATCAATTGGAGCCAGGAGAATCTAGGCGTGAGGTTGGAGATGGAGAAAATTTATAGGTATGTCGTTCTTTCAAAACGCAAAAAGAATTATTTCGGAGTATATCCTGATTCTAGCATCGATGTTAAAGGATTGATGGGAAAAAAAAGAAATACTCCTCCATTCCTACAGGAAGGATTCAAACAGGTCTTAACCATCTTATCACAAGTCAATACAAATGAAGAATTTGATATAGCGAGAAAAGAAGTCATAGCATTAGTAAGAGAGATTTATCAGAAACTGGAAAAGCATTTTTACTCTGGAGAAGACTTAGCGATTACCATGCAACTGACCCAACCGCTAAAGAGATATAAAGTAAGAGCGCAACATGTGAAAGCTGCAAACCAACTAGAGAAATATTATCAAGAACAATACAAAGATTCTCTTGATGAAAATAAACGTAAACGTTCTTTCATAAAAGCGGGGCAATTAATCTGCTTTGTTAAAACGAGAACAGCAGATCGTGTGACTCCTGTTGAATTAATGACTGACAAAACCAAGGTTGACGTGAAAGCATATAAATCGATGGTAGATTCAACGTTTGATCAACTATTAGGAGCACTAGATATCGATGTAGAAGAGGTTGCAACTGGCCAGGTAAATTTAATGGAATTCTTCGGTTAAGAATACCTTATTCTCCTCTGCTTTAGTAAGATTTCTTCTCTTCTGCCACAATGAATGTAATTTGAGTACTCTTGATACTATGAGCTAGGAACAATCTCTGAATCCACTCTTGTAATGGGGGAGGATCTGAATCCAGTATTTGATGCCATTGCTCATCAGTAAGACGGTTATTCATGGGATACTCAAATTCATAATAAGAAAATGTTCCTCCACGAATCAAGCGTAAATTGCCATCATGATCCTGAACCACAACGTAAATGACGAAAGGATCTCCAGTACCAACTTCCAGGATTTGCCCTGAATTGGGATCAGTGTGTACATCAGCAATGATAGCCATTCGGTCATCAACTTCATTCACCAAAGGTTTAGCAGTAGGATCATTATAATTTGCTAAGTTCGAAATAAGATTACCGCAGAAGTGAATGAAATTATAATCACTGTCATTTAAGGGTTCATTTTCTAATTCTTTGATACTAATTTCAACCAAGTGATCAAACAAATTTGCAATCGAGGCAAGTTTGTGACTAAAACCTTCAACAATTAAATCTCTGTCTTCTAAACCATGCTGCATAAGACGAACAAGGCTACTTAAACGAGCATAAACAGCAGGGTATGGTTCAACATATCCTTTCCTAATTTGAGGTATTGAATTGACAGTGAAGGATTGTTTAGCGTACAGGATGGTATCATGACGTAATTCCGCCCAAGAAGCCATAGCTGTCATCAATGCCTTGTCTGACCAAGCATCACTGAGCATGAAAGCAGGGAACCCCTTCTCTGCTGGATGTAATAAAGGAAAGAGCGTATAAAGCCACAACCAATAAAGGTTTTGAGTCCAATCATAATCAGTAAAATTGGCAAATTCCTTACGTAACTTAAGTATTTGGTCATCATAGCCTAAATAAGTTTGATTCTCATCTTTAAGATGAAAGGCAGCCCGAGAGCTCCCTAACACAGAGAAAACATCCAATCCTTTGGGCATGAAGCGCGTGGGGAGTTTGGTATACACTAGTTGTTGGAAAATGTAGGAATCAGGGATGAATCGTTGTCCCAAAAGACGAAAACCTTGCGTTATGTTTTCAGCTTCATTAGTGTCCCCAATAATCATTGAATTGATGTTCGGTTTGCGATAGTTCTTAGCAAGAGTAATGAATGTTTCAATCAGCGTATTATTTATTAATTGATCACCTTCCGGGGCTCCTAGTCCTTGCCAAATTTGATAATACTCAACTGGGGTGAGATCATCGCACGTTCCCACATAGAAAACTGTTGGTTGATAGATACGATCCCAAATATCCCATACAGTTTCTTTCCCAGAGTTTAAGGTGGTATTAAAAGATGATAATAACAAGAGGGCCATTCTTGTATGTTGAATACCTGATTCTTGGAGGAGAAATCCCATTCGACCTGCATACATCATAGCCTTGAAATAATCTGAAAGTATTTTGTTTCGGGTATAATGTCCCCGAACTTTATATTGAGTGTAATCCTCTTCATAACCAAAGATTGCAGAAAGAGCACGTACACCAGCTTTAATATTGGTCAGTTCAATATTGACAAGAGTCTCAACCTCGTTGGGAATCAGGGTGGTGTTATCAAGGAGGTAGAGCATAACTGACAAATAAGCGATGTTCTTCTCTAGACAATCACTTACAACATCTTCTGTGACGATTCCTTTCAAGACAAGTTGATCGTTTCTTAGCGTTTCAAGCATTATTTGGAAATCTGAGGCAAAATATGTTCCCTCTAAAACACGTAAGCTAATGTCATACAAGACATGATAAGCGTGTAAACAAAGATCGGTAGTAATAAACTTCGGAGAATAATCAAAATCAGAATCATAAAGATCATATATATCCTCATACCCTTCATCTACTAATGCAAAGCCATATTGATCAATTTGGTCGATTTCTTTATTTGAAAGAGTGAGTCCTTGAAAATTTACATTTGTTAAATTAGAATGTATTTGAACTAATGGAATTTGGGGTTCAAAAGACAATCCTTGAGGAGAATAATAACCAAAATTCGTTCTAAGGGCATTGGTAATCTCATATTCTATTGCAGTTTCAGGAGACGTAGGAATATAATTTTCAGGTTCATCGGAAACCTCAGGTTCACCAGGAGAGTCTGGTATATAGGATGTTTCAGGTAAATCTGGAGTCATTGACATATTCAGAGGATTAAAAAATACTATGGCAACACCAAAGCCAAATAATATAATGATGCTCCCAACAACAGAAAATAATAAACCATATTTGCGAAAATTACCATCTGGTGCCATTATTAAACACAAAGATATTATCTAAGATACAATACTCCTTTCAACCAAGGTCTTAAAAAAACTATATATTAGAACATACATCTCTCTATTATAGGATAAAACTTAACATCACAAATATTTTACGTTAAAATTTTCTTTTTCAGGTAGATCGTCGGATAGTTTTACCGTTTTTTATATTAAAATACATAAATAAGAACACCATAAATAAAATCCATTTTTAATTGGTTGGCCCGCATATTATGAAGCTTTTGAAATGATAGAATGATTAGGTTCACTCTATAGTAGCTAATTCAATATCTAGTTTCTTAAATGTATTTTTGGTTAATTTGATTTCCATCCGAGTTTAAAAATAGAAAAGCCCTCAGTTTGATTCAAGTGAGGGAAGAGACGCTGCGCTAAAGGAAATTCTGGGCTAGATCTCCCAATAAAGATCTTCTGGGGTTGAAGAACAAAGTCTGGATGATTTTCCAGAAATTGCTTAATGACTGATTCATTTTCAATGGGATGAAGCGAACAGGTCGCATAAACGATTGATGCGGTCGGTGTTTTTTTAAGGACGGTAGAAGCATTCGACAATAAAGAATATTGCAATTGGCTCAACCATTTGGTTTGGTGACGATCAACACGCCATTTGGCATCAGGCCTGGATGCAAAGGTACCTGATCCAGAACAAGGGGCATCTACTAAAATTTTATCAAATTTAATTCGAAAATTCAACCTCAATCGGAGATCATATTGAATTGGTGATATACTTTCCATCTTTAAAGCTTTGAACTTCGTTACTAATTCCGTTAATCTTCGAAAATGATTGTCTAGAGCAATAATAGCTCCTGAATCCTGTTGTAACGTTGCAATGTGAAGTGTTTTCCCACCAGGGGCTGCACAAGCATCTAATACTACCTCTCCATTCTGGGGGTCTAAGATATGAGAAATAAGTGCTGATCCTTTGTCTTGTATATAATATAATCCCTTCGTGAAAGATGGGAGTCGTGGAACAGGGGTTTTCCAAGAAAGGACTCTCACCACATCAGAAAGGTGCTGATCTTGTTCGATTTCTACTCCTTCCTCTCTCAATTGATCAATAGTTTCCATTTTTTTATGATTCAATAGATTAAGTCGTAAATAAACTGGTTTAATAAGATTATTTGAGTCTAAAATTTTTATAGTTGTTTCAAATCCATAAAAATCCATCCAATCACGGACTAACCATGTGGGATGGAAAAATTGAACAGCTAGTTTTTCTTCAGGGTCATCAATTGTTTCAATGAATGAGCTTAAATCCCAATTCTTCAAGATTTCAAAATAATTTCCAATTAAATGAGTTAAATTAGGATCATTAATTGAATTTAAAGTGATTTTAAGAGCTATTTCAACAAGGTGATCATTTTCAATGTCAGAGGAAAATGTTAAAAGATATGTTATAACCCGTAACAGATTACGTAATTGTATTGGGATTTTATCTGCAAGAAATCTCTGAAAATTAAGGTGAAGAATCCGATTGAGAACATTTTGACGTCTTACGGTTTCAAATACCAGAGCATGGACTTGTGAATAAATCTTTGGAGTTACAGGTTCCAAAGATGTTGGGATGATCTTCATAGCATTTCTTAAAGAAACCTGGTTCTCCTCATAATACGTTATTATGGTTGCTGCTGACTCGATAATAGCTTGATGACTTTTTGAATCAGCTATACTATTCAATTTGACTCATCGTCCTTTAATGAAACAATTAAGTTTCCTTTTGTATTCTGAGTAATCTACCATTATAAGATATACCCTCAAAGGTATCTCCTTCTGAAAGGTCAGATATTTCACTAGAATCAATGTAATGGGTCTCAAAATTCTCGGTATTCATGACTTGAGCAATCATTCCTCCCTTTTCAAAGTTTACTAATTGAAATTGCTTAAAATCCTCATCTAAAATTTGTGGTTTAGAGGTGATAAATGATTTTATAGGCAGCTTTACCTTAATTTTTTTCTTAAAATCCCAAAATTCCACTTTAGAGTTGTACCCCAAAATTTTAATTGGTTCTTGCTTTAAAATGACTATATCTCCAGGATTAAATTCTGGTAGTGTGATTAATACGACGGGTTTGCGTGGGTATTCCTTAGATTTCGATTTATCAAATCCTGCAAATTCCGTGGTTACACTAGTGAAACCACCATGTTTTTTAGCAAATTCACGTGCCACAGAATTAGCAGTTGATTTTGTTTGAAAGAAAGCATCCAATCCTGATCTCAAAAAGTCTATTCTGAAGAGAGGATTTTTTCCATCAGATTGCAGAAAAGACTGACTAATCGTTTCAATTTCATCACTCCAAGTTTCTAATTGTTTATTGTCAACCTTTTTCGGCGATCTAATCTGAATTTTAGACGAATAAGATCCTGAAAGGCGATCTCTACATTCAGAACACCTTCCCCATTCAGTATGTATTGTGAAGTTTTCTGAAATAGTCATCAATGGAACAAACGCGTCAGGACTCGCACTAATTTCTACTGAACCATTGATAGCTGTTACCTGACCTTCCTCACTAGATTCAATGTTTACATCACGAATCTGGATTTGATGGGGCCGATAATAAAAAGTCCATTCTTGAAAAAGGAGCTTGGACAGATTTGTGTTTAATGCAGGTTTTCCAATATCAGCAACCAGGAAATTTGTCCAGTGTCCCTTTATAGAAAGTAACTCACAATTTTCACACGCAGTAATATAAATATCACTCTTTTGTTTCAAAATTGGATGATTTTCGAGATAACATTGTTGACATAACCGACTGAAGAAAATTTTGTGAGAACCGCACACAATACATTGGGGTGCCACATTATCCATTGTAGGCCCTCCAATACTTATAATGGGGGGATAGAGAATATCAACAAATGTGGAATCTTTTTTCCTTCTGATGAAGTAAACCAAAGAACTGCATCTTTATTGATGAGGTTTTTACTAATACCAAGTTCAATAACTGAACCTACAACATTAATGTTTGCATAATTTTTCATTAATTGTAGGGCATCCTGTGCTGCTATCTCTTGTCCCCTGTAAAAATCGGCTGGGATTTTCATTCGTGCCTTCTCGTTGAATATTTCTTGATCTAGCAGTGATTCATCACATAAAGCTAGTATTTCGACATTATTTTTTCGATGGATCTTGAAATATACACGGACAGGCGATGATGTAGTTTGAGAAGAATTATTTGACCGCAACACGGGCACCGCAAGCTTCACAGACTTTAATTAAGATTCGTCCCTCTTTAAGAAGTTTAGTATCAGGTTTTCCACATTCTTCACATAAAACGAACTCTTTCACATATGTTTCTAACTCACGATTAATCATGCCCTTGGAGAATTTCCCTTGTAAACATAATCGTCCTCTTTCTTCAGTCGAAGATGTGGCAAATTCTCTTGCTAAGTGCTTAGCCAGATGATCCGCCTCTTTTTCTCTGTTTAAAGTCTTGAGGATTCTTGCCCAATCAGTTATCCACGTTTTATTTCCCTCTCTGAAGACATCTGCCTGCGGAATTTTAAAACGTGACTTTTCAAAAACCTGAGCTGGAAGATTGTTCCTAGCACGTTTAAGAGAAGCGAGATATTCTTTTTCAGTCGTCATAAAACTTCGAAATCCTTGGAGATTAAGTTGTTAGATTGATCTAGAGATGATTTTCTAACTCATTCCTTCTGACAGGAGCGAATCCAGCTAGCTTTTTAATCCTCTCGCTAGAAAGTTTAATAGAGCTGATTAACATGAGACGCCGAAAAGAACACCGACAAGTCTTTGAGTTAATCAGAAATAGCGATTTGGTATTGGAGATAATCGATGCTCGCTTTCCAGTACTTAGTCGTGTTTCTACAATTGAAAGACATCTGGAAAAAATAGGAATTCCGCTTATTATCGTTCTTAATAAGTGTGATCTGGTTCCTCGAAATATTTGTGATAGAGCAAAAACAGTTTTAAGTCAAGAATACCCCACAGTATATATTTCTGCCAGAAACCGCCAAGGAACTAAAATTCTTAGACAAAAAATCGTACAGCTTTCTCAAAAGAAACAAGAGACTCATGTCTCAATTGTTGGAATTCCAAATACCGGGAAAAGTAGTTTATTAAACATTCTTAGGGGGAAACATGTAGCTCCCACAGGATTGAAACCTGGTGTTACAAGACATTTACAACTTGTCCGTGTATCAAAGCAAATCTTAATGTATGACACACCAGGTGTTGTACCTTTCGATCATCCTAGTAAGGAACTTCAAGTATTTATGGGAGCTGTTTCTATAGATAAGCTTGAAGACCCGCTAAAAACTTCATTTTTTTTTATTGATAGGATAAGAAAGCATTATTCTGAAGGGTTTATGCAACGGTATAATCTTCCCTCTCTATCCATAGATAATGAAGCAATAATTACTCATATTACTCAACAACGAGGAATGATTATGAAAGGTGCTCAACCAAATGTTACAGAAGCAGCAAAGGTGTTAATGCGTGAGTTTATAGCTGGACTATTCCCATATTGGGAAGAAATTATAGAAAATACCTAACCTTTATAACAAAATATCAGAGATTTTAGCAAAAACTTTGAATTTAAATCCTTTAATACCTATATAGGGGATTTTTTACGTCCATTCACGATCTACTTATTGTTATAAAGAGAATTTATCCTAATGTTTGATTTTATATTCCTCTTACAAAAGAACGAAACAATTTTGAGAAGTTATTGTTTAGAGATTTATTAAATTAAATGCTGTTCATTCGGCGTGAAATCAATGACGGATGAGTCTCTTTCTTCTATTGTTACGTATTCAACAGTATCAACAATTGCTGGGCCTCTCCTCTTTGTTAAAAATATAAAGGGGGTTTCTTACGGTGAAATTGTAAGTGTATCTAGTCCAATCGGTGAAAGACGTACAGGCCAAGTGTTAGAAGTCTCTGAAGACATTGCAGTGGTTCAAGTCTTCGAAGGAACTCAGGGTCTTGATACCCAGAAAACATCCGTGAGATTTCTCGGTGAAACTATTAAAATTGCAGTAGCACAAGATATGCTTGGGCGAATCTTCTCTGGAAGTGGAAAAGTCATAGATGCAGGCCCTCAAATTTTTGCTGAGGAGCGTCTCGATATAACAGGAGCGCCTATTAATCCTTATGCACGAGAATACCCTCGAGAGTTCATCCAGACGGGTATTTCATCAATCGATGGCTTAAATACCCTTATTCGCGGCCAAAAGTTGCCCATTTTTTCAGGCAGCGGTCTTCCTCACAATAACATTGCAGCTCAAATAGCTAGACAGGCCAAGGTTCTAGGGAAAGAAGAGGAATTTGCGGTAATTTTTGCTGCAATGGGAATCACAACAGAAGAAGCACGATTTTTTCGTTCAGATTTTGAAAAAACTGGAGCTCTAGAACGAGTTATTCTATTTTTAAATCTTGCTGATTCCCCTGCTGCAGAACGATTGATTACTCCTAGGATAGCTCTTTCTACTGCTGAATATCTAGCATTTGAATATGATTATCACTGTTTAGTCATCCTTACTGATATGACAAACTATGCTGAAGCTCTACGTGAAATATCAGCGGCACGAGAGGAAGTTCCTGGACGACGAGGATATCCAGGGTATCTCTACACAGATTTAGCTACCATCTATGAGCGAGCGGGCCGAATAAAAGGCAAATTAGGAACAATTACTCAACTTCCGATTTTATCAATGCCTTCTGATGATATTACACACCCCATTCCCGATCTATCTGGTTATATCACAGAAGGTCAATTAATTATAGATCGTGGTCTCCACCGAAGAGGGATTTACCCGCCTATTGACCCCATGCCCAGTCTTAGTCGTTTAATGCGTGAAGGCATAGGCCGAAATCGAACTCATGTGACCCATAAGTCAGTATCAGATCAAATGTTTGCTGGGTATTCTATGGGTAGAAATCTGCGTGATCTCGTGGCAGTTGTGGGAGAAGAAAGCTTAACTACTGTTGATAAGAAATACCTGGATTTTGCTGATAGATTTGAAAACGAATTTCTTCAACAGGATTATTATGAATCAAGGGAAGTATTTGAAACCCTTGAGCTAGCATGGGATTTATTATCAGATCTTCCAGAAGATGAATTAAAGAGAATTCCACCCAAAATGCTAAAAATGTATCATCCACGATATCGTGGAGATAGAAAACTCTCTATAGATGATCCTGAACCATAATTAAATTACTAGACTTTTTCTATTTGTATGATTCGCTTAAAGAAAAAAGATAAAGATAAAATATTACCACATTGCTTAAAAATAAGATACATGAATGTAAAAATTAAATAAAAAAAATAAAACTCAAAAAAAAATAGTGTAAGCTATAAAATATTAGATTGCCATTCCCATAAACAGATAATTAGTAGTACGAAAAATATGTAAGCTGATAGTTCACAAAGAAAAACAGTAATTATCTCTTGTCAAACAAATGGGTGAAGATGAACTATGGTTAGTTGGAAGGTTATGTTTGCTTTAGGGGCACAGGATGAGGAAATTGAGTTATTTGATGCAGCAACCTTAGTTGATTGGGATCCAGAATTTAAAGGGGAGCTTATCGCTAGCTTCTTCAAAACTGACTACACTTGGATACCAGGATTAAAATCAGTGACACGAGATGATGTAATGTTCTCCCCTAAGAATTTCTTTGTAGTAGTAGGAAGGAAGTGGGGAGAATCTCAAACTCAAAGCATCCCATTGGGAGTACTTTTCGAGTTTACCGAGGGAGATCTACGATTACGAGGAGTAGGCCCAAAAAGCTTGTCAGAAAAAGCTGGAGGTGATAGTAACCTCCTTTTAAACTTAGTATCTGATCTTTTCGACAAACCTGATTTATGGAAAAGCAAAATCAGCATTTCTGCTAAGCCAAAAAGTGAATGGAAGGTAATTAGTGACATAATTGGAGAAGAACCTTGGCTTTTAATTGAGCAAGGCCGTAGAATAATGAAAACAGATCCTAGGAGAGCTATGGAAAATTTCACAAAAGCTTATAAAATATTCGACATTTTAACAGATATTAACGGTAAATTTCATGCAGTATTCGCCCAAGCTGAGTTATCACTTGATTCTATGAATTTTGATCTCACTAAAAATAGATTAGAATCGTTATGGGAGTTTACAAGTCAGTTAGGCGACCCCATGCTTGAAGAAAACATTTTATCAACTGAGGGTATTCTTCTATACGAAAATCATCTCTATGAGCAGGCTATTGCAAAATTTGAACAAGCTTTAGAACGTGCAAAAAAAGCCAATATTCACAAAGCAGTTGTTAACGCTTATTGTAATATTGGTGAATGCTACTTTCGTGTCCAAAAATATGAAGAAGCAATGAAAAATTTTGATAAATCTCGTTCGTTAGCTGAATCAAGACAGGATCGTTATTCTCTTGCTATGTCTCAAGTTAATTTAGCTAAAGTATTGAAACAGTATGTACGGCAAGGGGATAGTTCTAGTGCTGCTCAAGCGGTATATTATCTTGAAGAAGCTATTCAGCTCTTTGAGGAGCTTGATGATAAAAAAGGACTTCTAATTGCACATGGTTTATTTGGGGAGATTGAAGGACTACAAGGAAGTTTTGAAAAAGCTCTAATGCACTTTGAATTTGCAGCTGAAAAGGCTCAAACAACAAACGAACATCAGTTTCAAGAATTTTATAGACAAAAAGCTCAAGAAATGAAAGATAGGCTTTACGACCTCTAAATAATCGGTTCTAACATCACTTAATTCTCCCCTCTTTGATTATATCGTGTTTTTATCCGAGAATTTCACCAATTTTTTTTGCAGCTTGTTTCATATCAAGGAATATCAGCCCTAATTTCACAGAACGACTTGCTGAAGTTGTTAAGACAGCTTTTGTCCCTGCTTGGACTGAAATTAAGTATCCACTGTCTCCCTCAACTAAGATACGTGTCATTTCCCCTTTCCCAGTTTCCATCACAGCTCTTTCACCCAAACTTAAGATAGCTGCCGTCATCGCCGCCACTCGCACGTCATCCAACCCTGAAGGCAGTGTTGGAGGCCAGGATGAAATTGGTAACCCCTCTAAGGATACTACAGAGGCAAAATCTATTGCTGGTAGTTTACTTACAAAACCTTCTAGCACTTCTGCTATTTCTTTGTGTACTTGGGTATCTGTTTCACTATCTGGAATGTACACTTATTACACCCCTACTATGAGTAATTCTTGTAACATTTTCTTGAATTTTTGCATCTCTCATAACGTTATTTCGAATTTCTATCATTCTTGTTACAATTGATGTCGTTGTATATTCTTAATTTGGGCGACTTATGTGAATATTATAACTCTAATATATAAGAATTCTTATTCCTAAAAATCTTACAGGATCAATGATTCTTAGGAAATATCATCTTCTAACAATCAAAGCAGATCAAGGATAAGAAAATCAGTAAAGAAAAAATAAGTGCCTGACATGTAGATGTTATAATGTGAATCTTAAGGCATTGAATATTTAAAGCACAATCAACGAGTGTAAATCAGTTTATTATTTCTTTGAGATGAATTGTTTCCTTTAGTTGGTATTTTTGTCGAGAGATGAACCAAGTGCTAGATGTTGCTTTTCTTCTAGAATCATTCAAGCTCTGGCTATTTGAGACTCTTTAGTTCCATAAAGCTGAATCATAAGGATTTCACGAGCTAATGATTGAAATGCACGTTTGACTCCGAGACCCGTGGTCGCAACGGTCTCATAGATGGGATAATCTTGGATTTTCAACTTGCTTACCAGCTCTGATCTAGGTAAAGCATCCTGTACATCTCGCTTGTTAAGAGTAATCACAAGAGGGATGGTTTTTCCTAGTTGATCACCTAAACGCATTTTCAACTCATTGAAAGATTCCACGTTCTCTTGAAATTGGGAAGCACTAGAATCGACAACAAAAATAAGACCATCTACTCCTCGTATCACTATCTTACGTTGGTGTTTGTGACGTTCTTGACCTGCAGTTGTATATACATCAAAAACAACACCTGTAGTTGCTTGCATTGGGACGAAATCGAAAAATAAGGTACGACCCGTGGGATCGGCTAATTGAGTAAATTTCCCTTTTTCAAGTCCATCCACTTTTTTATACAACCAAGCTAATGTTGTTGTTTTCCCACCCAGAGATGGGCCATAGAATACAACTTTGAATCGATGACGACCTTCTGCATCCTTTCTCAAGAAATAAGTCTCCTCTGAAGGTTAGGAGTCGTGATTCAGAAATCTTTTAGAATTTTTCAAGTTCACGTAATGCTGCTTCTAGTTCATCTTTCTCAAGGCTTGTACGAATCTCAGGAGTCGCAGAAGCCACCCCTCCAACTGGTCGTGTGGGTTTTCCAGCTAGAAATTCGTCCAAAATATTACTGAGTTCTTCATTGGCTTTTCTCATGAGTAGACGGATCATTCCAATATTGACATCAGCATCAGATATGATTGTCAAAATTCCACGCCCGCAGGCACTTGCGAAGATCTTACCAGTATCAAACTCTGAAGTAACAATATCTAGGCCACCAATAGTTAGATTCAGGCCCTGTTCTGCAGATGCCATAAACACAGCTGAAGCAATAGCCCCAATACCATCTACATCAACACTTACATAGCTGAATTTAGAGACGTGGGCAATTGTAAGACCAGTTCGATCAACAAGAATCACTTTTTTTATGCCTGGTTCGCTTTTTATGATCTTACTAAGTACAGTGTCAAATCTTCTGGGATCTATCATGGTTATTACCAATATTTTCTTTTATTTTGAAATTCCTCGGCTCTTAATGAGGAATTAGCTTGAATAACCACACACAGGTCATTTATATGTGATTATGTATTATGATTTATTCTTATCCTTTTAACTTTTTTTAATTTCTCTAAAAAAAGGTTCTTATTTTGAATTTAGCTACTCGTTTTTAGAGACTTGCGAAGATGGCAATGAAAAAGGGCCTATGATGAGCTGAATATCATTTTTATATGGTGATTTTCATAATAAAATCACCATGAACAATAATACAAGATTTCCAAAAAGAATATCAATAAAAAATCCTAACATCAAAATAAAAATGAACGGAAGTGATGGTTGAACCCAAATAGAACGTTTTTCTGTAATTTGAATCAAAGAGATTAGATTCTGCTTTCTTGTAAGATCAGCTTCAGGTGTATCAAGGCGTGTCCGAAACGATATACTCCATCCACCTTCCTCTTTAAATTCTTCTAAAAAATCAATATGCCATGGTCTTTCTTCCAATTCTTTGGCAAGATTTTGAGTCAGTCGCGGATACCCAATGAAGCGAATAGAAAATCGTTTCCACATTGATTCGTTTGAAATTATATAAAGGTCGGGATATAAACGCTGATTTACAACATTATAGCCAAAAATCAGAAATGGTATAGGAAGTGCAATAAAATAAGCGTTGAAGAAAGTTCCAAGGATTCTTGGAGTAATTGAAATAAGAATCTCGTAAACAGGATCTTGAAAAAGGATTAGTGGGGGAGAAATGGGAGAAATAAATCCAATAGCGATAAAGGCGATTCGATCTGCTTCCCCACCCAACCCAGAGAAAGTTAAAAATAGAGCTAGACCGAGAGAAAAACCGATATTTACTACCCAAATCATAAAATATTCAAGAATAGTCTCTTTGGCTAAAATTAGTAAGATTAATTGAAAAATATGAATTACAATACCTCCAACAATCATGCTTAGCCAAATCCAATCCGCTACTTCCCGAGTTTTAATATCGTGCCATGATCCTATAGACAAGAATAAGAAAGCAAAAATTAAGAGAATAATATTCAATTCTGATCCAATCATCTGACATTAAACCTTTACATGGTTAATTTCAGGTCATTATTCTAAGAATTGTTTACCCATTTTTATGATTAATGAGGTAAGAACTACCCTGGTTCCTCAGTTCAAGAATTATGGATTTCACATTTTTATCTATGAGAATAATCTACCTGGAGTATCATTTTAATTACGACTTTTTCTCTCAACAGACCTTTGAAACCGTTTCAACAAGACAATTAAACCTTATGGCCCAAGAGTATCAAATATATCAATTGGAATGAATTTCAAGAGTTATTATTCATGTATTTAAAAATTTGAAAGATCTGCAGAGTCTCAAAAGGGGTAATTCTAAAGAATTTTGGGTTGTACTCATTTATAACGGAGTGGTAGGTAGATCAAGAGAAAAAACTATGAAATATTTGAATATACTTAAAATCCCTTAAAGGAGTCCTCTAAGGATAGCATAATATATAAATCTAAATCTTTTTGAGCCCCTTGCTTTAAAGGCCCTTCCGAAAAAAGCCACTGTGGCTTAGTTTTGGTTAGATGGCTCAGGGTTGCAGCGTCTACCAGATAGAGAAGCCCGGTTATAGCGCCTCCTTGGTATTTTTCTTTCCAGTCTTGGAAGAGAAACAGTTAGGAGGATGTCGTGGGTTCAAATCCCACCAGTGGCTTTCTTATTAAGAAGACATACTTTAGTACTCAATTTTTATAAAACCCCGAGGAGATCATTTGGATTATAGGAGCCTATATGAATTATGGCTAGAAGAAAGAGCTAGTTCAACTCTTCTAAAGATACCTGCAGATTTTTATATTTCCATGGATGGGAAATTGGCTAAATTATATAGAAAACCACAAAATCTAGAATGGGAAGAGATAGTAGATGAAATTATAGGAAGAATGGAGTTTCTCCGTAAAGATCTCGTTCAACTAAGATTAACAAAAATACTAAATTCAATAGTTTATAATGTACCAATCGATTTGGAAAACCGGTGTACTTGGGGAGAACGCCGTTTAATTAAAGATTTAAGAAACGCTATTGAAACGCTTGGCATGGAGAAACCAAACATTTTAGATACTCAGGATAATCTTCCAATCACGAATCTCCAGGAAGATTCGGACGTAGAGTCTAATCAAATTGAGGAGAATAGCGATGCTATTCCCACTTCCCAAGTTAATTTGATAATTAGGATTCTTGACGATGTCGAAGCCTTTATTGGTCTGGATAACAAGCGATATGGCCCCTTAACAAGGCATGATATTGTACGTTTGCCCTTAGAGAACGCTAAAGCTCTAATTGCCCGAGGAATGGCAAGAATAATAGAAATAGACGAAAAAAAAAAGGTAATTTTAGGTGAAAAAATGTGAGAAGACGCTATATTCCTCAACCTCGTTCACACTTTCTAAAAGTGACTTGTGAATGCGGGAATGTTCAAGAGATTTTTTCTCATGCCACAACCGTTATTGTTTGCCGCGTTTGTGGGAAAACTCTTGCAGAACCTAGTGGAGGAATTACAAAATTGTATGGGGAAGTTATTGAGGTTTTAGACTAAAAAAAAGGCGATAATGAATGGATACTAATTTTCCAAGAGTCGGTGAACTCATTATTGGTACTTGCTCCAAACTAACACCACATGGAGCATATTTTGAAATTTTCGATTATGAGAAACTGGGCCAAGAAGCAGGTTTTGTTCATATCTCAGAGCTAAGCCGTACTTGGGTTCGGAATATTCGTAGTCATATTCGTGAAGGACAAAGAGCAGTAGCCAAAATCTTACGGGTTGACACGGCCCGAGGGGAGATTGACATGTCCATTCGACGAGTATCAGAACCACAGCGGAGGTCTAAACTTAACGAATTCAAACAGGAAAATCGTGCTAGAGGTCTCGTAACAGTTGCTTGTGAAAAAGTCGAAGTTTCTGCTGATAGCGTTGAAGAATCTCTTTTGGGAAAATTTGGCTCTATTTATGAAGGAGTAATCCAAGCAAGGGAAGGAGGTGTAAGTTTGCTTACTGAAATTGGAGTTCCCAAAGCTGCTGCACATGAAATTTATCAATTGGCATTAAAAGAACTACAACCACCAACAGTTCGATTAAGTGGGCTAGTCCGAATAACTTGTTACGAACCTGAAGGAGTACTTCTTCTTAAGAAATTCTTTACCTCCTACAATAAGAATTTTGATAAAAAGTATAAAGGTTCTCAGATCAAAATTCAGATCATTTCTCCACCTGATTATCGTTGTGTGATCGAGAGTGGAGACTGGAGAACTGCAGAAGGCATTTGGACTGATATACAGAAGGAGACTGAACAATACTTTTCTCCTTATGATGCTGAATATTCTTTTGAAAGACAATAAATGCAATAATGTAAACTGGGATACGAATGCGCCTGTTAAGAAAGTGTAAATGCCAATATACTATCGATCAATCAAAGAAAATATGCGATAAATGTGGGGGAAGGTTTCATAGCGCGTACCCACCAAAATTTTCTCTTTATGATAAATATGCTGATTATAAACGCAAAATGAAAGAACTTGCTAAACAAAGGGGATTATTATGACGGAACAATCATCAATAATAATCCGAAAGTTCGAACTAAAGGATCTAGACCAAGTTATGGAGATTAATAGACAAACACTACCAGAAAACTATCCTGAGAGCTTTTTCCGTACGATTTATTCAGAATTACCCTCTGCATTCTTGATTGCTGAGATAAATGGAAAGATTATAGGATATACTATGGCTAGAATTGAGAGGGGATTAAGTCATTACTCTATTTTTCACCGGGCTAAGAAGGGTCATACGGTTAGTGTTGCAATCAGACCAGAATATCGTAGAAAAGGTTTTGCATCAAAGTTATTAAAAGAATCTATCGCTGGAATGATTAACCAAGGCGCAAACGAACTCTTCCTAGAAGTTCGTGTTTCAAATACTGCAGCTGTCAATCTCTATAAGTCTCTAGGGTATGAAATCTTAAAGGAAATTAACCATTACTACCGTGACTTTGAATCAGCTTACTTGATGGTTCAAAAAGTTCTTAAGACTTCGAAGAATACCTCGTGATCTTCTCATAGTCTTAGAAAGCGGGATTTAGGAATAATATCTTCCTAAGCTAGGGATTAATGGTTTAGATAAGTATAGGTTATTTCACAATCTTGATAAGAATAATAGTATTAAGAAATATGTCATCATCACGTTCTATAGCGATTACATAAGGATTAAAAATGCAGTGAGAACTAATTAAGACAACTGTCCTCTCAACGATTTCTATACTACCTGAACTAAGTAGACTTATGAATATTCCATAATTAACACCAAATAAAATCATTAACTTTGAAGATCAGTTTTAATCCTAATTACAACTCAATGATAAGGGATTACAAATCAGAGAAGGTTAATCAAGCACAATTTAAGTCAGAAAACGCCCAAACATAAAGCTTTAAAAGGACGGAATACGTGACTAGTGTAAATATTAGAATAATATTTAATATGGAGAGCCTGTTACAATTAGATCAAAGGCTCACTTTCAAAATTAGAATATAAATGTTTCTCCGAGAATCATTCTAAGAATGGTGGTTGAATACGTGAAAGAGTACTTTTTAAAGGCTAGTAATGCCTTGACACGTCTAAATAATAGTGTCTCAACTAATGCTCGAAGTGTTGCAGATATTACATTGAAGATCTATACAAAATTTGAGGAGATTCGATACACAAGTGAAGCCATTCCTGATTTCATTCTTCATCCTAATCAAACCAAATCCAACCTCAAATCGAGTGGTGAAATACGGGTTGCCCAATTGCTTGCTTCTATTCTTTGTGAGCGAATTACAGATCAATCAATGCGATTAGCTGAGGATCTTGATTTTAGAGAAGAGGATTTGGATGTTCGAGAAGAAATCCGTGTGATTCACGAACATGTTACCCGATTGAGTGAAGTTATCCAAGTTCAAAAGAAATTAGCTGATGGTGCACCTGTTTCAACTGAAAGCATTAAAGACTTGCAGAAAAAATACGATACTCGCATTAAACAGCTAGAACAAGAGCTTTTGCGTAAAGAAGGTCGTGCTTTAACTGTAACTGCTCTAGATGCCACAAAAAAGCCGAAACTGTTTGGAAAGGGAAGATTTGAAAAAACACTAGATGATCTAATTCTTGAATATGGGAAAAATCTTCGTGCTAGTTCTGGTGGTTATATTTCGCTCGCAAATCTTTATACAGCTTTAAAGACTCAAGTTCCTGATGTCGAATTTTCTACAAAAGATCTTGAGAAATCCTGTAAACGTCTCAAAAAACAATCTCTCATTGAAGGAATCGTAAAACGATCAGGGGTCAAGATAGTAGAATTTGTTCCAGTCACTCTTGGGAGTGATGCGAGGAAAGTTTTTGATTTAGCAGTTAATAAAGGATATGTCACACTCGAAGAGGTAATAATGGGTACCAAATGGGATCAACAACGTGTTGTTAGAGTTCTTGAAAGTCTTGTTAACCAAAAAATTGCTCGAAAAGTTTCCTCTCTTGATACAGGAGATCAATATTATTTTCCTGGATTATATGGGGACAATAGTTGGTAGGTGAAATCTTATGGCAGAAGTAGAGAAATTTGGTGGATTATTTCGTAGAATAGGCGATGCTGTACATATTGGAACGAAAAAATTTAAAGGAAAGTCAATTTTGAATTCAGATTTTGGTCCAGAAGCAGAAAGTTCATTGATTTGTAGGTTAAAATCCGAAGATTTTGATGGTTTTCGGAAGTACGATGGATTCATTGTTAAAGACCCAGAAAATGCGATTTTATTACAATCTGGATCTTTAGTAGGGGTCGCTGGCAGTGGTATTTACGAGCTGGATAAAAGTGCTAAACGACCTGGAAGTGAAATTATCTGGGTAACAAAGCGGGAATTCATTATCAAATGGGGAACACCTGGGATTTATACCTCTGATAATATAATGGTTGGTTGTTATGGTATTTCTCGTATGAGGGTTGTCAACCCCCGTAATTTTATTATGAATGTTGTTTCACATAAACAGTACTATTCTGGTAATGAATTAAAGAATTGGGTCAAGCAGACAATTATAGCTGCCGTAAAACATGTTTTATCTCGATATTCTGTACCAGAGATGCTCAAGGAGCGTAGAAGTTTAGAAATCCAAACACGTTCAGAACTTGGACCTGAAACTTCTCGTTGGGGATTAGAGTTAGTTGGACTGGATATTGGGGGCTTCAAAGTACCTGATGAATATCAAGCCTTGTTATCATATGAAATCGAAAAACAGGTTTTGAAGCAACGCAGGGAGTTAGCAGAAGAAAGAAAAATGTTTGATGATTTAACGGAAAAAGTAAAGAAATATGAACATATGCTTGAACAAGCTGATGAAATGTTTCTCAGTGGTAAAATCTCAGAGAAAAAGTATAAGGAACTTACAGATAAATATTCTAAAAAATTAGCTCAATTTAAAGCTCAAATTTCATGATAATTTATTTTCCTGCAAACTTCCTCCACATTCTGGGCATAAAATCATTTCTACTGTACTCATTTCTTTGTAGCAATCCAGGCATACTTTTAAGCTACAAGATGTGCAGAAATAGTTAATAGAATCAGTTTTTGGAAGTTCACATACACCACAAAGAAATTTTTCTTCGTGTTTTTTCAATTGTAAGGTCATTTCTCGAATGTTGATCTTCCCTTGAATTACACCACGTAAGATATAGTTTTCTAATAATACGATTGTATCGCTATCAGATCGGTTTGATAAATCTATTATTTGTTTGAGTGGAATTTCAGCTTTAGACGACTTTTCTAGAAATTCAGAGAGACTTGGATCTAATTCAGATGATTTAAGTGAAATTGGTTCGTGTTCTATCCATCCGATTTTTAAAGGACCCTTTTTGCAGAAATGACACTCCTCAGTGCTAACTAAATTATAGGAATGAGTGTAATTAACTCTACAATATGGGCAATATCTGGGAAGATCGATAATAAATGCAGAAATATTTCTACAAAACGGACATTCATGTTTACTTCCAGTAGAACGGCAATTTGAGCACATAATTCGTCTACAATTTTGACATTCAAAATAAAGATCCGGATCAGTATATGAAGATGTGTCTATTTGGCAAAAAATTTCAAAATGGTCTACACCTTTAACTAAAAAGGGATCAGAGGTTTCTCCCGAGATAAGTCGTAATCCAAGGAGTTTCGCTAGCTTAAAAATCCGATCTAAAAGTTTTAATGGGTCTAGATTCAATGATGATGCTAAATGTTCAACAGCAATTCCATTTTCGAACCACTCGTTTAAAGAAGGAGCAATGAAATCTTCTGTAGTTAAAGTCCCCTTTAAACTTTGATTTAAAATATTTAACAGTTTAAAAAAATCAGACCTGTCTACATCGAGACGTTGAATCCAGAAATCAATAGGAATATTACGATAAACGAATATATCTTTTAAGATTTGGTTTATAATGTCCATAATTGGATAGAGGTAATTGTAATTAGCAGAAAAAATATAGCTGATTTGGTCACGATTTGCCTCCAAAAATTCTAGACATTTCTCTTCAGAGAGTTGTGTTAATTTACTAATATGGCTAATAGAGACTTCAGATTCCAAGAGAAAACTTGTATCGATAAAACGAATGACATATTCGATATTTTTTCGAATATCTGAGGGAGATGAGAAGTTTAAAGAAGTGAAATTATATATTCGTTGTTTTATTGGATCAATGTAACCAATGAAATGACT
Organism: Promethearchaeota archaeon; assembly: GCA_048938105.1. Lineage (GTDB taxonomy): Archaea > Asgardarchaeota > Heimdallarchaeia > Hodarchaeales > Hodarchaeaceae > Hodarchaeum. Next base: position 95,038 of record JBHLMN010000023.1, read on the forward strand.
ATCCTGAGCAAGAAGCTCCAGAACACCTTCCAAATGTTCTTCAGCCCAGTAAAGCTGGTTCAATAGGTATTTCAATCCTATTGCCGTGGTAGTGTTTAACCTTTGTCTGATTTCTGCTTTGGCTCCAGGTAAGGTATAGAAATTTCGGTTTATTATATCAAAGAATCCCTCAAAACTTTGAGCTCCTATTTTAATTTGTTGTTCTAGTAATTCTCCTGGTAAGTTTGTAGTGTCAATAAGATTACATATGTCTATAAAGCCTTTTGTTGCCAATTCACGGGATATTAATTGGTGAAGGAAGTTAATAGGGATGAATTTTTCATCATCAAAACTAACAAAGCCATTCAGCTCATTTGAGCCAATTTTTGTGCGTAAAAATGCAGCAATAACGCTTGGATTTTCCTTCGGAGCCATTTCACGGAATTTAAGAGGAGTATTTGCCATTTGAGCCTTTGTTAACCATTGATGTCTCTTTCTCCCAAACATTGGTATCACCCAAATCTCTTGCTGTACAAATTTCAGGTAAAAAAAGTGAGAAAAATTCTTTTTATAAAATCTTTAGTCTTTCATAAAATAAAAGTATAATAAGAAAAACTTGAGGAAATAATACAATGGCTCAACAAAAGATTAAATGTACAAATTGTGGTTATATTCCCCGAGATCTCCCTGTTTCTGGGAGCTGGTACTGTCCGAAGTGTGGAAAACGTACAGAAATTCCCCACCACCGCCCACGAGTCGCTAGAAAATTCTATAAGAAGCCACGAATAACTCAAAAATCTCGAGATCAAGTAACAAGCAGAATCTATGATAAATTAACATATGAAAAAGTTCCCGATCTTGGGTTCAAAGAACCTTATTTAAAACCAAAAATTCCTCCAATTCTCCCCAAAAGAAGAGATAAAATACGATTATTTTATAAAAAATAATCAAAAGTATTGTTAATTGATACAAAAGGTTATTATTTCTTTAATTCTGAAATTTAATTTGCAAACGTATTTCTTCATCATCAATCAAAGAACTTAGTGTTATCCGATCACCATCAGAAAGAAATTTTTGGATGATCCCATTTTCAGGTATCATAAAGTTACCACGAAACCCAACATAATCTTTTTTGTGTTCTTCTCGAATTGTATCAAGAATAGATCTAAACTTTGATCTACAATCTACTGTTACGATTTGAATGGAATCTACAATGGTATTAGATTGGCCACATACTAGGCAATTTGGATCAGGAACTAGATTGAAAGTGTTTATTGTCCCTGTTAGTGCAGAATATATGGTAAACGAAGGAATGCGGAATCTATGAGATTTCAATAAACCTTCAAGCGTTTTACGTTCTCTTTTTTTCATTCTCTCTTTTTTTTCTAGAAAAAGAGACTTTAGGATCTCTTGAGATTGGATTCCACTGACTACTGCATTAACTGTGATGAGACTGGGTACGTGGAAAAGGACTAATTGCATGAGTTCTTTTTCATCGAATTTTCCAAAATTATATTTATTAGCAAAATTATTTGCCAATTTCGTAAGTTCCGCAATATCTTTGGCTGAATTTTCAATAGGTGAGCGTACATGAGTTGTACTAAATTCATAAAGAGCTTTCCAAGCACAATGTTCTCTCTCACGAGGAACTCCCACTAAAGTACAAGGAGCTGTTAAAACCCGAGTTTCATCAGGAGGTTGAGGGGTTTCACAAGCCAAACAAGCAGTAACATTTGGTTTTATATACTGAATTTGGCCGAAGTAGCCATCTGTAGCTGAATCTATTAAAGTTAATTTAAGGTCAACTGCTATTGCATTCAGATATTGTCGTGCCAAAAAGTTATCTACGCAACCAGCAATGATGTCAACTTCGTGAAAAATCCTTTGAGGTAGGTTTTGGAGGAGGTTAGAATAACTTTCAATCTCAATATCAGGATTAAATCTTTCTCGAATCCGCTTTCTTGCTATTTCTGCCTTTTTTTTCCCAACATCTTCTTCTTTAAACAACATTTGACGATTTAAGTTTGAGAATTCTATAGTGTCCACATCAACAAGGATTAAACGACCAACGCCTAATAAAGCTAAGTTCTTAGCTACTTCGCTACCTGTCCCTCCAACTCCTGCTATTAAAATCGCGCTATCTTCAATAATATGTTGATCCCAAAGAGATAAACGTTCTTGTCGGTCATATTTAGAAGAAGGAAGATCTTGTGTCATATCTTGAAATCTTCCTAATAGAATCCTTTAACATTACAATAAGAGGGAATCAACCCCCCTTAATCTGATCTGGAACTATCATGAGAATTGCATTTTGTTCGATTCCATAGGAAGAAAGATTGTTTGAAGGATTCATTCTTCTTCCCTTGAATAATAAAGCGATTGGTACAACTTCTGGGATATTAAATGCATCACGAGCTGCTGTGATAGCTTGAAATACAGTTCCATTAATATTAATGTATTTTTCACGGATATTTTGATCTGGAGGAAGTTGTGGATCTTTAAAGCGAATTTTTATCATTTTTTCAATACCACTGTCAGGAGCTTTTCCTGTAGAAGTAGAATCCCATATTACGTCCTTTTTACTCATTTTTTTCACCTTTCTGTCTACTTAAGTATAAAACATACGTTCAATTTCTGAAAGTGTAGTAAGAATATCTATTCGTCCTTTGGCATAATCCTCTAAAGGTCCTCGAATAAGAGGGTATTTAGTTAGAATATCACTTTCAAGACCTATAGGTAAATTCTTTTTTCTCTTAATGATAAAATTTATTACTTCACCATTTTGGGCATAAAATCTTACAGTAATCTCTTTTTTTGCTGCTGATGCATCATAGTTTGCAAGAATTTGACGTATGAGAGGATCATGTTCTTCTTGAATCGCAGCAGAAGCTTCAGAAGATGCCATAATGGGTTCTCCCATAACCTGGGGGAGTTCTTTTTCAGCCTTCTGATAGATTTCTTCTAATACGTCCAATACTGAACTTGAGCCAGGGGTCCAGTTTTTCATTACTTTCAAATCGTTGATTTCACAATCTAAGACTTCTCTAAGCTTAGCAGGACCATCAATGTAGGGTCGATCAGGCAAATCATCCAACACAAGAAGAAGAGGAAAAGCATATTCCTTTACTTGCATCTTAATCCTTAGTTTACCTACTTCATCACCAACAAATTCCCCAGGAAAATTTTCAAGGATTTTCTGTGATTCTTGATAAATAAGAAAGTAATTTTCAGCTTCCTCCTCTGCATCCATCATTTTGGCTTCTGCTGGTGTAATAGCTGCCCGTTTAAGGTAATTTGTCATGTCACAGTATTCACACTTTACAGGGTGCTGATATGATGGTCTTATTGGAAGGGGGGCCCCACAGCCGCTACATTGAGAAATATCAGTTTGAATATCTTCCATTTTTTTTGATCACCCATTATGTGAGGAATGTTCGTGCAAGATGAGTCAGTCTTTAGACCTTAAAAAGCTAGCTCATTCTACACCTTTTCTTCCATTTCCTAGCCACAGCTTTAAATATCGGCAACGGTGCATTATTTATAAGCTAGCTTTAGTGTTAAATGAGATTGAATTTTACTTTATCATAGATTAGGTAAGGATAAAAATGGAAGGATGGTAAGATCGTGCAGGATTTACATTCTAGACGACTACGAGAAGAGTTCAAACGGATGCTGAAAACTTATCCCCCAAAAACAAGTCCCATTAAATGGACTATAGTCAATAATGACCTTCATCATTACAAAGCGACTATTAAAGGAAAAAAAAATACTCCTTATGAGGGAGGGAAATGGAAGATCACTCTTGACTTACCTTCTGAATATCCCTTTAAACCTCCTATTATCAACTTTTTAACCCCTATTTATCACCCTAATATCGCAACTGGTAAAACTCAATGGAAGTGGGGCTCCAATGTATGTTTAAGTCTTGTAAATTGGAATAATTTAGGGAAACCTGGTGGTTGGAAGGAAACGATAACCTTGCCAAGCGTTTTTGAACATATTGAAATGATGCTAGATGTTTTTAAGACAACTGGGGATGTGGATTTTCCAGAATATCTTGTTGATCCAAATGATCCTTTTAATCCTAAAGCTGGAGAGATTATGAACACAAATTTTGATAAATTCTGGGAAATAGCTGTTAATTGGACCAAAAAGCATGCAAAGTAAACCTCTTCTAGAATCGGTATTGTGGATGATGAATGTCTAATCATAATAAACAAAAAGATTTGAACTCAGAAAATTCTGAAATAACAGAAGAAAAAACTACTGATAAAATACAAGAAAGCTCCTTTAGTAGACAAGTGGAAATCAAAAAGGTAAAAATTTCTTCATCTCCCCAAGTTCAGTCAGTCTCAATCTTAGGAAATCTACTTGATGAAATAACTGAATATTCGGTAAAATCTATGCCTAGGGAAGCTATTGGTCTGTTAGGTGGAAGAGAACTACGTCCCAAAGAAATAGAAATATTAAAAATAATTTTTGTGTCAGAAGGTGACGAAATCTCTGTTTCCTTTTCTGATGAAGATTTTGAGGCTTTCGAAAATATTTTAGAAGATGATTGTTATTGTTGTGGGTGGTGGCATTCTCATCCAGGATATGGCTTATTTCTGTCTCAAACAGATATAAATACTCATATTTTTTCTTTTCAGCTCCATAATGATCTTTCTGTTGCACTTGTTATTGAACCTACTATAAGAGATATGACTGGCCGTGCCGCTTTTCAATTTTACCAAGTTATAAGCGAAGATAAGAAGGATTCTTTCGGATACAAGGAAATTGCTAGCTATATACAACATTAAAAACTGTTTAGTATATTGAAATTCTTTCGTTGAGGAAATTGCTAGCTTTATGTAACATATTATATTACTCTGTGGATTTATAACAAGATTCAAAGACTTCTTTGATGAATTTCACTATATTGGAGGAAATTCAGTATCAATAAGATCCCAAAGAAAAATAATTTAAATTTTAAAGTTAATTGTGAACCATGAGTTCGATGAAGTTGAATTGGGGGTTTTTTGAGTTTCATCTCGAATATTTAACTCGTTTTTTCCTTCAAGATGGATATGGGATGATAGACTATATTTTGATTTTCCTTGGTCCAGGGACAGTTTTATTCTTTACATTCTACCTTTTATGGGCTGGAAGGCGAAAAAATCGCAAAATTATGCATTTATCACGTGAAGCTTTACTAGATGTCTTTGCAAACGAATTTGATGATCTAGTTATGGAGCAGATGAGTTCAAACGGGGGTTTATTAATTCCCAAGTACAAGAAATCTTATGATATACCTTTCCAAGATTTTCGTGTAGTATTTGCCCTAGAAGAAAGGCATCTCATGTTATCAGTCATCATCTCATGGTTTTCAGGAGTAAATGATTATATTGCACTAGAGGCAAACTCGAAAAAGGGAGAAGTACGTACTCAAATTCCTACCAAGATTCAAATTATACCTAAACATGAAGAAGGTCAAATAAGAAAACATCAGGATCTCCTGTTTAAACTGGAAGATATTGAACTTGGAGTAAAAAGATTTGATGATGTTTTTTTGGTGAAAGCGACCACCCAACGGACAGGAACATACTTTCTAGGTGATAAAAACCTTCTGAAACTAATTCACAATGTTAGAAAAGTAATTGTTAGAATTTCAGTTGATTCTGCTGACGACCCATCTCTTCGTATTTATGCACGAATTAACAAAGATTTGAATCTTGAGAGGTTACACGCCCTTTTCATTGCATTTTGTGATCGGATTAATGAGGTTTCTGAAAAAGTGGTCATGAAGAAAAAACGATAGATTGATACAGTTCAAACATTTGAGAAATTTAATCTAGATATTGGTTATAAAAGATCGATTTTTTCAGTCACTCTTTGACGGAGCCATTCAAGTCCTTCCTCGACGTTAAAACCAGTTTTAGCTGAAGTGGGAACGATAGCATATGAATGTGTCGTGACTTTGTGAAGGTTAAGCCCTCGCGCAACCTCTCCAGCTGAAGCAGCATTTTCTAGATCTTGCTTGTTGGCAAGTACTAAAATTGGTATGTTTTCTACCTTATCATTGTCAAGGACATATTTCCATAACTCCATCCTAGCTTCAGTGAGTCTGGGCCTATCAGCTGAATCTACTACATATACGATTCCCATACTACCTGACATGTAGCTTTCCCAAAGAGATTCACGAAAAGCTTCTTGTCCCCCAATATCCCAAGAAATAAATCGTACATTCCCAGAACTGAATTCATCAACATTCATCCCCAGTGTTCGGAAAGTACTACTGTTAAATTCTCCAGAAGTAATTCGTTTGACTAATGTGGTTTTTCCAGCCTGGTCAAGACCTAACCACGCAATTTTCACAGTTAACTTTTCTTTGGCAAATTTAGCACGGAGCTTTGAAAGGAAACTCATTTAGGGCACCTATCTGCTTTTCTGTGACATTCTACGTTGAAACCTGTCGCTCATCCACTGCCAAGGTTCCTCAACCCCTTCACCTGTTAAGGCTGAGCATGGGTAGACTGCGAATGTTCTTGGTCTTGCAGCCATCTCCTTCTCGAGCTCTAACGTGTGGATAATTCTTTCCAATGTCATTGCTTCTCTTAAATCTTGTTTATTTGCCAAGAAAAGGAATGCAGAGTCTTCTGGCGCCCATTGAATGACATTTTTCAACCATTTTCCTGCATTTTCAACTTTAGATCTGTCTGCAGAATCAAATACAAACACAATACCTGATGCATCTGAAACAAATGGTTTCCATAGGCTAGTAGGAAATGTGGCTTGACCACCCAGATCTGCTGCCATTACTTCAATATTGCCAATTTTTAAAGTTTCAATATTCATCCCCATTGTTGGAACGGTCTCTAAATCATCATCTCCCTTAAGTCTTTTTACTAATGTAGTTTTCCCCGCATTTGCAAGACCAACAAATGCTATCTGATTTTCTATTTCTCGACCAAACAATTTTGTCGGCATTTAAATTCCCTTTCAGACAGTATATTAAGTCAAAGCTATTAAATGGTAAAAGATACGATATTTACTACTGAATGTCTGTTTTAAGTATCATTTTGTTCTATTCTATTCTGATTTAAATCTCAAGGTAATTTTTAAGGGTAATGTACCTATTATCAATGTTTATTTGATGATTTATATTGGTTATTATAAACTACTTCTTAAACTTCACGAGTGAATATGGGTTGATGAGATACCAGTCTTGGAATAACCCGATAAAATGATGGCATTTCAATAATATGGCTCTCAATATAGCTTATTACTTCTTTTAAAGGTTGAAATTCTTGAGTATTTTTCTTTCGATAGCGGACACTAACCTTATCTTGATTTGCTTCATTTTCACCAATTACAAAAATCAAGGGGGTCCATAGTTTTTCTGCAGCACGAATTTTCTTTGCAAGTGAGAGATCACGATCATCTATTTCCACTCGAATGTTTTTCTTTTCTAATTTTCCTGCAATTTGTTCAGAATAAGGTAGAAATTCTTCTGTGACTGGTAAAATGCGAACTTGGATAGGTGAGAGCCATAGCGGAAGTTGAGGTTTAAGACCTTTCTGTATTTGCTTGATTTGTTCCTCAAGAATTCCATATATTACTCGTTCAGTTGAACCTGATAATGAACAGTGTAATAACAAAGGATATACTTCTTGACCTTGTTTATCAATATATTTGATATTAAAGCGTTCTGAGTTTTCCACGTCTATTTGGACTGTTGATAGGGCTCCAGCCTTCCGCTGGCCATCAACAATGTTAAATTCAAATTTTAAAATGAAATATGCGTATCTTGTGTTGAACAATTCAAGTAGGATAGGTTTATCTAGGTTTTTTATCAAAGAAATAATCCAATTTTTATTATCTTCATAAAATTCGGTTGTCATCCGAAATGCTGTTTCGTAACTAACCTCAATATCCTGCATATACTGAAAAGCAAGCTTGAATTGGGCTTCAAACTCTTTTTTAGCTGCTGACATGTCTATAACTGCGGTGTGCAAGTCTGGCATGGTGAATGCACGAAGACGGCGAATTCCAGCCAGTTCTCCACGTTGTTCTCGTCTGAAAGAATCAGTTATTTCAAACATTTTTAGAGGAAGTTGTCGATAGCTAATTATCGCGTCAGATAGAGTTAGAAATTGACCAAAACAAGCTGAAAACCTTAGGAAGTAATCTTTATCGCCAGATTTTACGATATATTGACGTGCAGGAAAACGCTCCAAATACTTTTTGAGCGAAGGATGATCATAGGAATACATTATGGGAGTTTCAACAACCATGGCTCCATATCTGATTGCCATCTCGAGTACATGGCTTTCAATTAAATGTTTGACAATGTACCCTCTGGGAAGAATACGAAAATTCCCAGCATCACTACCTTCTTCATAATCGATTAATTCTAATTGCTTCATGAATGCAACATGTTTAGGAGGAGAACTAACAGTCCTGTCTTTTGCAGTTTCGTAGTTTACAAATATTTGGAAGTCGTTAAGGTCTTCATAATTAAAAGTATTATGTGGAATCAATTTTCCAGTTTGAGTAAGGATAAAAAATTGAGATTTCGTTTCATCTTCAGCAGCAATTGCTGTGGTAACTTCGACTGTTGGCTTTAACTTTATTTCTTTTTTTTCGCCTGTAATCTCTTTAGAGCGCTCTGCAAGGGCATGCCCCTTACATTGTAGAGAGAAAGCCTTGTAATACCCGAAAGGAGCACGTATGATACTTAAATTTGGAAATTCTGACTTTAATTCTATCTCTAATGTTTGTAGAATACGTAATGCATCAGCTGGTTTTGCTGGGGTTGTTTTAACGAGATGTACCCAAGGATAAAGTATAACATTAGTCTCTTTAATATCTTCTAATGCTTTTTGAATCTCTAAAATCGATTTCTTATTTAATAGGGAAGTATTGTTAGTATCATCAATCTCCACACCAATAAAAATAACCATTACGGAGTTTTTTGTACTGTATTCTCCTAATATATAATCTGTTAACGATTCAGCGTTACTTACTGCTTTATCATTAACTTTCCAGCTAAATCCATCTGAATGAATTAATAATAACTGCATTATAACCACGATACTTTATTTAAACTTTTTCTAGGTCTAAGTAACCTGGATTTCCTTCATCAAAAGTATTTTTCTAGTAAATTCCTCTATTATACTTCCCGTTCCTTGATACCTATGCTTTTATTGCTTACAATAAAAGCAGATCATTCCTGATTCATAAAGTCGGGCCTAGAAA
>JBHLMN010000005.1:0-119217 GCA_048938105.1 Promethearchaeota archaeon
ACTGTATAATATCTCCACACCCAAATTGTGTACCATTCTCATATTCTTCTGTAAAAATGGTTCCTGCTTGATACTCTGCTTCTTTAACAGCTATTGATTTATCATTTCCCTTGAGCCCCACACCAGCTAGTTTTGGTGTACTGATAAAAACAATGAAGATGAACAGAATGATTAACTTTAATTCTTTAATGACATAATTCCTTTTAAATTTACAAATCATCTTACCCTCAACCAATTTATTTAACTAAATGTCTTATAATTCAATGTCTCTTATATTCTTACAGTTCTTCTATCTTATCATTCTCACTCTTTAAAGCTGTTTTTTAACTTGAAAATATGATTTGACATCAGAAAATCTTAAAACCAGAAAAAGAGTTCCCCAATCCTGAAAGTAAAGAGAAAAAGAATAACATGGGGGAAGTTTTACCAGACTTCCATGAATATCTGTTTTCTTTTATTTCTTAAATTTTGATAAAGTGAGATACTGTGATAACTCCAAATAAAGCACAATCTAATGTTTACTCATTAATTGAGGAAGAAAGAATCTGTCGTTTGTGTGATACATCAGCGATGTGTAATAAATTTACCTGTTATAAGAAAAAACAAGGAAAGGCAGATTGTAAAAATTGCGATGAACGTTTATGTCAGCATCATTGGCGAATTTATTTCAGAAATAACATATAATGTTGATTTGATTAAATTATTGAATGAGTATTGCTATTTCTTGGTTTTCCAGAAAAAATACAAATAGAAGTTATACACATTCCCTGTTCGAACAACAAACAACAATCCTTTTTTATTGGTGGTAAAGAGCCCCTCCAGATTTAAGAAAAATAATTTAAGAAAATCATATGGTAACCAAATTAAGATGGGCAAATTTGATTATAGCTTAAAATAAACCATGAAAAGACCAAATGGAGTCCTAAAGAAGATGGAAGAATGGAGTGCTATTGTTTTAGCTGGGGGAGTGGGTTCTAGACTCCAACCACTCACTGACCATTGTCCAAAACCGATGGTACCAATTGCAAATAAACCAATGATTGATTATAACCTGGAACTTCTTAGGAACGCAGGAATTAAGGGGAAAGTAGTAATCATCACGAAGTATCTACAAGAACAAATTCGAGATTATATTACAAAAAATGAGTATTTCGATGATCTAGAGCTTATACTTCCTAAAATAGATCCTTTGGATACTGCTGATGCAGTAAGAAAGGCTTCAAATTACATTGACACAGATCATTTCATTGTTTCAATGGCAGATATCGTAACTAATCTATCTTTAAGCGACTTTATGGAATTTCATTGTAAAAAGAAAGGCATGGCTAGCATTACACTGAAAGATATCCCTTACCCCCGGGCTTTTGGCGTTATTATGCTTAATCAGGATTCAAGGATTTTGCTTTTCTTAGAAAAACCCCATCCTGAAGAATTAGGATTGGCTGTTCTTACTTTTTCAAAAAAAGAGACTATTCATTTACAATCCAACCTCGTAAACACAGGGATTTATGCTTTCAACCATAGGATCCTTAATATCTTAGATACGGTACATGATCTAATGGATTTTGGAAAACATGTATTTCCCTATCTTGCGCGCGAATATGGTATCTTTGGGTATGTTAAAGACTATTATTGGATGGATGCAGGAAATCCGCAGACTTATTTATATACAAATTGGGATGTATTAAGGCGTTGGGCCTTTCCTTATTTTCCCAAAGCAACTTGGGAGGAAAATAGCATCTGGTGGAGCGATCAAACAGTGGAGATTGCCTCAGGAGCCCGAATCGAACCACCATCAGCCATAGGATCAGCTGTTAAGTTAGGTAAGGATTCTATCATTGGCCCACAGACAGTTCTTGGTAATGAAGTAATTATTGGTGAGAATACCCTAATTCATTCCTCGGTTGTTTGGGATAAAGTAGAAATTGGTAGTAACGTAAGTATTAAGGAAGCAATAATTTGTGATAATGTAGTTATTCCCGATAATTCTAAGTTAGCTCCAGGAACAGTTATTGGTTCTAAAATCAAGATTAATGAGCCTCTTATAACCATAAAAGATCAAATTGTAAAAGAAAATTCTGTTATTTAATTTAATGATTTCCATTTTGTTAATAAAGGAATAATTAAAAGAGGATAATAAAAATTGACAGTTGAAGAAGAATCCTATGTAAAGTGGGGGAGAATTATGGCTTTTTCAAATACTATATTGACACCCGAATTAGCCTCATTGCTTGGAGGAGCTGTGGGAACATTTTTAGATCCGAAAGCCGTGGTTATGGTCGGAAGGGATTATAGACGGGATTCAAGGATGTTAAAACGTTCTTTTTCAGGTGGAATGATGGCAAGTGGTATAGAATTAATAGATCTTCGTGCTGTCCCTACAAATATCCTACAGTTTGCTGTTAGACGTTTTGGCGCAGATGCAGGGGTGATGATTACGAGAAGCCACAATCTGGCTGGAATGGTTTCAATTAAGCTTTTCGATTCAACTGGTATTGAATACCAGAGTAAAGATATTAACAAAGTTGTTGAAATAGCCAAAGCTCGAAAAATAAGACGTGTTAATTTCACTGAGGTAGGTTGGATAAGTGTTGCTGATCCAATGAAGATCTATGATCGTGCTCTTGCTGGATTTTTTGCTGAGAGTAAAGATATAATGAGAGAAGCGAAATTGCGGGTAGTTATTGATTGTGCTTGTGGCCCAATATCACTAATTATTCCTGATTTACTAAATGAGTTTGGTTGTGAGGTTATCACTCTCAATGCGCATCGCCCACGTCACCCTTCAATATTACCAAATCCTGAATCTCTCCTTCGATTGAAAGAGACAGTACGCACAATTGGTGCAGATCTAGGAATCGCATTAGATGCTGAGGCTAGACATGCAATCATTATTGATAGTCAAGGGAGAATCCGAACAGCAGAAGAAACAGCATCGATGAACCTACATTCTAGATACGATCCTGACCCAAATGCAACTGTAGTAGTAGGTTCAACGGTTCATCCATCTGTTTATAGTGATCTGAATAAAAACATAATTTTTTCAGGTCATGGAGAACCAGGTGCTTTGGCTAGAACTGTGTTCGAGAATCGTGCTATTTACGGTTTCAATGATACTGGATTATTTATTCTGCCGGTATTTGCACCAGGATCTGATGGAATTGTAGCTTCTTTAACTGTTTTAACCCAGATGGCTAGCGAACATGTTAAGTCTACAGATTTATATCGTCGTCACCAAATTTTTCCTCAAAGAACAGCAGAAGTTACTTTTCCCTTAAATCGAATGTTAGGATTTTTTACCACAATTCTTAATCATCCTCCTCCTGGTTATTATGCTATTGATACCTTTATAGGAATAAAACTGATCACAGAAGATAAGAAGTGGATTCATTATTACTTGGCTACTGAATTAAATACATTACAAATTGAGATTTTTGATCCTCGTGTAAATTCAGAAACGCAAGGAAAATTGATTGATGTTGCAATAAACCTAGTGGAAGAGTTCTTGTCTGGCAGTTAAAACCTAATCCCTTTTTCTAAAATACAAGAAAAAATGTAAAGGTTCAAATAAGTTTATTAAAATGCGAGTCAAATATACTAGCTATTCGATTCTCAACTATGTTTATCGAACAGTGAGTATTACCTTATTCTTTTATTTTAAATCATTCTCATGTCTTAAATTAGAACTAGCTCTTATTAAGATTCTTTGAATAAGATATATTATATATAACCTAATAAATATACTATGCAAACAATATTTTTTTAATAATGAAGAGTCTGAACTTAATTGCAATTTCTTTCCGAAAGACGCGTTCCTATCGCTATTGTTGGATTAGAAAACGCAGGGAAGACCACACTTAGTGTTCGGCTCCAAACTGGGAAATATCATCAAACACTTCCAACTGCAGGACTAGATGTTGAAGTAGTTGATGTAAAGGGAACTCTTTTCCAACTTTTTGATCTAGGTGGTCATCAACACTTTAGAGAATTATTTTGGAGAAATTATGTGCAGCTTTCACAGGGTATAATCTTTGTTATCGATTCAAGTGATATCGATAGATTAGATGAAGTAGTGGATTGGCTGTGGAAATGCTTAGAATGGAATAAGAATGCTCCACTGTTAATATTAGCAAATAAATCGGATTTAAACCATATTGAATTTAAACATTTAATTAGGAAAATTAGATTAGCTCAGCTTCCCATTCAGAATCCACAGCGATCTTTTCGTATCTTCGAGGTTTCAATGAAAACAGGAACAAATTTAGAGGAAGCTCTTTCTTGGTTTTCACAGAAGACCTCTAATACAATTGAAGGTAGGCTGATAAAATTACTGGGTCTTTATATTTATCTGCCTACTGGGATTCCTATTGCTTCATACCTATTTACTAAAGAACCTTCGCAAAATTTAGATGTAGATATGATTCCTGGATTTTTAAATGCTATTGACCAATTTACAAGCGGTTTTATGGGGCCTAGTGAGGGTTTGCAATCATTAAACACACAAAATCATAGTATCTTAATGGTTAAACGTGAAGGAGTTTTATGTGCTTTAATAACAGCCAAAGATTCCGATCCTGGAGTTACACGGGTTATTGCAGAATCCATTCTAACCTACTTAGAAACTTCTTTTGCTGAAAAGCTCTCCTTGTTTCGAAAGGATGGAAAAATTCGTTTTCCAAGGAATTTTATCCTTGATTATTTAGAAAGAGAATTTTCTAAAAATATTATCATTAATTAATCGTGATAATGTTTATAAATATTTGTACAACCAATTTTTTGATTCGTATTTCTCAGAAGCTAGTTCTGTGGCCATTTGTTGTTCTTCATCAGTCAATTCTCCGAGATAGGATTGAGGGAATGTAGTTTCAGTTAAGTAACGAATCAAGTACTCTGCTACATTTTGTGGGCTTATATCTTTATTCAAGCTTTCAGTAAGAGTCGTGACATGTTGATAAACAGATTCAATCATACTTTCACGAGTACGACCTTCATGAGCTTTCAAAACAGAATACATTATTTCAGGACGAAATTTTGTTAAAATAGTGCCATGTTGTAAGATAATATCTTTATAACGTGCTTGAGCATTTCCAGAAATCTTCTTACCTTTACTAAACACAGAAGGACAGTGAATTTGGCCATAATCAATGCTTAAACCAAGTTTCTCAAGAGGATGAAAAATAATTTCTAAAATTCTGTAATAATTTCCTTCAATTGTGTCTGTTTCTATATTGTGTAAGTTTGTAACAATACTATAAGTTAATTCTCCAGTCTCATCATGAAAAACTGCTCCACCTCCAGATATCCGTCGGACACAATCAAAATTCAGCTCCTGGAGAGAATTTAGGTTAACCTCTTCTGAAATTCTCTGATGTTTTCCTATTGATACTGCACTTGGTTTCCATCCATAAAAGCGAATGGTGTTTACTTCATCATAACAACGAAATATTGCTTCATCTATTGCCATGTTCATAGAGGCACAATTGATAGAGAAGTTCAATACCCGCCAATTAAAATTCTTCATTCTAAGCCACATTCAATTAAAAGAAGATGTAATTTTAAAGCAGGATCCTTTTCGTTAATCAAAAATTATTGGTTCATCAACATTTATTTCTATCCCTCTTTCTGTAATTTCAAAAGGATGAATTCGTTTTGAATGATGCATTCCTCGCATTTTGAGAATCTCAATTCCTCGTTCTCTAGCGGAGGAGATTGTGAGATATTGCAAATGAATGACTCCATAGGCTAGAAAATCTTCTGTTGAAAACTGAGGATACTTCGTATCTTGAACAATTTCACCTGTCGATTCATAAACAGCTAAAGTTGTGCATTTTTCTTCCCAAAGAACTCCAATGACCCTGTGAAGCTCTTTTCGAACTTCAAAGAGATCTCTAAAGAGTAATGAGAAAGTGTTTAAAGGATCAATAACTAAACGGTTGACACCAATATTGCGAACTGCATCAATAATCTTTTGGGTGATATAGTCTAATGAAGCTTCCCGAAGACGACTTGCTTGTTGCATAATCCCCATCTCAGTTGAACTGAAATCGAGAATTGTTAACTCACCCATCTGTTGAAGACTTAATAGATCCCACCCATAATTTCGCATGATAGCATTCAGAGCCAATAACGGTTCATTGAATGTTACTAATAATCCTGGTTCATGATATTTAAGTATTCCTTCTAATAAAAATTGTACGCCTAGTGTGGTTTTACCCACTCCAGCTCCACCTCGCATAGCGACGAACCACCCCGCTGGAATTCCACCTCCTAAAATTTTATCAAGGCTTTCAATACCTGTCGGTTTCACATCAAGCGACAATAAAAACAACCCAAAGCTTCATTCTGATAGGTTTAATATGTAAAAACTCTTCATGATAAATTATTTTTGCCGAATAAATGTTCCTTGTTTGGTGGAAACTAAAATTATATATAAATTTAACCTTTAACAAGGAAAATGCTTCATCAATATTCTTGCATGTATTACCTTTGTTTTTTATAAAAGCCATATATATTAATCAAATTGAATGAGTAAGCTGTTCAATGTCAAGAAACGACCTCTGAAGACTTTTTTAACAAAATTTTTTTTAAAGAAGTAATCTTTAAATAAAAGAAAGAATTAAGGATATTTGAAATTCTGTAAACTTAGGTAGAAACTAATACATCATAAGGATCTTTGATTTCCTCAGTCTCTTCTCCTGTATCTACCTTATACACCTTAATCTTAACCATTTGACCTGCTAGGTTAAGGAGCTCCACATCCTTCTTTCGTATTTTTAGGTGATATCCATTTGCACATCTAGAGACTTTAGTTGTGAAAATTAGTAATGGTTCGTCTTTTCTTGACATCATATCCCTTTTCCTGTGACTTTTATGTTTGTCGTTCTTTCATTAAAATATATATCAACATATAGCTTTTCTATATACTATTTATATCTAATGTTTTAAAAGACGAATTATTATGAATATTTTTTGCATTAAAGAATTATTGATTCCTTAATTCTTTACGTTTCTCGGTTATATGATCAATGATTTTTGTGGCAAGATTAAAAAATCCAGTTTCGACATTAGTTCCATCAAGAGCTGAAGTTGTGAAATAAGTTGCCCCTAATTTTAGCGCCATTGTTTCTGCCTCCTCTTGATCTACACTAATTTGATCACGCAAATCACATTTATTTCCAAATAACATTAAAGGTACAATTCCTACCTTTTGTGTGAAATCTAATTGCCATTTTTCTAATTGTTGTAATGTAGAAGGTCGTGTGAGGTCGAAAACTAGAATTCCTCCTCGGGCATGGAGATAATATCGGGCGCGGATCGTTCGGAATGAATCCTGGCCTGAAAGGTCCCAAAGTTGTAGTGTAATATTGATATTCTTCTCTCTATCAAGACAAATCTTCTTTATCAAAAAATTAGAGCCTATAGTTGTGATATAATCGTGAGTGAAAGTGTGTTGAACGTATCGGCGGATGAGGGAGGTTTTTCCTACGGAACCTTGCCCTAAAAGTACGATTTTGGCGCTGTAGTTAACCATTCTTTTCACTAATTCATTATATTGTTTGAGTTATATAAAATTATATTATTCTATTTATTATTTTCAACCACCAATATTTTGAACTTGAGTAGATCTAAGCTATCGTTTGTTTGATAATACTTCACAATTTAACATTATTCTTCAATACCTAAAACAAAAAATGTTGTTATGTAATACTTTAAAGATTTTTTCTCGTCTTCTTAGTCTGTTTATTTTGGATTGGATAGTGACAGGGTAAATCGTCCTTTTCTCATCTCTTTTTGCTTATAGTGTCTTGAGATTTTTCTATCATTAACAATCATTATTATAAATTTCAAATATAGTTGATTCATGTTCAGGTATTTATTGATTAATTATCTCCTTAAGTTTTTTTTGCTTTGTCAATGTTTCAAAGGCTAATCAGACTTTTAAAAGGGAATCAGTGTTTTTATTCAGAATGATTGGTATTATCGGTGTTTATTTAGTGAATATACTTAGGATTTTGATTTTAATTATTTTAAGTACGTATTTTCCTGCAGATATCTGGAGGGAAAACATATCTAGCTTAGAATAATCTTTATAATTAGTTATCCTGCATTTTTCTCTTAGATTGGGGGATGATTGATTCCCCAATTCGCTCCTCAAATTGGTTGCTATTTAGAAATGGAATATACATTAAATATCAGGAAATACTCGTCTATTTTTTATAATTAGAAAAATCCAGCTAGAAACATAACATTTTGCGGTGAGAATATCAAGTGAATTATATTTCAATTAAAAAGCTGCACGAAAAAGTCGATGAAAAAGTTCAGATTCGTGGTTGGCTTCATCATGTTCGTCGCCAGGGTCGTTTGATTTTTTTTGTCATTAGAGATCCTACAGGTTACGTACAGGCGGTTGCTAAACCTAAAGCGATTGGTGATACTAATTTTAAGGCTATTGAGAAGCTTACTCGAGAAACTGCTATAATTGCAGAAGGTATCGTCAAAGAGGATATACGTGCTCCTTATATTGGTATTGAACTACAACTCACTGCTATAAATCCAGCTATTAGGAATAAATATGCTTCCCCTGAATTGGAGTATGAGATTCGTCCTGATTCGGGTTCACAAGTTTTATTAGATAAAAGACACTTAGTTCTTCGTGGCGAACAAGCATCTGATATTATGCGATTTCGAGATTATATCACTAGGAATTTTCGTGATTTTTTCTATAGTAAAGACTTCGTTGAAGTTACTCCTTCCACGATAGTTCAAACTCAAGTAGAAGGGAGAACAACGCTTTTTGCCTTCGATTATTTTGAACAGGAAGCTTTTCTAACTCAATCGAGTCAGTTGTATCTTGAAACAGTCTTAGCAAGCCTTGGTAACGTGTTCTGTATATTACCCTCATTTCGAGCTGAAAAATCACGCACTAGAAGACATCTCACTGAATATACTCATATTGAAGCAGAAATGCCTTGGTATGAATTCGAGGACCTGATAGAATTTATGGAGGATATGATCATCTTTGTATATTCAAAGGCAAAAGAAAATCCTATCCTGGAAAAATTCAATTCATCGCTGGAAATTCCCTCCAAACCATTTAAGCGAGTAACCTATGAGCAAACCATTGATCTTTTACAAGAATATGGAATTAAAGGAGAATCTGAAAAATACTTAGAGTATGGGGACGACATTACTGAAGGGCCTGAGAGAGCTTTAGTTGATAAAATAGGCAGTCCTACATTTTTAACTCACTTTCCGACAGGCATGAAACCATTTTACATGAAATTAAATCCTAAGAATCCTGAAGTTATGAACGCCGTGGATTTGTTGATACCAAATGTTGGTGAAATTATTGGTGGTTCACAGAGGGAGGACGACCTCGAGGTTCTTCTAGACAGAATGAGGGAAGAAGGCCTTGACCCAAAGCCATATTATTGGTATATTGATCAGCGCAAATATGGAACTGTTCCACATTCAGGATTTGGCTTAGGATTAGAACGTCAGGTGCAAGGGTTATTAAATTTAGATCACATTCGAGAAGCGTGTTTATATCCCCGCTTAATCAATAGAGCAACACCCTAAATCATTTTTTTTGTTATTAGCTACTAAATGAAATGGTCTTAATCTTGTGAAGTTCACCTCCATCATAAAAACTGAACTAAAAACTTCAGATACAAAACCCTTGCAATGGTTGATTTCACGATTTCCCTTTAATCTCGTACAATAACCATTGTGAGAGTAGACCGAACTCCATTTGCTTGACGTATTTTATTGATAACTGTATCTTTCAAGCTTTTCATATCTTTCGCGGAAATCTTTGCAACTAAATCATATACACCATATACTAAATGAGCTTCATCAATATCAAGCTCTTCGTTCAAGAATTCTAAGACTGCTTTCTCTTCACCGATTTCTGCGTTAATCATGACAAATGCAGTTGGACACATAGATGTATCACCGTTCGATTTTCTTGGGATAAATTAATTTTTCCCAGTGAGTTGAATATATTAGACATACTATCCTATAAGATTAATATTTCTTTGGCTTGATTTTATTCTCTAAAAAATGTTGTTCTGAAATAATAAGTAGATATTATGAGTTTTAGGAAAATTAAACCAGAAAAACTCTATGGAAGAATTATTCTCAATAGAAGAAATACAATTCAGAGAATTCTTAAGACTTACTTATAAGGTAATAAAGAAGAAAATTTGGTATAATTCATTCATTAACTAAGAAAGGCTTGCTGAATAGATAATTTTACTTCAAATTCTCACATTTTTAAACTAGTGATTTTTGTTATGTCACTCTGAATTTCAGTAAAGAATTTATTTATTAATGACTTAATTTTCCGCGTAATTAATTGGACTGTGTTTTTTTATTCTTAATTTACTCTGTTAAAGGTGAAAAAACAAATGGAAATAATTAAGTTTTCAGAAATTTCTGTTCGTGACCTAATTAAACACCGTAGTGTTTTCCCAAAGAAAGATGAGACTAGAAAAACTATCAATGAGGATAACATAAGACGCGCTTTTCTATCAATTTCAGGAGAAAGATCCGAGGATCAAATTAAAGAAACAATCGAGTGGTTGGAGAGAATTTCTGATTATATCCCGATTCCTACAGAGAAAGAGTTAGAAGAGATCATAAAATTGATGGTCCAACTAAGTGAGGTTCGTGCTCGTCTTAATTTCTTGTACGATAAACCAGGTCTTAGTTTAATGAAAAGAGTACGAGAATGTATGATCCGATACCTAGTTATTTTATCAGAAATAAGAGCTCAACGAAAAGAATATTTTGCTCATTTCTTCACTAATCAATCTTGGATATTCGATTGGAGTCAAGTAATTCTTGATCTCTCTCCATATGAAAAAATGGAAAAATTTAATTTTCCAGATTTAACAGCACACGACTTCTTACACTTATTAATGCTTGAATTAGCTTGTGCCGATTCTACCTCGAAGCTCGAAAGACCTATGATAAGGATGCAGGCTATTGAAGATAAACCTAACAGGTTTCTTATTATTCCTACTGATGCAGCTGCAAAAGAATATCAAATGCATGTTTCAAAAATACTAAATAACGAATTATCTTTCTCAGAGTGGATGAAAAACACACTTAGTGCGTATCAACTACCATAAAGATCAAAAGATCGTGTAAAAATGGTTGAGTAGATAAATAAGGAGACTTGAGGTTCTAAACTGTAAGCTTATTCTCCTTTTTTATTTTTTGGAGGAGTAAGGTCTGGATGTAAGACTTTAAACCTTTCTTCCAAGTATTCGTCAATCACCTTATCCCACCCAGCCCAGATTAACGGAGTCATTTGCATCTGTCTGGGAACATAACTGTTAATCGCGTTTGCAATATTTTTGGTTGATGAGCGATAACTTGGTATTACTGTGCTAACAACTGTGATTGTAAATGCAATTGTAACCCAAAAAAGGATTAAAATCCAGGAAATATTTGGTTTTATAGGGATTGATTGACTTATATACCATGCCATCAGTTCTCCTCCAACTATCCCGTTAATAATTCCCACAATCACCCCAGTTATTCCAAGAAGAGTGGACTCTCCAAAAAAGGTGGAAAATACCTCACTCTTGGAAAGACCCATTGCACGCATGATTCCCATCTCTCGCTCCATTCTTAGCGTTGAAATTAAAATGCAAATGAACTGAGCGAGTCCCGATAATAGAAAAGTGTGAAGGAAAAGTATCTGAAAAAATGCTGTTTGTACTATTAGAGAACGTTCAATAACCTTCGTATAGAAATCGACAGCAACTACTTCCTTAAAAATGGCAGAATATTTCACCGAGAGATGATCTGTGATAGTTTTAAGAGGTTGACTATCATCTATTGTTGACATTAAAAACCAATTTACTGTATTATTTTTCCAGAATTCTTGAAACAAATCGGTTGAGAAGTACATATAAAAACCATGTTGGAGGAAAGGATTCCCAGCTATAATTCCGGTAACTCTCACTTCAGTACTTGAATTTGACGTCACCTGAACAGTGATATTTTCACCCACTTTAGCTCCAATGCGGTCTCTAAGAAAATGGCTGACAATTGCGCCTCTGTTTGTTTTGTTTAGCAATTCTGGTATATTAGGTTCAGCAGGACTTAAAATCGATTCCTCGAAGAAATAACTTGAAGAAACAGGGTCTACTCCAAAAATATATCCATCTGCATTACTAATTTTCGTTCTTTGTTGCAGAATGAAGGCTGCTTTGTCTATATTGGTATTATTTGAGACTAAAGTATCTCCAAATGATAATGGAACTTGTGCGCCATCTTTAGTCTCCGCGATAATATCAATCCTTCCATACCTTTGGTTATAATATTCTGGAACTGTTTCAATAATAGCTGATGATATAATACCAATTACTAGAATGAATGAGAGCGCAAGAGCGGTAACCATAATCGTAATTATCGATTTTTGAAATTCTCTGCCGATATTTCGCGTGGCAATAGTTCTTGGCACTATTTTATGCCAAAACATAAGTTTCATTCCAACTCTAGGCAAAAAATGTAATAATCCTGTTTCAAGAAGTAAAGTCCCAAAAAAGACAGAAAAAACCGCAAAAAAATGCCAAGAAATTAGCTCAAAAGCCAAGAACCTACTTGGGCCAATAAAATAGGTAGTTCCAATTCCTATTAGAGCTAAAATAATTCCAGCTATTAGAAATAGAATCCAATTTTTTGTAGTAGTGGTTTTCTTTTTCATCTTCCAGTGAATATTCTGAACCACAGGAACCGTAGTTGCGATGAAAATAGGGTATAAACCTGATATTAGAGCAACGAGAATTCCTGTAATGTATGTTGCAATTATAGAAGTTGGAAGAAGAACCAACGAATGAATACTTAATCTTGGGAAATTGATATTTAAGAAAGTTAGAAGCACAATGGAAAACAGAAATCCAGTTAGAACACCAATAAGACTTCCTATTCCACTATAAATTAATATCTCTATTCCAAGGTACTTAATAATCTGTCGATTTGAGGAACCAATTGCTCTTAATATCCCAAATTCTTTTGAGCGTTCATTAACATTGATTGCTAGAATATTAGTAATAAATAAGAATTCTACAACAAACGAAGCAATGATTATAAGATTCATTGCGGCCTGATACGATTGAATGGCTAATATATCGTTGTCACTGATTGATTTTTCTCTATAAATATAATAATCTAGACCCACTCCCTCTGTGTCCTCAATTCTTTCTGCAATAGTATTGATCTTGATGAAATCACTAACTTTTATTACTAAATGGAAATTTAAAGGAGTAGTATCGGTAAACGAATTTAACATATAATTTAAATCTAATAGAACTAACAAAAAGCCAATATAATTACCAAAATATGATTCATCTTTCATTATTCCTGAAATTCTTGTATCTGCACCACGAAAACTATACTCTGGATTCCCAGGAAGAGAATATATTTGTCCAGGGTTAATATGAATGAAATTTGCAATAGATTGGGAAATTATCGCTTCCCCAGGTTCTAATGTGCGATTACCGAAATTTAATTCTATATGAGAAAAATCAGGGTGCGATTCCATTTCTAATCCATAGAGTATGATGTTATTGGGAATATCCGTCAATTCAGGGGTATCAGGTATGAAAGCAATTGTTGCAACTGGACTGGCTGTTTCTACTCCTGGTACTGACCTTACTAGCTCTGCTAAGCTTCTCATATCTTCGATGGTTGTTTTTTCCTTCGAATGAATGGTTATATCAGTAAAATTGTTTCCTCTATGACTTTCAATAAAATCTTCATAAAGAGAATCTATAGAAATCGCTATTCCTGTTTCAAGGCCCACTGAAATGGCAATACCAGTTATTATAAGGAATGTGCGCCATCGATTGCGGGTGACATTTCGCTTAGGAATGGTTTTAGACATGTGAAACCAAGCTATATATCACTAAAATACTATATTTGTTTTGTGGTAGCTGAAATTCTCGCTTTTTCAAAATATTTTGTGTAATGAGAAAGATTTCACTAATCATATTATTTTTCCTGATGTTAGGTACTATCCTCCTAGATTTGAAATTAAAACAGCGATTGCCAGTAAACTAATAGCAGCAGCAATGTCTTCCATACTATTGCCAAATTGAAAAAAGCCTAATTCAAATTTGAATTTCTCATCACGAGCTTTGGTTAGTTCCACCCTATCCATGTATCTTTTGAAACTCTTTCTAGCTGAGGTTTGTGATAGATCACTACAGCCACCTATCAAGAAAAAAATACCAGAAACAAGCAGGATTGCAAGTCCCCAGACTCTGAAAAGAACTTCCCCAGAAATCAAAGAAAAAACAATGGCTGGAATAAATGTTAGAAATAAACCAGAACCAATTTTTTTTATGAAACCGCTGAATGTTGGTTTCTCTAACTGGGGGTACGTTGTTGAAGAAACCGAATCAGTATCTTTTTTCCAATAATCAGAACTTTTTTTTTGCATGGAGATTCGACTGATATCTTGTTTATCGTTGTTAGGAGAGTTATTCATTACTCAACCCTATAAATAAAGTTTTTATGCTGGATTCAACCAGGTTCAATTGGGTAGTGACACGCTACCAAGTGTCCAGGAGAGATTTCGACCATATCAGGTTCAACATCAGCACATTTTTGTTTTGCATAGATACATCTAGTTCTGAATCTGCATCCTGATGGAGGGTTCAAGGGACTCTCAACGTCACCAGGTAGAATGATTCGTTTTCTTTCTAAAGTGGGATCTGGGATAGGAATTGCTGAGATAAGGGCTTCAGTATAAGGGTGACGTGGCTGACTGACGAATTCCTCAGCAGGTGCAAGTTCAACTATCTTACCAAGGTACATCACAGCAATACGATTACTAACGTGTCTAACAACGCTTAAATCGTGAGCAATAAAGACATATGTAAGATTGAATCGTTTTCGGATATCTTTCAACAAATTAAGTATTTGTGCTTGAACTGCTACATCTAATGCTGACACGGGTTCATCAGCAATTATTAACTGGGGTTCAACTGCTAATGCACGAGCAATACCTATCCGTTGACGTTGCCCTCCACTGAATTCGTGAGCATATCGTAATGCATGATAATCTTCTAGGCCACAGAGATTAAGAAGTTTAACTACCTGTTCTCGACGTTCTTTCTTAGACATTCCCCTTTGGTGTATAATGAATGGTTCTCCAACGATTTCACTAACTGTCATCCGTGGATTCAGAGATAGGTATGGGTCTTGAAAAATCAATTGTGCTTGTTTACGGAACCAAAGTTCCTTTTTCCTATCATTAATTTCAAAAATATCAGTTCCATCAAAAGTAACTTTACCACTGGTTGCTGGAATTAATTTGAGAAGGACACGGCCTAGCGTTGTTTTTCCGCAACCAGATTCACCAACTAAACCAAAGATTTCTCCTTCCATTAACTTGATAGTGACACCATCCACTGCTTTGATATGGCCAAGTAAGGCACTACGTAAAACACCTTTTTGATAGACAGGAAAATATTTCGTAACATTATCAGTTTCTAGAATGACCTTTTGGAAACTCTGATTACTCATTGGGAGCTCTCCTTAGCAGAGTTAATTTCTCTATGGAAATGACATGCGACAAAATGTTCTGGAGTCCAATCTTCTAAGATTGGGACTTCTTCAGCACACTTACTGCGGGCATAGTTACAACGAGGATGAAATCTACAACCAGAGGGAGGATCAAGCAAATCAGGGACACTACCAGGTAAAGTTTGCAATTGATCAACCGTTAAATCGAGTCGTGGAATGGCAGCCATTAATGCTTGAGTATATGGGTGCCTTGGATCTTTGAAAATGGTTCTAACCGAAGCCATCTCAACAATATGCCCCCCATACATTACACCAACACGTTGACAATTTTCAGCAATGATACCGAGGTTATGCGTTATCAATAGAACAGACATGCCAAATTTGTCCTGTAAAGTACGGATAATATCTAGGATTTGAGCTTGTATTGTCACGTCTAGGGCAGTAGTAGGTTCGTCAGCAATTAGTAAGTTTGGGCTGCAAGATAACGATCTACCAATCATAACTCGTTGTCTCATGCCGCCACTAAATTGATGAGGATAATCATCAACACGTTCTCTCGCTAGGGGAATACCCACTTCTTGCATCATCTGAATAGCCTTTTCTTTGGCGACATCTTTTTTTACATGTTGGTGTAACCTAATTACTTCGGCTATTTGTTCTCCAACTGTAAAAACTGGATTAAGAGATGAGAGGGGATCCTGAAAAATCATAGATATCTCCGCTCCTCGGATCTTTCTAAGCTCTTTGTCCTTCAGCTTTAAAAGATCTTTTCCTTTAAAATTCACTTCTCCAGTTTCAATAATACCTGGAAATCTTACTAATTTCATACAGGAAAGGGCAGTTACAGTTTTTCCACATCCACTTTCACCAACTAATCCAAAAATCTCCCCTTTCTGTATATGGAACGAAACGTGTTCTACAGCTTTGACAATGCCAAATTCAGTATAAAAATAAGTTGTTAAATCTTTAACATCCATAAGAATTTCTTCATTTTGAATGGGTGTCGTAATTTTGCTTTCACTGATGTTTTGTTCTGCTGCTGTCAATAATAATCACTCCAATAACTTTCTAACTATCTTAACCTTGGATCAAAAGCATCACGTAATCCATCACCAAGGAGATTAAATGCTAAAACTGCAAAAATGATGAAGAGTGCAGGGAATAGCACTGGCCACCATGCAACTGACACGATAGCCACTCCATCATCGAGTTCACGTCCCCAACTAGCAAGTGATTGGTCTGTGAAACCTAGGAATGCTAAACCAGCTTCAGCAACAATATTAACTGCTAAAGCATAGGTAACAACAACTATTAAAGGAGCTAGAATGTTAGGTAGAATATGAATGATCATAATCCTTTTATTCGATGCCCCCAAAGCTCGGGCAGCTTCGACGTAGTCCATTTCACGAATTTGTAAAATGGTTGCTCGAACAAGACGAGTAATCCCCATCCAACCGAATATACCCAAGCCTAGCGTGACAGAAACGAGAATAACTTCAGCAGTGATTCCAAGGCGAATGATAAGATTGTCTAATGCTGGTGTATCTTGTAATACAACGATTACTAGAATCATTACAAAGTAGAATGGTAACGTGAGAAAAATATCTGTAATTCTCATGATGACTTCGTCTATTCTTCCTCGGAAGTATCCTGCAATCATACCTAAAGGAATACCTATGAACATTGAAATGATAATTGCACCTACACTTACAATAAGTGAAACCCGAGAGCCATAGAATAACTTTGAAAGTAAGTCATGAGACCTCCAGTTCGTACCTAACAAATGAAAATGTTTGAAATATATTCCTGCTTCAAGTTGAATATTATCCAGAAGAATATTTGACCCACTATCGTCTTTGATAAATTTAATTGTATCTGGGTTTCGTACTCTCGTTTTAATTGTCATATTACTTTCAAAATAGAGTCTTTCTCTCTTGATTTTCCATGTATTGTTATTATCAACTATATAATCAAACCGTGTTGGACTTGCATCTTCATAAGTAAATATGACTGAAAGAATTGTTGGTTGTTCACCCTCTAAATATACTGAAAAAGATAAAGTTGAAAAAAGAAGATCCTCCCTTGAAGTTATGTCTTGAAGAATCTCAGTACCAGGAACGGTACTTCGAATAGCATAGAATCCGTTACCACCAGATATTCCTTCATCATCAAGGTTAATTCTTTCCCACCCTGCATTCAATCCAGTCCAATATATTTCAGGAGTAGCACTCTCAAAACTTCCATCTTGAAAAGTAAAATCTGGTCGAAACGTTATTTCTGCTATATTTGCTGCACCCTCCGCATATCCTGGAGGAAGATACCAAGGAGAATAGTTATATAAGGCCATTGGTTCTAGAGGGTCATAAGGTGACAAAACATCAGCAAAAATTGCAATTCCAAAAATTGTTATAGAAAGTAAAAGTCCTAATAGCCCTGCTTTATTCTTTCTAAACCGTCGAAAAGCGATAGCAAGTTGACTGCCAGAGTATTCGGATGCTTTCTTAAATTTCTTTTTCTTTAGGAGTTTACTCTTTCTTCTTTTTGTTCGTGAATCAAACATTTAATTGTCACAGCTCCTTCAATAATTAGTTAAAGGGCTACCCTTGGATCAATCACTGAATAAAGCAGGTCTGTAAGGAGATTTGCTAGTAAAATCAGGAGTGCAGTTACCATGATCAACCCCATAACAATTGGGTAATCATAAGCTTGGATAGAAGTTACCGCATAGCGGCCAAGGCCAGGCCAACCTAGCGTTGTTTCTGTGATTGGTGCTCCTCCAAGTAAACCACCAATACTTAAGCCTATATAAGTTACGAGGGGAATCATTACATTTTTAAGCGAATGCCTAAAAATAATGGTTCTTTCATCAAAGCCATACGCTTGAGCTGATAAAATAAAATCCTGGCGTATCACTTCCAGATATCCAGATCTCACTAAACGTGTATATAGTGCAAGTGAAATAATTGTTATCGCACTTATAGGAATTATCAAGTGGAATGTTAGATCCCAGAATTCCCAGCTGAAAAGATCTCTAATAAATGTATCTTTATAGAGGTAAACGTATAGCAGGTTGACATTTTGGGCGTTCAACCATGATGTTGTCATACCGCCAGGTGGTAATATAGGAATATAATAACCAAAAGCCAAGATGAATAGGATTATCATTAAGAAGATAGGCATAGCTAATCCTGCAGCGACAAAAATCGAAATTGTATTATCTTCCCATGAGTATTGTCTTAGACCAGCGTAAATTCCTAGTGGTATAGAAATAATAATGGTCAAGATGAGAGGAAGAATCGAGATTTCAAGAGTGGGCCCAATTCTAACTCCAATTGCATCAACAACTGCCCAACCACCATGAATAGAGTTTCCCAAATCCCCCATAATGAAGTGTATGAACCAGTTAAACCACTGAGACTGTGGAGGGGCATTTAATCCGTAAATTCGGATTAAATCTCGATAGACAACATCCCTACCAGGCCCAGGTGATAATCTAGACATGATTAGATTGACTGGGCTACCCGTTGCCATCATCAAACCGTAGCTAATTATCGAAATTCCCACGAACATAGGGACTATCGCAAGAAAGCGTCGTGCTGTGTAACGTAAGACTCGTTCGTCTAGAAAGGGTTGAATAGCTTTAGGGATATAAATCGCAATGGCAATTAACAGTGATAGTATGAAAAGTCCCACTCCATGCTGAAAAAGGGTCACTTCGAGATCGTAAATACCATCAAGTTCGATATTAGCAATCCATCCAATCGCTAAGAGTAAGAATAGAATCACTATAGAAATTCCTAAGAAAAGGCTGATGAGCTTAGTTAATCGTTTTAAAATACGGGGAAGACCTTCTAAAGACTCTTTTAGAGTGTCACTAATAAAAGGCTCTGGTTGTGATGGTTTCTTAAAGGAATATCTTAATAGGAGAATACCACATATAAAAATGACCAGAGGATATATATAGATGACGAAATCTAGATAGAAATCAGATAACGCCCCTACTAGAGAAGAACCCAAAGGTAATCCTTGAATAGTCAGTAGAATACTGTCGTTTGCGACCCTTTGTGCTGAAGTGTTTTCACCCTCATAAGTTGGTTCATATCCCCAGTTCTTCCATGTAATATTACCTTCAATTACTGTCAGACTTTCCCAGGTAAAATGGTTGGTTGTTGTTCCAGGTTTTTTAACGTAAGTTGGTTGGAACAAACTAGCAACAAAAATAGTGGATAAGAGTAGTACCACTCCTAGAATCAAAAAGTTACTACTTTGGCTTCTTGGAATGGTCCACTTGATAAATCTCCAATCAGAATTTTTAATAACTAATATTAAGCCAGCTAAGCCAAATATAATACCAAGGAAGAGTAATATTATACTAGGAACGTTCAAGGCTAATGGGAAACTAAAGTTGAATATACTGATGTTTGAAGAGATACCATAAAGGCTTATCAGGGAGTAACTTAATATTAGGATGATTTCATAATAGTATATGAAGAATCCAAGGATATCAAGACCAATAAAAGTAAAAGAAGTGAACAGAACCAGAATAGTCCCTATTACCAATAAGTGTTTTGATTGAATCGTGATATCTAAGCCAAGTTTTATTTGCCATTCCGTAAGAAAACCCAATCCAAGGAAAATCACCGATATAAATAAGCCTATAAGGATAGCAACTGGAGCAGGTATGCTTATCAAACCTAAATTTATATTAATTGTTTCTGCAAATTTTCCAGGTTGAATAAATCCCCATATTTCTGAAATAATAGCAATTGCAGTAATTATAATAAATTTTTTACTCTTGAATTCTTTGGCTGCTTCTTCAGTCGCCAATCCTATCACCATATAATGTTTCTTTTGTCTATATTGACCAAGACAAATGATATTAATGTTAAATTTTTTTTCACCTTAAACATATAAAAGGTTTGGATTACTGCAATACCTCTCTTTTACAATATTTAGCGCTTAATTTAGCCATTCTCCTATGTATTAGATTTGATGTACCTATTAGGGAATATCTATTTGTTGAAAAAGCTTTAATACTGAATTGTCTATTCAATAGAATTTTCACCTTCTTCTATCTTTCAAGATGTGTAATCTGGCTTTTTTCTTAGATATCAAGATTTGGAAGTACTCAAGTAATTTATTGGAATTGTTTGATCATACTCTTAAGAGTAAGAGTTGCTTCGTTAGCGATTATTTCCAAGGCTCTTTATTTAATAGTATATTTATATCCACTATTTGCATCGTTCTTAAGATTTTTAAATAAAGGAATGTTACATAACTACACGAATAAGAAAGTAAAGAAATTTCACTTCTTTTTTACAATATCGTCCTGTACAGAACTAACTAGCCATTTTACCAACTCTTCTAATTTTGCACCGTTCTTAATGTTTTTAAATAATCAGCAGTCAATAATTAGCGTTCAAGATATCAATCTTGAATCCCTAGAAAAGATGTGAAATAAAAAATGCGTAAAATGAGAACATATGTACTTCTGACTCTTTTATTTCTCGGTACATTCGTTGTACTCATGACTGTTCCCGTTAGTGCTGCTGATACGGCACCTTGGGAAGGAAAGGGTCGAGAATGGTACTATGATAACCTTGATGACGAAGACCGTCAAAAGATCAGGCAAGCAGTAGATTACTGCATCCCACGCCAGACAATCATTGACGGGTTACATCATGGGTTTGCTGCAGCTATTACCTCCCCTATTGGGGTGAACTTCGAAGGTGTATATGAACCAACTATCAAAGCCAGAGAATACAGTACCTCAAAAGCAGCGGCTCTCCTGAAAGAAGTTTTTGGACTAGAATATAATGAAGACGCGGATGGTACCAATGAAACCCACACAAACGTACCTTATTTCAAAATGACCCTCGTAGCACCAACCACCAATACTGCTAGAAGCCAGTGGGCATCGTTGATTTCTTATGCGTTGAACAACGTTGGTATTGATACCATCTTAAAGTGGTGGAACTGGAACATCATTATGCCTCGTCTCTTCCTTGATCCAGTCGGTACTGGCTTTGATTATGAGCATGGTGGATACGACATGTTCTTCGTTGGCTATGATGCAACACCTGACCCAGCATACAAAGAATATTACGATAAGACTTGTTACCCTCCATCAGCTAATTGCTACTGGATAGAGGATGGTGCTCCAACCTCTGGTGACTGGGCAGACAAAGCATATCCGAATGTGACCGCATTGTGGACGGATATTTATGCGGAACCTGATCCAAATGAACGAACCAAGCTCCTGAAAGAATATCAACAATGGTGCTATGATCAAGTACCTACAGCCATTATTCGACAAGAAATCATGGTTTGGGGTGTCGATGCCGATTTAGAAGGTTTTGACCTCTTGAATGCGCTTGAACAAAACCTTGGGAACATAACCATCCCTGGTCAAACCTCAGCTGTTATTGCCCAACCTGGAGACTATGTTGACCTTAATCCACTGCAATCCAACAGTTATTACGACTTTATCATCCTTGATAACCTTTTTGTTGAACTTTCCCGAAGAAGAGGTGAATACAACCTCACACACGCAGTCCCATGGCTAGCTGAAAAATGGGACCACAGTGAAGACTACTTAGAATGGGTAGTTACGATTAGAGATGGGATTTATTGGACCGATGGTACCCAAGTGACTGCTGATGATGTCCTCTTCACCTATCAGGCTTTGTTGAACGAAGATGCAGGATGTCCAGACCGAGGCCTGATCTTAAATATCGTAGGGAACGCTAGTAATATTGAAAAAACTGGTGATATGGAAATCACATTCACACTGCCTGAGTTCTATCCTTACGTAGAAACAATCCTATTCCAAATCGATATTCTACAAAAAGCTCAAATGGAGAAAGTATCCTTCGCAGAATGGAAAACTGATGATACAAACACCAAGGAACCCCCAATTGGTTGCGGCCAATACATGTTTGATTCCTTCCCAGACGCAGATACCATTATTATCAAAGCTAATCCATTGTACGACCCAATCGCTATGGGTCATGATCCTAATATGGTAGGCGGTGGTAACTGGATACCAACTCCTAGTCTCTCGCCAGTCACTTACAAAGTGGTGAAAGAGGCCACAACTGCTGTTACAGGGCTTAAAGACGGTACCTACGACTTCATTGATTCTCAGATGGGTATTCAAGCCCAAGCTGAGGAAATCAACGCCTCTAATTGGGGTAAGATTCTTCGTGGATACGAATGGGGTTATCAAGAGATGGGAATTAACCACATGAACCCCATCTTCGGTATGAACGCTAAAGATCCACGAGAGATGTACCCAGAAGATTATGCCCAAGCTCCCTTTGATCTCACAGGTGTCTTCTTAGCAATTCTAACGCTAGCAAGCATTCAAATCATTAGGAGCAAGAAGAAATAAGCTTTCTTCCCCCCTTTTCTTTTTTTTATGAAAGATATACATTATCTATAATTGATTTGAAAGTAATTTTGCATGTTCCCTTTTACAATCTCAATTTTTTTTTATTTTTCAGTTACATTATATTACCTCTAAAACATGCTTCTTACAAGAATTTTTTATCATTTATAGAGATGAAACTTCCTAGAAACTCAAGAACGAAAAATATTATTGTTTATTAACTAAAAACAACATCTTTAATTATACAAAAAGGGGTGAGAAATTTATTTATAATTTCACATCAAAAATAATCCTCCCTTTCAGCATGATCAGTTGAATTATGATTTTCAGTAATCTTTTTAAAATGATATATCGCGTTAAAATACCGTTCAAGAGGACAATCTTGAATTCCTATAAAAGGATGCGAAATAAAAAATGCGTAAAAAAAGAACATATGTACTTCTGACTCTTTTATTTCTTGGTACGGTCGCGGTACTCGTGACTGTTCCCGTTAGTGCTGCTGACACGGCACCTTGGGAAGATAAGGGTCGAGAATGGTACTATGACAACCTTGATGACGAAGACCGTCAAAAGATCAGGCAAGCAGTAGACTACTGCATCCCACGCCAGACAATCATTGACGGGTTACATCATGGATTTGCTGTAGCTATTACCTCCCCCATCGGGGTGAACTTCGAAGGTGTATATGAACCAAAAATAGCAGCCAGAGAATACAGTACCTCAAAAGCAGCGGCTCTCCTGAAAGAAGTTTTCGAACTAGAATATAATGAAGGCGCTGATGGTACCAATGCAACCCACACAGATCAACCCTATTTCAAAATGACCCTCGTAGCACCAACCACCAACACAGCTAGAAGCCAGTGGGCATCTCTGATCTCCTATTCACTGAACAACGTTGGTATTGATACCATCTTAAAGTGGTGGAACTGGAACATCATTATGCCTCGTCTCTTCCTTGATCCAGTCGGTACTGGCTTTGATTATGAGCATGGTGGATACGACATGTTCTTCGTTGGTTATGATGCTTCCCCTGACCCAACGTACAAAGAATATTACGATAAGACTTGCTACCCTCCATCAAGTAATTGCTACTGGATAGAGGATGGTGCTCCAACCTCTGGTAAGTGGGCAGACAAAAAATACGAGAACGTTACTGCATTATGGACGGATATTTATTCGGAACCTGACGCTGCGGAACGAGTTAAACTCCTGAAAGAATATCAGCAATGGTGTTATGATTGGGTGCCTACAGCAATCATTCGACAGGAAATAATGGTTTTTGGTGTGGATATCAATACTCAAGGTTTCGATATGCTACATGGATTTGAAACAAACCTTGGAAACGTAACCATACCTGGTCAAA
The DNA here is from genome assembly GCA_048938105.1 of Promethearchaeota archaeon. GTDB lineage: Archaea > Asgardarchaeota > Heimdallarchaeia > Hodarchaeales > Hodarchaeaceae > Hodarchaeum. Next base: position 24,300 of record JBHLMN010000005.1, read on the forward strand.
CCTCAGCTGTTGTTGCCCAACCTGGAGACTATGTTGATCTTAATCCAGTCCTATCCAACAGTTATTACGACTTTATCATCATTGATAACATCTTCTGTGAGCTCTCCAGAAGAAGAGGTGATTACAACCTCACTCACGCAGTCCCATGGCTAGCTGAAAAATGGACACACAGTGATGACTACTTAGAATGGGTAGTTACAATTAGAGATGGAATTAAATGGAGCGATGGCACCGATGTGACCGCTGATGACGTCTACTTCACCTATCAAGCTGTTTGTAACGAAGATGTCGGATCTCCAGGCCGAGGTACATTACTCAATATCGTGGGTAATGCTAGTAATATTGAAAAAACTGGTGATATGGAAATCACATTCACCTTGCCTGAGTTCTATCCCTACGTAGAAACTGTCTTATTCCAGCAGGATATTTTGCAAAAAGCTCAAATGGAGAAAATAGCCTACGCGGAATGGAAGACTGACGACACCAACACCAAGAAACCCCCAATTGGTTGCGGCCAATACATGTTTGATTCCTTCCCAGACGCAGATACCATTATTATCAAAGCTAATCCATTGTACGACCCAATCGCTATGGGTCATGATCCTAATATGGTAGGCGGTGGTAACTGGATACCAACTCCTAGTCTCTCGCCAGTCACTTACAAAGTGGTGAAAGAGGCCACAACTGCTGTTACAGGGCTTAAAGACGGTACCTACGACTTCATTGATTCTCAGATGGGTATTCAAGCCCAAGCTGAGGAAATCAACGCCTCTAATTGGGGTAAGATTCTTCGTGGATACGAATGGGGTTATCAAGAGATGGGAATTAACCACATGAACCCCATCTTCGGTATGAACGCTAAAGATCCACGAGAGATGTACCCAGAAGATTATGCCCAAGCTCCCTTTGATCTCACAGGTGTCTTCTTAGCAATTCTAACGCTAGCAAGCATTCAAATCATTAGGAGCAAGAAGAAATAAGCTTTCTTCCCCCCTTTTCTTTTTTTTAGATATATTACATAATAAGTAAGAATCAACACGTCATTTCTTTTTCTATCAACGAATTCATTTATTTAGAGTATTAACGGCCTTTCAAGTAGAAAAATAAGATAAGGTATGTTAATTTATCGCATGTTTTAACTCAAAGATAATTCTCCCTTTCAAAATATCCAAAAAAAATTTGAAAGAGACGAAAAATATTGGTTCAGATTAGCAATATGCTTTAGAGGCCTGTGTTATGAATAGTTTAAGAACAAAATTGCGAATATCAGATCAGAATCTGAAAGAAATCAATGACTTCTTATTGAATGAGGATAATCCGCTGATCAATGATCTTTTAGAACTTATAGAGAAGTATGGCGGGATTAATGATATTAATCTCAAAGCTGAAGAAGCTAGAGAACTGGATAACATTCTAACTAAACTAGAGACGAAAAAGCCCGAATATGTAAAAGATCTTGAATGGTTATTTGCTCAACGGGATCAGAGAGCATTCATTAGTATTAATGATTATCGTCGGAAAATATTAGGTGATGATGTTGGGAAATTTAGCTTTGACGATTCTTTTGCTGTAACGTTAGAACTTTCAGCATGCCAATATTTTCCTTTCTTGATCGAAGGTGCACAATATGCAATCACAAATCAGGAATTAATGCCTGGACGGATCATTCGAGTCAGGAGAATGAAAGAACAAGAAGAAGATGGAGATTTATTGGCAATGGCTGCAGCAATGCAGATTATTGGTGCAACTTATGTTGAAACCTTAGATACTAAGGGAACAGCCCCAGGCCCCGATGGAAATCCTGTTAATGTTCATCTAGGAGGTCCAGAAACTATCACAGGTTATTTTGGTGGTGTAGGCCAACCTAATGATTTTGCTCTTAAATGGGTAGATGAATACCTGTATTATTATACTAATTATGGGGTTGAGCAAGTTCTTAATGTTAATCCTGGTACCGTTCTTCTAGGTTACTTCCTCTATAAATTGGGGATCAAGAATGAATTCAAGATATCAGTTTACATGGGTAATGATAACCCATATGCTTGTCTCTGGACACTTCTCACAGCCAAATTATTTGCACGTGAGGATGGTACTAGCCCATTAATTGGATATAATCTCGCTAATTCAGTGAATAATCAAACGATTGAGTTAAGCGGCTATATTCGAAACGAATTCGGTTTTGAAGACGTTGTTCGTTTAGAACATCATGTGATTGAAACTCAAAAGAGTATTGTGAGGCAACCCTATGATCGTCGTCAAGAATTAGTTGAGCTAGCGCCAAAAGTTAAGAATATAAGTGCAAAACACGAGGGTGGGGATGTTGAAGTAGATAGTAAGCGAGATCATCCTACAGACATTTTAGATTATTTTCGTGCCAAAGAAGATATAATAAACTCTAATCAATGGGATGCAATGCGGATTAACTATCTAGATAGGCAAGGTGCCATCAATACCACTGCACGTATTCTTACCGAGAATGGTATTTCTATTATTGCAGCACGTAATCTTCATCACCGTTGAGTGAAAATCATGCTTAATTTTGAGGGTTTACGTACAGGAGCGGGTATTTTTGATGTTTTATCCCGAGCACAAGCACTTGAACGTCAGGGTAAGCAGATTCTACATTTTGAAATAGGACAACCCGATTTTAATACTCCTGAAGTTGTGAAAAATGCAGCAAAAAAGGCACTGGATGAGAATTTCACTGGATATGTTGCAGCTCAAGGAGTTCTTGAATTAAGGGAAGCCATTCAAGATGAAATAGAAGTAACTCGAGGATTTCGCCCATCTTTAAATCAGATCCTCATTGTACCAGGAGGAAACTCTGCCATTTACTATATGATTCGTGCTGCATGTGAAAATCCTCTCAATGAGGAAATAATCCATCCTAATCCTGGGTTCCCGACATACAGAGCAGTTGTTCATTATTTAAATGCGGGTAATGTCTCACTTCCACTTAAGGAAGAAAATGAGTTTCGCTTGAATCCCTCTGATGTAGAAACAAATATTTCATCCAGAACCAGAGTTATTGTCTTAAATAGTCCACAAAATCCGACAGGTTCAGTAATGAAGAAGGAGGAGATCGTTCAAATTGCTGAGCTCGCAGAAGAGAACGATTTCTACCTTTTCTCTGACGAAATTTACTCTAAAATGACTTATGATGAGAAGTTTTACTCCTGTTCTGAACGTGATGAATGTAAAGAAAGAACCGTCATATTGGACGGTTTCTCTAAAGCTTATTCAATGACTGGGTGGAGACTGGGATATGTGATTGGTCCTGAAAAAATAATAGATCGAATGGGGCTTTTAATTTCAATGACTGTCTCTTGTGTGAATGCTTTTATCCAAAAAGCAGGAGTTGCAGCTTTAACAATGAAAGAACCGCAAGAGGAACTAAGGAGGAATATGAAGGCGTTTCGTAAAAGACGAGATGCTATAGTTAAAGGATTGAATTCTATCTCTGGGTTCTCCTGCTTAAAACCTCAAGGTGCATTTTATGTGTTTCCCAACATAAAAGGAACTGGAAAAACATCTAAAGAATTAGCAGATACGCTTTTAGAAGAGAATGGGGTTGCATGTCTTCCAGGAACTGTTTTTGGAGACGCAGGAGAAGGATATCTAAGATTTTCTTATGCAACCTCTGTTGACGTTATTAATGAAGCAGTTGAAAACGTTAGAAAATCATTCTGAAGAAGGTGGTAATATGATAACTAGAATTGCATTTATTGGTTTTGGAGTAGTTGGCCAAGGCCTTGCAGAAATACTTTTAGAACAGAAAACAGATTTAAAAGACCAGTTTGGTTTTGAATATGAAGTTGTTGCTGTAGCTGACAAAATGAAAGGTTCAGTTTATGCAGAAAATGGATTAGATCTTCAAAAGCTATTAGATTTAGTAAAATCTACAGGTAAGATTGATGATTATCCAGAGGGGATTAAGGGATGGGATAGCTTAAAAACAATAACAGAAACAAACTCTAATCTCATTATTGAAGTATCTTGGACAGACATAAACACAGGGGAACCCGCCATATCTCATATTAAGACTGCCATAGGATGTCACAAACATGTCGTTATGACAAATAAAGGTCCAATTGCATTAGCCGCACGTGAATTGCTTTTGATGGCAAAAACAAATGGTGTTGAGATGAGATTTGAGGGTACCGTTCTAAGTGGGACTCCAGCCTTGAACTTAGGAGTGTATAATCTTGCAAGCTCGAAAATAACTAAGATAGCAGGGATTGTTAATGGAACAACTAATTATATTTTGACAGAGATGGAAAAGGGTTTAAGTTATGAGGTTGCTTTAAAACAAGCACAAGACCTTGGTTATGCTGAGGCTGATCCTACTGCTGATGTTGAGGGTTATGATGCCTTGGGAAAAATAGTGATTCTAACTAATGTTGTTATGGGAGGGAATATCACTAAAGATCAAGTTCCATGTCAGGGGATTACTAAGATTAGTTCTCAGGACATTATTGAGGCAAAAAAAGAAGAAAAGCGCTGGAAGCTTATTGCAGGAGCAGAAGTAAAAGATGATAGATCTATTGAAGCGTATGTTAGACCAGAAAAAATCCCCTTAAATCATCCTCTTGCTTCAGTAAGTGGCCCGATAAATGCTTTGACATACACGACAAAATATCTAGGTGAAGTAACAATAATTGGGCCTGGTGCTGGTCGGGAAGCAACAGGTTATGCATTATTAACCGATATTTTAGATATTCATCGAAAGATCTCCAGATAATTAATCTGTTAATTTTGGGATGCTAAATGGGATACATGGGAAACTATTTAGACGTTAACCTCTCCACAGGAAAAATAATTGAATCTTCATTAAACAGAACCCTTGCAGAACAGTTTATAGGCGGAAAAGGTCTTGGTGCCAAAATCCTTTATGATACATTAAAACCAAGGGTAAATCCATTAAATCCTGATAATATATTACTGTTCATGACAGGACCTTTATCTGGAACCTCTGTTCAGACATCTGGACGATGGTGTATAGTTACAAAATCACCTCATACGGGTATCTATCTTGATAGCCAAATCGGAGGAAAATTTGGCCACCGTTTAAAAAGAGCTGGATTTGATTTTATCATTTTTAGGGGAAAAGCTGACTCCCCAAGTTATTTAGCAGTATCCTCAGAACAAGTTGAAATTCGCCCTGCAAACGAACTCTGGGGTAAAGGAACATATGAAGTAGAAAGAATCTTAAGAAAACGACACGATGGATCAGAGGTTTGTACTATAGGCCCTGCGGGGGAGAATCTCGTGACATTTGCTAGTATTATGACTGATCGAACTCATATGGCTGGAAGAGGTGGGGTAGGAGCTGTGATGGGATCCAAGAATCTCAAAGCAGTTGTGGCAGGAGGATCACAAAAGATTGAAGCCTTGAACCCAGACAGATTCAAGGAATTAACTAGAGCGTTTAGGAAGAAAGTACGTGAGAATCCCGGAGTTAAACGTCGCCACGAGATCGGAACAGTTATGTGGGTCAAGATGGCTAACGATGCAGGTTTCCTGCCAACAAGAAACTTTCAATCAGGGGTGTTTGAGAATGCTGAAGCAATCTCTGGGGAGAGAATGCGTGATGAATTTGTGATCGGTCATACTGCCTGTTATGGGTGTTTGATAGCCTGTGGGAAAACAACCCGTTTTGATGAAGGTAAATATGCTGGCTTAGAAGTTGATGGTCCTGAATATGAAACAAGTGCATTATTAGGGGCAAGTTGTGGTATTGGTGATCTAGGGGCGATTGCAAAATCAAATCAGATCTGTGATAACCTTGGAATTGATACAATTACAGCAGGTGGCACAATTGCTTTTGCGATGGAATGTAGTGAGAAAGGAATATTAGATCAAAAGGATGTTGAGAACTTAGAATTCGGTAACGCAGATGCTCAACATAAGATGTTACATTTAATTGCAGAACGAAAAGGAATTGGAGAGCTTTTTGCTAAGGGTTCATTAGTTGCTGCGAAAAAAATAGGTCAGAATAGCGCTGATTTTGCGATTCAAGTGAAAAATTTAGAACTGGCTGGTGTTGAACCTCGGGGGTCCTTTGGGATGGCATTAGCATATGCAACGTCAGATCGTGGAGGTTGTCATCAACGATGCTGGACACCTGGCGCTGAACTTTCTGGTATATTAACCCGATTTAGTATGAAAGGAGTACCTAAATTTGTTAAAGAATCACAAGATGAGAGAGCTGCATGTTTCTCATTAGTTCTCTGTGATTTCTTACCGTTTGATATAGATGAAATGGTTGAAATGCTAAACATTGCAACAGGATTTTCCTACACCCCAGAAAGTTACTTGATGACTGGTGAACGGATATGGAACATTATCCGATTATTTAATACACGTGAAGGAATGACTACTTTTAATGATGTATTACCAGCCCGTTTTTATCAAGATGAGGCACCTGAGGGGGAACCAAGAGGGAAAAGAATTAATTTAGAGGATTTTGAGAGAGCTAAAGCTGAATATTATGGATTGAGGGGATGGGATAGAGAGGGAATTCCCACAAAAGAGAAATTAGCAACTCTTGATCTTTAAACATATTTTTTTCTTTATATTTGTACAAAAAAAAATGGTAACGAAAAATGGCAAATGTAGATATGAGTATTTTTGATGAAGTCATCGATCGGTCAAATACTGGCTCCATTAAATGGGATCCTTATTACTTGAAGAAACTGTTTGGTAAGGACGATTTGTTGCCACTGTGGGTCGCGGATATGGACTTCCGAACCCCGCAGCCAGTCATTGAAGCTCTTGTAGAAAGAGCAAAACATGGAATATTTGGTTACACTGGCCCCGATCCGTTAAAATACAACAAATCTGTTATTAATTGGTTTAAACGTAGACATAATTGGACTTTAAATGAGGATTGGCTCATTTTCTCTCCTGGTATTGTTCAGGCTTGTACATACCTTATTCAGAGATTTACAAACCCTGGGGACAAGATTATTGTTCAAAATCCTGTTTATTATCCTTTTGCTTCTATTATAAAGAACAATGGTCGAAGAGTTATCTCTAATCAACTTATCCTAGATGACTCTAGGTATCGAATGAATTATGAGGATCTTGAAAAAAAAGCCAAGGATCCACGTGTAAAGGCTTTGATCCTGTGTAGTCCTCATAATCCAGTCGGTCGAGTATGGTCAAGAGAAGAATTGATTAAATTGGGGGAGATTTGTTTAGAAAATGATGTGTTAGTTATTTCAGATGAAATTCACTGTGATTTAGTGTATACAAAATATAGACATATTGTTTATGCCTCAATATCTGAAGAATTTGCACAACACACCGTTACATGCACTGCAGGAAGTAAAACGTTTAATCTTGCAGGTTTTCAACATTCTAATGTTATAATTCAGAATAACAAACTTCGAGAGGATTTTAAAGTGCAAATGGAAGCTAATTCACTCACTATCCCGAATGCATTCGGAGCCCTAGCTTTACAAGTAGCATATGATGAGGGAGAAGAATGGTTGAGTGCTCTTATCCAAGTATTAGAGCGGAATTTAGATTTCTTAAAATCCTTCATTAACAAAAATCTTCCCACTGTCTCAGTTATTGAACCTGAAGGGACATACCTCGTTTGGTTAGATTTTCGCGCCTTTGGCCTTGAGCATGAAGAATTAGAAAAGAAAATCTTGGAAGAAGCAAAATTAGCATTAGATTCGGGATATAAATTTGGAGTAGGAGGAGAGGGTTTTGAACGAATAAATATTGCATGTCCTCTTTCTATATTAGAAGAATCTCTAGAACGAATTTCAAATGCTTTTAAGTAGATTATAAATTTATTTCTTTATTTTCCAAATTGTCCCTTCTGGTTTGTCTTCAAGTTGAATACCTATTTCCAATAGTTCAGCTCTAATCTGATCAGAGAATTCATATTGTTTAGCTTCACGCAATTTATCCCTCAGAGTTATCATCATATCAACTAAGGCTGAAATAGATACTGTTCCCTGTTGTACTTCTTCCTGAAGAGAAATCCCTAAAATCCCAATTAGTGTTATAATCTTATTTTTAGCTTCATTTAGGAGAGATTTTTCATTATCTAGAGATGCATTCATCTTTTTGATAAACTGCATGATCGTTTGGAGTGCTCCAACAGTATTCAAATCGTCATCCATTGCTGTAATAAAATCTGTCTCAACTTCAGTGATGAATGTAGACAAATCAGTTTTAGTTCCACCTGATGCTTGGTCTATAGAAGCAATTGTTGTCCGAATACGATCAAGAAGAGTCTGAGATTGTGTAAGCGCGTCACGATTGAAATCGACACCTTTACGATAATGAGAATTGATCAAAAATAACCTGATAAGCATAGGATCATATTCATTCAGTAGATCACGTACCAAGATGAAGTTACCTTTGGATTTTCCCATCCGTTCACCGTCAACAGTAAGAAAAGCAGCATGTAGCCAGTAGTTTACAAACTTTTCACCTGTACGCGCTTCAGATTGAGCAATCTCATTCGGATGATGTAGATAAAGATGATCTATTCCCCCACCATGAATATCTAAAGTAGTTCCCAGATATTTTTGAGACATAACACTACATTCAAGGTGCCATCCAGGATAACCAAGACCCCATGGAGATGGCCATTTCATTAGGTGTTCAGGAGGAGCTCGAATCCATAAAGCAAAATCCCTGGGATCTCGTTTTTCAGGATTAACAGCAATCCGAGCACCCGCTGATTCCTCAGAATAGCTTGAAGGACTTAATTCTCCGTAGGATGGAAATTTTGTCACATCAAAATAAACTGATCCGTTTGTCTCGTATGCATAGCCTTTTTCAAGTAAGTCTTTAATAAATTCAATCATTTCTGGTATTTCTGCAGTCGCACGAGGGTAAATATCCGCTCTTTGGATATTCAGAGCATCCATATCCTCGAAAAACTGCCGAATTTTCCTTTCGACTAAAACCATGGGTTCTAAATTTTTATCCCTTGCTGTTTTAATGATTTTATCTTCACCAGAATCTGCATCGTCAGTGAGGTGACCAACATCAGTAAAATTTTGAACCCAAAAAACATTATATCCTCTCCAACGAAGATATCTGACTAAAGTATCCCAGTAAGAATAAGTTCTAGCATTACCGATATGGGCATCCTCATATACAGTCTGTCCACAAGAATAAAAGCGAACTTTTTTATCCTCAATAGTGATAAATTCTTCTTTACGTCGGGTTAAGGAGTTATATAGCTTCATGAGGATTAATTCCACTATTTAATACCAAATTCAGCCCCTAGTTCTGAATTTTTCAAACAATAATCTGATGTTTGAAAATTAAAAACAATCTAATAAGGATTTCAACTAAAATATCTAAATGCATTTACCCATATATAGTTAATAATATTGACAGTTGAGAGAGAATATATATCCTATACTAGGTAAATTTTGTGGGTTTCATAATGGGTTGTTCTGCCAAGTGCTTTGATTGGGCTTCATCCTTTTATGATTATTCACGAGCCATTCCTGAGGATCTAATGAAAAAAATTATTGATACTCTGCAAGAAAAGCTGAGGATAGATTCTAGTTCAAAGATTCTTGAAGTTGGGATTGGAACTGGTAGGATAGCAATTCCATTGACTGAAAAACTCAATTTAAACATAGTTGGAGTAGATATCTCAAAGAAAATGATACAAAAATGCCAGGAAAAAGTATCTCCAGGTGCCAGAATTCAATTAATTGTAGCTGATGGCCTCAGACTACCATTTTCGAATAATCAGTTTAATATCATTTTTACGTGCCATATGCTCCATCTTCTGTCAAATGCTTACCAATTTGTTGAAAAAATAACTTCTTTATTAGTAAAAAATGGATTTTATATTAATTTGGAGGCATTTGTAGATTATCACCAAACATTACCCTTTAAAATTTACTATAATAAATTGACTGAAACAGGTTGGCGTCATATCTTCCTGGGGGATCTTATTCGGCGCGGGCTTATTATCTATTTATCAAGAAAGGGATGGAGCCACACAGAATATATAATTAAGAGTCAGAGAGAAATCTCAATCAATAATCTTGTACTCTTCCTCCGTGAACGCGTTTTTTCTCATCAAAGAACCATCATAGACGATCTACATAAACAATCACTAGAGCATCTTTATATGGAATTAGAAAAGAACAATATTGATTTATCAAAAACAGTATCTGCACCAGCTACATCTCGCTTTAGCATATTTCAACGGAATTATTAAGATCAAAATTAATGGTGTTCATCATCGTGAACAATGAACAAAATAAAACACAGACACAAGCAGAGGTAGCTAAAGAAGTATCTACACCTAAACCAACATTGGTAACAGAATTCAATCCTGATCGTCGTGAGCTAGCAATTGCGTATACTAGAACCTCTCGTCTTTACAGCATCCGATTGATGATCATTTCTTTCGTAATATCTGTTGTTATTCTACTCTCACGAGTAACTGTGTTCTTTCGAGATTTGTTGGGAAATTTAGGTATAAAAGATCCTTTCATGCTTACAGGTATTTTTTTTGTTGTTGGTTTTCTTTGTGTAAACATCGCAGAACTCCCTGTTTCTTTTTACCTACATTCTAGATTAGGACGGAAATATGGACTTTCAAAACTTACAAATCAGAAGTGGCTTTGGAGATATATCAAAGGGAATCTTGTTGGTTTTATAATCAGTTTCCCAATGTTTGAAGGGTTTTATTGGCTGTTGAGGACTTTTCCAAATTTTTGGTGGATGTGGGCAACAGCTATAATGATTTTATTTACGTTAATCTTCTCAAACTTAGGTCCTATAGTTCTCCTCCCAATTTTCTATAAATTTGATCCATTAGAGAATAGTCATCCCGATCTAGCCGACGAACTCGTAGAAATGGCAAAACAAATTGGCTTAAAAACCACGAAAGTTTTCATATGGCACATAAGCGAAATGGTAACCACATCAAACGCAGCTCTGTTAGGACTTGGTAATACCCGACGAATCATCATTGCAGACACAATGCTTAATGTTTTTACCCCAAATGAAATTAAATGGATACTTGCTCACGAGATTGGTCACTTTAAGCATAAAGATTTCTGGAAAAGAATTATTATTGGAAGCTTCACCACATTTTTAATTTTCTTGTTCACAAATGTGACTTTTTATCCTCTTGCTAATTTTTTTGGTTATTCTTCAATCATTGGTGATGTTAGTGGTATTCCAATTATTGGTCTATGTTTTTGGTTAATTTCCTTCGGAATAGATATTCCATCTCTCTGGTATTCAAGGAGACAAGAAGTAGCAACCGATGATTTTGCTTCCTCTATTATTAAAGATCCAACAGTAGCTAAAAGCCTATTCATTAAGATGGCTGACCAAAACCTCTCAGATATTAATCCCCCATGGTGGGAAAAATTGTTTTTTATGTCTCATCCATCAATTAATGAACGAATCAAACGCTTAGAAAGTTAAGAATTAACCTTATTATTAGATACCTTAACTTAACAGGTTCATTAAATGGACAATGTCTGCATCTTCTATGTTTATAAATATGGTTCTAATGAGAAACACTGTAATAATGAATGTCAAAGGTGCTAGGAATCCAGCAAATAACACAATAGTTGGCCAAAGTTCACCACCAAGAAAAATAATAATCCAATAAAAACCAAGGTCTCCTATAGCACCCATAAATAGAATTATTGCGGTACCAGCTAGAGTTTTTATAAAACCTCTATCCTCAGGAGTGAGTTTATCTTCTTGTAAGAGATGAAAAGACCTAAATACAATTTTTATGACGAGGATCAATATTAGGATTAAGGGAGTAAGGAAAGTTATTAAGAGGAGTATCGAAAACCATGGATCTGATTCACTCATCCCTAATATAGCAAAAGAAGTTCCAGTGGTAAAACCAAATAGGAATGGAATATATTTTTCCCAGAGTGTCCGTCTATTCGTAAATGCCGTCACATAAAATAGACTCAATTCAAGGGATAATATCGAGTATGCTATACCAATTACTCTCTTAATTAAAAATAAAGTAATATCCGAATCCTGAGTAAACCCTACCATTAACATAACAATGAGAAAATATAAGACCATTCCAGAACTCAACATTCCAACGTGGAATATTGATTCTTCACGAAATTTTCTCCAAATTCTGAAAAATTTAAAAGCTGCATAAAGAAATAAGCCCGCTAATGAAAGCATGCTAATCATAGCACTAAAGCTAAGTATGATTTCAATGACATCAATCATTCGCGATCACCTATTATTTCTTTAGAAACATTCTCTGCATATTCCTGTACCCATTCATGCAGCTTGTCTTGTAGCACATAAGCGCAGAGTACGGATGGGCGTAGTTTGGTAACCTCAGATAGTCTTTCGATTTCGTGTAAAACCTTTAGCGGAAGTCGCACAGTTATTGTCGATGTTCGCATGTAGAGCATCCTCTGGAATAACATAAAAGGAGTTGTGCACAGTGTACACGAGAATATTTAATAATGATTGTCGTGAAGGAGTACAAACCTCCCACAAGTTCATTTGATTCCTGATCTAGTCAAATTATAAAAAAAAAGGAATTATTCCCTAAAAAAAACAGAGATAAGTGATAAATATGTCAACTGAAAGAGTAAAATATGAAATCAGTCCGATTGGGCCTCGACTCATTGCCCTTATTATCGACCTAATTATTGTGGCGATGTTGACGGTGTTTTGCCAATGGGGCGTCGAGCTGGAATGGAATATGTTTTGGAAACCAATACTATTCCCGGATATCGAATTTGTTGAAATATATTGGCTAATGCTGTTATTAATGTTGATATTCAGTATCCTCGTTTATTTCATATTGGTTCCTAGCTTTACAAATGGCCAAACAATTGGAAAAATGATAATGGGTCTCTATGTAGTCTATAATGACAATTCAAGTACCAAAAGGAAATTTGTGACACATATTAAGCGATTGTTCTTCATGCGAGGAGGAACAAAAGTCGTCAAGGTTTCTGGTGAACGGCCAGAGGGTCTTTAAGACTCGATGAATACGGGAGAGGTGTTTTTACCCTTTTTTTTAATGATGATTTACCAATATAGTTCCTTCGCAGGCATGAATGTTTGGGTATAATCTTCGACTATCTGACCATCCGATAGACGGATTACACGATCCCCTAAAGGGCAAATTGCTTCATTATGGGTAACAATAATCACAGTCCGATTCAGTTTTTTTCCTGTCATTGCTTCCATAATTTCTAATACTTGTCTACCGATCTTAAAATCTAAATTACCTGTTGGTTCATCCGCTAATAAGATTTCAGGTTCTTTTGACAGTGCTCTGGCAATTGCAACACGCTGTTGTTCTCCTCCACTTAATTGAGCGGGAAAATGATGGATCCGATCATGAAGACCGACTTTATCAAGATAGTCAATGGCTGTTTGACGAATCATTTTGGAATCGAAACTTATTCCACCATTAGTCTTTCTCTTCACTCCTACTAATTCTAAAGCATATTCAACGTTTTCTAAGGCAGTTAACCGTGAAATAAGGTTGAAGAATTGAAATACAACCCCAACTTTCTTTCGGCGATAAATCGTTAACCATTTATCGGATAAAGTTGAAACACCAATTTCTCCAACAGTCACATTACCAGATGTGGGGACATCTAACCCTCCAATCATGTTTAAGAGAGTTGTCTTGCCAGCTCCAGACGGTCCAAAAATAATGACGAGTTCCCCAAGTTCTATATTGACATCAATTCCCCTTAAGGCTGGAATTGTAGTTTCCCCTAGAGTATAATTCTTTTGAATGTTCTCTAATGTGATAAATGCCATTTACTTATACCTCTTAGACCACTCGCTCCTTTGTTGCTTCTGCGAGATTCAGATTCAAAGCTCTTCTTAAGGGGAAGAATTGGGCCACTAAAACACCTATAAAAGTAAGTCCAAATGATATTAGAATTGTTTCATTACTCATAAATAGTTTTACACGGAAGAATTCTAGATCCAAAATGATTCTCATGAAGAACCATAACATGAGCCAGCCCAGGATTAACCCTAAAATTGTTCCAATGATGGTGATAATAAAATTCTCAACAGTAACATTTCGAACAAGGCGTCTGCTTGGTGTCCCAATAGTTAATAGAGTTGCAATCTCTCGTTCTTGTTCTTGTAAATTGATGTAAATGGTGTTATATACAATTGAACATGAAAGAACAACCGCAAATACTGCAACAATGTAGATGATGAAGTAAATCAAATTAAGAAGATTTAAGAAATCACTACTCTGCTCTTCCTTAGTATAGATATTTCTAATGTTGTAACTAAATTTTTGATAGATTTCCTTGCGTATTGAATCCAAATGATCTAGAGTGGGATTATCCACTTTCACTAGAATCGCATTTGCAGGTTGGCCTGGGAATTTACTTACACTGACCAACTTATTCAGTTCCATATAGGCAACTAGCCCATTAAACTCATCGACAAGTCCTGTAATACGGAACGAAAAATTGACCATATTAAAATGGGCTCTTAATGGAGCTGTACTTGTGATATTTGTCAAAACAGGTAATTCTAGGTTTACAGTATCATTTTCCCATACTTTTAATTTTTGAGCTACGGGAACACTTAGTACAATACCTGTTGGATCCCACCCACCAGCTACATATTCAAATTTATGACCTTTATACCCATTTGAATTATTCACCCCAATTAATTGTACTTGTTTACTCTTATCAGATTTGCTAGATGTTACTGTTGCTCCTGAAATGAGATGGTACGTCACATTTACTACACCATCAATTGAGTCATTAATTCCCATAGCAATTTGGGAGGCATTAACTGGAATTTCTGAATAATCAACGCGTAAATCCCAATCTTCTGCGACATCATACTGATAAACTAGAGAATAAGTCATTGATTCCATCATTCCAAAAACCATACTAATTAACGATACCGACACAACAACTGCGAATACAGAGGAGAAGGTACGTCGCTTGCTACGAAAGAAGTTCCTAAGAGGGATTTTGTATCCAGTGACTCTCAGGTGTATTCGGAGCTTATTCAATATTCTTTCAAATAGTGGTACACGTCCAGTCGTAATATGGAGAGATGGATCAAAACGAAGACTTTCTGCTGGAAGAGGTTGAATAGATCCCTTAATGGGCAGATATCCTCCAATAAATCCTGTAAGAAGACCTAACAAAACTCCTACTATAATGATAGGCCATTCGATAGTTACTTTTGGAGTAAATGGTATTGTTAACATATGAGTATAAAGCGGGCCAAACCATTGCAGAAATAACAATCCTAGGATTGTTCCTAAAATGGTTCCGATGATAGCTACCACCATAGCAATACCTAGATATTGTAGGATAATCGTTCTTCTCGAGTAACCAAGGGCTTGAGCTACTCCAATATCTTTTCTTTCTGCAACAACCATCCTCCCTAAAAGCACGTATAATCCTCCCATTGCCATCGCTAGAATGATTGCTGGCAATACAAATCCAAATTCGCGCGCCTCGTCAATATCTAATTTCAATACATAATATGCTGCTTGTTTATCTCTATCAATGGGATCACTTAACTTTAAATCATGTGTTTCTTCTAGAAATTTCTTTAGATCATCTGCTATTGCTTCTCGTTGTCGAGGAAAGAGGTCAGGTTTTAACAACACAGAGATTTCATTCACTTTTCCTGGAACACCTAATAACCGTTGTGCTGTCCTTAGAGGTAAGTATATGACGCCAAAACGTCGTGGACTTGGCATAATGTCTGCATAGGATCCCATATTTATCAAATACTCTGGTGTTCCAAGTGATCCTAGAACTTCAAACGGAGTGTTATCATCTCCAACAGCAATATACTCGTGTTGCTTTAACTTCCAATATGTCGCCAAGTGAGTTTCAACAATGCAAACGTTTCTGTATTGACTTATTTCTGAAAATGGCTCTCCATCTAGAATTTTAAAGCCATTTACTTTAGGTTGAGGTCGATAATCTCCATTTTCGTCAACAGTACTATATGCAACAATTCGACCATTTTGACGAGTACCTCGGATCTCAAATATTGTATCATCAATAATTCTTAATTCGTAACTGACTACTTTAGATTCCTCCAAGTCCATAAACTCATCCATGTATTTTGTTAGATTGTTAGTATCAATCCAAGCATCCTCACCCGACCCTCCTGGATTTGCTGTTAGTATTGTGAAACTTGCCATATTATAATCCGTGAATGCTTGGTTATATGTCCGATTCATGAGTATAAAAGCAGTGACCATTCCATTGAATGAAGTGATTCCTATGGCAATTACTAATGCAATAGTAAAGAAACGAATTTTATGTGCTTTTAAAGCACGATAGATATTTTTTGCCGTTTTAGCCAAATATTATTACTCCTTTCATTATTTACATTACCAAGAGATATTTTCTGCAGGAGTGGGAGTCTGGGTTTCTATAGAATCTATTTCACCAGAGCGTAATCTAATGACTTTATTCCCAATTAATGAGATTTTCTGATTATGAGTGACGAGTATAACTAAGATATTTGGTCTCTCTTTAATAATTCCTTGAATAACAGCTAATACTTTTTTTCCTTCTTTAACTGAAAGTTCTCCTGTTGGTTCATCACATAGGAGTATATCTGGTTCCTTAGCAAAGGCACGAGCAGCAGCAACTTGTTGCTGTTCACCTCCAGAGAGTTGAGACGGAAACGAGAAACGTTTCTCCCATAATCCAACTTTCTTGATATATTCCTCTGTCTTAGCTAGTACTTCACTCCTGGATATCTTCCTTCTAGAGAGATCTACTGCATATTCAATGTTTTCCATGGCGTTTAAGACTGGTATCAGATTAAAGAATTGAAAGATGAATCCACACTTTTCACGACGGTATTTGGTAAGCTTACCTTTACTCAATTTTGTAACTTCAATATCACCTACCTTAATTGTCCCCTCACACTTATCAATCCCTCCAATGACGTTTAAAAGAGTTGTTTTACCTGAACCAGATGGACCTAGGACTACGACGAGTTGACCACTTGCTAAATCTAATGACAGATTCTTTAATGCATATATTTGTTGATTTCCCATCTTGTAAATCCTGTTAACATTTCTTAATCTGACAAATCCATTAACATGATCTATATCTCGATATTGAGTAGTCACTTGGGAAGATGAGTAATCACTGGTAACCTCTTTTTGCTCAGCTATTTCCTTCATCTTTTTTAAAAGAGGCGAAGACAATGTTGTTATGAGATCTTGACCTGGATTCATTACTGTGGAAAGGAGAATCTCATTTCGTACATAAACATCATATACTTTATCTAAAGAAGCAATTGATTGCATGATTTCTAGAGCTTCATCATTATCAATGAATGATTTCATTTTAAAGGCGTTTGAATTGGATCCAATGAGTCTGGCGAAAGTTTGGAAGGGCTTTTCATCTTGAATAGCTGTGAAAAACTGTCGCATGGATGATTTGTGACCAATTTCACAGAATTTATTTAGGGGTTTTTTTAGATGATTTGGTAAAGGGAAAAAAGATAAGACTCCAAGATTGTCAACTTTTTCAATGATTTTCTCAAGGGATAAATAATCATCTTTTACAACAAAGAACATCCTTGAAGTTATTTTCTCAAGGCTAACTTGAAAATCATGAGCAAAACTAGCTAAGAGAACGAGAGCAGATTGAATTCCTTCAGCAGCTTTAGGGAGTAGGAACAATGATTGAGAAGGGAAATTAATGACTCTGCAAAAGCAATCTAGCTGTGGAAATTCGGCATCATGTATTTTACCCTCTAAGTATTCTTCCATTAATTTCAATACAATTTTCATGATAGGAAGAGCTCGTTTTGCACTCACATCGATAGGTACAAGTACAATGGCCATAAGTGAAGGAAATTCAGGGTTCTGAGATGCTAGAAATACCATTTTATGATTATCAAATTTAATGAAGCTAATATGTTCACCTTTCAAAATCTTTTGGGAAAAAAGTGTCAATACATTAGCAAGGGTACCAGATATCTCTGGGCGTTTTGTTAGCTTTCCCACTCCAGAGCTGAAAATAACTTCATCACGATTGACAATTAAAAGATCAGGAGGAGGATATCTATAGCTCATTTCAATACAATCCAGGATATCTAAGAGAATTTTCTTTTTTTTCTATTAATTACAAAGCATAATGAAATCAAAGACAATAAAGCAGGTATAATTTCAAATGATGGAATCTCACCGCCACCAGGAATAATTGATTTTATATTGGTCATTCGACCTGTATTTATCAGAGCAAAGTATGGGACATAACTTTCATAGGTCGCTTCCCAACTATTAGATACTTCATTGTAAACGGTAGTAATATTCAACCACTGACTAGACTGATTATCCCAACGCTTCCATTGATACACAGGAAATTCACTTGCGTTGGAAGAGAGCATTAACGTAAGAGTAATGAAAATGATTTCATCAGATTTTTCACAATTGAACTCTATTGCATATACCGCATTTTCAGGTAATGAATCTTTTGATATAACAGAAAGATTAAAGAATTGATCAATCGATGAAGTTAATGTTAAAATGAACCAAAGGTCATTTGACGCATTTTTGAACCTAATTGTCCGTGGAGAATTAGCTTTTATCTCCCAATTCCAATCAAATGCACTAATATAAATTGAAAACGAAATTCTTGTAGAAGCAATATTCTGAGCTTCATCAGTTGCATAAATAAGTAATATATAACTTCCATTCTCAAGATTTGAATATCTTATTGTATGGTTTTGCAAAGTCTCGATGAAAATACTTTTGATGTTCATATTCAGTAATCTATACGTCAGATTTATGTCCTCAGAAGAAGTTATTATTATCTCAACATCTCCTTTAATAACTGAGTTGTTTACAAAATCATAGGTTATCTCAGGAGGACTATTATCAACAATCCATATATAGCGAGCATTTACCCATAATCCTGAAATTGGACTCTTTACAGAGACATTTAGGATGTGGGATATTTCCAATTCTGGATTCGGAACTGGAATGTACGTATTTTCATCAACTGATTCAAAATTTCCTCCATCCCATTGATAAACTATTGTTCCATTTCCTGAAGAGATGAATAGCTGAATCTCTGTTGTCCCTTTAATTTTTGAATTGTTTCGTGGAGTAAGCAATGAAATCCCTGGCAATGTATTATCAGTAATATATACTAAATGATAGTAGTCGTGAAATCCAACATTATCAAATGCTATAATGAATATTTCATGGGAACCATCTTCCCCAGGTAAGATTACGTTGAAAAAATTCGAAGAAGTCGTTAAATTATTGTCATCATCCCAATGATAGTAAATTACATCAGTACCATAGGGAGAGGTGAATTCCAGAGAGATTATTGTATTTGAAGCTAATCTTGAATTATTAATGTGAGAAGCTTGCATGATATAGGGGCCTTTGTAATCTGGGGGTGGTTGGGCAATTTCTGCTTTTGTCAAATTGAACCATATAATATTGGGTCCTAAATCTTCTTTCAAACAGAGGAGTAACCCACTGTCAGCAGCATACCAGAATGTTAATATTCCTGCAGCTATTTTCCATGCTTTAAATTCCTGATCGACCTGGGCCATTTTTATTGTGTCAGCAAGAACAGTTACAGTATAAGTATCAACTGTGAATTGATACTTATCAAAAAAGCCAGTTGTATCAATCCAAAAATCTAGTGAATGACTCGGGTTACCGAATATAATCTCCCAGTAATTGGTTGCTTCATATCCATGGTTAGTACTTGTTCGATTCACAATAGAATCAAACGATGGTTTATCTAAAGTAGGGATTGAGTAATCAAAATGGATAAACCAATGGGTTCTATTCAACGATAAAACTGTTGCATTAAAAGAGTCCTGAAATGCTGTTGTTCCTTGTTCATATTCGATATAACTACTTATTGTAAGATTTGTGTTTGGGAGAATAGTTTTATTAAGATCAAATGTCTGTAGATGTTTAAGAGAAGGATTTTGTAAAGGATAATCATCATTTATATTTGTTGTTGGCATTTGGAGGGTAGATTCAGATATAATGTTGCTGTTTGGTAAATTCAACATAAAAAATAGCAATATAGGAACGAAATAAGTCTGGTAATGCTTTCTCATACTTATTGAATCACCAAAAAAATATTACTGGATTTTAACTCTAAATCAAAACAAAATGCAAGTGAATTAAAAAGTTAGTATACACTGTGCACGAAAGCGAATTTCGTAAAAGAAATTAAAGTTTAAAAGGATTGTACTAAATACCTACTATTAGATCCAAATCTTTCCATGTTTTGAGATTCGTATAGGTTAAAATAAATAATCTTTTATTTACAGAAATTCACAGAGGATGAATCATGGCAAGAAGAACCAGAAAGATTCCCAAACAGGATCTTAGTGAGAAACCAGTCTCTAAGGAGGAAGAGCTCGACAAAGTTCTTACAAGATTAAATTCTATTCATTCAAAACATCATGAAACGTCCCCTAGGGGAGGACCATCCTTTCTTAATAAGAAAGTGATCATGACAAGTTCGTTTATTATAATTATATCATTAGGAGTTCTTACATTAGGCACTCAATTTATGGAAACTGAGACTATTAGTTCTATCGACTCTCTTGACTTTACAATTCAGCTCCTAGATAAAAGTGAGGTTCTGTTATCAGATTATAAAGGGGAACCGATTATTCTTGACTTCATGGCTAGATATTGTTCTGCCTGTAAAACCCAAATTGATGAGTTCAAACTATTTCAACCAAAATACCCTGAAGTTCGTATCATATCAGTTTCTGTTTCTTCTGACGACAGTATTACTCTGCTAAAGAATTATAAAAATAATTATGGCATTTCTTGGACATTAGGGCGAGATATCACCAAACAGGGTGCAAAACTCTTCTCTGTTCAATATATACCCAAAATAGCACTTTTTGATTCAAAAGGGACGCTCAAACATGAGAATACAGGAGTTGTTAACTACGATACCCTAGTAGAATGGGTCAATGAATTATAACCAAGGTAGATAAATAATGATGATATTTGGAATTGAAGTAAACGAGTCGATAGGCCTTCCGCTTTTTTTCCTGATCGGTTTGTATATAGCCCTCTCGCCTTGTCTCTTTCCTATCATGCCTATGACAGTCTTTCGTATAATGAGTAGAACAATTACTGACGACTTGGGTGAGGTTCAAACCCCAACTCGTAGAATGGCTCTTCAATGGGTTATTTTATTAACTAGTGGTATAATGATAACTTTTTTTCTTGCTATTTTGGTCTCTGTTTATGTCTGGCATAACTTAGGTTTCTTTCTTATTGAAAATTTTAATGAAATTACTTTTCTCTTAGGTCTTCTTTTAATAATTATGGGATTATTTCTTTTATTTCCAGTGTTGTCAAAGTTGACTTTTGCCCGAATTCCCATCCCTCAGAGGGTGACTGACTCTTTTCAACGAGAAGAATATCGGCAGTTAGACTTGTTTTTAATTGGTTTTGGTTATTCGATCATCGCATTACCATGTTCATTTCCAGTTTTTCTAATATTATTATCCATTATTCCCTATATTGGAAATATTTTCTTTCTATTTGTTGGAATGATCCTTTTCTCAATTGGGTTGCTCATTCCTTATCTTATTCTAGTTTTGGTTGCTGCAGAAGCAAGAACTCGAGCTGCTTCTTTACTTGCAGAGAAGTTTCGAATTGTTGAGATTATAACAGGGATTCTTGTGATTATATTTGGTATACTTTTCATATGGCCAAGTTTCGGTGGTCCATATGTTTTTCTTTAATCTAGTTGTGTGCTGAATTATGAGTAGATTCAAAAGGAAAATCCATTTTCATGAGTAAACAGTAGTTTGAAGGGGTCTCATTTTGTTCTATAAATTCATCGAAATCGCAAATAGTGATAATCCCTTGGAAATTATCAACCAAATCTAAAAATTTTTCAATCCCTTTGAGTTCAGTTCCAGCAAGGCCAATCTCATTTATTACAATCTCGTTTGTCAAAACTAGAAAGAGAGTTTCATACCGAGGATTCAGTTTCAATTTTCTACCCAATTCTTTGTAAGTATTTCGAGTTTTATTCCATTCAGAAATCTGATCCTGCAGACTGTTTTGTTTCTGAACAGCCCAATCTCGTAAGGTTTTTGCAGTCCATATTTTATGTTCAAGTAATTGAGAAAAGCTAATTAGGGGAGAAGTAGAAATAAGAAAAACAAAGGGATTCTGGTAGAGATATCTAAAAACTTGAAATGTAACCTTAAAGTTAAATTTTAGCTCACGATATTCTTTGAGCTCAATCCAGCACTCTTTTCCTTTCCATTGACCGATCATATCAGGTGCTAATATAATCCCATCAAGATCTTGGAGCTGTTCTTCTGTTACATCTGTTGCTTCTTGTAAGTTTTCGAATCCATTTTTTTCAAGGAATAATCGCAAATTATTGATGCTTTTTTCAGAATGGTCACTTTCTGGGGTGTCTAAAATATCATTAACATACCTTCGATTTATAGCTCGCTTAATATAACGATTTAGAATTTCTATTTCCTTTGTGAATCGTTTCTTAAAATTTTTTTCAATTTTTTGATGTAATTCCTCAAGATCCTCTATGTGTGGACGTAGTTGTCTTTCTACAGCTTCGTTCCGATAGAATATTGATGAAAAACGGCCTTTTTTCCGATCTGTTCGCGTTGGCATACCAAAACAAGCCCTTAAAGAGTTGGGAGTGTGGTACAACATTGGATATTCACGGACAAATTGTATTCCAGCTGCTAAAGCAACTTCACGAAACAATTTTCTGTCTGGAACATTCCAACGTAGTGTTTCAATAGGTGAGAACTCATCAAGGCGTTTAATTAACCCATCTAAGCGATTTTTGTGAATACTCCGAACTCCTTTCAGTTCCTCAGGATGATTACGGAGATAGGACTTTATTCTTCTTAGAACCGTTTTCCGGGTTTGGGGGCTCATTTTTCCTCGCTCATCGTTTTCAAATTTGCAAATTCCGTAGCAGAAATATCCATTAATATAATGTCATGATATTGCCCACTTATAAAATGTGCTTCTCGCTTTCTTCCTGTTTCAACGAAACCGATCTTCTTATAGCACGCTAGAGCTCTCTGATTAAAAGGAAATGTTTCTAGTTCAATTGTATGCAGGTTTAGAACAGAAAACCCAAAATCAAGTATCAGTTCTAATGCTTCAGTACCAAGTCCCTTACCCCAATACTGTGGATTAAATATCGCAATTCCTAGAGATCCTCTTTGGGCAATATTATTGATAATTTGGAGTTCTATATTACCGATGTATTTGTTTTTCTCAATAAGGAATATACCAAATATGTATGCCTCACCTTTTTGACGTCGTTCCCATGAGTGACGAATCCAATCTATTTCCTCGTCTCGTGATGCGATTAGTGGTCTAGAAAGGAATTGGTGTAATTCTGGATTATTCCAGTATTTCATAAGCTCGTCTACATCTGAAAGTTCTAATCCTCTCAGTAAAATTTGTGTCCCTTGTAAAATCTCTTTCAACTCTCCTAATTAGAGTTATATTGGGTCTCCCAGGTCAATGACTGAAGATCAACCGATTCTGTTATTCTATTATTCACTTGGTCTATTGAGAGTGAATTTTATATAACTTCCAAAAAGGTTTTGAATCTTCTCAATGAATCTTTCAGCGGTCAGAAAAAAAGTGGTGTCTTCTCCAATGTCATCTCCTTTCTTATTTCAAGAATATCCATCTTTGGATGGGACTATTCCTTGGATCCCGTTAGTTAACAGTCCTACACCTATAAAACGCCTAGTAAAATTAGAAACCGATTTGAAAACTGACATACAACTTTGGGTAAAACAAGATAATCTCACATCTCAAGTGTATGGTGGTAATAAGGTACGAAAGCTCGAGTTTATCATAGCTGATGCGCTTCAAAGAAAAAAAGAAACAATAGCTACATTAGGAGGTATTGGTACAAATCATGGTTTAGCTACAACGATTTTTGGTAAGGAGAATGGATTAAACACAGTTTTATATTTAATAAAACAACCAATTACAAAACATGTGCTTGATAATCTGAAATTAGATTTCCACTATGGGGCCGAGATGAAATATGTGAAAAATTATTTTGGAGTAGGAGTTCAGTTTTATTTTCTAGATCGATTAAGACGAAAACAAACCTATTGGCTGCCTGCAGGTGGAAGTACACCGCTTGGAATAATGGGATATGTGAATGCTGCTTTGGAGTTGAAGCAACAGGTTGAAGAGGGAAAATTACCTGAACCTGAACTTCTTTTTGTTGCTGCAGGTACTACAGGTACAATGGCAGGGATTGAATTGGGGATTCAACTTGCTAGTTTAAAAACACAAGTTTTAGGAATTCGCGTAACAGATAGAATGGCTGCCACAACAAGAAAAGTCAAGAATCTTATTAAATCTGCCCTCAGAATTCTCCGTAAGGACTCTAAACTAAGAAATTTTCGATTTGTTCCAAAATTTCAACTTATAGATCAATATTATGGGGGGAAATACGGTCAAGTAACTCCTGAAGGGCAAAAAGCAGTTAATTTACTAAAACAGACAGAAAATATTTCATTAGAAACAACCTATACAGGAAAAACTTTTGCTGCTCTTATAGATTATGTGAAAAGTGTAGAAATCGCAGGACCAATATTATTTTGGAATACATATAATTCTGTTGATTTATCAGCTGTGGCAGATCGGGTGGAATATCAACAACTACCCTCAGAATTTCATCATTTATTTGTAGAAAAGGTACAATAAAAGGAGTACTTCTTTTTATGTATTTTCTCCCCTTTTTTATAGTTTAAGAAGACCTTCTTAGTTTAATCTCTTCTTCAACTGCTTGTAGAGTATTTTGAATCATAAGAATAGTTTCTTTAAGCTGCGTTTCTTCCATTTCAAGATCTTCTAAACTAGCATTTTGTAACAATTCAGAAAATTCTTCATCAGTAAGCTCTAGTTTGGATTTTATCATCTGTAAATGAGGCCGTGGAGGTGGGCCATGGCGATGTATCCTAAATGCCTTAGCAAAATCCCTTCGTGCTTGTTCTAATTTTTGTGCAACTTCAACCCCATAATCCGTTAATTGATACTTTTTAATGTCTCGTTTTCCCTTTTTGTCAATTTCTTTGATTATTCCTTCCTCTTTGAATTCGTTGAGTATTGGATAGATAGATGCTGTTTTGGGCTCCCATCTTTCGTCTGTAAGTTCTTTAATTGCCTTAGCAATGTGGTACCCGTGGATTTTTTTTCTAAAAGGGCTTTCATCTGGCATTGTACTTTTTGAATGTTGTTTCTCGTGGCTTAAGAGATGTAGAATGAAAAAACGTAAACTACCTCTATGGAATCCTTGGATCCATTTCTCTACAAGAGCATCGGCAGTCTTTTTCTTCTCATTTTTTGATTCCAAATGAATGAATCCTCTCTTTTGATTAATAGTGGAAAGTATTACCTAGATCTTAATCTACAGTTCACTTATTATATATCTAGGAAACCTATATATAGTTTTCCTAGCTAATCTAAAAAATAGATAATTTGAAAAATAAATCACTTATTCTGGAAGATAGGTTATGCAAGTCCCCCAGACAGTTTCAATTGATGTTCAACAGAGAGCATATTCTCCAGTGCCAACAGAAAAGTATCGTTCTGCCACTCATTGGTATTTAAGTTTTCTTTGGCGTAGTCCAGGCCTTGTTTTATTAAGTTTGGGAATTTCTTTAATAAGTGTGTTTTTAACACTTTTTCCCAGTATCCTTCTTGGACAAGCGTTCAGTATTCTCCAATCTGAAGGATTCTCTCAAACATTTCTTCTTGTTTGTCTAGGAATAATCATTACTGCTCTCTTAAGCTTTGGAATCACCTTTATTGCAAATTATTCGTGGACTGTAGCTGCATTTAGATTTGAAAGGGATATTCGGCAAGAGTTTTTCGACATTATTCAGGAACATTCTATGACTTTTCATGATGAGATTGATAGTAGTACCCTGTTATCCATGGCGATGAATGAAATCTCTCAAATGCGGATGGGTGTTAATCCTAGTATGCGAATGCTCTCTAGTTCATTCCTGAGTATGATATTTATTACAATCATCTTTTTAGCATTCAATCCTATTTACTTTCTAATTGCTTTACTTGGATTTCCACTCTATCTTCTCTTAGTGGTTCGATATTCTACTATTATCGGGCCAATTCGAGAGGAGCTTGCCTCAAGATTGGCTGTGGTAACACGGGATTCTCAAGAAATTTTCCGTGGTATCGAAGTTGTTCGAAGTTTCAACCAAGAAGATCAAGAAAATAGACGATTTGCTTCTGGAAGTGCTAATTATGCAGATATAGTAACAACAGAAGGACGTTTATCTGCATTCTTTTGGCCAGCACTAGTACTGATCGCTCTAACTGCACTGATCTTCGGTTTAGGATTAATTAATTTAGCTGATAATCCTTCTACTATTGATACATTTACTTCATCTGTTTCTATGTTGCTATCACTTCAATTCCTTAATTTCATGCTTCCAATGGCAATTTTAAATATTCGAGCTGGAAAAGCTAATGCAGATCGCATCTGGTCGAAAATGGCCTGGCAAGATCCAGTCCCTGACACAGCTCAGGAAGGAATTGTTCCTGATTGGGGTGGAGACATTGTTTTTGAAGATGTTTGCTTTAGCTATGGAAATTCGTCAAAGCCAGCATTAACGAATATCAATCTCACAATTCCTTCTGGTTCAAGAGTTGCTGTAATCGGAGGCCCAGGATCTGGGAAGTCAACCTTCCTCAAGTTACTCCTACGCTTATATGATCCCACGGCTGGACAGATTAAAATCAATGGTATTCCTCTAACAGAAATACCTGCTGCTGAAATTCGAAAAGGTGTCACGATGGTTGAGCAGGAGGTTTTTCTTTTTTCCGCCTCGGTAAGAGAGAACATTGCTTTTGCTAAACCTAATGCTTCAGATGAAGAAATTATCTCTGCGGCAGAAAATGCTCAAGCTTTAAAATTCATTGAAAAGCTTCCCCAAGGATTTGAGACGAGGATAGGAGAACGTGGATCAAAGCTATCTGGTGGACAAAGACAGCGAATTGCGATTGCAAGAGCTATTCTAGCAGATCCAAAGGTCTTATTACTTGACGATTCTGCTTCTGCGATTGATTCTAAGACTGAGCTTCTTCTTCGTCGGGCACTTGATATGTTGATGGAGAATCGTACGTCTATTGTTGTAACACAGCGATTAAGGACTCTGGTTGAATCTGATTTTATTGTTCTATTTGATAAAGGAGAGATTTGTGCTTATGGGCCTCATGAAAAGATGTTGGAATCGTGTCCTCAATATCAAACGATATTTGAAGCACTTCCAGAAGTTGTAGGAGGTCGATTCTGATGGCTCATCGTCGTGGGCGTGGCCCTCATGGGTTCTTCGTCGATACAAAATATAAGAAAGCCCGATCCACTAAGCAATTACTTAAAATGTTGTGGGGATATTTAGCTCCTTTTAAGGGGCTTCTTCTTCTTTCAGCACTCTTAATATTTTCCTATGCTATTGGATCCATCATCTCTCCATTAATAATAAGCGAAGGCTTAGATGCAGCTGTAGAAACAGTAAGTCCTGATATAGATTTTCTTCTTCTTCTATTTTTCGTTTTTTTAGCTCTTTCACTGGCAATTTGGTTCTTTAACGCCTTAAACACATATATTCTCGCACGTTTACAAGCCAATATGCTACATAATATCCGAACTGATGTTTTTGGTCATTTGGTCTCTGCTGATATATCATTTCACAAACAAGAACAAAGTGGGAATGTAACCAGTCGTGTAACCAGTGACACTCAAGAACTTGCTGTTGGGGTTACTGTTGTTACTAATGCAAGTTCCCAGCTCCTCTTGACTTTTGGTACTTTTTTTCTTCTTTTAGCTACCAGTTGGATTATAACTGGTATTGCATTACTCGCGATACCTGTAGCAGCGATTTTAGCCAGTATCCTTGGGACGCTTGGACGAAAAATCATGTATCGTGCTCGAAAATCGTATGGAGAAGTGTCAGGCCAAATGGCGGAAAGTCTTGCTGGAATTTCAATTGCTAAGTCGTTCAATCGTGAGGAGTGGTCTTCTTCTATTCTTTATGAGCTTAACCAGAAAACGTACAAATATTTCAAGCAAATGGGTGCCATTTTTAACTTTATGTTCCCTGCAATATCTATGGTTTCCTTGATTCTTGTAGCATTGACTCTTATTGTTGGTGGATGGCTACCTGAGTCTTCGATCACTCTTGGATCAATTTATCTCGGAACAATCCTCGTTCAACGATTTTTAAGCCCAATACTTCACATTGCAATGTATTACCCACAACTCCAGTCTTCATTAGCTGCAATGGATAGGGTGTCGGATGTTCTAGAGCAAAAACCACAGGTAACAGACTCTTTGAATGCGAAACCCCTAGCTTTACAAGATACAAGTGTAACTCTTGATAATGTCTCCTACGAATATGTGAAAGGAACCCCTGTTCTTCAAGCTGTTACTTTCAAGGTTAATGAGGGAGAAAAGATTGCGATCGTTGGCCACACTGGAGCAGGGAAGACAACGCTAGCAGCTCTTCTCACTCGTTTTTATGATCCCACAGAGGGACAGATCTTAATTGGTAATCAAGACTTACGTGAAATCAAGCTAGAAAGCTTACATACATCTATTGGGTTGGTTCCCCAAGAACCTTACCTGTTTGCAGATACAGTCCTAGAGAACATTCGCTATGGTAATCCAGAGCTGAGTGATCGTGAAATCTACGAATTATGTAAACTCATTGGGGCTGAAGACTTTATTGAAGCCTTACCGAATGGCTATCAAACAATGCTACAGGAAAGTGGTAAGGGACTGAGTTCAGGACAACGACAGATGATTACTATCGCGCGTACCATGCTTGCGGATCCCAAGATTCTTGTACTTGATGAAGCCACGTCCCGTCTTGATGCCTATTCCGAGAGTTTAGTACAACATGCACAAATGGCTTTATTTAAAGGTAGAACAACCTTCGTTATTGCTCACCGATTAACAACTATTCGAGATGTAGATCGTTTAGCTGTTTTTGAAAAGGGAAGGTTAGTAGAGCTTGGCACTCATGAGGAACTTCTTGCCAAAGATGGTGTATATGCTGAATTATATCATACCTATTATGCACATCAAGGACTAGAAGAGTTAGCGGAAGTTTATAAAGCTCCTACACCTGAACCAACTTCTATACCTGAAGTTCTGCCTAGAGATATGGTAAAAATGATGCAAGCTCATGGTATGAGTCCTGATCGTATGCGTACCATAATGAAAGAAAAGGGAATGGATCCTGAAGAAATGCACACTATGATGAGAAAAGCGGGATTTAATCCTGAAAAAATGCGTGAAAGGATGAGAGAAAGAGGTTTCAAGTAGTCTCTTTATTTGTTTTTGAAAATTAGTTTTTACTTAATCAAATAATTTCGATGAAATCAAAAGTAAAATGAGATTGAGAATAGATGATTTCCAATGTCGAGAAAACACAAAATTAACCAATTAAAAGTCAAGAAAGAGTTCAGAGAAATTGATGATTTGAAAGAGGTTAATAAAAGTACAATCAAACTGATATTAGAACAGATTAAAACTCAATTGCGAGAAATGTATTTATTTCCCGAGAAAGTTGATCAGCTTTGTGACGCATTGGATACTGATTATCGAAAACAAGTCTATAATGATATCACTGAACCAGCGACACTTGTTAAAGCCTTAACTAAAACATTACAAAATAATGTGCCAGATAAACATCTCCAAGTTCAACTACCTTCTGAAACATATGGATATCCTGAAAAAACACATCCCTTCTATGGTATCGAGAAAGCTGAAATTCTTCCTGAAAATATTGGTTGTATTACTATTAATTCCTTCTTACCATTAGATATATCACAAAATACTGTTCTTGGCGCAATGCAATTTGTTCGTGACACAGAAGCATTGATAATTGACCTTAGGAAATGTCGTGGGGGTAGTGCGGATTCAGCAAATTTCTTATTGAGTTATTTCTTCAAAGAAGCTAATACTTTGTTGTTGAAGACATTCAAGTTTGGAGTTGTTGGACTCCATATAAATATGTAAAACCTGTTTATATCTTAATAAGTAATTTTACGTTTTCAGCAGCCGAGCATTTTGCCTTTGCAATGAAAATTCATAATAAAGCTATTTTAATTGGTTCTAATAGTGGTGGAGGGGCACATCCAGTCGCTATCAATCTTTTGGAAAGTGGTATTGCTTTAAAGATCCCAATAGGTAGGACATACGATCCAGTCAGTGATTTAGACTGGGAGGGTACAGGGGTTATTCCTGATATTGAATGCTCTGAGGATGAGGCCTTAGAAATTACACGAAAGAAAATATTGAAGCACCAATCAGAAATGAGTGAATAATCTCAAAAATAATAGAGTTCCCCATAGTATTATAGCTCCATGATGAAAAGAGATATGTTATCACGGATGAAATTAGCATTTTTCTAATTTAATAATTTTAAAACAACGGAAACGATATCTATGGTTAGAAATCATTCTATTAATACTAAGGATTGCTTTGAAGACAAATTGTGGAGATCTGCTGAGAAGTTACGAAGTAATTTGGACGCTTCAGAATATCGATCTGTTGTTCTAGGATTAATTTTTTTGAGACATGTTTCAGAGCTTTGTAGTGTTAAGGAAGCTTATAACAAAAGGATTTTAATCCCACCAACAGCTCGCTGGGGATATTTAAAAGAAAATATCAATAATTCAGAAATAAGTAAACTCATAGATAAAGCGATGGAAGCAATAGAAAGGGATAATCCCTCATTAAAAGGAGTTTTGCCTAGGAATTATTCACGTAAGGGTTTAGATGCTCAACGCTTAAGTGAATTAATAATGCTAATTGAGACAATTGAATTAGA
Source organism: Promethearchaeota archaeon (assembly GCA_048938105.1). Taxonomy (GTDB): domain Archaea; phylum Asgardarchaeota; class Heimdallarchaeia; order Hodarchaeales; family Hodarchaeaceae; genus Hodarchaeum. The sequence continues at coordinate 55,194 of JBHLMN010000005.1, forward strand.
ATCCGAAATAAGTAAGAACAAAGATATTCTTGGTAAAGTGTTTGAATATTTCCTAGGCCAATTTGCTGAAACAGAAGGTAAGAAAGGTGGTCAATTTTATACTCCTCCTAGTGTTGTAAAACTACTGATAGAAATGATCCAACCTTATAAGGGGAGAGTTTATGACCCGTGTTGTGGTTCTGGGGGAATGTTCGTACAAAGCGATGAGTTTGTTCAGTTTCATGGTGGTAAAGCTAATGATATTAAAATTTATGGACAGGAATCAAATCGTAAAACGTGGAATCTTTGCAAAATGAATCTTGCGATTCATGGTATTAATGGTGACATTAAATGGGGAGATAGTTTCTCAAACGATTCACATAAGGATCTAAAAGCTGATTATATCCTAGCAAATCCCCCATTCAATCTTAAAGATTGGAAAGGGGATCAATTCCGTCAGGATGCACGATGGAAATATGGGGTTCCCCCAATTAGAAATGCCAATTACGCTTGGATACAACATTTTATTCATCATTTATCTCCGTCTGGAACCGCTGGTTTTATACTCACGAATGGATCATTAAGTTCAACAACGTCCAATGAGGGAAATATTCGGAAGAATATTGTAGAGGCCAATCTGGTTGACTGTATAGTGACCTTACCAGATAGACTCTTCTATAATACAAGTATCCCTGCATGTTTGTGGATCATAAAACAAAATGATATGGTTCGAAGAAAGGAAGTTCTTTTCATAAATGCACGAGAATTTGGTGTGTTAGTAGATAGAATTCACAAACAACTTACTGAAAACGAAATTAAACGCATTTCTGAGACATATAATTCTTGGAGAACTAGAATAGATGAGTATAGAGATATTCTTGGTTACTGTAAGTCAGTTAAAATAAACCAAATTCGTGAGAATAAATATATCTTGACCCCTGCTCGTTATGTTGGAGTACCCATAATAGATGAAGAAGATGCATCTTTCGAAGAAAAAATGGATCAATTACTGACTGAACTTGCTGAACAGTTTAAGGAATCAGAGACATTAATAGAAATAATGAGAGAAAATCTTGGTGATCTTGGTTTTGATCTTTAAACCAGGTACTCAATTCAAAGAAACTGAAGTAGGTACTATCCCTGTTGACTGGGAAATCAAAAAAATCAAACAAGTAGCTAAGATCAATGAATTACAGATCAATCAATCTTTCATTTATAAAGAAATAGATTATATTGATACTTCTTCGGTCAAGGAAGGAAAAGTAATAGGAATCAAAAGGATTTCAACTTCTCAAGCCCCGAGTAGAGCGAAAAGAGTTATCAGAGATAATGATATTCTTATTTCTACAGTTAGGCCCAATTTGAAACACTACGCGTTCATATTAAAAAGTTCAGGCCAATTAGTGGCATCTACAGGATTTATAGTTATTTCTGCGGTACAGATTGATCCCTATTTCTTATATTATTATTTGACCAGTAAGTACTATACGGACTTTTTGACAGCAATCGCGGATACTCATGCGTCAGCTTATCCCGCTTTTACCCCCGAGGTTGTTGAAAGGTCAGTTATACCAATACCACCTGTTATTGAGCAAAAAAGAATTGGGATAGTTCTGTCGACATTAGATAACAAGATTAAACTTAACTTCAAGATAAATAATACCATTAAATCGATAGGTTATTTATTTTTCAAGTATTGGTTTGAAGAATTTAAGTTTCCTAAAATAAATGGCAATTTCCACAAATCTAGTGGGGATTCATTTGTAATTGGAGATAATTCATATAATGATGTCCCAAAAGGTTGGCGAGTAGGTTCTATAGGGGATCTAGTTCAGGTTCAAGCAGGGTTTGCGTTTAAAAGTAAAGATTTCTTGGAACATGGTACTATCGGTGTCATCAAAATAAAGAATATCTCAGAAGATGTTGTTAATATTAAAGACACTCAGTATGTTTTAAAAGAAACAGTGTCAACTCTAGATGAAAGATTCTCAATTGATTCTGGAGCTATTCTTATAGCAATGACTGGAGCCAATGTAGGGAAAATTGGAATAGTTCCCAAAACTAATAGAGAGCTATGGTTAAATCAACGAGTTGGTATGTTTAAAGAAAGAGTAGAAAATGGTTTATATTTTATCTTCTTTTTATTGTCCAGCAGAAGGTATCAACGGATTTTAAAGAATATAGCTAAGGGTACTGCCCAACCCAATATTAGCAGTTCAGATATTGAGTCCATAAAAATCTTTCTTCCTCCCAAAGCCATAATTAAGCAGTTTGGTTGCTTCTTTGATCCATTCTTTCAATATATAATCAATAATCTAGATGAAAATGAAAAATTCTTTGAATTAAGGGAGAGGCTCCTTCCTAAACTGATGTCAGGGAAAATACGGTTAAGAAACAATAACAGTGAGAATCCAGGAATTGAAGAATCACTCAAAAAAGGTTTAGTGATTTGAATGTTTGAATATCAAATAATTGGTCTCTTCTTTGCGATTAATCTAACTATCTATTTAGCTGTATCTCTTCCTTTAGATTTAGTAACATATCATAGGAATTCCAAAAGTGGAAGAGAACGTTCCGATCAAATTGATATCAAGCCTATGATGATTATTACATTTCTAATTTCTGTTTATATGTGGTTAATATTCCTTTTTGTCCCCATTGACGCACTTTTTGCTTTTAATATCATATACATTGCAAATTACGACTTTGATCCTTGGACTTTAATTATTCAAATTTTTGGCTTTATTATAGTATTCATTGCCACTTTAATAGCTTCTTGGGGACGGATTTCTCGTGGACGTCGTGCGTTTTCTTGGGGGATTCCCAAGAACCTTGAAAAAAAAGGAATGTACAAATATATTCGACACCCTCTCTATGCTTCCTATTGTTATTATTTCCTAGGTTTTGTACTAATTCTTCAAAATCTACTAATTTTACCTCTCCTAATTGGGATATATGGCTATTATAATTTATCAAAATATGAGGAAGCAATTTTAATTGACCATTTTGACGAAGAATATATTGATTATCAAAATAGAGTGGGACGTTTTTTCCCTCGGTTGAGAAGAAGAAACACAACATGATCAGGGGGTGTGATTTCACTCATCATGCAAGCTAGGGGAGGAAGAAGGCATCAGGCCATCCCTGATACTCGTTTATCTTATTGTCAATCTCTTCCATCAATATGATTGTTTCTTGAATTACTTTTACTATCTTTCCGAAGAAATTAACATCATTCTCTGTTAATGTTATGTTCTTGTGGTCTTTTAACCATTTCTGACATACTTGATACCCTCCAATATAAAAACTGTAGACCTCTTTTGGTACTCCTTTGAAATACTGATTCTCATTTATTCTAATTCTATTATCTGAAGTATATCGCACTCTTTTGATTACTGTGTTTGTAGTATTACCATTTCCTCCTAGTCTAACCTTGTGATCATTTAATCTCTCTGGCTTCAATAAATGTAGATCTATTAACTCACTTCCCATTTCTTTTAGTTCATAAAATAATTCTAATTTATTAGGAAAAAGGATTCTTGGGAAGTCGATTTTCAAAAAGTTTTCGTATCTCTTTCGATATTCTTTTGAATGGAGGATGGCATATACATAATAGACAATATCTTTAGCCGATGGATTGTTATTTATTTTGAATTTTTCTTCTATGAACATCTTAAATCTTTTTGAGAAATTTATCTCTCTCTTAAGACCATTTCTTGTTTTTTTAAATAAAAAAAGTGGAAAGATTGGCGCATTATTACCTGGTCGTGTTGCCATGACACCTAACTCTATTATGTCTTCTGTAATCTGAATATCTCTCCAAGGAGCGGGTCTAGAATTCCTTGATACAATTAAACCTAAATTTTCACCAGTGATCATGTGTTTCATGACTTTATTTCTTGGTCTCTCATGAAATCCTCTTGATTTACCCGTATAAAATGTATATCGTATTTCAAATGGTCGATAGTGAATGGGTACGATATTCTTTTCAATGCAATTGCGTAACTTAATCTTAGTCATAGTTTTATTTAAGCCATGTTCTCTAAGATCGTAAACAGATTTCTCTAATGCCCATTGTCGTTTGTCTTTCATCAAATTATGTTTTTTTCTGAAACAATCTTCAGGTAATAGAATTAGATCTTCAACAATTTCCTTAACTTTTTCTGGGGTATATTGTATTGTGAGCTGATCCTGTCCAGTCATAATTCCTACAGAGTAGATTGGAAAAATATCTGTAATTTTCCACCCAGATTTATATTCTACCCATCTTTTCATCTCCAATTGGTAAAACATATACCATGGACTAAATGAATCAATCTTTTTCCAATCAATTGTTAAGATATCGTTATTTTTTAGAAATTCATATTTATTTTCTCTTAGTCCCCACAGATCGAATTTGAATATGTCCACATCTCCACTTTTATTTGGATTTTTTATGAAAAATGATATGCAAGCTCCTTGTTGGATGTCAAATACATTTTCATCTTTTGATCCATCTGGACACTTTTCTTTCCGTCGTGCATTTCCATGAAGATCAAGAATAAAAATATCGGTAAAAGTTCTCATTAGTTGTTGTCTCATACCTCGAAAAGTAGGATTGTCCAGAAAACTGTGGTTAGTAATAAATGCTAATATACCATATCCTGTCTTCTCTATCCGCCATTGACCAAACCTGATAAACTTTACATAATCATCATTGAGCCACTTAGGATTCTTCTCCCCTAATGGTTTCCCATCAACCTCAAAATAGTTGGATATCCTAGTTTCATCAGTTACCCTACCTCTTAAAAGATCATCAATCCATTGTGAGTTATTAGCAGAATGACCTGAATAAGGAGGATTACCTATCACTACAGAGATTGGAAAGTTCATTTTAATTCTATAGGCATCTTCTGCTTCCTTTGAGAAGAATCTAGAAAGTGATGAATCCGTGATAAGAGTTTCCCCTCTTTTATAAGAGCCCTCTAAGGTATTAGCTAAATATATTCCTAATCGTGCTTGATTCTGAAAAGTATAACCAGTTTCTCGTAGTTTTAATCCAAGTTTATAGTGAGCTATTGTGTATGGAGCTATTAATAGTTCAAAGGCAAAAAGCCTTGATAAAAGATTGTTACTAACATAAGAGTTCCAATTTTGCTGGAATATTTCTTCATTCAAAGTATTATGCTTTTTTTTAAAGAAGTTATATGTTAAGTCAATTATATGGCTTAAAAAAGTACCTGTTCCAGTTGTTGGATCAAGAATTTGTACTTTCGGTATTTTTTCCCCATTTACAATATTATAAGATTCATCTGCAAGTCCATCCTTACAATTGAAATGTGTTTGAAGAATCAAATTGACTGAACGAACTATAAATGAAACTACAGTATCCGGAGTATAAAAAACCCCACGATTAATTTTCTGAGATGGATCATAATATTCTAGGAATTCTTCATAAAAACGGATTATTGGATCTTCGATATTCTTATTTTTTCCATCTTCCCAGATAACAGAATCAATATCGACATTTTTAAGTATCTGAACTAATTCATGGATTCCAAGATCTTCTAAACTCATTCTAGGAATTTGATCTTTGCTGAATCTCAATAACCTATTTAGAAAAGGATTGACCTTTGGAATTAAAGATAGGATTTTATCCAAGCAAAATTCTTTTGATTGGGTAGTTCGCAAAGAAAATAAACCAAGCGTTACCGTCTGAGCATACATGTCTGCAAACGATTCCAACGTGAGATTATCTGATAATGCGCTTTTTATTTCTTGAAAAATATAGTGAAAATGCCCACTCTCCTCTTCCTTAGAAAATGTTCGGTGTACGTTCCCACGAATATTGATAGCAATTTGAGCTAAATTTTTGGAGAGTTCTTGAGAGGTTGTTATAATGTCTTCCATTGATTTTTGCTATTCCCCAGTCTTTAAAAAAATAATTTCCATTCTTAGGATCGACACCTTTTAGAAAGCTACAAAAGATATGAGTGGTATTAAAAAAACACTGTGTAAGAATCCGAAAGTCTCTCCCAATCATTGTTTAAGTATGGCTTTATCTTGACATAACAATAAAAGAGACTTATATCATTAGTCGTATTACATTTAGAAATATATACCTCATAGAGGCACAAATTTATGGACATAAGACATCTATGGCGAGGAAAATCTCGCGGAGTAACACCAGTTGTTGCCACAGTTCTTTTGATCGGTTTGGTGGCGATTGCAGGCATTGCAATCGCTTTGGTGATATTTGGGACGATAAACTCACCTCCACCGATTGAAGTAAGAATTCTCTCTATTTCTGATTTTGAGACAACAGACACCAATACCTTAATCGACCAGTTTTCTGTGACCCTTCATAACGTAGAACGTACCAACCTACGTTTAGAAGTTGATTCTTTTACATTGGAGTATAAGAATGGTACAATGATACCTGGATGGGGTATGGATCCTAAACAATCCGAAATATACCTATCTGCTAGAACAATAGAAACAATTCCTCTGATATGTGATCCAATCGCGGGTATTGAATTACCTCCAGACCAAGACGCAATTTATATCGAAGTCACAGTTTTCCCTAAAGATAGTACCAGTCAGCGATCTGCAAGAACATTTCGTTCGAATTTACTTCTAATTGGGAGTACACATGGTCCCATATTCTTGGAATACCAAGCTACAACTCTGAATCTGGTTGATACTGGATTGAAAATTAATTTTATAACAATCAATAATGGAAGCAAAGATCAAAGTTTCAAACTTGAGCTCTATACCAATTCTCCTGAAAACATTACTTTTACAATAGGTAATATTAACCGTACTACGGTATTATTTTCGATCGCGGGTTACAACACCACAACTATAAACGTTACTGTCTTCCCGACTGATCGTGTTACTGTTGGTGACTCATATATTGTTGTAGCTTTCCTCTGGAGGCAATCTGATCTGCAGTTAGTTTCCTCTGTGAGTTTTGTTTTGACTTACTAAGATATTACCTTTTACTCAAGTAGTTTCTTCAAGAGATTATATTAAGGAAATCCTACTTTTAGACTAATTTCTTTCTTGTTGTAACCTTTTTTAACCTTAGAATTACAAATTATTAAGTGAAACATCAAATTGAGGTAATTATTGTCTTTAAATTACTCTAATTTTTCATTTCTTCTTCTAAAATAGCATCAATTCTTTTTATTAAGTCAGGATTATGAGATTTATTAGCTGTTCTTAATTCCTGAGCTAATTCAAGTAATCTGTTTTTTGATTTTGTGGATATTTTGAATGGATTTAGGATCAGTGTTTTCATCATCTCTTTTGGTTCTAATTTAAGTGTGTCGCCACCATAACATCTTCCAGCATTTCTTAAGGAGGTAGTAGTGGTATTAGAATTAAAAATCACCCAAAAAAGTGTCAAAATTTCTTCTGAGAGTTTCTTCTTCATTTTAGGATAAATCATAAGAAAAGTATTCAATGGCCTAATTTGTGCTTCATTCAGGATGAATCTCGGTTTTCCACGGCTTAAATAAGTATATAAAAAATATGGAATGGCTCTTTCTTCAGTTTTGTACCAAAACTTTCTTGTCTTAACTAAGCTACCTTTATGAACATCCTGTTTTAGTCCAAATTTAATGTAATTTTGAAGATCTTGGTCTTGAATGCTTTTTATTTCTTGTTGGATGTAAAGTAACCAAACCTTTCTATTTTCCTTCTTTAAAAAATTAAAATCTTCCTTTGAAAAGATATATTTTTGGACGTAGCGTGTTTTAGTTAAAGTTGGAACAACATACTCAGGCTTAATCTTATGATTCGTTAATTCTTCATTAGTAAATGTAAAAAAATTATTGTTTCCTGTAGCAATACCTCGCATAACCTTGAAAAAAGATGAAAATTCAACGAGTTTATCATTTCTTTCATAATCTGAGAACGCTTCTGTTCCAGTCCAATTCCGTTCAGGGTCAAGTTCTGTCTGTTTTTTACTGTGTAATTCTCCATCTGACCATTCAAAGACCTCATTACTTTCAATTTTGAGATAATTCAGAATTTTTTCCTTTGAGGTCCATTCCTTCAGTATCAAAAGTTTTGTTACATCTGTTTCTTGTGGTTTCTTTCCTTCAATTGTGAAAATACACCCAGCAGTATCAACACCAGGGAATACATTTAACGAATGATGAAAAACAATTATATAGGGAATCCTATATCTTTTCTTTAAGATTTTTTTCAAATAATAACTGTTTCGCGACTCAAAAATTATTGTTGGAGTAATAAACACCATTCGACCATTTTTAATTAAAAGTTTCAAAGATTTAAGGATAAAGTACATGAATAAACTGGAAATTCTATTGAATTTTCCTCCAAAGTAATTTTCAATTTCATTTCCTATCTCCTCCTTAATTTTTGGAGAGATTACATGATGACGAGAATAGGGAGGATTACACACAATACAATCAAATCCATTTAATTTAGATTCTAGATAGGAATCAAGGCCTGAGTTCAAGGCCGAAACATCGTTGATACTATGATTGAAGCTATTTACAGGCTTTGTGAGAAAATCACCTTGGATAATTTCTACATCATAGTGTGAATTGTACAAATTAACCTTACATATTTCATATAACAAAGGATGAAGTTCTACCCCAGTTATTTTCCCACGAAACTCAGATGATATAGTTTGAAGAGCGTGAATAAAGGTACCTGGCCCGATACATGGATCTAGAATGTTTCGTGGATTGTTTTTTAGTGATAATTCAACCATAAATTCTGCTATTTGATTTGGAGTCCAAAATTGCCCTAGTTTTCGCCTATACTTTTGATCTAAAACCTCTAAATATATAGATGACATTAATTCTTGTGAGTGGTTTTCAAAGTCTTCATCAAATTGGAGTAAAGATTTCGAAATAATAAGAGAACTTAAATTGGCAATAATGTCCAGAATAGAGGAAATAAATGTCTGAGGGTAAGTTTGTTTGAGAAGGTCAGAGACTGTCTGATAAGTGGCATAAATCGTCTTACTATCCAGTGGACCTGTGCCATAAAAGGCAATAAATCTAAGACGATTGAGAATGAGTAAAGCAGCAAGCTTTCTAAAGATATCTAATGATTCTAAAGGAATCTCAGTCAATTTAGAAAAAGATGATAATAGATCTAAATCATAGTTGCCTAATTTTTCGATAAAATTAACTGGAATGGAATTAATAATGGACTGAAATGTCCTTTCTAGCAATGGCGGAGAATTTTGAGTCATTATTTTCTTGTTCCATTTCATCAGACAATATAAGGTATCTTTGCAGGTTCTAATCCTAATAAACGAAAATAGACAAGTATTTGGCCTCGGTGTTGGATGCCATGTTCTAACATCTCCAATAAAACTTCTGCCTTAGTAGCTGGATGATTGAAATCCTCTAGTACATCGTTAAGTGCGATTGGCGATATTTCATTGAGATAACTTTTCACTTTATGTATCACATCTTCATATAAGTTCTTTATGTTTGAAGCTGAACTATAAGTAGTTAAGTTATACGCTAATGGCTCCCAATGATCCGTGATTAACCCTCGTGAGTAATATTCGAGTGAACGGATAATGTGAAGTACTATCTCGCCTAAAGAACGACCTGATTGTACAGGTTCAGCTAATAGGATATGATCTGTTAATTGATCGATGAGTAATCTAGTTTCATCAAAATATCGATCAATTGCCGATTGTAAAAAAGTGTAAACATCATTCATGTTACCATCTCACTCTCTTTTCCTTAATCTCTTTACACTTGAAATAATGATTTCGCTACATCTACCATTTTAGCGAACTTTGCGTTTTTCGTTTTCATATAAGAGATCAAACGATCTAAAACGTTAATTCGATACGCATGGCCAATACAAGCTGGATGAAAGGTATAATTTAGTATTCGGAGATTTGATTGTATGTCTTCCATCTCTAGGATAGCATCAAATTGGCTTTTCCAAATGTCAAAAGCAACTGTAGGAGATTGTTGATGGTCTTCAAAAATGACCCAATCATCTAGAAACCATTCTACTGGAAATTCAACCATTTTATTTTGTGATTCGGGAAAACTAAGAAAATATGGATGATCATCTGCCATCAAACTGGAATCATAGATATATCCAGCATCCATAATTAATTTCAAGGTATCTGATGACAGTTTAAAGTAAGGTGCACGAAATCCATATACTTTTTTCGCATATTGTTCTAAAATTTTCGTTGTATCATCTATTATGGCTTTCTCCACATCAATTGAGAGAGTGTCAAAATATTCATGGAGATATCCATGTGCTGCTATTTCATGTTCATTGGCAACAATTTTTTTCGTTAATTCTGGGTATTTCTCGGCCACCCAACCACATACGAAGAATGTTGCTTTAATTTCGTGCTTGTTGAGTAAAGAAAGAATTCTTGGGACTCCCCTTCTGATAGCAAAAAGCCCTTTTGAAATCCTTCCTGGCTCTTCAAGCTGTCTAACTTGAACACTATCCGCATCAAAATCAAACGTTATGCAAACTGTGATTTCATTATTCAACTTTAATACCTCTTAAATCTGGCAACAATTACTTTTTTCGCAGAATTGGTAGTGTCATACAATGGGGTCCTCCACCACCTCGTGATAACTCTCCTCCTTGGATGGGTAAGACCTCAACACTCCTTTCTTGTAACTCTCTGATTATACGCTCATTCCACTCGTAAATGACGCATTTTCTTCGATTAAGGCAGACGACATTAGCTCCAAACAGGTATAATTCATTATCAGAAATAGAAATCCCCTCTGCAGCATTATAATTCTCTCTGATGAAATCCATTAATGGTAAAAATTCTATTGGTTCATCTTTATGCAGTACTCTTACTGGAAAAGTCTCTATAGAAGCAGGATGATATAAAAAAAGATCTTTGTCGATAAACATTAAGCCTCCATCTAAATGAACTCGCCATGAAGGTAATGGAATGATTACTATTTTGTCTACAATTTTTTTGTCTAAAACTAATCTGGTTATTTGTGAAACTCCTTCCTCATTTGTACGAATTCCGTTGGAACCAATTAGTAAGGTCTGTTCATCTGGATACACAAAATCACCTCCTTCCAACAACCCAGGCGCATTAATGGATACGAATTGAGGTATTCCGAGCTTTTTTAACGATCGTGCTACAAGAGTTGGCTCTGGTTTTCTTACCTGATGGGCCATACGCATCTGGATAAAACCTGCGTTGGTAATTGCACCTGTATCGCGAGTATAAACCATGTTTGGATCAATAATTGAAAAATCTTGCTCCTCTAAGAGGTTATTGAGTAGAACCACATCCACATTTTCTTGTTGTAAAAGATCACAGAAAGCATCATGTTCTTGTTGGAATCGTCGCCAGTAAACTACGTCTCTAAAAGTCAGTTCTTGATAAGAGTCTTTTGTAACTTGGTTAACTTCAGTACCAGGACGAAACATTAGGACTTTCCGTAAAGGATAGTATTCACAAGTTGCACCGAATTCCAACGAATCACCACATTCAGTACACAGTTAAATATGCAGAAATATTATAAGCTAAATAGTTCTTCGTGAAATTTTTTATGCTATTCTGAGACCATTTGGTACTTTTCGGTCAGGTTGAAGTAGAACAACTTCCTCATTATTTTTCCATTAAAACTCTCAAGATCAAGACTTCAGACGTCAATTACCACTGAATGAATGCATTCAGTGGTTTGTAGCTAGAACAGTCCCACGAATCAACGAGGAAATTACTATGGTCATGGGAAGGACCGCTACATTAGGACTATTGACAGAAGCCCTCCTGATCTCGGACATGCCAAAATCAGATAGGTTACGGGCAGCATTAAGGTCAGCATTCAATTGGAAAGAACAGTTACTACAAACAAAGGACGATTGAAAACGACGATTATTAGCAGAAATAGAACCACAACACGAACACCTCTGCGAAGTATAACGAGGATTGACAAATAAAACTGTCTTCCCAACCTTTTCAGCACGTTCAATGATAAATTGTTCGAGTTGGTAATAAGCCCAATTACCAAATTTCCGACGAAGTTTTTTTGAGGTTCTTTTCCCCTTTTTGCTATCTTGTTTTAACCCACGAATGTTTTCTAATACAATACAATTATTAGGCATATTACAGATCCATTTAGCTAGCTTACGATTTTCATCAGTCATAAACCGTCTCTCTCGACCACTCACCAACCGTAATTTACGCTTGGCGGATCGAGTGCCTTTGGACTGAAGGTGTTTTCGTAATTGTTGATACTTCCACTTCACAGCTAGGATATGATTAGTGGGATAGAATGTATTATTGGAACAAACGGCTATCCGTTTAATACCCCGGTCTACTCCTAGAAAGGAAGAAGGTTCTTTCACAGGAATATCTGGCAACTCCATTCTTAAATACGCAATGATTTTCCTCCTTCTTTTGTTATAATAGAGTGTTAGTGAAGTGATCCGCCCAATAACAAGGTGCTGTTGGAAATATTTAGGGATTACTAACGGATAGTGTTTTCGACCTGCGATTGTACTTAGAGAAATCACCCCTGTTTCTAAGAAGGGGGTAAACGTACGTTGATTATAACGGATCCCACTTAACAGCTTTTTAATAGGTCGCCTATAGTTGAATTTTTCCCGTTTAAGCATGTCAGCGGCCATATCGCGAGCGCACTGGACAAGTGATGACTGTAAACAAGGATATCTTTTACGAAGATCCTTATACGTTTCAAAGTGGAGAGTATATTTGTTGAAAGTATTTTTTGACCATCCACTATCAATAACATACTGAACTGCTTTGTTATAAGTTTTTATCGTCTCTAACAGCTCATTATCAGCAGGTAGCGGACACTGGATAGTTCGCTGCATGACAACTGGATTGGGGTTCACCAACTATTTAAGCTTAAATGAGAGTAATATCAAAGTATTTTTGCTTTATAACAGGGTGTATAGGTATTTAACATTTGTGTTATTTGTAATATTCTATATCATTGTATGTGATGGTGTAATAGTACAAATAATCTTTTTTTCTTTCCCCAATTCATCCGCTGAACGAATTCACATGTTTCCTTGGGAGTCCTACATGAAATCCGCAATTTGCTTTGGGGGGAAATTAACAACGGCAATAACTTGTCGATTAATGAGATCATTTTTCGTATATAATTGTGTGATTTGAGCGGACGATTTTTTTATACCTAGAGATCCAAAATCAATCTTTAACTTATAAGATGCCTTTCTTGCGCTTGGGAAGTCAGTAATTTCAATGATTGTACCAACTCGCATATCAACTTTCTCAAAATCATGCCAATTTATCAAAACAATGCACTCCTAATTCAATCCAATGTACTTAAGTAGATTGATTTTCAATAATTTTTAGGATTATCTGTAACAGTTTGAATCCAACATGAAGAGTTTTATTAGCGATATCTTTCTCTGGATTATAAGCGGTGAGAGCTGCGGCCTTAATCTGAAAATTTTCACCAATTAGCTTAAGAGCTATCTCCATTTCATCTAGAAGGAGTCCTTCAGATGCAGGAAAGTCAACACCTGGAGCTACAGAAGGATCAATCACATCAATATCAATATGGAGATACACATCTTGAGTTTGCGACCGAAGGTCAAGTAACTTAGGTAGAAGGCCATCTTGTATTCCTTTTTCCTTTAATGTTACATTCTCAACCACTAGAACCTCGGTACTTTCAAGAAGTTCACGTTCTTCAGGATCAAGGTCGCGTGCTCCAACATGCAGAGTCCAAGATTCTTGAATAGGGCGCATATTTTCAATTATATTACTTATGTCTTGAAAACATTGACCTGTGGCAATTGCTAACCCCATACCGTCAAGAAATCCACTAGGAGTTGTTTTTGGAGTATTAAAATCACCATGAGCATCAAACCAGATTATTCCTGGTTTCGGTTCATCAAATCCTGCAAGGGTGCCCAAACAGGTGTTACAATTTCCTCCAAGAATGAAGGGAAAAAAGCCATCAATTAATACCTTTTTAACAACCTTTCCTAGAGAATTATTTAAAAAAGCAATCGTTTTCAATTCATCTTTATCTTCTTTTAGAAGTTGTATCTTCTCAATTTTTACCTGATAACCTAGGTCTCTTAAATTCTGATCAATTCCTGCGTCTAAATAGTGGATTGGTCCCATTCCCATACCAACATTCTCCTTACCCAAGTGAAATGGAACGTAAATGAGAGCGATCTTCAAAACTTTGTTACCTCCAATTTTAGTAAAAGCGTATCTATATCACTAAGGTTTTATAATAGCTTTCATGACTCGGAGATGCTCAACGTCGTCTAAAGCTTTTGCAGCTTCGTCTAATGAGTACTCATGACTAATTATGTTTTTAAAAGGGTAAGTAGTTGAATATCGCTTAATTAAATTAACAGCTAAATAAAAGTGGCTTAAATCACTACCCCAAGATCCTTTTATTGTCAAATGTTTCTTATTAATATCCAAATGTGGATTGATCTTCACATCCCCTGCATTTGTGTATTGACCAACTATAGTATAAGTTCCCCCATCCCTAGTCATTTCCAACCCTTCTTTAACTGCAGTAGGAACCCCTGTAGCTTCAATAGTAACATCAGCCCCCCGATTGTGTGTGTGGTTTAGCACTTGCTGGACTCTCGCTTGAGGATCCACATCCATGATGTTAATCGTTGTGTCAATCCCAAAATAATTCGCAATCTTCAAACGATGATCAGGACCTCCAATTAAGAAAACTTGAAATGCTCCACTTAATTTCGCTAATAATGCTGCCATTAAACCAACTGGTCCTGATCCTTGTATAGCAACAGTATCACCGAGATTGATATCAGACCGTTGGATCGCGTGAATTGCAGTGGGTAAACCACATCCAGCTGCCATAAATGTTTTCATAAAAGCGTTATATGGAAGCTTGATAATCTTGACTCCAGGTTTTAGATAAATAAATTCAGACCACCCGCCTAGTAGCCCTTCTTTTGCTGAATATGTTATTCCATATACCTTTCTTTTAGGACAACGAGTACTCGTCTTTGCAACAAGACAATACCAGCAATTATTACATGTTTCATGTACATCCAGAAATGTTACTGGATCACCCTCTTGGAGATGTACTCCATCAATATCCCAAACATCACCATTTATTTCTTCAATAATTCCAGTAGAGACATGTCCTGGGATAATCGGATAAGGAACCCCAGCTAGATGGCCTTTCTGAAGATGTACATCTGTCCCGCATACCTCAGAGTAAGCTGTTTTTACTAATACGGCTCCTGGTTCCAAACTTGGATATGGTTGTTCCTGTAATTCAATTGTTCCGTCTTTTTTCATTATGACCGCTTTTACCATTGATTGTCCACCTGAAAAGACTGTTGGCTGAAAATCCTTTTAAACGTATTCTCATCTCGTTTTGGATGTAGTTTTATCTAATTTTCCATCTGAGCTTCTAAAGTAAGAAATTACAGCACCTAATAGTGCAAATAAGGAAAAAATAAAGAAAGTTTGGGCTAAACTAGTGTAATAACTCGAAATAAACATTATTCCTGAAGAAATATTATTTGGATTGTTTATCAAGAAGAATAAAGTAAACAACGATGAACTGATAGTAGTCCCTAAAGCAAAACCGATATTTCGCGATAGACCAATGAGACCAGTAACAACACTAACATCGCCTTTAGGGGCTACATTCATAACAGAAGTTCCATTTGAAACAGTAAATGTAGTTAAAGATCCTGCAGTGAATGCTATTAGCGGTACAAGAATAAAAATAATTTCTTGTGAATTATGAGGGAATATATTGAACAGAACGGCTAAAGTCAATACAAAAAAACTTAATAAGATCGCTCCAAAGGAAGTTGATCGTTTCGCATCAATTTTTTCAGCAAAAAAACCTGCGAATGGTCCCATGACTGCCATTGCAAGAGGAGGGGCGACCATTAGAATCCCTGTTTGATCTGGTTCAAATAATAAAACCTCCTGGTAATAGAATGGTATGAGGAAAACAACACTGTAATAGACCATATAACACAAAAAAGAAGAAATAATGCCAGTTAAAATTGTTTTATCCTGTAAAATGCCAATAGAAATCATTGGTGTTGAGTGATTACTCTCTATATAAATGAAAATAAGCCCACAAACCAAAGCAATCGCAATGAGGATTCCACCAATGAGTTCCCCTTCAAATAATGTTAAAATTCCTTGAACAAGAGAAAAAGCAGTGATAATAAAAGTAACCATTCCCCCATAATCGAGTTTATATCGTTTTTCTAAGGTTTCTGGGATGGATAGTTGAACAAGCAATATTCCAACTAATCCGATTGGTATATTTATGAGAAAAATGCTGGGCCAACCAACGTATTTTGTTAAAAAACCTCCTAAAGCGGGCCCCGTGGAAAGTGCGGATGCAACAACTAACGAATTTACCCCAATAGCACGGCCCCTTACAGATGGGTCAACATATGTTATTACTAATGCTAATCCATTAGCCATAAGGCCAGCAGCTCCAATTGCCTGAAGGGCCCGAGAAAGAACCAATATCTCCAAGGTGGGAGAAAAAGCACAAAAGAGAGATCCTAATATAAATAATAACATTCCAAGTTGGAAGGTCTTCTTTCTGCCATAATTATCTCCTAAAGATCCCCCAATTCCAATTAAAGATGATACCATAAGAAGATAAATAATTGCAATCCATCTAACTCCTTCCATATTAGTATTTAGTGTATTTGCTATTGTAAATAACGAAATATTGACAATACTTCCATCCATTGCTGACATAAATGTTCCGATTGACGTAATAGGGAGAATCATTCTTAATGGAATTATAATAGGGCTTGATGGAGGTATAGTAGAGCCTTTATTGATGCCCTCATCCATTTTATCATGAATCTCCTAGCCAAAGGTGGTGGAATAGAAAAAATAATTTGCATCAATTAAATTCTTTGTTGCGTTTAACTTAACTTCATCAGAAGTCCCCTTCCTTCAGGTGGGGGATGAAGGGTGAGACAAAAATGATCTCAAAGACAGAAAAGATGGGAGGGAAAGAATAATCAACTCAGAAAGGGTGAAAGGGGAAATAATTGTGGATTAAGTTAGAAAAAGTGGTTCAGAAGACTTATCTAAAGGAATGGACGCATTATATCTCAGGTTGGTGGCATGGTAACACTCACATGGAAGTTCGTAGTCATTCCTACCTATCAACAGGAATCATTATCCTCGGTTCACTAAAGTTATCCCAGTAATGATTAGTAAAATCGATGAAATATGAATAAGTGGGTCAAAAATTTCTCCTAAGAGGATAATAGAAAGACCAACCCCAAAAATTGGCACTAAGTTTTGAAAAATTGCGGCACGACTTGCGGATAATCTCTTAACTCCCTCAAGATAAAACCAATACCCTAAAATTGTAGATATATATGCTAGGTATGCCACTCCGAACCAAACTCTTTCAGGAACTTGAAAATAGAGGATTGGGTTAATATACTCAGGATTTATAATTAACGACACAGGAATGGTAGTTAAAAATCCGAAAAACGATACCCATGTAATGATATACAATGAAGAGGGCTGGAAGGAATCATTTTCACATTCATTCAAGAAAAACCGGGAAGTAACAATGTATACTGCATAGAAAATTGCACCAAGAAAAATCAGAATATCACCCAAAATTCGATCAGGGACATCGACATTAGGAGAGAAGCCAAAAATCAATAATATTCCTGAAAAAGATAATAATGTTCCAAAAATTCTCATTTTGTTCAATTCTTCCATTTTTAATATCAAACTTGCTAAAATCAAAACGATCATCGGATGACTGCTTACAATGACAACAGCATCACTAGCAGAGGTGAAATACTCGCCTATTAAGTAACCTGCTTGATAAATGGTGACAGAAGTTAATCCCATAAAGGCAAAGATTTTCCAATGATTCTTCATAAAACTAATGTTTAAGTTCCCCTCTCTAATCTTGAGTATGAGAAAAAAACAAGGAATCACAAGTGAATATCGGAGACTGGCTATAATCATTGGGGGAATTGTTTCTCCACCCACTTCGGGGGATACCAACCAGCGACCTAATGGCCATGTGAAGGCCCAAATGAGAGCTGTTGCAAGTAGCAAAAGATATGCCACTATTTCATACTTTCTTTCTATAGTGATCTCCACAAACAATCCTCATTTTTCGATAAAATACTATTTTTTGCCTAATAGATTAATATGTCTAAGTTTTTCTACATAATTCTAACAGTTGTAATACAAGTTCAAGTAGATGGGCTGCTTATAAGTTAAGTGTAGGTAAGAAACTAGCGAAAACCAACTTATAAGGGTAATTTAACAGCCAAAAAGGTTCTTCTGAGTCGTTCTCAAAGTTTTTTCTTATATCTCTTAATTGTACCGATAGTTATTACCGAGATGAGAATAAGTACAAAAGGAGAGTAGGAAGCATAAGCATCAGTAATTAGCGGGGGACTGTTATCGATGTAAAATTCTCCCCTTTCTTCCCTATAAGATGAAATTAAACCATGAGAACATGTAACGTTTATCATTAAATAATAATAGCCATCTATTAGGTTTGTTGTATCCCAATCATAAGAAGTAGTTGATAACTCCGAGGTGATTTCAGTCCAGTTCTGCTCATCCCAACCACCTCCAACCTGTAAATAATAGAGTGAATAAGTGACTTTATGATCTTTAGTATCAAGGGACTCGAGCCACTGGATTGTGACAGTATGATTAATTTTGGTTTGTCCCCATTCTTCTGGATTTGTTGGATCCCAATTAGTGGGAAAGGTGATTATTGGGCTTGTTAGATAATGAATAGAACTATAGTCGTTGCAAGGTGTTGTATGTGGATTCTCATCATAATTGTATTCCTCCTCATAACCGTATTGCACTGTCCCAACTTTTAATTTATAGTCAACAATATTATCGTTATTCTCATCTGGGAATCGATAATTATCCCAGAAATTATGATCAAACTGATAACTGGGACCATCACAATGTGCTTGGTAGAATTTATCTTCGTAAAATTCTCCCCATAAATAGCTATTTCCAATAAAATCATTCAGGTTAATAATATTATTTTCTAGAACTAGGTTACCAGATTCAATCGAATAATGACCAGAAATACCATATTCTCTGTTATAATAAACAATATTATTAGAAATTATATTCCCAGCTGAATAACTAATGTCAATTCCAGTTTCATTATTGTTATATATCATATTAGATGTGATTGTTGAGTCGTTTACATTATCGATACTAATCCCAAATTCATTTGAAAAAACGGAATTAGAAGTCAGGTTACACTCATTCGATCCGCTATGAAGATAGATTCCATAATCATTACCCCAATAAGATCGGTTACCATTATTAAAAATATTATTACTTACAATCGTGATATATGGAGAATTATCAATCTCTATTCCATTTCTATCGTTATTATAGATGTCACTGTTTGAAATAGTTGAATTTTGGATGTTATTAAAGTAAATTCCAAGTCCGTGGTTAAAAGAACTGTTTATATTAGTAATGGTGTAGTTATAAGGTCCAGAATACCCATAAATAATTAAACCAGAGTATTTATTGCCTGTTGTCTTTATGTTATGAATTAAGGTATGATTACAATCGTCAAGATATAATCCATTTCCATAATTATCGAAGGTAACAATGTCAGATAGAACACTATTCCCAGAAGAACGAATAGAAAGCCCACTTCCGATATTTTCAAAGCAAGTTATTTTTGAGAAAGTACTATTCCTGCATTCATCAAAGTAAATGCCATCTCCATCATTTTTAAAGCAAATAATGTTAGAGAAGGTGCTATTCCCAGAATCTGAAATATAATTTGCCTGATCTGAAGAGTATTCATATTGGTTGTTCTCAGTGCTATTAACATTTTCCATCACACAATTGGCACAGCTCCAAAGATAAAATCCGTCTTCCATATTATTATAGATGGTAAGATTTGATAATGTACAATATTTAGATTGTCCCATTGCGATGCCATTTCGATCATTGTTAAAGATAATATTATTCATTATTAAATTATTTTCAGATATAATAGAATAGATTCCATAATAATTATTGTAAATAACATTATCTGTAAAAGTGCAATTACTTGAGTCGTCAATATCTAATCCAGCCCTATATCCATTATTATATATACTATTATCGGAAATAGTGCAATTTCTTGATTTCGAAATTGCCACTCCCTCCGAACTTGCATTACAAACTATATTAGAAATTATATGAATATTTTCTGTCTGTTCGAGTTTGATTCCCATTTCCATGCGGGTTATATTTACAAGATTTGAAGAAATAATATTGTTACTTGAATTGCTTTGAAGGACAATCCCGTAAGTATTATTAAAAATAATATTATTGTAAATATATCCGTGACTTACATTTTCGAGATAAATTCCCCTAGTACCATATTGTAATAAGCAATTGGTAATATTGAAGTAGACATCAGTATTTCTAATATCTATTAAGATTTTAGTGGGGTCTGTAATATTTTTGTTATCAATGCTGTACGGCTTTGTTGGACTTCCATCTCCAGGAAAGGCATCAAAACCCGTATTATTGTTGATGATTATAGGGGAGGAAATTTCGTAAGATGTTGGTGCACTGATAGAAACAACTTTAGAATATGGTCGTTTTACCAAATACGATTTAACAATTTGAACGTCTTTTTTTCCAAAAATATCTTCAGAGGAAGACTCAGGATTTTCTTCACTCTTTGCTAAATAATGATAAAATTGGTTGGGTTGAGTCGTTTGAGCGAAGTTAACAACCCACATCCCAGAGCTAAAAACAGGAATTACAAGTTGTAGAAACAAAAGCCCCCCTATTGCAAAAAGATGAATTCTAGTGGAACATCTTCTACTTTGAGTTAAAGAATACATTAAAATCTCTTCTGTATGTCTCTTTTTCGGCTAAAAGTATTCAACCGAATACCCATCTAAACGAAGATTAAAAACTTTTTCATTATCTGACAGAGAATCTCTATTCCAATTGCTTATTTGTCATTACACTGCTCAATTAGCTTATCTATTGAAAATGATATTTCATTTAAGTAAAAATAATAATCAAACCTTATAGAAGTATTTTTATTAGATTTATTTGAACTATTTGTCAGTTTTCTCAAAATATTCATTTAATTTAATGAATTTCGATCTATAATAACCAAAAAGAATTTTATTTAAGATTTCAAGAGGAATCCCCAGAAATTCTTACTCACATTTATACGGAGAAAAAATTTAAGTAACCTCTAAACAATGGTTTGACTGTTGAAAGAACCTGATAAAAAAGAACCGTATTTTCAATAAGAAGAAGTGAATTGCGATGGTTTCTATTTATACCAAAGTGGGCTTGGCTTTATTTGCTTTAGGGTTTGTCATAATTATTATGACCTCTTTCCTCCATTTTCCAATACCTTTTATCGTTGGGAAATATGGTCAATCCATATCAATGGAACCTATCCCAATTAATGGTAGTTATGTTGATATCCAGATTCCTGGGAGTTATTCTCATCCATTCAGTAATATGCAGCTAACTATCAGAAATACTATCTTAGGCGAACCTGGGGCAGAACTCTGGGGAGATGTTAAATTATTATATTCAGATCCTGGAAAAGGAATATTTGGTGAACTCCCCGCTTGGGGTGATACTAACTTTTATTTAAACGGTGAGGATGGAGGCAGTGAGCAACAAAGAACTATATATATGTCGCTTAACCAGAAATATGCTTCAAGGAGTTTCAGTCTATATTTACGAATTAACTGTGAACCCACAGGGGGGGATCCCCAAAATGAATATACTGGTTCTCTTTATTTGGAAAAGTGTGAAATGGAAGTCATTTATACTCTTTTTGCAATGGTTCTCCCTCCAATTACTGCACTTATTGGTTCCATAGTCTGTATTGGAGGTTTTATAATAAATTACAGGAAACTTACTGCCGGACCCAAACCAAGAGAAGTGCCAGCTGGATGGGAACCATCTTTGAAAATGGCGACAGCATTTGAGGCCAAGGAAAAGAAAGCCCCAAAGATGGCAATAAAGCCTACTAAATCAGAAGTAAAACCTGCGAAAAAAGTAGCTAAAAAAGCTGTTCCCAAAGGGGGTCCTCAACAGGTTTGTAAATACTGTGGTAAAAATGTTCCCGCCTCTGCTTTTTTCTGTCCACACTGTTATGGTAAATTACGTTAACAGTCTTAAATTCAAAGGAATCGAAGTTTTTATAGACTTATTATAAGGTTATTATAGACATTTATCATCCTGGTGATTTATTGGGGTGCACAACAGGCGCGAAATTCTTTAATGACGGTCAGACTTTGGTTGTGTTTAAAAATAAGGACTTTAAAGTTAAAAGTCATATCGATGAGCTTTCCTTTGACCATTCCCAAGCATTTGGCGTACGGGGCGTGAATCTTCGTAATAAAACTGCAGCTGGATTTTCGATTGGAGTCAATCAACATGGTCTTGTGGCTGTGAATTCAAACATATTAGCTACTTCAGATTCCCCTTATGATTTGATAACTGAACGTATTGTTTTGGAAGCCAAGACTGTTGATGAAGCAATTGAAATCTGTGAACAGGAAGTTAAACGTAGGATAGATTATCAATGGTGTAATATGGTTGTAGCAACTCCAGAACAGCTAGTTGCTATTGAACTTACATCATCAGAGTTAGCTACTACGCAATCACATGATTATTTGGTTCGGACGAATCATCACTTAATTCTGAAGACCAATGAAGCTATAATAGAAGCTGATCCAGATAAAGAAAAACAAAATATCGAACATAGTGAAATTCGTTTCATTAATACAGATAGAATTCTCAAATTTGCTTCTAATGTCGAAGACATCTTTTCTCTTTTGAAATCTCACAAGGAAGCTGCTATATGTCGTCATGGACAATCCTCCAGTCAAGATCTATCATATACAACCGTTTACAGCTATCTGATTGTTATCAATATCGAGAAAAGTCCTAAAATAGTGTTTAATGTCGCAAAAGGACCTCCTTGTCAACATACCTTTATTAGATTTAATCTGGAATTTCCATTAACAAATGAGAAAACCGAACGAATCAAGCAAGATTACCCTTTCTAAGAATAATATTATCAATTTCTTTAGGATCTGTTAATCATAGGCTGGGGGCCATTTATCATAATGAAAAATCCGTCCCCGTCCTTTATCAACTCTTTCAAAACCATGTGCTCCAAAATAATCCCTCTGAGCCTGAATTAAATTAGCGGGTAATGAAGGATTTCTATAACTATCATAATAAGACAGAGCTGACGATAAGGCCGGTACAGCTATTCCATTCCGCACAGCAAGTGAAACAATATATCTCCAATCTTTTTGATTATTTTTAATGATATTAGTAAAATAAGGCTCTAAGAGAAGATTATCAAGATCTTCATTTCGTTGAAAAGCACTTTCGATTTGTTTTAAGAAGTGAGTACGTATAATACAACCTTTACGCCATATATGAGCGATGTTTCTAAGGTTTAGTTGCCATTTGTATTCTTCTGAGGCTGCTTGAAGTAGTGAAAAACCTTGTGCATAAGAGCAAATCTTGGCAGCAAACAGGGCTTTACGTGCTGCTTCCATTAATAAGCTATTCTCTCTTGAAAATTGAGGAATCGGACCTTCCAATAGTTTGGAAGCTTTAACTCTCACATCTTTTTTGGATGAAATATTCCTTGCATATACAGCTTCTGTAATACTTGGTATAGGTATCCCAATCTCTAATGCTTCTTGACTAGCCCACTTTCCAGTCCCTTTTTGTTTTGCTGTATCTAATATGACATCAATCAATGGTTTTCCTGTTTCAGGATCCTTCTCTGCAAGGATTTTACTAGTAATTTGGATTAAGTAAGAATTGAGATCCCCCTTATTCCATTCAGCAAATATTTTTGCTAATTCAGATGGTTTTATATCAAGAAGTTTCTTTAGGATAAAATATACCTCTGAAATTAATTGCATATCAGAGTATTCAATACCATTATGAACCATTTTAACATAGTGACCTGCTCCATCAGAACCAATGTAACAACAACATGGGTCTCCATTAATTTTTGCTGAAATTTTCTGAAATAGTTTCTCTACTTGTTGCCAGGCCCTTTTTGATCCTCCAGGCATTATTGAAGGTCCTTTTAAAGCTCCCTCCTCACCTCCAGAAATACCCACTCCTAGATAATGAATTCCTTCATTTATAAGTTTTTCAGATCTCCGTATTGTATCCTTAAAAAAGGAATTACCCCCATCAATGATTACATCTCCAGATTTTAAAAATGGGAGGAGCCTTGAAATTAATTCATCGACTGGCTTACCTTCTTTTATCATTAATAAGATGATTCGAGGTTGTTTTAAGGTGTTACAAAGGTTTTTTAAGTTATAACATCCAATTATATTCTTCTGAAGCCCTTTTTTGTTAATAAATTCGTCAATTCTCTTTGTAGTCCTATTGTATATCGCAATAGTATACCCATTTCTTTCCATGTTCAAAACTAAATTTTGACCCATTACAGCGAGTCCAATAACACCGATATCCGCTTTTACCATAGTATTTCACATTTGCATGAATTTTTCTTCAACAGTCCATAATCCCATTGCTGGATTCCGGATGAAAAATATTTCTTCCTTGTCAGGAAGTCGGTTAAATCCTTCAATCAATTTAGTTGGGTTATAAACATTTAAAGCTTCAAAAAGATCGGAGTATTGATAGTTTATACCTTCAATTTCGTTCTTTTTGATGTGTCCAGGGCAATAAGTAATGTTAAATCTATTCTCTGAAGATCCATGTATTAAATGAGCAGCTGCTGAAAGATTTTGTTGTAAATCTTCATTTTTCTTTACTGCAGCTATAATTTCTGTGCTTGTACGGTATCCATAGCGTCTAATTATTTGATCTATTGTGTCATCTTCACCGAATTGTTTCAACCCAGGAGCGAGGATGATAAGATCACCATTATCTTCTAACGCCATTCTTGTTCGATAAATTGCCTTATTGCCTAACCAAGTACTTTTAAATTCCTTCGGGTCAAGATAAACTACAATTTTACTTATTGGGTCTTTTAAAAAGGTTAAATTAATCTTTTGACTTAATTTTGCTGCCTTTTCGAAAGAACGATTGTCATTACTTGTATATAATCCCTTTAAATTCACATTCCCAGAGTTATTTGCACTTACAACAGTCAGAATATACAATAATGGAATTTCCTTCAGAAAAATTGATTCTGCATATGTAAAAAGGTGTCTGACTGGATTATCTGTCTTCCCTATCAATCGTTCCATACCATAACAGGCGCTTAAAAAATGACTTTTATTGATCATGTCTCTTCCCCCAACTCCTACTAGAACATTTTTATTTCCATTTGCCATTCCTGCTACTTCGTGAGGTACAACCTGACCAATTGAGATAATTAAATCGTAATTCTCTTTTACAAATTCTTTATTAATTTCAACATTAATTGAATAATTTAGTTTATCTTCCGATAGCTCTTTAATAAATTCAGAGGGTATTGTACCAACTTTCACCACTTCATTACGCCAATCATGGACAATAAAATGCTTTTTAGGAATTTTGCCAAACATTACTGAAATTTCTTCATCACTTAACGGTGAATGAGTACCCAAAGCTGGTAAGATTTTCTTTTGGCAGTCCTCATTAATCAGCTCGAAAAGAATTTGGGTTATTTCTCCTCCATTTGAATGAAAGCGTGTGAAATCAGGTGGGATAAAAAGAACTTTCTTTAAAGAGTCATCAAATTCATTTACTATTTCTTCTAAGAAGTCTCTCTTCTGATTGTACGTAATTTGATTATCTACTTGTTCTAAGCTCTTAAAAATGATCTTCGCCTCAATAAATTAGCTGAATTACCCTATCGGTTAATTTCTTCTTCGGAATGGATAATCTGATAACTATTTGGTGCGTTATAAACTTTCATGTATCTACCATAGAGAAAAGAGAGACAAGTCTGTATATCACTGTCTTCTGGTAAAATTAAGTCTTGTAAAGATACTTTCGGTATCCGTTCTATTTCATTAATGTAGGTTAAAGCTCTCATACCCGTTGCCCATGCTATCGATTGTTCAGTTTCCATAACAACGATTTTTTTATTTACTGATAAGGCCAGGAATTGAAGGAATAATCGTGATTTCTGAGCAATTAGACCTGTAAGTCGAATCTCTCGATAATCATCTGGAGGATCGAGAACTTCTAGATTGTGTTTATACATATTCACAATACCAATTAAAAGTGAAAGATAAAGATCAACACAGGAGAAATAAGTTTTCTGGAATATGAAGCCTCCTTTTATCTTTCCTCTTCCATTAGGTCCTCTTGGCTCCCCCTCAATATATGGAAAGTACAATGGAAGTTTCAAGATATATGATTTAGAACCTTCATCCTTAAGTTTGTTTTTTGCTTCACTTTCTAATTTCTCAATATTCAATTGGTTCTCTTCAGTTAAATAATTTTTAAACGTTTTATTGAAATTATTAGCAAGCCAAGTGAAAGAAGTGCCCACATTGTTAAACGGAATTAATTCAACCCACGTCCCTTCATCAATTTGACAACATTGAATAAGTCGACTGTTATATTCCTTTTTGGGTGTTTTTCTCAGTCTTCGTAGTGCGCCTGTTGAACTGGCTGAACCAACAATAATGTCTTCACTTTCCACTCCAGTGGCCCAAAAAGCATCGATGCCATCTATTGCTCCTGTAATCACACGAGTATCTCTAAGCGTAGGTGAGACTTCTTTAAGCAGATTCTTGATAGGAAATGTTGTACCTAAAGGAATAATTTTTGGTAAAGTTGAGGGATTCAGTCCTATTATTCGTAGAAGATTCATATCCCAATCACTATTTATTAATGAATATAAACCAGTGTAAGAAGCATTAGGAACGGTAGAAAATATCTTTTCTAATGGAAGATCAGTCATTTTCCAAGTAATGTAATCATTAATAGTCGTAATCTTAAAACAAGATTTTAATAGGCTTTCCTCCTTAATTTTTAGCAATTGAACATAAGGTAACGTCCCACTGAATAAACTTCCGGTTCGTTTTTGAAAATCTCTAGGCAAATACTTTACATAATCCTGTGCGCCTTGATACGCATAAGTAAAGGCTTTTGTTAATGGTTGAGCATCTTTGGATAGCAATACAAGTGAAGGGCCAATAGATGAAATTGAAAGTGTTAAGATTCGTATTTTGAGTACATCACGTAATAAAAGAATAAGCTGGTTTTCTATTGTTTCTTCAAGATTGGTAACATCTATTCTCATTTCTTCATCCCAAATGCGACAGCCCTGCTCTTTAAGGGTGGTATAGGTAATTATTCGTTCATTTAACTTGCTTCCCATAGTATTAAGAAGTAATACTCGTATTCCAGAACTACCAAGATCAATACCTATGGTATAACCAGAGGTTTCTGAAGATGTCATTCTTTTATTCACATGTAACCTTTTTGAATCCAAATAAAGCACAATATTAAAAATCATCATACTGATGGAAAAGTTCTTGTGAGTTAAGAATGGTGTGGAGTTCACGAGAAAGAGTGATGGCTGCCTTTAAACATCAAGAAGCAGATCGTGTACCACTTTTTGAAGCTTGGATTGAATCATCAATAGTTGAGGCTTTAACTATAGATGGGGATTCTTATGTTGCTCGTGAAAGACTTGGCCTTGATTGTATGCCAATTGGATCATCACATCCAAAGAATACCAAGACATACGGCGATGGAATAGATGAATGGGGTCGTATGTTTAGAAGTGGTCATTATTATGGAGGAGTGGTGGATTCTGAGGAAAGCTTAGAGAAATATACTGCTCCCACTTCCCACGCAGAAGATTGGTTTCCCTCAGATATGGTTAATACAATTAAACGAAAATACGCTGAAAATTATGCCTTTTTCTTCGCGTGGCATGATTGCTCTCTAGGATTAGCTTATATGAGTATGGGAATTGAAAATTTCTTTATTTCATTATACGATAAACCTGAATTAGTAAAAGCAGTAATTGAGAGGAGTACTGAATGGACAATAGCGTTAGTTGATCAAGCTAACCAAGCTGAAGTCGATTTCATTATTCTCGGAGATGATGCTGCAGAAAACTCACGACCAATGATATCACCTGATCTATTTCGTAAATTAATCTTTCCTGAATATAAAAAAATCATAAGAGCATCCGATGTTCCAATAATTTGGCACAGTGATGGTCATATTACTTCACTTCTCCCAATGATCATTGAAGCTGGTTTCGAGGGAGTACATTCGTTAGAATCAAAAGCAAACATTGATCTGGCTGAAATTAAAAAGAAATACGGTGATAAACTCGTTTTAGCAGGAAACTTAGATACTACAAATGTGCTTTGTCAAGGAAATCTGAATCTTGTTAGAAAAGATGTGGAACGCTGTATAAGACAAGGCGCCCCAGGAGGTGGGTATTTATTCTCATCTAGTAACAGCTTATTTGAGGGCCATAATATCAAAGCCATTTTGGAGGCTTATCGCTATGCGAAGGAAATTGGAGTTTACCCAATTAGTCTCTAAAATTCAAGCTGTTTAGGTTCCTCGAATATCCTTTAATTTTTCAAGAATTTGGGGGAAATTTCAATAGAAAGAGTGCTTTAATCAAAATAGACTAGTTCGTATGATTTTCACAAATATAGTTTCATTTAAATTCTCAAATGTGAAAGTAAAATTCTCTAGGTTTAAGTTCTTTGATCGTATCAGTCTCTTTTGCAATTTTTCTTCTAATATCAGTACATAAATGGCATTTAGAAATATAACCATCAGAATTCTCTTGATAATTGTAATTTTCAACAGAGAAATCATATAGATCTTTCATATTTCCCAAGATGAGATGTCTTAAAACTGGAAAATCCTCAAGACTAATACCCTCATTACACAAAGAATCTAAATTTCTAATATTACCCCAGGAAAAGCCTCCACAATAGCCAGGAATATAATTTCCAAAATTATCAAAATGATTATGCCAGTTTCTTATTAATTCTAATTGGCAATTCTCTTTGAAGAAGAAGCTTGACGGGTAATTTCGATATAATTTTTGAAGTTTATAAGCAGCCCTACCCATTTGAAACAATTCAACTTTTCTCTGCAAATCCTTAATATTAACTAATTTTAAATACTGTTCAATCGAAAGTTTCTCTTTGATGCCTAAACTTTTGAATTGATAATAGTAATACATTTGATAAATTAGTACATTATTACCGAAAATGTCTTTGCTTATATTTATAGCCCGTTTAATGTGCTCAAATGGGATATGTTCTAAGATGAAGGGATTAACACTAATCAAAATGCCTCTTAGGCCATTTTCTCTTAATTCCATCAATTTTTCTAAAGTAGATTCATCATTTTTACACCAATGACAATTAGTTTCTACAAAGAGGGAGGGAATTTTAAATTCACTAGCAAATTGTACACTTTTCAATAGAACATCGTAATTTAGGAACGGTTCACCACCAGTTATATGAAGACCATAATTCAGGCTTACATTTTCAGACCCATAAGGTGAAGGTTTAATGAATTCAGATAATTTTTCTAAAGTAATTTCTAAATCTTTCTCATTGATCCAAGTATTCTCCCATTTTGGTGAACAAAAATACATACAATGTTTACACTCACAGCTACATCGATAAGAAAGAATTAATCCCCCAGATATTGGTTTAGGAACTAAAAATTTCTTCATTGTCATGCTTCTCAATAAGAAATCAAATGTATAAAATAAAGATTATCCTCAAAAAAAGATGAATAGAAGCAAGAAATGGAAAAAAAAGAGGGAGAAAGGAAAAATCATTTTTTCCTTTTTGATTTCATCAGAATCGCAGTAAAGGCAAAAATTAGGGGAAGAATCATGAATCCAGGTGTACTACTTGATGTTTCACCTGAAGTCTCCTCAACATCCTCTTCTGCAATTGTCCAGAGACTAAAATGAGTTGTGTTGCAATAAAGTGTGTCTCCTTCTAACCATTGATGTTTTGGTGTTTCCCATGTCTTAGAAGATTCATCATAAAACATGAACTTAAGTTTTTCCATGTTTTTGACGCCTAATTCCTTCTGTATTTGATTTGTGAACTCATAGGAAAAATTCGCTTGAATCTGAGCTGAATTATTCATCTCAATCGCAATTGTTTGTGTCCGAATTCGATGTTGTTTCTGATTCATCGCTTGAGGAGATTTCTCATACTCTGTTACTATTATCTCTGAACTCTGATTTAATTTCAGTTGAAGAGAAAAGCCACTTTGTGTATGTATCTGGTACCTATGACCAGCCTGAACGGCAAATCCTGTTCCATTTTGGCAATTAAATGGCGTTCCTGGAGTAGGATTACGATCAAGACTTTCATCGCTTTCAGTCGCAAGAATGGTCCAAATACTGAAATGTGGCGTATTGCAAAAAACAGATGCCCCATCAGACGTTATTTCAACCCAATTTTGATGAGCATATTGCCATTGAAACCTTGAAGTGTTGTAAAATGCCCATCGGAAAGTTGAAACATTACCAAGACCAGCAAGTTCATTATTGGTATAGTTTTTGTACATCGTTGCGTTCATGGCACAGGTACCATTTAGTTCAATATGCATGTACCGATTTACAGCGCGAGTTTGGTTTGGTAACGGGCCTGCAGGGTTCGTTTCTGATTCATTGATTCTAAGTCTGGCACTTTCATTTGTACGGATCCTGATGTGGTTCCCGGACATAGTTCTTACTTGAGTTCTATTTCCAGCCGTAATATTGATTTTCTCTCCATTACCTGCAGTTATCCAAGGTTCATCTGGGGGACCAGCTGTAATTAAACTTGTGTCAGCTGCCACAGGAACTGAAAAGTATACTCCAAGCAGACCGAGAGTCAATACGAAATAAATTAAGTTTTTTATTCTCATGATCATTCACCAATTAATGAAATTAATAGGTTGATTAGCTTCAATCAGCTTATATTTAATTTCTTTGAGGAACACTTTTTTGGGAGGCTAATTAATTGAAATAGAGTTTCTTTCCCCTTGTAAATTTATATTACCTATTAATTCTCAAATTAATTGATTTTTAATCTAGTAAATCAAAAACATCCCTTATTTCTCAATTGAAATTTTGAGACTTAAATCCAATCAAGAGGTCATCTTTTTTTAGAAAATTCATCTAAAGAGAAAATTAATATTAAGAAAAAGGCTTTAAAAGATCTAAAAATGCGATTAAACTCATTAAACAATTTAATTTGTTTTACTACGTCTTTTAATTGCTTCAATTAACACTTTATATTTGGTAGGATTGAGAAAATATCGTTCACCTTTGAGCTCTATTAATTTAATCCTTTGAAATTTCTTTGTATGATAACGAATTGACTCTTTTGAAGATCCTAAATAGTCTGTCAACGCATTGAGATCCCAAGAATTCATTTCTTGGAAAGCTTTTGCGACTCTAAAGCCTACTCCAGAGATTATAGCAAAATAAAGTTCTAAGAAATCGGGAGTAGGTTCATTTCTTAGCAAATAAAAGATTTCATACTGACCAAAGACTTTTCTTTTAATTATCCTGAAATCTTCTAATACTTGTAAATGCCATCGAAGGCTTGAAATTCCTATTTGCAATTCCCTTTTCAATTCACGGAAGTGTAGGAAGTCTCGGTTTTCGAGTATTGCAATTATTTGATTGCGATATTGATTTTCAAGAACATCATATTCATCTATTCTTCTAACAACTGGAGGATAAAGTATTTGGCCTATTAATAAAAGGGGTGAAAGGAAAATAATTGAAAACCAATCACGATCTTTAGGAATTTCTAGATCTTTAGAATTAAATACCCATTTAGTAATTAAATAGGCTAATCCAAGGAATAAAGATGTTACAGTGATGATAACTAAGCCTGTTTGGACTGTCTCTTCGGAAATGTTGAACAGCGGCAGTAATGGGGGATTAGAAGATTGTTTGACTTCTGAGCTTGATTGAGACTGTGAAATTTTAGATAATTCGATTCCAGATGTAATAACTGAGGTTAAAAATTGATTAAAAGAAGTAAATGATGAGTTATACTCCTTTAGCGATAAAGGAATAGCGAAGACAAATCCTGCCTGTTTCATAAATCCTGTGATTGATGTTTTACCTTCAGGAGTATTTTGACTTGTAGCAATACTATAAGAATCATCAATAGTAGTAGCAATACCAAGATTACCTTGAACTTCTAAGGTTGAATTTTCGTTGAACTGAAACGGAACTTTGGTGAAAGTGTCATTCATTATCGTTAGAGTTATGTTTCCGACTTCATTACCAGATGGCCATTCTTTTTGACCAGAACTTATATGTAGGCCTAACATAGAATGGAATGGTGTTGGAAATCGCCAAATCTGAGGGGAGATAATTACAAAAACACCACCCTCTCGGACGAATTTTTCGATACTCTCAACAACTGTCTCATTAAACGGAGAGGTTACTTTACTTAAAATCATTATTATTTGAGAGTAGGTATTTAGGTAGTTTTGGTTAAAAAATAAATTATTTAAGTCTTCAGAAGTCTGAATGTCAATAAGCTCGCTGTTTGAGTTCAGAGATTGGTTTAAAGCAGTTGCTAAAGCATAATCAGAATTACTTTCCGCTAGAAAGAGGGTTAACTCCCTTTGATTAGAATTACCTGATACCGAAGTAGGCTGGGTCTCATTGAATAGAAAGAGGAGAATAATTACCATCAATAACATGTAATTCATTGCGATATTCCGAAATTTCACCTAAGAACCTCAGAGATCTACTCTCACATATTCATCTAGTCTTGAATTTTATGAATATTTTTGATTATTGGATCACTTTTTTTGGGGTCATGTTAAGGTATGATTTAATATGGTGTAATTTTACCAGGCAATAATAGATTTTACTTATTATGAATAAGGCGTTTTTTAGAAAGAAAAGAGTTGATTATTCTGGTTAAAAAATACGATGTGGTAGTAGTAGGTGCTGGCCCAGCTGGTAGTGTAGCTGCCATGAAAGCTGTTGAAGGAGGAGCTGAAACACTAATTTTAGAGAGGTATAGTCTCCCTAGATTTAAACTCTGTGGGGGTGGGGTGGCAAATTGGGTTGTCAGGCGTTTGAATATACCTAAAGAAATACTCCAGAGAAGGTACGATATTCTATCCTTCTTCACCCCTCCTGATTATGAGCGTCATGATATTGAACTCGGAACAACAAGTTATTTCGGCGTATATAGAGATGAATTTGATCATTATCTGACAACATTGGCTATTAAGAAAGGTGCAAAATTGAGGGAAAAATCAAGAGTTATCGGAGTGATTAAAGAGGAAGGACAAGTAAAGGGAGTTGTAACTTCCACAGGAGAAGAAATTCTAGCTGATGTGGTTATTGCATGTGACGGAGCCTCCTCAAGAATATCAAAATTATCTGGGATGTGGACTAAATGGTCGAAAGATGTGAGAGTGAAATGGCAAGATCAGATGAGCTATTGTGTCGGTATTGAAGTGAAATTGGGCCAAAAAGTTATTAGTGAAAGATTCGGTAATTCTTACATGATTTTCACTGGAAAAGAGATCGCACCATTAGGTTATGCTTGGTTGTTTCCAAAATTCGAGAATGTTTCAGTTGGGTTAGGATCGATGGCAAAAACTTTAGAAAAGAAGCCAATGGATTATATGAACAAATTTTTGACCAATAATCCAGTAGCTTCCAAGCTACTGAAAGGAGGAGAAAGGGTGTTGTCAAGAGGAGCTTGGTTGCCTGCATGGAAACCAGGTGGAAGTGTCTATAAACCCAGTTTCGATGCAGGTTTGCTAATAGCTGGTGATGCTGCAGGCATGGTTTCTTCAATTACTGGTGAAGGGATATATTATGCAGTTCGTGCTGGGATCGAAGCAGGTATTACAGCAGCAGAAGCAGTTTTTGAAGGTGATTTTTCAAAAGAGTTTCTTTCAAGATATCAAGAGCGATGGAAAGCATCAATTGGTGTTGCCTTGGATTTTCAAGATCAAATTTTTCACGAGACTGTTGGTAAAATTCTCACTCTAAAGGATGAAAAGAAACGTGAAATTCAATATGAGAGGGGTTTCATCCAAGCATTCAAGATGTTGATCGAATTCGTCCAAGAATATGCCAAACAGAAAAAAAGGGCTTAAAAGAGGTCATTTGGATATAAAGACTAAAAGCAATTTAGTCAAGTTAATTTGTTTCAGAAATATTGATGGATAAACGATGTCATTAGGAAAAAATAACACAACAAGAATAGTTGTCTTTTCTGATCTACATATTAGTAAATTTTCTGGCTATTTTCATGAGGAAGCGTTTACGAATGGTATTATGAGTATCGCACAAGAGATTAGGACTAATCCTGAAACCATTATATTAAACCTGGGAGATATTACTGATCAAGGTACTATTGAAGACTATAATTATGCTAATGCGTTGATCAAAGGAACATTCGCTACACATGGGGTAGAACAACCCGTTATCCATTATATCCCAGGAAATCATGACTTTCGGAATATTGGTAGAGAAATTTGGCATGATTTATATGGCCCACGCCATTTTTTTATTGATACAACAAAAACTGGTGGTAATCTTGTCATTCTTGGAATAGATTCCGTCGAACCAGATGCTAATAGTGGACATATAGGTTCACGGGGGCGAGATGAGATATTTGCTAGGCTTTCTTCTTATCCAGATGAAGTAGTGAAGATCCTTACATTTCATCATCATTTATTACCCATTCCTAATACAGGTCGCGAACGAAGCATGATTCGGGATGCAGGTGATGTTCTCCCTGCATTGTGGGACGTTGGTGTCGATATTGTTATTGTGGGGCATCGTCATTTCCCAAATTGCTTTAGTATTTCCAATGGAAAAAGAAAAATGTTATTAATTAACAATGGAACCTTTTCTAGTCATAAAACCCGAGGAAAAGCTGGCCATGTATATTTATCTTTAGAGGTTTCAAATCAACAAGTACAAGTCCAATTTCATGGCATTGATAGGTATTCCATTTTTCAAAAGCCCACAACTTCAATTCATCCTTTGAAAAATGGGGTTTTGACTTCTTACTCCTTACCTCAACCTTCTGAGCAGATTCTTGCCAAAATTTGTCACATGGGTTGTATCCATTTCACAGAGGGAAAAGATTTCCAAAGAGATATTTTTGATAAGGGCATTGAAATGGTTTTTGAAGAAAAACCATCTCTAATCGTTGATTGTGGGGGATTAACTAATGATTCATATGAAGAAGACTACAATATGGCTAAGAAATTTCTTGATACTCTAAAAGTGAAAAAAACTCCAATAGTTTTAGTACCAGGAACAAGAGATCTACAACCTTTTGGCCAAAAACTTTGGTATAACCAAATAGGGGCTTTAAATCCTATTTACGATGATGAAAGAAATCATATTCATGTTTTTGGAATTAATACAGGGCCTGAACAGAATGGGCTTATCGGCAGACATAATTTGAAATTGTTAAAAGATGATTTTGATAAGTTTAAAGACAATAGAATCTTTATTATGTTAATGCATCACTCCTGTATGCCCGTACCTCAAACAGCATTTGAGCGAACCATAAAAGACGCAGGTGACGTCCTTGAATTTTTTACTGAACAAAAAATTCCCTTAATTTTATCAGGATTAGGCCACTCTGCAGGCGTGTTGCAAGTGGAGGAAAGTGTTTTTATTAATGCTGGAACCTTTTCTTCTAGAAAAATCCGATCAGAGAAGAGGAATACATACAATATTCTAACTATCTATAGTAATAAAGTTCTTGTTGTAGAGGAAGTTGAAATTCATAGCTCTAAAAGACACCACCTAGGTAGTTTTCGAATTCCTATTCCTGAAGTATAATATCTTGAAGATTATGGTAAAG
Organism: Promethearchaeota archaeon; assembly: GCA_048938105.1. Lineage (GTDB taxonomy): Archaea > Asgardarchaeota > Heimdallarchaeia > Hodarchaeales > Hodarchaeaceae > Hodarchaeum. The sequence goes on from JBHLMN010000005.1 coordinate 90,990, forward strand.
AAGTATATACACTCCGATCCATGTTGGGATTATTGATAGAAAAAAGAAAAAGGGAATGAAATGGTTATATAGGGTGGTTTGGGATTTTAAATCATTTTTGCATTTTTTGATATGCTTCGACGACTTTAGCAACCTCAAAAATCGGTGTAAAAGTGAATTCCATCTCTGGAGCATAATATAATGCCAGATTGGTTAAATGTTCTGGGTTATCTGTCTCATATAATTGAAAACCCCTGAACTCTCCACCTAATCCAAAACCATCAGTTATTGACTCTGGGAAATCAGGCCAAGACTCTTGATCTAAATATTTTTTCAGGACTTTGTCGAAGTCTTTGGGATCAAACTCCCAAAATCCAATATATTTCATCTTTTTATCTCTCCATTACTCATTTGTACTTCAATGCTTTGTCATATAGATAAGTTGAGAAAGCATAATGAAAAGACATAAATTTTAACTTAAATTCTTTTGCACTAGAATTCAATCTAATCTTCAACCACGAATTATTTGTCTAAGACTCCCCAAAACGGAATTTCCTGACACTTTCCATTTATCAAAAAGCATAATGCGGATATTTTTTTTAGATTCTCTTTTAAATTTCTGTGAACTCATCAAACCTCGAGGTGAATACTTAGTATGACCTTAGAGAAGATGAGTTCAACACCGAAGAAAATAAGTTTCAATGTACCTACATACTTAGAATTTCTTCCCCCGTTGAAATCCTTACAACTAAGTCCCACAGAACAGAAGTTATACCTCCAGCTGTCATTAGAATTTCAGATTGTAATGGATCACGCTCCTAGTTTTCAGGTGGGGGCCTATAAATGGAATAAATTGCTTCCTGAACGGTTAGCTATGTATGGGATAACTTCTGAGGAGTGGGAAAGAATCTCTACCATTGGTGACAATAATGATGAGATTCAAGACCAACTCGTTGAACTTGTTGAAAGACTTAATTAAGTCACATAATTTGGACTTCTTCGAATGTCTTTTCTCGAATAATAAATTAGTTGTACTTTAGCTTTTTTAAGTAACAGCTAATGACTACTATACTGATTATCGTCATTATAAATGCATATGGTGTGCCTCTAGATTCGGATGTTGTAGAACTCTGAGTTGTTTCGGTTGCAGTACTTGAGCTAATAGTCGTTTCAGTTGTTGATTTAGTTGTCTCTGGTAGAGGTGTGAGAATTTGAAATGAATCAGCTAGAGTTGTTGTCTTGTTACTTTCGTGAAAAATTAGTGTATCAACGTTGACATTCAAATTTCCTTCGATAATAGTCACTGTAATATTGCAATAGTGATACTTAGAGAAATAAACATCTCCCTCCTGCCATTCAGAGAGATCGTTATTAGCATACAGGTCTGCACCAGCTCCACCCGTCGTTACATAAACAACATCATTACGGAGAGTACGATAATAATAATGGTCATGGCCAGAAAATGCTAAGTCTACATCATACTGTAGAAAGATCGGTTCGAGAACACTACGGATTTTTTGAGCATCCTCAACACGACCAGTATCGCGAATCGAGTAACACGGACGGTGGAACACCACTACCACGAAATCGATGGTATTATTTTCAAGATCATCGATAAGCCATGATTTTTGGTCAGGAGTGATACTAAAATCTCCATCCCAATATTCCTCTGTGTTTATGATTACAAAGTGTATTTGATTTTTATAATTAAAGCTATAGTATCATTCATTTCCAGGTAGATTAACATTTGCTAGATATGCAGAAAAATCATCATCATAGGAACCCCAGTTTCCAGGCCCTTGAGCATAAGTATATATTTCATGGTTTCCTACAGCATAATAGAAAGGAATATTGTTTTTTGTAGAATTTTCAATATCTTCAAAATATCTGTCCCAGTCATCTTGCTCTCCTCCCGACGAGACCATATCTCCAGTATGTAAAATGAACTCTACATTTGGATTATCCTCAACAATTGAGGTTATCAATGCTGCTCGAATTGGATTACTACTATTGTCATGAGAATAATGACCTAGCGAATCATTCCAGTATCCGAATTGCTGTCGACTATCTCCTAATGCAATAAAATACCATGTGTTCGTATCATCTGTACTCATCGTAACTTTATAACTGTTTATAATTGAAATAATTCCCAAAGAGAAAATAAAAATGGCTGAGAAAACCAGTAGAGCTTGTTTTAACTTCATTTTTTTCTCTCTTTACATATGTTCTTATATTTAAAAATTCTAGATTTTTAATTATTGAATTATCTTTATTTGAGGTGTAAGAAGTGTAATTCTTTGTCTGGAGTTAATTCTTATAAGTCATTAATTTATTTTGTCTATTATTTTAATTTTTCGATTAATCGCTAATAGAGGTAAGATAAATTTGAAAAAATTCACAGATGATCGTTATTTAAAGATAGCATTCTTGATTGGTGGAATTTATGACATAGTACTTGGTTTACCAATGTTATTTCTTCCTGATTTGACTACCACCTTGCTAAACGTCTCAAAACCAGAACCAATAATTTGGGTTCAAACCATCGGGGTATTTCTAATTATCATTGGATATTTTTTGTTAATTGCTACCCAAGATGCACGAAGGTTTGCCTTTATTGGAGTAGGTTCAGCTGTGATTCGCTTAGGCTATGCAATACTGACACTTTTATCATGGATAACGATTGGAATTGAAATGGGGTACATGTTCGTAGCTATGACTGATACACTAACAGCCATCATACTGTTGGTTCCCTTAATATTAACTGAGGATGTGTCTTGGAAAAGTATATGGCAATTGTAATATGTATTAATATTTAATATCAAAAGAGTAGATTTGCTAGTGTGAGTAAACTAAAAACTCCTCACTTAAGAACGAGATGAGAAAAGAAATGAAACACTCAGAAGACTATTTAGTTGCGACTGATGGAACAAAATTATATTATCAGGTGTGGAAGCCTGACACTACGCCTAAAGCTATTATCCAACTAGTACATGGTCTGGCAGAGCATACCTCACGCTATATGAATGTTGTTAATGCCCTCATCCCAGCAGGATTTGGGATCTATGCCAAGGATCATAGAGGCCATGGAAAATCGGAAGGAGTAAGAGGTTATATTAATGCGTTCAATGATTTTATTGAAGATGAAAGCATTTTTACGAAGCTTATTCAAGAGCAAGAGAAAGACATTCCAATCTTTCTATTAGGCCATTCACTTGGATCAATGATTTCCATATTTTATGCGTCGGAACATTCTGACTATTTTACAGGTATAATTCTATCAGGTACAGGTTTTCCAGCTACTAGTAAAGTGAATCCGCTAGTTAGAATGATGGCACAGATATTATCAAAGATTTGGCCAAAAGGAAAACTCAAATTAGAATTATCGGATGAAATCAGTCGTGATCCAAAAGTAGTTGATGCCTATGTGAATGATCCTCTTGTGTTTAAGCATATAACGTATCGATTTGGAGCAGAAATGCTAAAAGCAAATAAAAAACTAGTAAAAGCTAGTTCAACTATTACTATCCCTGTTTTAGGTCAATCAGGAAGCTCTGATATGCTTATGCTGACCCCATATGAATTATTTTCGCTGATTTCATCATCTGATAAAGAACTTAAGATTTACACTGATTTATATCATGAAGTATACAATGAACTTGAATTGGATCGTAATCAGGTATTAAATGATTTAAAAGAATGGCTTGAAGCTCATATCTGATTTCTCTTCACATTTCTTTACTATTAATTTGTAGTAAGATTCGATGTTCCCATCGCAACAAGCTCTTCAACAGAGTTAATGTTTTCGATAGAGCGCTTTAAAAGAATGACTTCTTCTGAAGTAACCACTTCCTTTTTTACAAGTAAATCAAGAATGAAAATCAGACGTTTTTTAGCATGAGGAAAGTCTATCTTTGTTTCTGGAATAGAAGTGAGAGCAAATGCCAACTTCTCTTTCAGATTTGCATTTGGTACTCTTAAAGCATTAGACACTGTTTGGACAAAAATCTCGTCCTCAGTTAATTTGTTAGCAATTTTATTTCTCTTTTTAGCAACCTCTGAAGCGTGAGTCACTTTAGATTTTACCTGTTGTTTTTTCACTCATAATACTTCCAAAGTTTATTTCATTTAGAATACCACATTTATAGCTTAAGAACATACTTTTTCTCTTTCTATAAAAGATTCTAAGACATGTAGGTAATATTTTTCCTTTTTTTCTTTGTTATCAACAAAACAAAGATAATAAACAGCCAAATTTGAGGAAAAGGAGTTGATTTAGCCGAAGTTTCATAGGATATCTCTGGTATAGTTGTTGGAATGTTTTCTACCCCTTCTTGATGCGGAAGATAATTGATTTTGGAAATAGTTAATGTTAAGTTGTTTAGCTCATTTGAAGATACTGGGAGAGTGATTACACCTTCATTATTTGTCTTTCCCCGCCAATAATATGTAGAGTTTGATAATGTCGTAGCAACTTGATTGATTGGTTCATCATTACTAAATACCTCTAATATTGTTTCATTTTCCACATTTAAAACAGTGTGTTCAAGACTTGAAGGGATCATTGTCCAAACAGGAACCTCTGGATCCCCCATTAAGTTATATTGAATAAGAGTCTTTTCTGTACCTTCTTTCTTCCCATCCAATCTTTTGTAATCGTTGACATAATCAAGCTTAGCCTCAATGAATGCTTTTCCTGGTTGATTATTCCCTTTTTTGAAGAATTGTTCCCAGAATCGTGATGATAAACCTTGTGTATACCAACCTCCATGTGTTCCATTATACCAATCTGAATCATAGTATGCCGAACCCGAACTAGCAATACATCCAATACTTGATGTTCGAAGAAGAAATTCAGAAAGACAATCTCTTGAATATTTAAAAGTGCCTGTTGCACATGCACACAGAAAATAAAAGCCATATTTTCCTTCAGAATTAATAGCTGATGATGTACTAATTATACGTTCTGAGGAACTCTTATCAGATCCATAGTCAAATAATGAATCGTTATCAGAGTCAGTTTTGAAAATCATTCGGAACATTTCTGTGGGTGATCCATGGGCATCAAACATTGCAGCACCAACTCCGTTGTTGATCTCCTCAATCACATTAGATTCATTAAGAGATTTATCAACATAGTAATCAGTTGTTTTTAGCCCTTTTGTTTCACCAAGAAGGGTACTAGTCCAATCTGAAGGGAATACACTTGTTTTTAACCAATTATGATTTCTATTTGCATCAAATTCAGGTGCATCTCCTTCGTCAAATACGTTATTATCATTGGTATCAGAATTAAACCTTGCAAATGCACCGGCAAAGAGAGCATGTTTCATCCAAGGCCCAACTGGAGGATTTTTTTCATAATTAATCAACCGGTTGACTAACTCTCTCATTTGGGCATTATTATCAGCTGGTAGTCGTCCAACATATACTTCGGCCTCCCAATCAAAATAATCAAGAATTGAGGCTGATCCATCTGAGTTTAATTCCCAATTGTCATCTAAATTTGCATAATAGTGATCACAACTAACATACTCACCACCTACATTAACAAATCTAGTGGGAACTAACGAAGAGCTCCCAGCAAGAACGACCCATTTTATATTCATTTCTTCATAGAACTGACGGATACAATTTCTGATACTTTCAACTAGATCGTCACCATTATAGGCCGAAGAAATATTTTCAACCGTTTTAATTGCGGGAATCAATCCCCGTTGTAATTTCCAAATCGCCAAAGGTTGAACATCATCAATAAAAAGCTCAGAAGTGATAATTAAGTAATCAACATTATTCTGATCTGATAATAGGGTGCATTCCACTCCTCGAACTATTGTTATAGTTGAAATGAGGGGAGGAATGAGACTTGCAAATGGTATTATTAACCAAAACATTATGAATATTCTTGTATAGATTAGTTTCATAATGATCAACTATAGAAGCTTTAATTTAGATGTGAAAAATCGAAATCTTAAAGATATAGATCCTTCAACCAATTCTATTTGATGATCTTTGTGATCTAAATAAAAGACTTCTTTTTAGTGCAACGGATGTTTAACCAGAAAAGCGGAATTTGAAAAAAATAAAATAATAGACGAGATTGCAGTTGTTACATGTAATACTGTTTTGCACTTTTCAATACGAGCAAATGAGAAAAATCTAGCTTATCATCATGACAAATAAATAGGGGTATCAATTTATTCCCTTAAGATCCCCCACCCCATTCCGTATCTTTCCAAGCCCAATCCCAGTAATCTTCGTCTGTAAATGTAAGTTTTTCAACTAAATTTTTATGGAGTTGCTTCAGGAATTTATGATGTCTGATTTCATCACTCAATATGTAACGTATCACTAGCTTCTCTTTCTCATCTTCGAACTTATCCATTAATTCCCGATAGGAATCAATAGCTTTTTTCTCAAGCCTAATATGCTCCTCTAGATTCTGTTTTAGTTGATCAGTTAGTTTTTCATCCACTAATGCAAATTTATTATGAAGGGCAATAAGAGTGTTCAGAAGAGATTCGTGTTTGCGTGAATCCATTGCAATACCTAAAATCATTTCACGCACAATTATATTATCAAGATTCTTAGCTGCTGTTTCAGCTGTATTCACTATCTGTTTTTCCAATTCAATTTGCGATTTATATAACTTAATTCGTTCTTCGACATTCATTTTCCTTTTCACTAACTCCTATCGATACTTAAAACAAGCTTAGGTAAATTGAAAGATCTATAAAATATTTCTCTTGTTTCGTGTAATAAATTACACTAAAAATATCTATCTACTTATTATGGAAAATTGACAAGGAATAGAAACTAATGATGATCAAAAGGGTTGCAATAACGGGACATGCTGGAATAGGTCATGTTCATGGTTATGGAGGACTTATTCAAGATGATTCAGCAGGATTCGTTACAGTTGCATCAATGATTAAAGAAATATTGCATGTGAATACCTTTATTGAAGATGTAGATATTGATCTGCGTTCTAATACTATAAAGATTACTACTTTGGATGGTGGTAGTTCTACTTCCATTCCAAGGCGTGGGATAACACCTGGAGAAGCAACACTCATGCGAAATTTAGTTGGACAAGATGCTTTGTTCTGTCAATCCTTAACGCTAAATACACTAGGACGAATGTATGGACAAGGCGTTCTTGAGACTCCTGTATGCCTTCAAGGAGCGTTAGCCAATTCAGTTGTCAGTACATTTAAGAAAAAAGGACAAAATAATTTTAAAACAACTGTTGAGAATGTTGATGCTAATTGTGGGTTAATTGGAGGTATGAGAGCTAATATTAATGGAGTAGATACATCACTTCTAGTTACCGTGAATCAAACAATAAATGGCCTTGGACCAGTTGAAGATTTAGAGGGAAATATCGCGTTGGGGTCTAAATATGAACTTATGAAAGAACTTGACATGTTACGATGTCCTACTATTGTGGTTGAAAGCAAAGCTTACTCACCCCTCTTATCTGATCATCTTAAAGAGAATACTTTTCTAATAAGAGCTCAGAAAGGGATAGATAATCCCGTGGTAGCCAATGCTTTAGTTGACTCTGTAGAGGAATTAGGGTTTCCTGTCATCTTTCGAGATGATCTTCTACCCCAAAAAATAGGATTTATGAAGCAGAATACCAAAAAAATTGCTGATAAAATAATAAACTATGCAAACGATCTTAAAAATACGAGTTTGGCCTCAGAAAAGGTAATGTTGGTTGCTAAAATGGCTAAACTGATTAGTCAAGATGCTGGAAGTATTACGTGCATATCAGAAGAATTATATGATGTTGTTCGAGGTGCTGGTATGATACCTGGAATGGCTGCAGTCATATCCATATTAGTTACCAAGGAATATTATAAACATTGGAAAATCCCCGTGTTTGAGGAAAAAGATGTAGAGATATCTAAATCCATTCTTAATCATGCTGTAAAGAAGATTTCATCGAAGATAAATGAAGCTTATGATTATATTGAACAACATTATACTGATATTTGTTCATTAGAACAGATTATCATTCCGAAATAACTTATGAATCGTTTAGCTGAGATTGATATTCATACATTCAATGGTATTATCTTTTGTTTGAGAATTGCTGCTAATGATTTAAGCGATGATGACAATTTCTCTGGGAAAATTATATGATTCTTCTTACGATTATTTCATTTGGATTTTTTACAGGTTAAATGGTGATTATTAACCAGATGGATTTGTTAAAATTCGGTACTTCTCAGGTGTAATAGTAATGAAAGCTTTAATTGCATATGGGACAAGATATGGAGCGACTCAAGGAATCGCGGAACAAATGGTTAAATGGTTACAAGAAAACGCGATTAAGTCTGATATTATCAATTTAAAGAAAGATTCCTGGCCGGAATTATCTCAGTACAATGGAATAATTTTAGGATCAGGGATTAAAATCGGTCAATGGACAAAAGAAATGAAAAAATTCATGAAAGATAACAAAGAAGAGATTAACGCGTTAAAGGGGCCAAAAGTATTCTTTGTGTGTTCTGGTTATGCGGCTATTCCCGAAAGATATCAAGAGATAAAACAAGAGTATTGTAAAAACGTTTTGGTAGATATGGGGGTTAATGTGGACGATTATGAGGCATTTGGTGGAGTGATGAATGTATCACCAGATTCACCTGTAGGGTGGTTAGACAAGAAAATTTTGAGAATTGCAGGAAAAACAACGCCTGATTTTGATCCTAATGGTATTAATGATTCAAGAGATTGGATTCAGATTGAAGAATTTACTCAAAAATTCATTAGAATGATAAAAAAAGCTTAATACACATATTAAAAAAGGAGATTCATGAAAAATGTCAATAAAAGAATCTAAAATTATAGCAAACGCTTTCAAAGAACAATATGGAGCTGCCATTGAAATGTTAGAACAGGTGATTAAAAATTGCACCGATAAAATCTGGGATGATCGAACCAGTGGTCCTCCTTTTTGGCAGGTCGCATTTCATACTATGTGGTATTTGGATTGGTATTTAGGAAAATCTGAAGATGACCGTAAAAAATTCAAACCAGGGTTCAAGGCTGATTTGAAAAATCTGAATGAAGCACCAAAGGAAACACTAAATCGTGAACAATTACTAACATATCTATTTGAGATAAGAAAAAAAAGCAAACAAAGATTAGATCAATTGACTCTGGAAGAGTTAACACAACATTCCGTGTTTGAATGGCATGGGAGTAGTATTCACAGTTCATTGATTTATAATATTCGTCATGTTATGCTTCACATAGGAGCACTTAATTCGAGACTCCTTAGAAAAGGTATTATGTTGGAAAATTGGGTAAGTCATGCTCCTATTTTGCCAGATGAGAGATGATTGGTGTATAAGAGAATAATTCAGCTCATTTTGTAAGGAATTCTGAAGATTGGAAAAAAAAAATATCTTAAAAGTAATCAAAGAAAAAAAAGAAAAGAACAATCTCCTCATTCTTATTTTGAGGAGGCTAGGATAACATCAGACTCTTTAACTGTTTTTCGACCAGAATGACGGGCAATTTCGACTGCATACTTAGAAACAGAAGTTGCATATTCGGTTAGAATCTCATTCAGACGGTCGATAGCGTCCGCAGATACCCGGAATGCTCCTGCATTACGGATAATTTTTTCAATACGTGCTCGTGCGAAACCAGACATTTTTTTCACCTTTTCTCCTTTTTTACTAGTTGTGAGACTTCCTATAGCCTCACAACACCTGTTTCATCTTTTCATACTTTTAAATTTTACTCTCTGCTACAGAACACGAAGTACACATAACATATGGAAATATTACCATGAATTGCTATACTAGGAGCGGAGATCAAACATATAACATAATAAAATAAGATTACTCAAATTTTAACTAAGATAAATAAATTAGATACCCTTATTTTGATAGAAGAAGATATTAGAATCATTTTTAGAATATGCACATTAGTTTCAAGACAGTTAATATTCATTATAGAAATGTTAACGAATCTACTCATCTTGGTAGGAATTTCTTAATCATTTTGTTGAATGTATAGGTTAATAGCTTCAGTAATAATTCTCTGCGCTTCTTCTTTATCAGCCCATCCTGCAATTTTTGTTGTTTTTCCCCTTTCTAAATGCTTGTAAGTATTGAAAAATTCTTCGATTTCTCGTCTTAAATGCTTAGGTATTGAGTTCATTGATTTAATCTCTTCCATGCGAGGATCATCAGCCAGAATCGCAATAATCTTATCATCTTCCCCTTTTTCATCTTTCATATTCAAAACTGCGATCGGTATGGCGATTAAAATGCAGCCAGGGATTAATTCAATACCTGCACTCAATGGTACTAATACATCTAAAGGGTCACCATCTTTACAAAGAGTTTGAGGTATGAAACCATAAGCTGCAGGATAAACCACGCTAGAATGCAAAATTCTATCCACAAAGATGGCCTTATAGTCTTTATTATACTCATATTTGACTTTTGAACCAGAAGGTATTTCAATTCGGACATAAATCCTCTCTGGGGGATTTGGACCTGGAGGAATGTTTTCAATCAAAGTTTATCCTTCCTTTATTGAAATGAAATTATAGATTATTTTTGACTTGAAATAAAATACGATAGATCTTCAGTCAAATATTTGTATATATAAAGCTTGGATTAGTTGTTAGTTACATGGTATTTAGTTCCAAGGCCAAAATATAACTTATTGTATAGACAACGAAAAGTTTTAATTTTTGTCCAATAGCAGAATCCATGTAAAATTTGTAGAATTGATCTTATTTTGGCAAGTTTGGGAAAATTAGACTAATATCAATTATATTGTAGATATTATTGTAAAAGTAAAGGTACCAAATGCCACATCACTGTAAGGTAGGTTACTCACATCAATGAGTGAAATTGGTTCAGGAGGGGTAGTTGCATCATTCTCTGCTACATAAGTTATCCCACTATCAGTACCTGCATCATAAGGATATAAAGGTACAGTTTTTTCGTCAATCCAAGTATCATCGTTGTAAAGGTTAAGTCCACTTACACCTATAAACCAGTCAGGGCTTGGAGCGATCATTGATACTAATGTTACTATTGAATAGTTCTTATTCAGTTTAAATGTTAAACTAACGTTTCCAGGGGATTTGCTGATCCCCTCACCAGACAATAATGTGTAAGCGTGTCCATTCTTGATAGCAGTGTTAATTTCATCATCAAGAGGATCTTTTTTTCCTAGCTCAGCCATATTCTTGATACCTGGTGTTGCCAATTCACCCACTTCCCAGAATAAAATACTTTCTTTGTGTGTTACTCCGATTAATCCTGAAAAATGTGGATTATTGGGAAAATTATAAGGATGACTTTTCACACTCCAAGTACTCAGAAAAGTGACTTTATACTCTACATCCTCTAGATCAGAGATATTTTTATTCTGTTCTTTTAGAAGTAAACTAATAAAAATTACTGAACCTATCAAAGAAATTACGACAGTAAAGATTACTGTTATTGAAATGATTAGTTTCTGGTTCATTTTAATCATCTAATTTTACGGAGCTACCAAGAATATCAAGTTGTGAGATTTAGTGATTTCATATTAAGGGATATTTGTGCATGAAATATCCAAATCATTACTATATCGATTATAACACAGATTTTTTTATAAATAAAACGCTACGAATTTTTAAATGATTTTAATAGGTTCAAATTCAAATTTGTCTGTATAAAGCTTCAATGAGAAAATAGCAAGTTATATTGCTAAAATTTACATAAGCTTTCAATATAGAGTTATTTTCTTTTTAAAACTCGGACTTTGTTTAATAGAGAAATCTCATGAATTCTAAGTATTCATTATGCAAGTAATACCCTTTGAGGATGAGATTAACTTTGAACATTATTTCAAATGCTTATGTCAAGCATAATATATAAAGAAACTATTTACTTGTCTATCCTAATCTATAATTATAGCTTTTTTCAGTATTTATCCAGATATTTTTCTAAACTTTTTTTTGGATGTAAGATGAAAAAACAACCTTTGTCGGCCCAAGTTACCTTTACTAATTCATATAAAGATGCTAACCGCGCAGCTGCATATGCGAAACTGGAGTATCCTGGGACATATTATCTAGCATTTAGGGATTTACCAGAAATCATATTTACCCATGTTAAAGGAAGAAATGCGATAGATTTTGGGTGTGGCACGGGACGGTCAACAAGATTTCTCCAAGGAATCGGATTTGATACTATTGGGGTGGATATAGCAGAGGCAATGATAGAAAAAGCTAAAGAAATAGACCCAGATGGGGATTATCGTCTAATTCAGGATGAAGATCTCAACAAAATGAAAAGAAAAACCTATGATCTTGTCTTATCTGCATTTACTTTTGATAACATACCTACAAGGCAAAAAAAGGTTAAGATTCTAGAACAAATTGCAGGTTTATTGAAACAGGAAGGTAAGATAGTGAACTTGGTTTCGAGACCTGAAATATACGTAAATGAATGGGTATCATTTTCTACTAAAGATTTCCCAGAGAATAAATATGCAAAAAGCGGAGATAAGGTAAAGATAATAATTACTGAATTAGAGGATAAAAGGCCAGTAGAGGACATTATTTGGACAGATGATGATTATCGGGAAGTCTATAAACAGGCTGGACTAGAATTAGTTAAATTCTATAAACCATTAGCATATGAGAATGAATCATATAACTGGATCAATGAAACAAGGATAGCTCCTTGGATTATTTATATTCTAAAAAGGAAATAACTCGAAAATAGATCCATTTCAGAAAATAAGGATCAAATTCATTTTAAGTTGGGTATTAAATTGACAAATTCTAAAAATTCTACAAATAGAGGCATAGATCAATTCGGTTATTCAGGTATTCTTGTTGAACTCGAAAATTTGGCGAAAGAAAAGCCTAATTATTTACACCTTTCAAATTGTGATCCACCAGCGTACGGATATACGCTTGATAAGTCAGTTCTAGATCAAATAGATCAACTCCAACTCTCCCAATATACAGGATATCCTAGTTGGAATGGAGATGAGGATCTTCGTGAAGCTATTAGTCAGCGGATTCACAAGATGTGTGGCGTTGAACTAGCTTCTCATAATATTGTTATGACGTATGGTGTCTCTGAATGCTTCCCTTTAACATTTGCAGCTCTTTTCCATCAAATCAAAGGAAGTATCGCAATTCCGGATCCATCATATATTCCGTTGATCGTACATGCAAGACGCTTTGGTAATGCCTGGTTTTACCACTGTGATGAAAAAGATGAATGGAATCCAGATTTAGATCAGTTAATCCATTCTCTTGAAAAATATCCTGACACAAAAGCGATTGTGATCATCACTCCCAACTCTCCTACTGGTGCAGTTTATCCTGAAAAGATTCTTAAGGAGTTGATTAACATTGTTGGTCAATATAAACTTATTATAATCACAGATGAAATTTATGACTCCTTATCATTTAACCACTTTTGTTCTCCCCTACAATTCGCCAATGAAGTTCCAGTAGTCTATTTAAATGGATTTAGTAAAGTTTATAGATTACCTGGGTATCGATTAGGGTATTTAGGGTGGTATGATCCCTCAGATAAGTATCCTGAATTTTGGGAATATGTAGAACAACTCTGTAAAGTACGTTTTGGAGTCACGTCCTTAGCTCAAGAAATAGCTAAACTCGCACTGCAAGAACCTGAAGAAACTCTTAACATGTATATCGAAAGTATAAAGACAAAACAGGCTTTAATAACAAAACATCTTCGAGAAATAGGAATAACGGTTGTTCCTGCTAGAGGAGGTACTTATGTGTTTCCTAAGATTAACATAAAAATCAACGATGAAAAAGTTGTGAGATATTTAATACAGAATCATGGGATTTTGGTCACGCCTGGGTCTATGTACGGTCCAATTATTGCACCAGGACATTTACGATTTGTAACACTAGCATCTAACAGCTCTTTATTAAAAGGTGTTCAAGCTTTAAAAGAGACTCTGCAATTTTTAGGATAATCAAAGAGAAGATACGAAATTCACAGTTTACTTTCTCCATTAATTGTTTTTAATGAAGAAAAAGTAGAAATTCCAATGGAAAAATGATTTGCATAATATTATAATATATCAAACTCAATATTCTATGAAAATGAATGAACTTACCTTTTATAGCCTATTATTAATGACTCTAATCAGAGGGGTAGGCGTTGCAATCACTTTCGACTTCTATCTAGAAATGCGAAAAGACAGACATCAGTTTTTGTTATTAGGATGGATTTCATGGTTTTTTTCGGGTCTTATGCCCATTCTTTCAGATATTGGTGAAAATGAGGTTGTTGCTGAAAGTTTTCTTCTACTTAATTCTATTTTGACTCCTTTAGGTGGATTATTTTTGATTGTTGGCATTATTCATTACTTTACGCAATTGAATCTAAAACAGCAGTTTTACATTCTAGGTGCCCCCTTTTTCCTCCATATTACTTTATTGCTTTTTTTAGATTTTCACTTAGCAGGTAGAATTGTCCTTCTTAGTTTCTACATATTAGCAGCAATTCTAATCTTTTTAGGCTTGATTCACAGAAAAGAGCTTCAAACATATATTCGTGGTAGTATTAAATGGTTTTATGTTTCTGCGATTCTTTTTGTCATGTTATTATTTTGGATAGGAATTTTACTGCTTAGTGGGGAATCATATGGGCTATATGACTCTACTAATTCAATCTTAATCATTTCTAATTATCTCATTGGGAATTCTTTCTCATTATGTGTACTGGTACTTTTTATACGTTCAGAACAAAGCTTGTCTTCAAGAGGATTACGTGAAAGCGAAGAACGATATAGAATGCTTTTTGAGACAACTCCTGTTTCGATTCTTCTCTCTGATAACGATGGAAATATATTAGAATTTAATCAGAAGTTCTTAGAAGAAACTGGCTATAATTCATTTGATATCCAGAACATTAAAGTTCGTGATTTTTATTTTGATCTTAATGAAGGAAACATTTTAATAGAAAAAATACTCACTACTAATTCCATTAAAGATTATGAAATTCGTATTAAAAATAAAGACGGTACAGCTAGATATGTTCTACTTAACATTGTTAGAATAGAATTAAGTGGAACCCCTGTTTTATATACAACAGCACTTGACATAACTGAGAGAAAAGAAGCGGAGAATGTCAGATTAGAATTAGAAAAGCAGCGAGAAGATTTCGTTACAATGGCTAGTCATGAACTTCGGACTCCATTAACTGTTCTAAGCGGATATTATGATTTTCTTAGCTCTCATCTTGAGAACCTTTCTTTAGACCAAAAACAAGGAATTTTTCGCATAATCAAAAAAAATCTCGATAGATTGAATCGATTAAGTATAGAAGTAGGCAGTAGTTCATTAATTGAAAAAGAAAGTTTCCAATTGGTCAGATCTGACATTAATTTTCCTAAATTTATTGAACAAATATGCACACCTTACAAATATATCTTAAAAACAGGCTTTGAATTAAAGATTTATCAGGAAGAGGAAAAAGTTGTTATTCAAGGTGATAAAGAGCGATTACAACAGGCTTTCGATAACATTATGGATAATGCCATAAAACAAACCGTAGAACAGAATCGAAAGATCGTTGTATCAATTTCAAACAACCCTAATGAAGTTATCTTGGCAATTAGCGATAATGGTGTTGGGATCGAGCCTGAAAACTTAGAAAAAATCTTCAAGAAATTTGTCAGCATTGAAACAGAGACTAGAATTCCTGGTACAGGTTTAGGATTATATATTGCTCAAGAAATCGTAAGGGCTCATGGAGGGATTATTTCTGCAGAGAGTAAAGGGAAAAATCAAGGGGCAACATTTGTCATCCGTCTTCCTAGAACCTGAGTCAATTATTTGATTTTTCTCCATTTTTAACAAAGAAAACTGAAATAATGATCACTATTAAAGAGAAAAAAGCGGAAATAGCAAAATTAAATTTGAATGTTTCTTGTAATCCAGCAAACATCCCTCCAAGAATCGAGCCCACTGCAAACCCAAGATTCTGACTTGCTCCAAAGATCCCCATAAACGTACCGCGCCTAGATTCTGAAATACGATCTGCTACGAGGGCTGGGCCCGCAATAAGGACTCCAACATAAACTGGCCATGTATAGGAGATTGCTGGGAGAATGAAATTGTTTGGCGATAAAATGAAACTTCCCCACACAAATAGGTATCCAATATAGCAGAGTATGAGTATTTCCTTGAATCCTCTTTTTTCCCCAATTTTTCCTGCATAATGTGATGCTATTGTGCCTGTTAATGTTGCTGTCCCAAAAACAATTCCAATTAGTAATGCAGGAGCATGGAGTTCATCAAGAAAGTATATTGAGACAAACATGCCTGAAAAACCGCTTTGAAAACCATGTAGGATAGTAATTATGAAAATTACAACAAGTGTTTTTTGACTAACAAGGATAGATATTATACTAGGGGAAGTAGAGGTGTTTATATGAGGATCATTCCCGTATAACTCCTTTTCAGGGGATTCTCGTAAATCATGAGAGAAAAAGGTAATTATTAAGCCAAAGATACATACGCTTAATGATAGAAAGAATAATATATTCATTCCTAAAGGTTCAAATAAAAATCCTGCCACTACAGTTCCAAAAAAGTATCCTAAGGATGTTGACGCTACTAAAGAACCAAAAATATCCTCTTTAGTCGTTAAACTAGCATATTTTAGAACAGCGGGAGAAAAACAGGCGAGTAAGCTATTGATAACTATATAATCAATGAAAAATAAGAAAGGATCCGTAATTACAATTACGGTTAAGAAAAAGACAAAAAAAATGAAAAAACCTGTTAACATCATTAATTTAGGTCCGATTTTATCGACAATCCAGCCAAAGATGAAAATTGAAAATATCATCGAGATGAAAGGTAAACCATTAAGTAAGCCAGTAAGGAAATAATCTCCATTAGAAAGCTCAAAAAAGTACGGACTGATGAAGGGTTGGACTAATCCCCAGGGGATCGTCCAGATTAGGTTCATTAATAATATTGACGCCACATTTCGATCTATTGAGCTAGGAAAATTAATTGATCTCGTCATAGTTCTTATCAAACACAATTTTTGATTTAATTGAGTCTTCTCAAACTCATTTAATAAGCGAAATTATACTGGCAAGCCTTGAAGAATTTAAAATTTTTAGATTTCTAATTTCTGTTTCCTTCTACTAATATTTGTAGTGATACTGAAATCGTCAGATAAGTCTTTTAAGAGGCTATTCTTCTTTAAATGTTAACGTAATCTTTTCCTTCATAGAGAGAGGGAAGATATAAAAATTTTATATAGAATTAAACAATTCTCAAGAGAATTCCTTAGACAATATTACTTTCGATTTTAATGTTTAGTACTTTGAGTGATGAAGTTGTCAAAAAAGCTAGCTGAACTATTAGAAGTATTTGAGATTCCAGACCTTATCCTGCATGATGTGGCGAAATCAGGTTTATTTCTTTTAGTGATAAGTAATAAGAATGATGTCCACCAAGTATTTGAAGTTAATTTAAATGACTTAAATAATTGGATTAATCTTACAAACGTAGGAGAACGTATTACAACAGGAGATTTATCCCCAGATGAGTCCAAATTTGTTTTTCCCAAAGAACAAGGGGGGAATGAGAAACATGATTTATTTATAACCGATCTAAGGACAAAAAATTCTTCAGTATTATTGAAACTTGATTCAATAAGAGTATTCACCCCAAAATGGAGTCCTGATGGGCAAATTGTACTCTTTGATGGATCATCCGAGAAGGATATCCGCTTATGGAGATATGTACTTGCTACGGAAACATTGGATACTGTGTATCAAACAAAGCAATTACCTTTGGGATTTTTTCAAGTAAATCCACGAGATCCCATAGTTTCTTGGGGTGAAATCAAAGCAGATAATCCTACTGCTTCAAAAATTAAGATAATCAACTATCAAACTGGGGAAATAGAAGCTGAAATTCAGGCCTCAAATAACAGTATGGATTATTCAATTGCATGGAGTGAAGACGGAAAAAAGTTATTATTTTCAACAAATGCTCCTGGAGATCCGACATTAGCAGTATGGCGGAGTCTTGATAATTCTATCACTTATTTACAAAGCACAAAGTTAAGCCTCGGAATCGATTATACTTCTGCTGTTTGGGTTCCAGGTAAAGAAGAAATAGTATATGCTGCTAAGAAGAATGGATCTACAAAGCTTTACATAGAGAATTGGGAGAATGAAGAACCACCACAGGAGCTTCCCATTCTAGATGGTTGGATTGAACCAATTCGATCAGTGAGAGGAAACTCAGAGATGATTTATTTAGCTTGGTCAAATTTAGGGACACCAACCCGAATTTTTGAATATAATATATCGAATAAAGACTTTAGAGTGCTTATTGACAGTAAATCACAAAGTCTTTCTCACCCATTGTCTTCAGGTGAGTTTTTTAAATATCCCACTTTTGACTCAAGAGATATCCCAGCATTCTTAGTTTCTCCATCTGTTGATCGTCAATTACCTGGCAATCCCTGTATAGTGCTCATACATGGAGGCCCATCATGGGAATTTTCTCAAGACTGGCAAGCTATGGGGAACATTATCCAATTATATGCAGGAGCTGGATTTACTGTCCTATGTCCGAACATTCGAGGTAGTACAGGTTACGGAAAGGAATTTTTAGAGTTAAATTTGGGAGATCTTGGAGGAGATGACTTGAAAGATGTACTTTACGCCCGTGATTACCTATTAAAAGCATATCCGGAGGGTAAAGCGATATTCCTCACTGGTGCAAGTTATGGTGGCTTTATGACATTTCTAACTATGACAAAACATCCTAGTCTGTTTAATGCTGGCGCAGCGATTGTTGGTATAACAGATTGGTTCGAAATGCACAGATTAGGAGACCAAGTATTTAAAAAATTTACTGAACGGTGTTTCCTTGGTTCCCCTGAAGAAAAAGCAGAGTTATATGAGGATAGATCAGCAATTAATTTTGTAGAAAATCTAGTAGATCCCCTCTATATCGTTCATAGAGCGAATGATTCTCGTTGTCCCATTGAACCTATCTATACTTTTATTGGGAAAGGAATATCATTGAAGAAAGATGTGGAAATTTATGTGGAAAGAGAAGCTGGCCATGGACTTCAGAGGGCTAAGGATCTTAAGAGACAATATGGGGGTGTAGTAGAATTTTTCTTAAGGATCTTGGAGAAAACTTGAATCATCCTCAAAGCCAAGGAAGCAGAATATCCCCTCTTTTGGGGTGAGATGGGCCAAAAGATAATAGCATTAAATTGATCAGTCAAATGTCTATAGAATGACAAATAGGATTTGAAGATATGTCACTTGCAAAAAAAATTGTTTTATGGGCTGATAAGCTTCGGGATATCTCCGCTCTAGGTCAGGAATTTTCAACTGATTTTTATGATCAAGAAAGATATCGAAAGATCCAAGAAATTGTAACAGAAATGCTTGCATTTACCTTGAACGTGTCGGATTCAGAGTTAGAACAAATTAAAGTTCCCTATTTATCGCGTCCTACTCCATTAGTAGGGGGTGATGGAGCTGTTATTGACAATGAGGGCAGAATTCTGTTAATTCAAAGATCAGATAATAAGATGTGGGCAATGCCTGGTGGGTTATTTGAAGTAGGAGAGACTCCAGCTGAAGGGGTATTAAGAGAGGTTCTCGAAGAAACAGGGGTGAGAACTAAAGTTGTTGCTCTGATTGGAATCTTTGATTCTAGATTGTGTGGTACTACCTTTCCCCTTCATTTGTATCATTTTATGTTTTTATGTAGGCCATGTCTAGATGAAGAATC
Source organism: Promethearchaeota archaeon (assembly GCA_048938105.1). Taxonomy (GTDB): domain Archaea; phylum Asgardarchaeota; class Heimdallarchaeia; order Hodarchaeales; family Hodarchaeaceae; genus Hodarchaeum. The sequence continues at coordinate 110,782 of JBHLMN010000005.1, forward strand.
TCTCGTTCCCTCTCATAAACATGAATTAGTGGACATGAAATGGTTTTACAGGCATACTTTACCACTAAATATAGATTTTGGCCATGTTTCACGCATACCTGAAGCGTTTCGTGTTTGGGAGGGTGATTCCAAGGCTTATTTTGATGAATAGAGGATGAAGATACTTGGTAACTGGAAATGAACAGTTGATAAAGATTTTATGTGAGAATAGAATTTTTAGATAAAACAAGAGGAATAGATATTTGTAACGATTATAATGCGAAATTGATCAAAGGAAAAAATATCTATCCAAAAATCCGAAATTACTGTTGTTCATCAGGATATTGTGCAATTAAAAGGACAATCGAGATGAAATTTAATTCAAACAGTAAACTAATTTTCTTAAATAAGTGGAAATCTAGATTTTAAGATTCAGGGAGAATTGATAAATTCCCTAGCTCTAATAAAATAGTTAGATCAGGTTGCCTGCTTATGGAATACAAGTTTGACCACGATGTGCATGTGGAGCGTACAGGAGAGAATCGATTTGAAACAGAAATTTCCAGGGACTGGAACATCATTGCTCCGAATGGGGGATACTTGATGGCAATAGCGGGTAATGTTATTACAAGAGTCTCTGATTACCAGATTCCTTTGTCAATGACTGCTTACTATCACAAACCAGCATCTCCTGGTCATGCTGAACTGGTTCTTGATCGGATTATAAAGAGTAAGAGGATAATTACTACGAAGATTACAATGATTCAGAAAAGAAAGGTAATTATTACTTACACGGGAATGTTCACACAGAAGGATGCATTTAATGGAATGACTCTGGTTCAGAAACAACCTATGTTACCTGATCCGTCTGTGTGTATAGAGATCCCTACTTCCCCTCTATCTTTTTTCAAAAGAGTGAGCTTATCACTTCCCCCTGATCAGATGGACTGGCTGCAAGGAGTAGAAGGGAAAGAAACTCTATTTTCTGGTTATTTTAGTTTCAAGGATAATCGTCCACTGGATGCATTGTCGGTCTTATTGTTCGTGGATGCAACCCCTCCTCCCATTTTGCGTAAAACAGGTCCTCTAGTATGGGTACCAACAATTGAGCTAACAGTTCAAGTTAGAAATATCCCCACAGGTAATTCTTTGGGGTTTGTTTCGACAAGTCGTTTTACTACCAATGGACTTACGGAAACAGATATTGAGCTTTGGACTGAAGAAGGAAATATAGTTGCTCTCGGTAGACAACTTGCTTTTATTAAGGAAAATGTCTAGTTATTATGAATCAAAGAAAATTCTCGCATTTTGTGTCTCCTCTCCTTTTGTCACTGTTCTTCTCAGTAACAATTATTGATTTTCCAGCCGGGGAACTGTAGAATTTATGAAAGGAAATATTTTATATAACTGAAGGCTTTTTTGGGCTTATTTTGATAAATAGAGGGTAGTTATGGGAAAAAATGAGGATTCTTCCTTAATAGGAATGTTTTTTAAGGATAATCAATATTTATCTATTTAAATTAGACAAATATTATTTGGTGCTTATCTTGCGAACATGGAAACCAAATTATCAGCAATTCCAAGAACTGTTCGCAAATGATTATTGTCTGAAAATATTAACTTTGATAGCTCAAAAAGGTCAATCAGAAGAGCCTCTATGTGCTAACGATATAGCTAAGATTCTTGATATTCATATTTCGACTGCAACAAAATATTTAGATCTCTTATACAGTCATGGGTTTGTTGATAAAAATCAATTCCTTAATAAGCCTGGAAAACCAACTTACTATAAATTAAGGAGCTATAATATCTCAATCAATATAGATTTACTCTTTATGAATCAGACTTTACAAAACCTCTCTGATATAGGATCTATACCGAATCCTCTCTTCCGAGAGAAAGCTAATTTACCTCCTCGTGTTGAGTACACTTATGATGATGAACAGATTATCAGTGAAATTGTAATCAAGAAAAGAACGAAAGCTAGACGAATTATAAAGCGTAAATTTACTCTTTCTAAAACTGAAAGTAATTTTATGAAGTACATTCCACATCCAACGATGAAAACAGAACATTTTCTTGAAGTTTGCACTAAGGCTGGCATTAATGATTATTTTACTCTAAAAGAAATGTATAGCTTCCTTCAGAAGTTAGAAAAGTACCAAATAATTGAGTTAGAGAAATAGAGAGGATAATAGAATGAATGAAACATATATCGATAGGAATAGAAAAGAATTGATTTTGAAACGATTAAAAGAATTCAAGAGAAAACAAAGAAGACAAGCATATATTGTTACTACATTTTGGTTCTTGCTAGTAGCTGGATTTACGATAGTGATTTCTTCTTTTTTCCAATTTCATGAGGCCCCAGTACGAAATATGATCGTTTCTTTCTTGTGCGGGATAGTCCTAGTAAATTGGATTTATTTTATTCCTTTTTTGGGTATTCTTATTATTATAACTATTAGAACGAGAAGTCGAAACTTCTTTTATCAACTCTTACCCAATCTTGGCCTCTTAGTAATCATAACGATAGCTGCATTGAGTAATTTCATTGAATTCAAAGAAGATTTCCTTACATTCCTTTTTATTGTAGTATTACTAGTAATTGTCGTCTTGGAATGTGTCTTTCTACGATTAGTTATCAAAGGTGCAAGAGAGAATAAAAAGCCCCTTTTCCTGTGGAATTTCTTTCAAGATTCCTTTGAAGCCTATAGTTCAACCATTGTGTCTCAACAAGCGTTACTAATCGATGAAGTTCAAAATGGTTATTCACAACGGCCCTTTTTTACTGATTTTCCCGAAATCACTCAATATTGCTCCTCTTTGACGAAGTTCGAATCAAAGATCCTAGGATACATTCATTTTTTAACTGAAAGAAGTGAACTTATCGGTTGGGAAATTAGGGAAAACTCGGTCACCCTCTACCCAAGAATGTTAATGGGCAATCCTGACCTTGGTTTGGGCATTAAATACCTCTGGGTTCTTTTCTTTAAGATAATAAAAAAAGATGGATTAACAGCGATCACTATTAATTATAATTCTCAAGAACTCTCTCTAAGGATTGCAAAGCAGGACTATGACATATTGAATGATGTAACATATCATTTATTAGGTCAATTATTATTAGAGCGTTTTAAACAGTCAATTATAGCCTTTCTCGAGGACGATTACGAGAAGGTATATTCAATCCTTTTCCCACTGAAAGGGTCATGAAGCTAAAAACGGTTTTTAAAGCATCCTTTGACATTTTGATCATTAGGTGATCGAGATTGGGGGATTGAGATCATTTTGACGGGTCAACGATAGCAGAGAAAAAAAGAGAACATTATCTTTCGTCAAGACCGTTCTTGATTGAATTTTTAATCATCGAATATTCGGAATTCGAACACTTTATAAGTCTAAGAATAGACTAGATAAGCGGTTTGAATGGTTCAGAGTGAATCCCCTCGGGAATACAATCCGTATTTAGGAAAGGAATTGTCGACATTACTGATTCTATCTGTATTGAATTCAAAGAAAAGTTCGAGTACTTATGATCTGATTAAAGATATAAAGATAAAGACTAACAATAAGATTTCCCTCCGAGCAGGCACTATATATCCTCATATGGTAAAGTTAGAATCGTTAGGAATATTACAGAAAAGTATAGAAGATACTCCTTCACGTTCTGTGGGTGTTACTCGACAAAAATCCGTTTATTCACTGACTCAAAAAGGTCTAGAGGTTTTAAACAATAAGATGAGAGATTGGAAAGATCTTCAGATAATCATCAACCAACTGTTAACAAGTGAGGAATAAAAATTGGCCCGTATTAATTCACCTCAATTTCAGGAATTATCTGATTATTTCACTTCCGATGGATGGCGGATGATAATATCTTTCGTTGAGAATCTTAAAAAAAGATTAGACCAATTTGATATTGATATTGAGGAGAAAGAATCAATTTTTAATGGAATAGAAGAATTTATCCAGGAATTTGTTGAAGAATACAAAGATAAGGCAAAAATTACCTTTAATGAAGCTTTGAGCTTAATTAGAGAGATTGGGTCTCCCTCTGAAATTATACAGTCGATGGATCTCACGATCGAGCAAATGATGAAACAAGTCAGTGTGAAAGATCCGATAGAATCCGATAAAATCATCTGCAAAGCTTGCAGCTGGCCAAATGAGCCTGATTCGAGATTCTGTGACAGTTGTGGTAAAAAACTCATTGAATTAGAGGAAGAGAAAGATGTTGTCTATCTTCCTCAAATTATGTTCCGTTTTCCTAATGTAACATCAATCATCTTTACTTATTTTATTTTCTTTTTTTATGGTCTTTTTATCGGAATAATTGCAATAGCTATAAGCCCAGAGTGGGAAAGCCAAAATATCACGGAATTATTTCTCTCTCTGTTCGTTCTTTTGATTGCTCCTGCAATAATTTACGGGTTAATTTTTGGATATTTGATAGAAACACTGGATAAGGAGCTAGAATTTATTGTGCTTCCCCAAGAGGTTATTAACCATCCAAGTATATTTTCAGTCATTTTTTCTTACTTACTCATTCTTATAATTAGTATTATTGTAGAATTCATTATATTTATCTCAAATAGATCATATACCCCTCTTTGGTTAGTAACAACTTTTTTACAGGCGGGAGCATTATTATCACCACCTGCAGTTGTACTTGGACTGTTCTTAGGGTATCTTATTCAGAAATTGGGACGAAATCAAGAATCACCAAATGTTCAAAAGCTAAGAAAGTTAGATTGGATTCCTTAAAAGCTCATTATGAGGCGTTAACACTTTTTTTTTACTACCTGATAGCTATGAAAAGATGAAGTATTCGTATATCGAATAGTTTATAAACGAATATACGATTTTCAAAATTAGAATTTGACAAGGTTTCAGAGTTAAGAAACTTAGTATCACAGTGTAAAAATGTGAATAAAAATGGTAGTTAGAAACAAACATCCTTCTGAATATTATAAATTTATAATGGTTTGCGTAATCCTCGTGGGGGTTGCATCTTTTGTCTTTGGTGTTTTTGATCTCATTATCCAGGAGAAAATAATTGATATGAGTAATTTAGGGACAGTTTTAACTTTTACAGTTTTAGTAGGGGGAATTATCACTGCACTAGCATTCTTTATTCGGTTTGGTACCAATTGGTTACGAATGAATAGTTCTTTGACCATTTGGGATTCTACTCATCATTCCCCTAAACATGAAGAACGAGTTATAGAGAGACAACATAATGAAACATTCGATAAAAGAGAGGTTATTGAACAGGCTGAAGTCGTAACGAGGTTGAATAAACTTATCTAACAGTATTGACGATTTAATTCTTTGCAAAACCTAGAAATTTCATTAAAGAGAGCATATTTTTATGTATTCAATTTTAGACATCCAAAGGCGAGTTGAAAAGTCTCGTATTTTGGTAAAATTGTCTTCAGATAATCGTTTAAGTTAAATAAAGAATTTAAGGAATAGAAAGTTGAATCCTTTACATCCCTTGCATTCATCACAAAGTATGTCAAATCTAAAACCAGGTAAATTTCTCACAAGAAAGTAAGGAGCTTTAGGTGATAAGATGGAAAACGTCTCAATTCAAAAACAAGATGAACAGTGGTCTGTGGAGAAAACATCTGAGTCGTATGGGCAAGGATTTAAGACAGATTCGCCACGAATATATTATCTCGATAATTTGAAAGTATTTCTTACTATTCTCGTTGTTCTACATCATACTGCTATAACTTATGGTGCTAGTGGTTCATGGAACTACAAGGCCAGCTATTTCGAAGGATTGTATGATCCTCTTACCTCTATTTTATTAACAATCGTTACAGCTATAAATTCCTCGTTCTTTATGGCCGCATTTTTTCTATTGAGTGGTTACTTCACCCCAGGTAGTTATGACCGTAAAGAATTGCTATTATATTTGAAAGATCGATTCATTCGCCTTGGAATTCCAATGCTATGCTATGCATTTTTTCTGGTACCATTCTTAGCCTATTATATGAATGTTACACTATTTGATGCAGAGTATTCCTTCTTGGAATTTTATTCATGGCTTTTAAAGGAAGGAATAATCATTGGTGTCGGACCGTTATGGTTTGTTCAGGCGTTACTGATTTTTGCTATTTGTTATACGATTTGGAGAGGAATTAGTAGAAAGATATTGCCCCAGAGATTTAAGACTATTTTTGATAGTCAGGGACATCATGAAGGTGAATTTCCACGTTCTCAACAGATCTTTGTAATAATAGCTCTAGTAGGGCTGTTAACTTTTTTGGTTCGAATTTTCATTCCATCAGACAAGTCAATAATAATTATTTCACCAATTATTTTTTCTTTGCCCCTTGGTGACTTTGTGTCATATATCAGTATGTTTATACTTGGGATTATTGCGTATCGTCAAGATTGGTTTAGTAAAATTACTGAATCACATGGAAAATTCTGGTTGAAAGTTGTATTAGGGTCTATTATTTTTTTACTTGTATATATTTCTCTCACTGGAGCTTTTGAAGGTGAAATTTCAGTTTATCAGGGGGGATTTCGTTGGGAATCTCTTCTTGGTTCTTTCTGGCTGTCGATTATGTGCTTCGGTGTCTGCATTAGCTTAATTCCAATCTTTCGGGGAAAACTCAACTCCCAAAGCCCACTTCCACGAATATTATCTCAAAATGCATACACAGTCTATATTATCCATGCTCCAGTTCTAATCGTGACTTCAATTTCCTTATCTGATATTATTCTACACCCATTCATTAAATTCATTTTTGTTTTATGTATAACTCTAATTCTGTGCTTTGGGCTAAGTCATTTCGTTTTTCGGCGAATTCCTGGAGTAAAAAGGGTTGTCAACTAATGTCAGATAAATAGACAGATAACGACAGTGATAGACAAGAAGAAAAAGAGAAATTGAAGGGAAGGAGGAAGATTGAGAGCAAAAAACAGTCAAAAACAATAATAACAAAGGGAGGTAATCATTAAGCCTAACTCATGAAAGTATAGTTAAATCAATAGACTTATGAAACTTTAGGTATTAGAATAACTGGAAAAAGGTTAGTTTGATTTGGATTACGGTGTTTGATAGGTTTATAATGCGAAAGGTTCTTAGGCAATTAGTCAAGTCAAATGAGGATAGCTCAGACTAGTGTGGATGGTCAGGGATGCTCCGAACACGAGGGTACAGGTACGAATTACGGGTCAACAACAAAGAACGGACGCAATTGACCAAATATGCTGATATAGCTCGATTTGCCTGGAACTGGGGGTTAGCTGCGAGGAAGCAGCGGTATCAGCACCAAACAGGTGCAGCTCGTTATACCGATGCCATGAAACAGCACAAAGAATTAAATCGCTTGAAAAAGACCGCCTATCCCTGGATGTATGAAGTCTCGAAGTGTGTGCCCCAGGAAGCCTTACGAGACCTGGATCGTGCCTATCAAAATTTTTTCACCAATCTACACCAAAGAAAACAGAAACAAACCAGCCATAAGATAGGATTCCCCACGTTCAAGAAAAAAGGCAAGTCTAAGGACAGTTTTCGCTTGACTGGCGTGATTCGCCTTTTTCCCGAGGTAAAACAGGTTCAGTTACCTCGCTTGGGCAACTTACGTCTCAAAGAGAAGCCAAATTTACCCGAATCCGCACGGATCCTGAGTGCTACGGTTTCTCGTCTCGTTGATCGCTGGTATATTGCTCTTACTGTGAGAGAGGAGCAACCTGATCCTAAACCAAACGACGGGCCTCTGGTTGCTCTGGATAAAGGATTGGCTGTCTTTGCGGTGTTATCTTCGGGGATTGTTATTCCCACCCCTAAATTCCTCCTCCGTCAAGCACGGAAACAGCATCGTTTATCGAAAGCTCATTCTCGAAAACAGAATGGGTCACATAATAAACGGAAGTCCGCCCTCCGCTTAGCCCGCTTCTATCGTCGCATTACTAACCAAAGGCATAATTTTCTCCATCAAACCTCCACCTATCTAGCCAAAAACCACAGTGTGATAGTTACTGAGGATTTACATGTTAAAGGATTAATGCAAAATAAAAAGCAAAGTAAATATTGGGCCGATCTGTCCCATGGCATGTTTCAGCGTTTACTCACCTATAAAGCATCTTTATATGGTTCTATTGTGATCGCGATCGATCGCTGGTTTCCTTCCTCCAAATTATGCTCTAATTGCCTTTATTTCCATCGTGAACTGACGCTATCTGATCGTCTCTTTCGTTGTCCGTTATGTGGGGTGGTTTTAGACCGTGATTATAATGCTGCGTTGAATATAGCCAATTATTATTATATCCATCAACACTTACTCTTTCCCGTCGCCGAGAGTTCTGCGGAGACTTTAAATGCCTGTGGAGAGGTTGTAAGACCTGTGTTTCATCAGGTTTTAGACCGTGATTATAATGCTGCGTTGAATATAGCCAATTATTATTATATCCATCAACACTTACTCTTTCCCG
>JBHLMN010000005.1:119317-273563 GCA_048938105.1 Promethearchaeota archaeon
GGTTTTAGACCGTGATTATAATGCTGCGTTGAATATAGCCAATTATTATTATATCCATCAACACTTACTCTTTCCCGTCGCCGAGAGTTCTGCGGAGACTTTAAATGCCTGTGGAGAGGTTGTAAGACCTGTGTTTCATCAGGCACGCCTCAATGAATCAGGAAGAGCAGCTCCAAGGATTGCTTGGGACAATTGTTCCTAGCGGACCTCTTTGGGTAAGTCTTTCAGAACGGTAGTTGGATAATAATTTAGAATAGAGGATTTCATCAAGAAGAACCGAAAATATAAAGCAATATCTTGAATAAACTTATTACTTTCATTCCATTCTTTAATCCGGAAACATAATAACTTAACGAATTGCACTCCAAAGTGTCCAGCGATCTTTTTCAATAATAAGTTCTTCTGAGGGAATTTTGCTAGAAATGTAAGTAATTAACTCTTCTATTTGTTCATTATTTAGTTCGTGAAGAATTGATCTCCCAGTTCTATCACGTAAATCGCTAGCCATTTCGGAGAAATTATGATAGGTTCTCCGTGTTTCCCATAGTGTATACTGCTTAATAATATTAAATCCAGCTGCTATCAATCCTTTCTTGATTTCTTTGGAAGATGGACGGCGTTTATATTCTATGTCTAGTAAATGAGGAAATTTTTCGAAAAAGTATCCTCTTATATGTTCTTTTGATGCTGGAACCTCAATATCTTCAGGAATTCGTTCCTGAATAATATAAATACCATCAGATCTTAATAATCTGAACGCTTCGTTTAAGCAACTGGGGATATTAGAAATATGGTGAATAAGAGCGCGTTCAAACACTATATCTGTGATTTTATCATCTAAGCCCGTTGAAATCGCATTTCCAACTTGATAAGATATATTAGAAAAATCAGTGGACATTTCTCTAGCAGTTTGAATCATTTGTTCAGAAAAATCAAGACCAAGAACTTGAGCTGCCCCTAGTTGGGCCCATGTTCTTGTATAAATCCCTCCTCCACATCCTATATCAGTTACATGTTTTCCCGAAGGATTTACAATTTTTAATATTATTTCGATCCAGCTAGAGTCTACATCTCTCTTTGCGTAAGTAAAACGGTTCTCTTTGTCATGAAAATTAATAGGCATTAACAATCCCAATTGGAGGAAATGTCTAGTTTTATATTATCGGGCATAGCTTTATCTACGTTCTATTTTCGTATATTATCTTTCTATTATTTTTAGCTTAAAGATAACAGGTCGTATTCCATCAGTACAACAGGCTATCATTGCATAAGATTTTTATTTCTATCTTAACTAAACGAGTATCTTTTCCTTTCTGAACAAATTGGTCTTTTTAACTCTTCTTTTTTAGGGAATATAAAAAATGGAATATCAGGAGCCAGAAGACTAGTTTTGGAGGAGATAAACATTTTCAGGCTTTTTACTATTTTAAGAGACTCCTGACTTTTCTTTCCTATCCTTAGCTTATCAGTACAATTTTTGATTTCCGCAAAACCAATCCTTAAAAGTTTCTTTATATTTGACTTTTCCTGAAGGTTCCTGAAGGTTACCATAAAGGTGAGAAAGCACAAAAATGGTTTATTGTAAGGAATGTAATTTTCATAATGAAGCAGATGCTATTTTTTGTGTATCTTGTGGTGTTCAATTAAACGAATTACGAGAATACAAGGTATCATCCCCAAATAAACAGAAATCACATTCTAAAACCTATATTGTTGCTGCAGCTGCTGCAGCCGCCGCTGCTACTGCAATTATAATATTTTAACCTATTTCCTAAGATTTGAGGCATCACAGGCCATTACATTCGACGTTTTAGAAAGACAATAAACGGTATTATCACAATCATCAAAATGAAGGGGAATCCTGATGTTGGGAAGAGATTTTTCTGTGTTGTTTCCTCTGTTGTAGTCTCTTTAGATGTTATTTGATTTCTGGTATCATCTTCTGTTGACATTAATGAGGAAATACTCGTACTGGTGTTTATAGTAGTCGTAGGTATAGGTATATCTGTCGGTGAAGTTTCAGTGATTGTTTCTTTTAGCTTATGGATTTTCCCATCAAAAGCACAGATATATAGCTCGTTTGTTTTGTCAACACCAAAGGAAACTATATTGAATGTGGTATCAATAAGAAGATGATTTTGAATCGTTGAATTATCGCTAGATAACGCCCAGATTCTTCCTGAGCCATAGTCTCCATAAATGTAATTTCCATACAGAGTTTTTAGATTAGAACCACGATACACATAACCCCCTGTTATTGAAATGCCAATATCATGGCCATACTCAAAGATTGGTAGAATGAGATTTGATTGATTGCACCCTGTGGATGGAGAATAACAATGGGAACCTTCCATAATATTCCAACCATAATTTCCCCCTTTTTCGATAATATCGATTTCTTCAATTTTATTCTGACCAACATCACCAGCCCAAAGCCAACCCGTTAAAGGATCAATACTAAATCGCCATGGATTCCGTAATCCATATGCGAATATTTCCTTTCTGAAATTCTCAGGTGTACCAACAAAGGGATTATCACTCGGAATGCTGTAAGTTGTAGTTGGAGAGTTATTATCAACATCTATGCGAAGAATCGATCCTAATAGAGTAGATCGGTTTTGTCCATTCCCTAGAGGATCACCTCCGCTTCCCCCATCTCCTAAAGCAATATAGAGATACCCATCAGGTCCAAAGGCCAGTTGGCCTCCATTATGATTGGCGTAAGGTTGACTCACCTCTAACAGTAAGAGTTCACTTGTAGTGTTCGCTTGATCTGAATTGTTGTTCATGACTGAATAGCGGGCTATAACAGTTCGTCGTGGATTATCTGCAATATAGTTTAAATAAAAATATCCATTACTGGAATAATTAGGATGGAATACTAATCCAAGAAGGCCTTGTTCCCCTCCAAATAGAACTTTATCAGAGATATCCAAAAAAATATTGGTTGAACTAACGAATTTTGAGTTATTGAAGGAAAAAATGATCCCTTCTTGTTCTACAACAAAGAGTCGGTTGCTATCATCGTTGGAATAATAAAGGCCTATAGGATTGGTGAATGTGAGATTAGGGAATGCTTGCTCGACAGTGAATTCGACAGACTCAGCTATCTCTATGCTAGTAGTAAACAATAATCTCGAAAACGTGAGAAAACTAATTACCACAATGATGAGTGATATTTTATTCATTTTTAGCCCTTTAATTTAATAATAGAAGAGTTTTTTTGATTATTTTAGATAGTACCATTCTTCTAAAAGAAAATAATAATAATTGTTTTCCGATAATCAAAAACGCTAAAATTAATTATATTTCTCATCCTTAACATTAATAAAACGGGATTAAATTCAAACATCAAACCAATGTGAAATAAATATCAACATATTTAACATTAAATGATTACAATTTAAAAAGGGATCAAAATCATGACACCAGCTAAAGATATTAAACCACCCATTGCAGTCATTAAACCACGAAGAATTACAGTTCATGGTGAAGAGCTTATTGATAATTATTTTTGGTTAAGAGACGATTCAAGGAAAGATCCTGAAGTCATCTCGTATTTAGAAGCAGAGAATGAATATACAAAAATTATGATGAAAAATACCGAGAATTTTCAGAAAAAATTGTATTTTGAAATGAAAAATCGCATTAAGGAAGATGATACATCTGCTCCTGAGAAATCTAGGGATTATTCCTATTATAGTCGCACTATCAAAGACAAACAGTACCGAACTTATCACAGGAAAACACTTGAGGGGCAGGAAGAGTTATTATTAGATGAAAATAAACTAGCAGAAGGATTTGATTATTTTAAAAAAGGAGTCTTTAAAATTAGTCCAAATCATCAACTCTTAGCCTATTCAGTAGATAATAATGGTTCAGAACAGTACACAATATATCTTAAAGATCTTAACACTGGCGAACTATTACCAGATATGATTAAAAACACTTATTATTCATTAGAATGGATTAATAATGAAACATTCTTATATACCACATTAAGTGACATTAAACAGCCAGATAAGGTATATAAACACATAATTGGAACCAACCCATCGACTGATGAGTTAATTTATCATGAAGAAGATGAGAAATTCTATTTAACTCTATTCAAATCACATAATGAAAAATGTATTTTTCTAAGTTTATCAAGCATGTTAACTTCTGAAGTACATTTTCTCATGATTGATCAACCCAATCATGTCTTTCAAGTCATTCATCCTCGTGAACATGAATTAGAATACTTCCCAGTACATTGGAATGGGAAATTCTACATTCGTACGAATGAAAACAAAGCGAAGAATTTTAAATTAATGATTACTTCAACAGACAACTGTTCAAAGGAAAAATGGGAAGAAGTTATTCCTCATCGAGAATCAGTTATGTTAACTGATATTGACGTATTTAAAAATCATCTAATCCTGTATGAACGAGAAGATGGACTCCTCAAAGTACGTATTATAAATCAAACAACTAATGAAGGTCATTATGTTACTTTTCCAGAACCAAGTTATACTGTACAGCCCTTTTATCCTCTGATTTCATCATATCATTCATCATTAATTCACCCTGAATTTGATACAAACATTATAAGATTGTCATACACATCTCTAATCACTCCAAATTCTGTATATGATTACAATATGGAAACCCATGAACTATCTTTAATTAAACAAGAAGAAATTTTAGGAGATTTTGATAAAAATCATTATATAGCTGAACGAATTGCTGCTACTGCTCCAGATGGTAATATTATTTATATATCCCTTGTTTATAAAAAGGGACTCGAGCGAGATGGAAATAATTTTCTCATCTTAAGTGGTTATGGCGCCTATGGGATAAGTAACGATCCAGAATTTGTTTCGACGCGATTAAGTTTAATAGATCGTGGAATGGTATATGCTATTGCACATATTCGTGGAGGAGGAGAAATGGGGAGAAAATGGTATGATGATGGGAAATTCCTGAAAAAGTTGAATACTTTTACTGATTTCATTGCTTGCGCAGAATATTTAATCTCACAAGGTTTTACATCCAGCGAAAAATTAACAATTACAGGAGGAAGTGCTGGTGGTCTACTCATGGGAGCAGTAGTAAACATGCGGCCTGAATTATTCAATGTGATGGTTACCAGAGTCCCCTTCGTTGATGTTATCAATACTATGCTTGATCCTACTATTCCTTTAACAGTAATGGAATATGAAGAATGGGGGAATCCAAAGCAAAAAGACTTCTTTGATTATATGAAAGCATATTCTCCATATGACAATGTGGAGAGTAAAGATTATCCCCATATCCTCATTACTGCAGGATTGAACGATCCTCGCGTCCAATACTGGGAACCAACGAAGTGGACTGCCAAATTAAGAGCATTAAAAACAGATAATCATCGTTTATTGTTAAAAACCGACATGGGATCAGGTCATGCAGGTAAATCAGGTAGATATGAGCATTTGAAAGAAGTCGCACTTCAGTATGCTTTCATTCTAGACATCTTTAACATTGGAGAATGAAATATTTCAACAAACTCTTCAGAATTCCTGTACCTCTGTTTACTCCTTTTCTTTAGAATATTAACATAGATAAAAAATAAATTTACCACAATTGTAAAATTTTTAACTATGTAAATAAGACTGGGTATAATATGAACGACACACTAGTTAAAGTTATTATAAATGGTCTTCATGGAGAGAATACTCATCTTAAACCCCAAAAAGCAATGGAAGGGCTAACACCAGCTAGCGCGAGAAATAAACCAGATAAAGAGTTCCATTCATGTTGGGATATTCTTCACCATATCGTTGTCTGGCAAGAAGGAATATTGCAGGCGATAAAAGGGGAGAAGGTCGATTGGAAAGATATCGGACGAAGTCACAATTGGCCAACAAATGAATTATTAACTGATGATTCAAATTTCTCAAACCTTCTGAACAAGTTCGAGAATGGTCTCAATAAGGCTGAAGAACTAGCTAAAACTATTGATTTAAATAAACCAATGCCTGCATGGGGTGGTGCACCCGTTATTCAAGCCTTTATTGTTCTCTTACAACATAATTCCTATCATCTTGGTCAAATTGTTGCGGTACGAAAGATGCTTGGGAATTGGCCTTCTTAGTTCATTCTATACAATTACTTATTTCTATTACCAGTGAAAATTCAGGCTTCTTTCCAGTCCCATATTCCTGTTTTTCGCCAACGGCAATAGGCCCAGATCCATGATTGGATCATAATGGCAGCATCATAAGCTGTATATGAAAAATGCCAGTCTTTTTGGGGGCGAAGATAACAAATTTCCGTATGTCCATATTTATCTATTTTATAAACATGATGTACTTTTGTAGATACTTTTGGTCGAGTAACCCATGCTCGAGGTGGGGCTGTTGGATAGTTATGGGGAAATTCGATCAACACATGAAATGTCCCACAGGAATATTCTCCAGTTGTAACGTATTTTACACGAACACAGATATTTCCATTTTCCAATCGATAAAAATCCTTTGTACTTAATGAAGGAAATACTCCTTGTAATTCATGAAGTTCTTGTTCAACTGTTCTAGTATTCACTAAAGATCACCCATTAAAAAAAATGATCCCAAAATCCTGCCTCTGGAAAATCCCAATTTTGAGTTTTAGTCCAACGACAGTATGTTGTAAGCCAATTTTCAATCATTTTTGCGGCTTCAAACGAAGTGTAACTAGGATGCCAGTCCTTTTTAGGACGTAAATAACAGATGAGAGCATGTCCTTCTTCATCCCATCGATACACATGAGGGGTTTGATGTGGAATTTTAGGTTTCTGAACCCAAGCCATGGGAGCACTGATTGGATAATTATAGGGATATTCAATCAAGACATCAAAATATCCACAGGCAAATTTTCCTGTAGTGATAAAGCTGATCTGAACACAATAGTTACCATTCTTAAGCTTACGGAAATCTTTTCTCCGAATATTTGGGAAAACTCTTCGAAGAGGGTCTATTTCTCGTTCTGGAATAGTTTGCCTTAGTAACATCTTCTTATTCTTCTTCATGACCTTGGTGTCGTAGATGGATTGTTTGGATCCCATGAAATGGACACTTTGGATCTTTTTCTAAGTCTTCATAGTAATATAGTTCAAGTCCCTCATATTTTTCTGTTGATTTGTCCACATTCATTATCGTTCGATTGAACCACATATAAAAATTATGTGGGAAGTGATACAAACCATGTTCTATCCCTTTGAGGAGGATATCCAGACAGAATTTAGAAAGTAATATCGTTACATTATCTACATCTAATCCTAATCCAGGTTGAGCCAGCTGTTCTTGTAAAGTTCGATCATAACTAATTTTGCGTTCGAGTTCAATTGTAGTTGGGATTGCTTTTGTTTGGATACTTCCATAATCATTTGGTTTGGAATAAAGACAATGATAACAATAATCATCTTCCTGAGGATCAACTTTAAACATCAATCCTCCATCAACTCCATCAAACGTCCCTGCATAGATTATTGGGATAGTTAAATGATTAGAATGAACAAAATCATTAATAGCATAATTCACATCGTGTTCTCCCGAGACTGCAGCAATTAAGTCAACATTCTTGAGAAGACTGAAAAAAAAGTCAAAATCAGCCTTAGTATATAAATGGAATTTTCGTTCTATTGTTTGTATATCAACATCAGGGATTCTCGCTTCAATATAATCTTTTACTGCTTTTGTTTTAAATCGTCCAAGATTAGTGAGATCACAAATGTGCCTGATAATATTATGAGTTTCAAGATAGTCGTCATCGATGAAGATGAACTTTTTAACACCCGATTTTGCGAGATATAACGCTAGTAGTGCTCCCCCAGACCCCATACCTATAATAGCAACCTTTTTTTGGTTCAGTATTTTTAATGGAGTCTCTTTTTGATCGATTCGTACAAATAACCTATCTAAATTCACATACTCAATATCTACCTCGACAATGAATTCCCTATCGTCTTCATTATAGTTAACTTCGGCTTTTAGATTTGAAAGTTCATTTTCTACAATGATATGAAGGTAAGGATATTCTAGAGCTTTAGCTGTAATGATTGGTTCTTTTGTGGGGGTACTTCCAATTGTCAGAAGCCCTATTGACTGACTATTCTTTGATGGATACACTCCTGTAAGATGACATACTGTAAGATCATCATAAATCCTCCCATAAAGCAGATAGGTTATTGTTTGACCTTTTAAATCGTTAAATTGGTTTTCAAATGAAGGATAAATAATTATTCTCATCTTATTCACTCCAATTTACACATAACTTTCCATAAAGGTTCTTTCATTAATTGAGGGATTTTTTCTTCTAGGGTAACCTTAAGCAATTGAAGAAATGGTTGGATAAGTTCTTGTTCATATAAGACATTTGCAGGATGTTTTTCGACTGTAACCTTTCTTGATAAGTCCTGTGAAGAGATGTCGATATATATCTGTCCCTCTGGGAAGTCTGAGGGAAATGAAATTAGAATTATAAGATCTAATGTTTTATCTTCCCCCTCTAGTTCTAAAATAAACTGAAAAGGAAATGATAAAATTATTTCGTCTGGTGTTGAGCTTGAAAACTGGAGGATATCTTTAATTGTGAACCTTGAGCCATAAACCTTTACTAATTCGTTTTTCACAATAGATATCTGTTTTTTTGTGATACCTACTTCTTCAATAGAATTATAATCATCAGTGAAATAGGATATGTTTTTATCAGGTATTCTAAAAGTTTGAAAAACACTTTCTACTTCCTCTCCGATATTTTCATTTTTCTTATACACTTCTATTATTAATTCATGATCATCTTCGGTAATAGAATCAATGATTGTGGATATAACTATATTCTTATGAGGATTAAGGGTAAAGAACTCCTCTACTTGCATATGATCGCCGTGACTTGGGCCCCCATATCCGAGGTGTTTATGCCAATTCCCTAAATAAAGTAAATTTTCTTTATCTAAGATTGATCTTGCATATTTAGGATTTATTTCGAAATAAGTATTATTTCTGATACATTCCTCCTCAGGTGGGATATATGTTTTGATAATCCGTATTTCTAAACCAGATTCTTTTTGTTGGATCTTACCAAACATCAATCCACCAGTTTCTTTCCCAGGCCATTTCGCTGTTTCTTCCATCATTTCATTGATCATTTTGTTATTAAAATGGATGAAAATAGTTTCAGCTTGATTCTGAAACAATGAAAACATCCTCTTAGTTTTAAAAAAAATCATAAAAGAAAAATTAAATGAGATTTTAGTAATGTTTGGCTATTGGGACTGTATCCTTGTTTTCTTCAGCATCTTCCGTTGCTTTCTCTTTTGACTCCGTGTCTACTCTTTTTACTGGTCGAGGCATTTGCTTTAAACTCCTAAATACTCCAATTAAACGGAATAGACCACTATTTATTAATCTTTAGTTATGAGAAA
The DNA here is from genome assembly GCA_048938105.1 of Promethearchaeota archaeon. Lineage (GTDB taxonomy): Archaea > Asgardarchaeota > Heimdallarchaeia > Hodarchaeales > Hodarchaeaceae > Hodarchaeum. The sequence continues at coordinate 128,742 of JBHLMN010000005.1, forward strand.
GAGACATTTTTGATGAAAGGATCTGTATAGATGATAATTTTATATATTAGAGTAAAAATCTAATGAATTTATTTAATTTACACAGCCTTTGTTCTACATAATTGAACCATTGGCATGAAATATGTTAAGAACACTGCTAATTTCCAAGATAATAAGATCTAGTAATGATAAGATACTTTATCATGGATATTCCTAACAATTAATGGTCTATATAATAAAATAATGAGTTTGAAGGTTGTGATAGAAATGATATACATAATGATTCATCATATTTCAGTTCTTGTTTAGGATTCTAGATATGAGAATCAAAAATCGGTTCTAAGTGTTCTCTTCTTGTACTTAAATATCCAAAAAGATTTATTATCTTATAATCAATCTTTAGATAATTACTCTGAAAAACACTTCATTAAACGCTCATATAAATTGGGAATGGTCATGAAGAAATAGTAATCCCAGAAAGATGAATATATCGAGTAAAAATCTTTCCAATTATAAGTCTGGAGTAATTCAAAGGCTCTTCGGTTCTCAGGAAGACTAAACTCTTTGATCCCTTCAATTAAATCTGAGTAATGTGAAGCAGAAACACGAAACTTTTGGAAACATTTCTTGTTAATAACAGGTAGTTCAGGATGAAGAAATATCAATAGTTTAATTAGTGAATTAAGTAACCACACACGTGTTTCGCTTTTCCACTCGGGATCATAAGTATCTTGGAAGGAAATCACTCGGGCAATAGGTCCATAGAGTTTTTGAGTAGCTTTTTTTCCATGAATAACACGTTGCCCCATTTCTATAACAAGTTTTGCATCTTTGAGGCTCTTTAGATACCGATATATTGTTGAGCGTTTCCGCGGTGCGAAAGCCACTTGGTTGTATTTTTCTACGATTTCCTCTATAGTCATTGGTCCATCCCGCAAGACATGAAAGAGGGGAATATAGGCTGGTTTTTCCGTATAATGACGTCTGATATCATCTGTAGGTAATACAAAAAAGAAATTGGGTAGTTGTCTGAAAATATCTTGGACATCTCTGGATTTTTTAATCGTAAGATTCATAGTTGTATCATTAGTAGAAGTTCTGGATGTTGTTGCTACTTCTATATGTTCGTTAAAGCAGTTCAATAGTTCATCTTGGGCCGTAGGATGCGTTAGGAGAACAGATATCCAACCCAAAAATTCTACGATATCATTGATGCTATAAGGAGCCCAAACAGATAATATCTCGAGAATTTCAGCGTTTTTTGAATTGATAAGCCTCTTTTTATCCGCATTTACAATATGTTGGAAATTTAGCTGCCACTGGAAAAGAGCATTTTCATCAATGATCTTATTTGGATAAACTATCTTTAAAATATTGAGTATTTCTTTGAAAATCCAACAACCATGGTTTTCTTCCCAATCTATTTCTGGTTCATCAATAATTATGTACTTCGCTGTGAGTGAATAAAGGGTTCTTGACATGGTTTTTCCTTTGGTTATTCGTTGACCCACTTCTTGAATAATATTATGCTGCTTTAATAGATTTAGATATAGATAAACTGTGGATTTACTATTTGCTTGTCTCATCTCCTTCGTTAATTCTGCGTACTTCTTGGCAATTTCTTCAAGGGTCAAAGGATCTTCTTCATGTAGAATTTTAACAAGAGTTAAATAACGAGGATTTCTTAAAAGAGCAATCTGTTCTGGATTTAAAGTGGCCATCACTAGTTCTGACTCTCTAGTAATAATATCTTGATATTTTTGATCAATAGGATTTTCTATGATGGTTTATCACCAATTTCAACGATTTATTAAACCTATATTTGTCTTGTTACAATTTCAGTATGGATAAGTCATTTAGGTGATGTCATAATACCTCATCAACTTTAGTTGTAGAATCGGGGAGCTTTAAGGAAATTAGCTTTTGTATCAAAGATTCGTTAAAGGGATTATAACAATTTATTGTTTGTTTACGACCATTCATCATTATATATAACCTATTTCAATTTTATTACTTCCTATTTTAAAAAGTATTTATATTATTTAATTTTATCATTTCTTGTTTTAAAATTGAGAAAAGTGAAAAAAATGCATCCTGAATTTATTATAAAAACAGAAAATCTAACTAAATTATACAACGGTGTTTTTGCATTAAAAAATCTAAATTTGTTAGTTAAAAAACACTCTATTTTTGGCTTTCTTGGTCCAAATGGAGCCGGAAAAACAACTACCATAAAAATACTAATAGGATTAATACAACCAACAGCAGGTAGCGGTGAGGTTTTTGGTTATAATATTCAAAATGAAAGTATGAAAATTCGTGCTCGTATTGGTTATTTACCCCAGGAACCTACATTTTATGATCATCTATCTGCTCGTGAGGTACTCAAATTTACAGCTCGATTCTTTTTTTCTGGGTCTAAAGAAGCTATAAATAAGCGAGTATCTGACATGCTCGAATTAGTTTCTCTTTCAGATAAATCAGACCGACCTATTAGGGGTTATTCCACTGGTGAAAAACGACGATTAGGTATTGCTCAAGCAACGATAAATTATCCCGATTTATTAATCCTTGACGAACCTGCAGCTTCTCTGGATCCCATTGGCCGTCTAGATGTCTTGAGAATTATGTCTAAACTCCGCGAATATACTACAATTTTCTATTCCACGCACATCTTAGATGATGTGCAAAAAGTGAGTGATTCTGTAGGTATTCTAAACAAAGGACAGCTTATCTCACAAGGTTCTATCGAAGATATTTTGAAAGATGGAAAAGGGACAATATTCAGTGTTAAAGTTCAAGGAGACATTTCAAAGGTTCACAACCAACTAATTATCCAGAAATGGATTTCTAATGTGAATATCACTCAATTAGGTGACAATAATGATTATCAATTGGAGATCACAGTATCAGATGATGAACATGCACAAAAAAATCTTCTTCGTGAATTGATGAAAGATAATTCATTAACTATTAGCGATTTTCGACGTCAAGAATACGAATTAGAAGATATTTTCATTAAACTTGTTGAAGGATAACAAAATGTTAAAAAACGAAAATTTAGAACGAATATCTTTTACAAAATGGAATCAGGGGTTTAATAATCTTTTTAGAGCAGAATTATCTAGGTGGTTTAATAAAAAGGTTTTCCTTACTCGCCTCCTTCTTTGGTGCGGTTTCTCAAATGGGATGGCTATATTAATCTGGTTGCAAGCCCCTAACGCAGGATCAGAACCGATTTTAGTATTTGGGATTTTTGCGGGTTTAGCTTCCTCTATTGGAGTAACTATTATAATGCAAGAGTCTATTGTTGGGGAAATTAAATATGGTGCAGCAGCTTGGATACTCTCAAAACCTATCACTAGAAAATCCTATATTTTAGCCAAATGGACAGGAAATTCAATTGGGGCTGCCATATCAATGATTATTGCACCCACTTGTCTCTTTTATGGCTCATTTTTTCTATTCACTGGTGAGATATTAAAATTAGAGATGTTTTTCGTAGTTTGCATAGTTTTGTCGCTAAACATGCTTTTTTTCTTGTCATTCACTCTATTGATGGGATCTTTTCAGCGCAATTCCACGCTTGTAATCGGTGTACCCATTGCTTTCTATTTAACACAACAAATCATATTTAATTTTACCACTTCATTGGTTCATATTGTTCCATGGGCACTTACAAATCCTTTAAGTGATGGTACTCCCAGTATTGTAGTTTCCTTCATACTAGGTACTAAACCTTTCTCAATCTTACCCATAATTGTAACTTCAGTGTACATTCTCATTTTGTTATTATTAACAATTAAGATCATGCAGAAACAAGAAATTTAACAACGATGTTTCCATATAAATAATCTTTGCGATAAGAAGACGAAATGTGACTATTTAATCGAAGATAACTCTCTCATTCTCAGTTAACCATTATTAAGGTGAGATTTCTAAGAAGATCCTCTCTTCTGGATTCTTCCAGAATTGAAATTTACTGAAGAAAACAAAGAGAGATCTCATAATCTTGTTGAATCCTTTATTGAATTTCTCATCAAGAGCTTGTTTAGCTATATTAACTTCATCAGCATTGGAGAGGATTCTAACAGTCATATCCTCTTCTTCTCCAAGGATTTTTCCACGAATGGTACAAGGGGCTATTTTTGCTTTTGGATTTCTTTGAATTCGTTTTACTTTCCATGATTTTTTTCGTGTATTAACATAAAGCTTACCATTCCTTTCTGCGAATTCGACAGGTGTAGCGATTCCTTTCCCGCTTTTATAGAAGGTCTTTAAACTAATATATTTCTTGTCTTTAAGATAAGAGAATGGATTTTCTGTCATGATATTCACATTAGTGAAGAATTCAAGATAGGTTTAAGCTTGTTAACATATTTCTTTCGAAATTTCATGATTTTTGGTATAATTAAAAGTTGACAATAGGGTTGGTTCGGGTTCTTTTTGAAATATTCTTGATGATAATCTTCTGCAGGGAAAAAATTTGTGAAAGCGGTAACTTCTGTGGCAATTGGATCAGGCCATATGGCTTCAGTTTCTAATTCTCTGATTAATTCTCTTGCTTCCTCCTTTTGTTGCTTAGAGTGATAAAAAATCACTGATCGGTATTGAGTTCCAATATCATTGCCCTGACGATTCAATTGAGTTGGATCATGAATAGTGAAAAAGATTTCTAGAATTTCTCTAAAAGAAACTAGTTGCTGATTGAACGTAATCTGAACTACTTCGGCATGGCCAGTAGTTCCTGTACAGACCTCCTCATAAGTGGGATTAGCTATTTTTCCTCCAGAATAACCAGATATAACTTCTTTTACACCTTGAACATCATTGAATATCGCTTCTAGACACCAAAAACATCCTCCTCCAAGTGTGATAATTTCATTATCTTTTTGATTTACCATTAAAATATATTCAATCCTTTAATCCGTTTAAGAAAGACAGATTAAACATAGAATAAGTGCTTAATTCAATGAAATTCGAATGGTTCTTTTTAAAAGAACATGTTTTGATTACATCGAATTTTTATTGAAAGGAGTTTCACTCAGTTATGAAAAGACTCTTGAATGATTATTCTTCTTTTCTTCCACGGAGATTAGGGAAGATTGATAGGTGTAATAATAGATATCGATGATACAATAATAGAAACTCTACCAAGAACTCACAAAATAATGGAGTCAATATTAAATCGAGAGATTCCTTTTACAGATCTTCATAGGTTATCTCAAGAGGAAATTTTTTACAAATATGCAACGCAGAGCCAAAAAGATAAATCCAAAGAACTGAGAAAACAATTTTTCAATCTCCTTTTATGTAAGAATGAAACAGGTATCGAATTACTTAAGTACGACAAAGCTATCCCTTTTGCTGTTGATGTACTTCAAAAATGGAAAGAAGTGTGCAAAATAATATACATTACAGGTCGATTGAAACATATACGTGACCAAACAATGGAAGAACTAAGGGAATTTGGCTTTCCTGTGACAAATACAGATCTAATCATGTTTGAACCTTCTGATTGGGGATCTGGAGAGTCATTGCTTGAAGCTTGAAAAAGGTTATTATTTTCAATTTCCAAGCATTTAACTATCGTTAAAGTTGTTGATGATTATCCTGGGTATTTTCCAGCATATAAACAGACTTCTATTCCCGATAGAATAGGTCTCCATAGATTAGAAAATCGTTCTAGAGATGATTATGTAAAGAATGGAGCAACGCGAGTAATAGAAAGTTGGGAACAGTTGTTGGATGATACCCCAAGAGTTCTGTAAGATAAATAGAAAAGCTGTTTAATTATGAGTCGCAAGGAAACAACAAGGAGTTATTTTACTTCTGTTGATACTAGTCTCCTGAGATTTCAAAGTTTAATTCGGTACCTACAGCGCAGGTTCTAATTTTCGCTGTTCCAAATCTCTGTTTTAAAATTTTGGTGACTGGAGTTTTCTTTACCGAAGGTAATGGAAAATTATCAGTGCAATGGTTTAGATAGAGGTCTGGAACTCCATATTTTTCTTCTAACACATTCGCTACTTGTTCTACCTCGTTTTTAGAAAACCGAACCATGTGTGTTCCCCCAATTATCGCCTTAAATGGTTTATTTTTTAGTTTCGTTACGTGTTCTAAGGTGTTTAATAAACCCGCATGACAGCATCCTGTTATTAGTACTAGACCTTCTTTGGTGTCTAAAACAACAGACTGATCATCAACAACTGGATCGACTTCTAGAGTCTCACCAACCTTGTGGTACGCATTGGGTTCCCTGCCATCGCGGTGTGGACGATGGGTTATTTCACCTGTTGAGGTTAATCCCTCAGCTAATTCGATTGGATCACTAATAAGGTGAAAATCAATCTTTTTTTGTTGTTCTTCGGATAATTTTGGAAATCCTATATTTCTTTCAATTAAATTCATCTTGAAGACTTTACTTTCAGTTATAGAAGGATGTCCATATACAGGTATTGGACTGACTGGATTTATTGAATCAAGCAACCCTGGCAAACCATGAGTATGGTCATAGTGGCCGTGAGAAAAAATAATTTTTGTAATATTATCTGGTGACACCCCTAATTCATTCATATTGTGTAGAAGAATTTCTGAATTTGCACCTGTATCAAAAAGTATGTTTTCATCACCTGTTGAAATATAAAACGCTTGTCCATGCCCTCCTTTTAGATTTTTATTATCTGGAAATTCATTTGTAAATACATTTGTTATTTTGACTTTCATTTTTAAGCTCATCTCTGAAAAATGTAGAATTAAACTTAAATATGTTTTTTTTTTAATGGTCATTAAATTAATTACAACAATGAAATGATTGGAGACATAAAGAAAAATGAGTAGGAAGTTCCTAATATTTCTTATATTAGCACTTTTATTTTGTGGTTTAGGATTACACTCCTTGATATTATTCCTAATTGATCCAGAGTTAAACTTCATATATGGTTTTATAAGTATGGGACTTCTTATTCCTGGTTCTATTCTTTTTCTCGCTGCTTTTGAATCAAAGATAGGATTTTTATCAAACGATTCGGTGAAAACCTAACCTCTTTTTGTTTAAAAGAATAAAATATTTCCAAAATTAAGTACTAGCGTGTAAACTGATTCCATAAACTTATTCGGACAATTCACTCAAAAAAAACTTGATGGTCTCCTAAAAAAGCAAATTTACTGTTAAAATCTACTTCTTTGTCCAAAAATTATTTTCTTTTTATTTATAAAGTAAAAACAAATGTTTACTTTTCGGGAAAATTTCTGTTTATAGAAGTGATTAAATGATTGAACAGGATGATAGTGAGAAATGGACGCTCAAATTTCTAAAACAATGGTTTTCAGGTCTTATTAGAGGACTTGAATGCCATTCTGAGCAGGTACATAACAATATTTCGAAACACTGTGGACGGGCCTGCGCACATCCCCAGGCTGTGAATTTTTTTCGTGAAGCCTGGGAAAAAACCAAGAATATTGATAGATTTATTCAATTATTAAATCAGAAATATCAATCTGGGGTTTTTAATAAAAAAAGTGAAACATCTATTTCTGTTCACTATTCTAAATGTTATTGTCCGCTGTGGCAGCTAGAATTAGTGGATTCGTCTATATTTCGCAATTGTTCCAGTTTCTGGTTACGAGAGGTATTCGAATCCGCTTTAAACATTCCTGTTCATGTCAAAACCATACAAACAATATGTAATGGAGCTACTAAATGCTTATTTGAAGTAGAATTCCCATTGGGTGCAATCGATACATCACTAACTGAATTTCAAATCTATCTTAAAGAAGCAATAAAATTGCGATATCAAGTAGATGAAGGCCATTTTGATGTCTAGAAACAAAAAGGATGCCATAAACACATCTTAGGTGATTTCAGTTCTTAATTTCCTATCGATCTTAGAATTCCGAAATTCATACTTCGTACCTTAAAAATGGAATTACCTTAACAATTAGCTTTAAAATACATTAGAAGAGCGTAGAGGATGATAGAAATTGACTTTTAAAAAATCAACAGAACCTATTTGTCAAAGTTGTGCGATGGTTCTTGAGACACTTAATGATAAAGGCACTGAAGCTGATGGAACACGAAGTGATGATTATTGTTATAGTTGCTATGAATCTGGTGAATTCACTGAACCTGAAATCACGATGAAAGAAATGATTGAGAATAGCATATCCAGTACAGCAAAATCCCTTGATATTACGATAGAAGAAGCAAAAACTTATCTAGAATCACTCCTTCCTACTCTTAAACGATGGCGATGACTCTAGAATCGTATTACTCTATAATAATTTTCTCTTTGAGCTATTAGATAGAATTATTTGCCTATTTGAAGACATATTTCAAAGAAAAAGTACATTTCATGTAGAATCCTGGGAGCTATTTATGGGATCAATCGTCGTGGAATATAATCGGATAATTTCTTATTAGAAGGAATACGAGAAACAAAGGCATCCATCCCGCATTCAGAGCACTTTAAACGAAGCATACGATGATTTACAATAGCAGAAATGCTATGAATGTGACACCAAGGACACACTAATTCTATTTTAGCTCTTGATTGAAGTACTATATCTTCCTCCATTTCGATAGTCAGATTACGGTCCTCCTTTTCTTTTTTAACTTCTTAATTGAAGGAAAATCTCTCTAGTTTTGTTCATATACTCATTCTTGGTAAATTTCACTAAGAAATATTCTCGTAAATTCGCTCCATTTTTAATAATTTTTGGACTTCTGAAATACCGCTGAACTTTTTTAGTTTTGAAATAAAGTAATTTAAGTCTTGTAAGTTCCTTGAAAGAACCTCAAGCATAAACATATCTTCATCATTAGCTCGATATAGTGAAAGCAGTTTACTATTACTTTGTTCCGCTTGGTTAGGTAATTGCTCCAATTGTATGTAATTCTTATAACTTGGCTCAAGTTGAAAAGTTATTATTGCTTGGATTTCATATCCAAGGTTTTCTGGAAATGTGACGACTCTATAACCGTGGATGATCCCGTTCTCTTGTAATCGTTTAATACGGTTCCTTACTGTACCCTCTGTTTTATGAATAGACTTAGCTATTTCAGTGAATTTTGTTCTTCCGTTTTGATGCAAAATTTCTAGAATTTTCCTATCAATCTCATCATAATTCATAGAGTTTCCTCCAAAACTAACAATTCTCTCTATGAGTGAAAGTAAATTTAGATAAAGCTCTCTTAAATTATTAAGTTAATTCCAATTAATTAACATATGATATTTGAGAAGAACAACTCAAATCAAATTGAGATAAAGTAAATCAAAATATACACGAGTGTTTTATTCAGGTTAATAGATAATACGATATTCGAAGGAAATTCAATATATGTAAGAATGTTAGGTGGTACTTGCACTTAAGGTTTCAAAAATATTGAATAATCCAAAAGGTTCATGGATCTAAGTAGATTGAACAGATATAACTTAACCATTTAAATAATTATACCTGTTTTTTCTGATAGAAGATATTAATGCAGTAAAACGATCCTTATATAAGGAAAATGTTACAATGAGAATTCTAATAGTTGACGACAATACAACATTCTTAGAAACAATGAGTAATATTTTACTTTTAGATCAGCATGAAATTCTTACTGCAACTTCAGCGGAAGAAGCATTAAAGATAATTGTGGATGAAAAGTTCGATTTACTTTTAACAGATCTCAAGATGGGAGATCTATCTGGTGTTGATTTAATTAGGGAGATTAACAAGAAAGGAATAGACTTAATTAGTGTCGTAATAACAGGATACGGAAGCATTGATTCAGCAGTAGAGGCAATGAAAACTGGAGCTTACGATTATCTATTGAAACCTTTCGAGGTCTCACCCTTAAAAGAAAAAATCAAAGAAGTCCAAAAAGAATTAGAAATAAGAAAAAATTATTCTTTCTCTCCTCTTGTCAACAAGCAAATTCTGCAAGATTATGCATTAGAGGGAACCCTCCGTGAGTATGAACACCCCTTTTTAATTATATCAAATGAAGATCCTCAAAAAATTGTCAATGAATATGAAATTAAAAATACGTTTGCAATTCGTTTGGGTTTTACCAAAGAAGTCAATGAGATCCCTCCAACAAAGCTGCACCTGATACACCATCGAATTGAGGAATTTGTTCGAACACACGAAAAAGGAACAATTATTTTTAAGGGTGTAGAAGAGCTTTTTCAGGTTCACACTTGGAGTCACTTCAAAGGATTTATAGATGGGCTAAGCCACTGTATACTTGATTCAAATTGTTCTCTAATATTCTTAATAGATGAAAAAGATAATACAATATCTCAACCATTAGTTCATGATGCATTGTCATTACTTTCAATTCAAGCCTTCGATAACATTATTAGCCTTATTTCACACCCTTTAAGGAAAGATATTATAAATCTATTAAAATCTCGGGTTAAGTTGAATTTTAATAAAATCCTTGAAGAATTACAAGTTGAAAGTTCCTCCTCTTTTGCTTTTCACATAAAGAAGTTGGTTCAAGAGGATATTTTAGAAAAAGATAATAATTTGTATTACTTAACATCACGAGGGCAATACTTTGCAGAAATAATATTCATCTTAGAGAAAATTGGATTTGTAGACCCAGGATCAAAAATAAAAATTTTTAATTATATTAAGAGAACAAAAAAACCCATTCCATGAAAAGGATCACAATCTAAAGATAATAAATCTTCCTCTAGTTTAAATCATTATTTTTCTAAAGAATTTATCTTTGAATTAGACCTTACTGATGTTTTGAACATCCTAGATTATTGATATAACTCATACCAACAATATACATTTAGAAGATCTATAGATAGTTTTATAATAGTGTGAAAAGTAGAATAAAAATCCAGTTATTCTAATTATCGGAAAAATTGGAGGAGTAGATCCTGATAGATGATTATCAAAACAAAAAATTGATAGATTCTCTTAATTATCCTTTTTATGTTATTGATGTCTCTGATTACACCCTTAAACTGAGTAATTCAGCAGCCAAAATGATTTTTGGGGAATATAAATACACAGATACCTGTTTTTTTATCACCCATGGAAAAAAAGTACCATGTACAGGTGAAGAACACCCCTGTCCTATTGAAATGGTGAGGAAAGAGAAAAAACCAATTAAAACTGAACATATTCACCTTGATAGAAAGGGAAATCCCAAAATTTATGAAATACATTGTCATCCAATTTTTGACAATAATAATGATATTAAACAAGTAATTGAATATACTTGGGACATCACTGATCGAAAAAAAGTTGAAGAATCATTACGGAAGTCAAAAGAGAATTTAAATCAAACCAGTCAGTTACTTGAGCAGATTTTAAACACTACAGATATATTAATCGCCTATATGGATCCACAGTTTAATTTTGTTAAGGTTAATCGTGCATATGCTCGAGCCGATGATCGAGATCCTGAGTTTTTTCCTGGTCGTAATCATTTTGATTTGTACCCTAATGAAGAGAATGAAGAGATCTTTAAACAAGTAGTTGAGACAAAGGAACCTTTTTTTATCACTGCAAAAGCTTTCGAATATGCAGAACACCCTGAACGTGGAGTTTCATATTGGGATTGGAGCTTAATCCCAATTTTTGATTTAAATAATATGGTTGTAGGATTAGTTTTGACTTTACAAGATGTCACCGACCGTGTAAGAATGCAAAAAGCATTAGAAATGTCAGAGAAAAAATTCAAGAGTATAACGGAACTAGCTCATGAGATTATTATGAGGATTAAACCTGATGGACATTGTACTTATATTAATACATCAGGAATTGAGTTCTTTGGAAAACCCAAGAATGAGATGCTACAAGAAAATATTTTGAGTTTCGTGCATAAAAATGATCTTAATAAAAGTAAATTATTTTTAGAACGAGTTATGAAGGATATAGACCATATTGAAGAGACAACAGTTAATTTTATTGTTCCTAAAGGAATAAGAACAATTGAATGGAATGCATCTCCGATTATTGATGAGCTTGGAAATATTATTGAAGTTCAGTTGAGTGGTAGAGACATTACGGAACTTCAAGAAGAATTAGTTGAAAAAGACAAGCTTGCTGCAGTAGGTCAGCTCGCAGCGGGAGTAGCTCATGAAATAAACTCACCATTAGCTAACATTACCCTGAAAGCCGAATATCTATTGAATATCATTAAAAAAGATTCATCAACCCTAGAAATCAGCTTATTAGAAAGAGAGCTCATGAGTATCAAGAAGGAAGTTAAATTGTGCTCTAAAATTGTCACAGATCTTCTACAATTTTCAAGAAAAATACATTTGACTCCAAACAAATTAAAAATAAAGTTTCTAATGTCTGAGCTACTCAGTACTCCATCCATTAACTCTAGGTTATTAGAAAAGAACATAGATATTGAATTAAACATCGAGGAAGATCTCGAAGTTGTCGGTGATAAAACGTTATTATTCCAAGTATTCCAAAATGTAATAAATAATTCAATAGATGCATTCGAGAATATTGATGTTTTACCTCAAATTAACATCACAGCTGACAAGAAAGGAAATAATATTGAAATTAGAGTGACAGATAACGGGATAGGAATTAAAGAAATGAATTTAAAGAGAGTTTTTGAGCCTTTTTTTTCAACCAAGCCAATTGGAAAGGGTACAGGTCTTGGATTATCCATTTGTCGGGGTATAATAGAAAAACATGAAGGAAAAATCAAGATTAACAGTACCTATGGTTCTGGGACTGAAATTCTTATAATGTTACCTATTCGCTAATGAGAATATGATTAAGAGTCAGATATTTTGATTAGAGAAGAAGTATTTATTCATTTTATAATGAAATCTCTAAAGGAATATAATTCCTTTGTTGGAGTTGATTCTAATCCTAATTGATGAATAAAAGGGAAACTAGTCGATCAATATGATAGATCCATTTTATTTTAGGAGCCATTATGAATTAAAATGCATTTTGTTTATTTTTAAAATAAAAATGACTCCTTTACATTTCTATTACAATTCAGGAACTTCCAATCGGTCTCCTAGCCTGTAATAATTAAAGTCGCCTCCAGTTGCCCAGATAATTGGATCGACTTTGCGTAAGTCAAGTGTTTTGCCAGTTAAACATCCAGAATTTGCATAAGATTTGATAACTTTTCCAATGATCCCTTCATTTGGATCATAATCTAGAATTTCAACCACTTCACACTCCATATTTAATGGACATTGCTGAATCATTGGAGCAGTCTTTAATTCACCGTAAAACACTTCAAATAGAGTTGATTTATCGAATTTGCTTCCAGATTTAGTTCCACATATATTCACCTTTGTTAGAAGATCTACAGATGGAATATTCACACTAAAAGTCTTATTCTCATAGATACCTTTTCTGGAGAATCGCTTTTTATATAGACTGAAGAAAATGTGTCGACCAAAATTAAAGGGAGAAATGTATCCAATGATAAGGAAATTGGGTTTTCCATTGACTTGCGTTCCAACCAAAGCTACTGGTAATGGATTTAACACAGTTCCTTTTACTTCCTGTTTGTTCAAATCGGTTTCTAGCATATCTATTATCCCTAAAATGAAAAAATCCTCTAAGGATTTTAAAGGTCATCTTCTTGGTAATGGTAGAAAATCAATAGTATCCATTTTGATAGGAAGAGGAAAAAAGGAGATAGGTGTTGAAAAACCACTAATTTGGTTTGTATGCACGAATGTGGCCTTTCATGATAGAAGTACTCAAACTTTCATACTCTTGTAATGTAAGCTCAACCTCAACTTCCTTACCATAGGTTCTAAGCTTCGCTTTAACAGTACCAGACTCGGTTTTTTTTGGTTTGTTACTAGGTGTAATAGTCTCAGCTTCAAGGAGTTCTACTTGTTCAAATCCAGCGTTTTTAATGACCCCTAAATAATTCTCTTTCACCCAGGCTCTTGATACACATCCAGGAATATCTGTAAAAGCCTCCTTAACAACATCTGGAAAATCATGGTTAAGAATAATGTCTGAGATAACTAACCGTCCACCTGGTTTTAAGACCCGAAAGGCATCTTTAAAGACTTGAGCTTTATCGACTGATAAATTTATGACACAGTTCGAGACAATAAGATCAACGGTGTTATCAGCAACAGGCATATGTTCTATTTCCCCTAATCGGAATTCAATATTGGTATATGCCCCTTTCCTCGCATTAATCCGAGCCTTGTCAATCATTTGAGGGGTCATATCAATTCCAATCACTTTCCCTGCTTCACCAACTTTATTCGCAGCTAAAAAACAATCGCCCCCCGCTCCAGAACCCAAGTCAACAATAGTTTCACCTAGTTGGATATTAGCCAATTTAATGGGATTTCCAGAACCTAAACCAAGGTTTGATTCTTTGGGAATGCTTGAAAGATCTTCTTCAGAGTAATCAGTATAACTCTCTTGACTTTCCTGTATGGTTAATTTTGGATCAGATTGTTCAGACGCAATCAAATTATCTGCTTTCCCTGTTGCAATTTCAGCATACTGTTTTCGAATATTTAACCTAATTCTTTCAGATTGAGTCATATCCTGTTCAGAAGAAGTGTTTTTCACTTCATCAGACCCAGAACCACAACATGCATAACTCTGTCGGGGTTTTTCATCAGAAGGAATAACTTTTTGTTCAGTCATTTTGTTTCATCTCAAATTTTTTCAGTGAAGTGAATATTCATTATGAATATTCCTTAGGAATGTTCCTTATAGATAACATTTTTAAAGATTACTAAAAGGGTAAAGCAAAAATAAAGACAATGTGTTTAAACTATGTTTGGTAAAAACCTTGCTGTCACTCCTACAGAGTCATTATTCCTACTTGTTTTATATAATAATACAAGTTTATCTGGATCTGAAATTGTAAAGTATGTTAAAGATGATCTTGGGGAAGAGTGGTCCCCTACATCAGGTGCAACGTATAAAATTATACGTAATTTAATAGAAAAAGGCTATATTCACGAAACAACAGAGAAGGAAAAGAAAGATCGAGATAAAAGAATTCGCACATATACTTTAACATCAGAAGGTAAGTCTATGGTTATCAAGATTATTAATCGTATGAGAAAAATGATTGGATTTATGGAATCTTGCTGTCCTGACGGTAATGGAATTATTATTCTGAAAAAAAGAGAAACAGACAAAATATGATAGTTCACGAAATTTGTGATAGAATAATAATTCATGAGATTTGTTGATATTTCTTAATTTTATAACCTCGGCTTTTTATCTAGAGCCACCTTTTTAAGATACTCGTCGTGGTTCAATTTAATTACAAAAAATGTAAGAAACATAATGAGAGAACTAATAATGGTAGTTAAAACATTCTTACATTGTAATAACGAAATCCTTGAATGGTGTTGGGCTTCTGATCATGAAATGATGCTTAATCCATACTGGACATCATGTTATTTAATAGATGGATTGCTTATTGATTCAGGGGCACCAGGAGGAGTGGATGATTTTCGTGATTTTGTTAAAACATTAGGTGATCAGAAGATAGGAGCTTGTGTTCTAACCCATACACATGAGGATCACGCAGGGGGAGCTCACATGCTGAATTCTGAATTTGGTGTCCCTATATATGCAAGTAAAAAGGCTATATCAATATTAAAAACAGGATATACTTATCCTGAATATAGACAAATTGCGTGGGGAGAAGAAGGTGTTCTTCCAGTAACTGCTGAACTTATGCCAAATCCGATTTCTTCAATGTTGGGAAAATACACTTTTCATGTTTTACCGATTCCAGGACATGCACCAGACCAAATCGCTTTAATTGAGAAACAGCAAGGATGGGCCTTTGTTTCTGATGGCATTCAAGTAAAATATAAGCGAATTTTTGGAGGTACTTCAAGCATCCAAGAAGATATTTCTTTAATCTACCAATCTATTCAAAAAATTAATCATTTTACATCAAAAATGACAGACCTGAAAATTTTCCTTCCAGGAGGAAAAGTTTATGAGAGGGATTTGATAGACCAAAAATTACAAGAAATATGGAACCTTCGTCGTGAAGTTCACGAACTTGTTGGTCAAAACTTTTCAGTAGATGAGATTGTTGTGAAAGTATTTGGAGAAGAAGATATATTAGCCTCATTTACTAATGGAAAGTTGTCTAAAAAGAATTTGATAACATCTCTAATTAAATGGCATTGATTTTTTTCATTTATATTTCCCCTTATATTCTTAAGTAATCAAAGAAAAGCAGAAATTAATCCTTAAAATCATGTTGTACGGATTTCCAATTTGATAATGCATCGTAAGCAGCTAAAATATTTTCTGGGGGGACATCAGCAAGAATATTATGAGCCATAGCGAAAATATACCCAGTTTTATTTTTTGCTAATGCATTGAGGACTCTTTTAACCTCATTTTCAACCTCTACTGGTGATCCTCGAGGTAACACTTCTTGAATATCAACTCCTCCATGAAAACAGATTTGAGATCCATATTTTTGTTTTAGATATATATGATCCATTCCTTTAGCAGGTTGAACAGGATTGAGAATGTCAAATCCAATTTCAATCAAATCAGGAATAACCTCTGCAATAGAACCACAGGAGTGGAGTTGGATCTTTATGTGGGGAAAATTCCTTTTTATTGATTGAATTAATTCTTTAACTCTAGGCTTAACTAATTCGCGCCACATATTTGGATGTAATAGGAGTCGTTCTTGGGTACCATAGTCATCACCATACATTGCAATCGTCACCCAATCCCCCAATTCACTTAACCATCTCTCCCATACCTGTATTTGATGAGTTAAATTCTGATCTAATAACACTTCGATTAGCTCTCTATTTCTATACAAGTCAGAAAGAAATGTATGAAATCCTCTAAGACCAATTGTCTGTTCTAAAATCCCCCCAGACATGGCGTCGGCAACAACAGCATATCCTTCCTCCCAATATTTTCTAGCCGCTTTTTCACAACCAATAAACCATTCTTCAGTAGGGGAGGGAAGTTTAAGTTCTTTAACTTCTTTCAAAGATGCTTCTGCCAATGGATAGGAGACCATTTCATAATATAGAGGATCATACTTCGATGTTCTAATATATTGATATTTAATCTTATAAATATTGTAAAATGACTCGATTTTCCCATTTTTTGAGAGCTTTTCTCGCCGAGGGGGATCCATTCCGATATGTCGTGTATCAATTTTTAATTTCATCAATACTGTTTCATTAATCGCTGCCAATTGTTGAATTAAGTCAGAAACTTGTATATTATTGCTAGACATATTCCAATAACTTAGAAGCTTCTCATATGCAATTATCGAAATTCCACTAACAGGTCCACCCAAGTCTCTAGGTATTCGATCTATTTCGTGAAATGAGACAGCATTTTCTATTCGCTCTCTCGGAAGCATAGTATCCACCAATTGTATAGTATAAGGTATAGAATTTTTAAATATTTAAATTGTTATGAAACTAATATCAAATTTTCTTAAGGTGAGACATTTGCATAAGAAGTGAAATTCACATAATTTAACATTTTTCTACAGAAAAGCTGTAAAATAAATAGATAGGTAGTAAAAATTCATATTGACTTTTATTCTCATTTCACACATGTTTATTGAAAATGTTATCAGATGATTTTTAAAGACTTGAGAAAATCATCATTCAGAGCTTAAATCAGAATTTTAAAAGTGAAAACAAAAACGAATGGAACAGGTTGATGTCTCTTTACCTTTGAGAGTCTAGAAATTCGAAATCGTTGTTTAATTTTGCTTTTTTGATATGATAAGGGTTCTATTCGTAATAGAATTGATGTGTAGAAAATGTCATATAATGATGAATCAATTGAAACCCATAACGTCAAAATAGAGGACGTAAAACCACTCGAAAAACGACTTAATGTCGTTTTTAAGGTTATAGAGAGAGAGGAAGAACGCGAAATCAATAAGAGATCTGGTGAAACGCATCGAGTATGCGATTTGACTGTTGCAGATGAAACAGGGTCAATCATTCTAACCCTCTGGAATGAAGATATTGATGAGGTTGAGGATGAAAAAGTCTACAAATTAACAAATGGATTTGCAAATGTCTTTCGAAATTCTCTTCGCTTGTCTAAAGGAAAATATGGGTCTGTAGCTGAGGACCAAACCGTCTTTAGTGAACTTAACCAAGAAAATAATCGATCTTCTGAACACGTTGAGGATCCTCGCCGACGATATAGCGAACGACGATCTTATGGAGATAGTCGCAGTTATGGTGATCGACGATCCTATTTTGGTGGTTCTGATAATCGAAGACGTGATGATCAATCTTCAAATAGACGTAGGCGATGGTAATTTTCATAACAAACTAGTGTATCTTTTATTTTCAACACCTATTCAACTTCTTTTTTAAAAAGAATAGGTTAACAATACCTTCCAAATTTTATATCAGAGGAATTTTTATGAACACAACTACATTTAAGCAACTAGGAATCATTGACCCAGTTCTTCAGGTGTGTGAAGAAGAAGAATTTATACATCCAACTGAGATACAGGAGAAATCTATTCCTTATGTTATTGAAGGGAGAGATGTTATTGCTAAAGCAGCAACGGGGAGTGGTAAAACGCTCGCTTTTGCTTCTGGGATAATTCAAAAAACGGTTAGAGGTGGAGGGATTCAAGCATTAATTATAACACCCACTCGTGAATTAGCTCATCAAGTAGCAGAAATGATATCTAACTTATCAAAATATAAAACTCTTCGAATAATTTCAGTGTACGGGGGAGTCTCCATTAATCCCCAGTTTAATGAATTAAAAAGTGCTGATGTCGTTATTGGAACTCCAGGACGGTTGATCGATCATATTGAAAGAGGAACAATAAAACTAAGACAGGTCAAGATCTTAGTTCTCGATGAGTGTGACCGACTTCTTGACATGGGATTCTTACCAGATATTGAGAAAATTATCTATTCTCTTCCAAAAAAACGACAAACCCTCTTATATTCAGCAACAATACCTTATGAAGTAAGTCGGATTGCTCAAAAATATATGAAAAACCCGATTGAGGTCGGGGCTCAATCTTATGTTGACCCACGAAAATTGAAACAGAGCTATTACGGTCCGGTAAGTAATTCAATGAAATTCTCGTTACTAGTTCATCTATTGAACCAGGAAAATAGAAATGGTTTGTCAATGATTTTTTGTAACACACGAAGAAATGCGGATATTATTGCTAAAAATCTAGTTCACTCAGGAATCAAGGCAACAGTCCTACATGGTGGATACAGTCAACATGAGCGGTCAAAGCGGTTAAATAGCTTTCTATCACGAAAAGTAAGGATTTTAGTTGCCACAGATGTTGCTGCAAGAGGACTGGATATCCAGGGGGTTACATTTATCTTTAATTATGATCTTCCATATAATTTTAAACAATATATCCATAGAATAGGCAGAACAGCACGAGCAGGAAAGACAGGTGAGGCAATTACGCTTGTATCACAAAGAGACGGCGAAGATTTCTTTCATTTATTTAGAGATAATCGGACAAAGATCCGAAAAGGAAGAATCCCTTTTATTAAAAAAATACCTTTCAAAAGCGGGAGATCAACACCTAACGGTCGTGAAAAAGAATTCAGAAAGAGAACTAGAAATACCATGAATTCTCATTTTTCTCGGTATTCAATCTAGAAATGGGCCATATGTCGGAATAGGAGAGAGTTATTATCCTCTTTCCGAGAAGATCCCCCTCAATCGTGTTTTTTTAGGATTGTAAGATTTTAATCTATGTCTAAGAAGAGTCTTTTCTTAATAATGAGGGAGTAGAACTCCTTAGATTTTTCACTGCACTATTCTTACCTAAATCTTCTTCTAATCAAGAATATTATTATTAATGATGAAAGATAGAATAATAGCGGGACTTCCTGAGTCGTTTCAGTTTGGGTTTCTTGAGTTGTTTTGTTTAATATTTTTGTCGTCGTTTGAGAAAAGAGATCACTAATTAAAATGGGATTTTCATTCCCTTTAGCCAATTCCTTATCTAGATTTAGCTTAACCACTTTCTTAAAATTAAAATTCTGATAAATATAAATGTCACGAGTTATGAGATCAAAAATATTGCTATATTTTGTCGCGTATGTTCCTTCTTGATGAGTTGCATTAAGGATATCACGGATAGCTTCCACAGTAAGATTATCTTCTTGAGCAATGTCACTTAACATATCAAAGGCTATTGTATAACGCCAACAAGGTATCCAACCATTCTTTGGATATCCAACATTGAAATTCGTTGAAAGAAGAAATCCATCTCCAACGTTCTTTCGTGTGAAATTAAGTTCACCATCTGTCCCCGCGCTAATGACTATAGCGTCTCCAAACATATCAGCAAATTGGACTTGATATGCGATTGAAGTTCCCCAGTTAAATTCTTGAGCAACCTGAATAACCTGGGAGATGTTTGCGCATAATTCAAGAATATGTTTAACGATCCATTTTTGAGAGTATGGGAGTTCAGGATGATTATTTAGTGTCATTTTAGGTAAAGCATTTGCGTCAAAACAAAGACCATACTCATTCATTCCCCCCTGTGGGAAAAAGTCATCAAAACCAAGATAAACTCCCCCGAATTTTTCTTCATTAGATAATTCAAACCAAATATATGTATTAGGGTTGGTCCAATCCTCATTGTTCCCAAATAGAACCTTTTCTCCACTAGAAACAGTACAAATTGTACAGGCTGATCCTGATCTGATAAAACAAGTGAAAATAAAAATAAGCGTTAGAGAGAAAGTGAAAGAGAATATTATTTTATGTGATTCCATATGAAATCTAATTCACGAAAATCATTTTTATTTAGCTAATGATTAGTGCAATAATTACAGCATCTGTCTTCGGATTTCTGAATCTCTAATTAAATAAGGTTCATTTTAAGTTATTATACATGTTCACAAGATAGGAATCAATTGTATATATGAAAAAAAAAGCCATAGATTCTATTTTGATGATTATAAGTTATATTTTGTCAATGAATGGCTTATCAATGACCAATTCATTTGATTACTTATTTAAACTACTACTTTTGCATTTTAAAAAAAGATCCTACATAAATAGAGGTGTAAAGAATATGCAAACTAAAAGCTATAAAATATTAAGACTTCCATGTCTGATAATCCTTGTGATGACTATTTCCTTTATTTCACCTGCATCAGCAGGAGAAATACCAGTTATTGAGACAAAAGTGGAAAGAACCACATTTATACCAGCTGGTTCAGAAGGAGGTTTTCTTTATTATGTAAATCCTCCAGGAACTGATTTTACTGATTCCCCAATTCTTTATCAAGGTTATTCAGGAGTACAAAATGCAGAATATACCTATTTCTTAAACTATCAAGAATTTTATACAGGAAAATCAAATTTAGAGAGAGATCAAGGCGTATCTGATGGTCTCTTGAGTGATACAATACGTTATGGCGATCATCCTTTATTTGATCCTGAACTATATCCTTGCGCGGTAAGAATTCCTTCGATTTTTGATCCCATTTTTGAATACACTCAAAGGAGAGCAATTAATCTCCATATGGATCATTCATATACCTTTATGGTAGAAGCATATGTTGAATACTTTGGGTTCCTTAATACCAGCGAAGCATTCTTTCTAGATATTGATATCTTTGATTGTAACGCATATGGATCTATTATTTTTCCTGATGCTTTTCCAACACAGGGTTATTCAATAGGTTATATTGAGAAACAAATGACTTATCCATTTTTTCCAAGAGGAAATTCATCAAAGCCATTAAATTTCACCTTTATGCTTGATCAAGGTTCATTAGTAACTTTGACTCCACATCCATGGGAATTTCCCGAATATATGCCAGAAATTAAAGTAAACACCTCATATTCAGGGGAAATTGATCAGGGGACTCGTGTGATTATCGAAGACAATGAAATGATTTACCCTGAAAATGAGCTTTTTAGCATCAGGATGTTTAATCTTACACTAGAAGCAGATCAATACTATGAATTATTTATTGATTTTAGAATGCTTGAATACTCTGGTTGTACTAGTAACCAACCATATGTTTTCCTTATCGCGGAATATATAGATGTAATTCCATATACTTATCTTAATCAAAATGGTTACCGTATCCACGCTAATCAGGATGAGAGTGTATTTCTGGTATTTTTTACTCAAGGGTGGTCAGTTGGGGAATATGTAGTCTATTATCAAAATTATAAACAGATAGAGGAGCTCACAAATACTGTTCCACTAACCTTTAACAAAAATATCAAAGTAAATTTTGACATATACTATTCTTTTACACTAGATACTCCCCATATGATTGCAGTTAACTACTCATATTATCATGATTTCAATCTTTACATTCCTGGAGCTCACCCTGATGAATGGATTCAAGTAGGAACCTCTTCTTTTTTTGATCCTGAATATGGTAATCTTTTTGGATCCATTGGGGAAATTGGGAATAATTGGCGTTATTTTCCTGCAGGAACTTATGCAATCAGATTTACCTATTATTGGTCAAGTGGAGAAATTCGTTTTACTAAAGTCCCTGTCCAATCTCCTGGAACTGTTTCTGTTACAAAGGATAGTATCTTCGCTTTTGAGCTTTCTCTTAAAAATAATAAAATTAATTTTGTCAATATCTCAACTGATGACCATATTATCCCCTATCAAAGAGTTCAATACGAATATAGTTGGATTGGAAAGTACAATGAAATGATAAAGAATGTATACTACCCAGGAAACACTTGGATTGGTAACCGTAATGATACAGGACAATGGTTACAATGGGGATCTAATAATACCCTTTTAGAAGCTTTTCTGCCTACTCGAAATTATGAAATTCCAATCTTGATGATTAGGCCTTTTAGCGCAGAAAATAGTGCTTTTCAGTTTCCTGAACCATTTGCCGCAACATTAACAGTTAGCAATAATGAAGCACCAATACAGCATTATTCATCGTTTTTTTGGAATTATATTGGTGGAGGTTACTTTATTCCAAAAAATGGAATTTCAAGAAGAACATTCTTTGAAGTTAATGATGATACTGTAGCAAATACAGATCATCTCTATGGAATTCCATTATATCTAGAACGGAATAGAATCTATAATATTACTGCATATCTCCATGGCAATTATACCACAGGATCCTCACCTTGGAATGCCACGCTTGATGGGGTGAGCGTACTTGGTGGTAATCTTAACAATTTGGCTATCTTTGGTACAATGAGTTCTGGTTGGGATGAAACTAGTTATTGGAATACAATGCTAATTTTGACGGTAGTTAGTACGGTTTATCTTTACGTTGATGTTACACGGACATTCAATGGTACAAATTATAGAAATGCGACGCTTGAGATTTATTTTAAAGAAATTACAGCTAATTACTTAGATTTCGTTTTGCCTCCATTTGAGTACAATGCAACACCACACACAAAAGAAGTGGTTAATGACGACTTACTCGCCTCTGAACTTACAGCCTCAGAGATGAAAAAACCAAGTGGAGTTCCAGGTTTTGAGTTCATTCTGGTTTTAGGAACTCTTGTTATCGTTGTTGGGCGAATATCTCATTATAGAAGGAAGAGATGAGTAATCATCACCTACTTCCTCTTCTTTTTTACTATTTCTTCTTTTGAGATTCATGAAATAAGGATGGCTCCAATTTCTTTTCCTATCTCTCGAAATACTACTTTAACTTCAGATTCGAGTGGGCCTTCTCTTCCATAGACAATAGCCGATTGCCGAGGCCTAATGATTTTAATCTTCATGCTTTTCATTTTGCCTTCGATTCTTCTTGCAGCACTGTTTTCCAAAATTAACCATCGTTTTTTGTTCATTCGAGAATGATTTCTGGTGTCAAAGCTAAATCCCTTCATCCCCCGTAGATTAACGGATTTTAGGTTCTTTAAAAAGGCTTTCATTGCCTTAGATAATCCTATCATATGGGTTGGCCCACCAATTGCTAGAAAATCATAGTTTGGTATTTGATTAATGTTAACCTCATCAATCCCCATATAGACTGTTTCAATACCAGTTTCTTCAATTCCTTTAGCCAAACTAAGAGCAACATCTTTTGTATTCCCAAAGAGAGAATGATATAATACTAACGCACGTACCATTAACTTCACCAAGTTCTGATTCAAGTAACAAGATTTTGAGCATCCAATTTTCCCAATATTTGGGTATTCGTTCTCTTATTCCGAAAATCCTGAAAAATTACTATTAAAAGTGAGCCAAATGTTAAGGTAGGAAATACACTTAGCCAAAATAAGCTCCAAATTTTCACATGGAAAGGTAATCCAATCAATATTCCAAATAATGTCACCCATTGAAGCCAATACAGAAAAATCTCTTTCTGATCTCTTCTAGGGTACAATGGCCAGTCTATAAGCCAAAAACTATATTCAATTGTCCATAAAAGGCCTAGGATCAATATAAAGATCATACAATTGATCGATTGTTGTACGACTAATAGCACATGTGTTAAAGTAAGGCTTATCACGATTGTATAAATTCCACTATGGAACATCAGACCTGGAGTATAATATCTAGTAAATATGCTCGAAATTTTATGTATTCGTAATCCAACTCTATTAGCAACTAAGTAGAAGTAATTGACCAAAATTGGAATCTCAGAAAGAATAAATAGTAAGAAAATAATACGTCCTAACTCGGTTCCTTCAAAAGAATCAAATAGAGAAAGGATATATCCACTCACTAAAGAACAAATTAGTAGAATTACTAAACCTATGAGAATACTATTCTTTATAGAATCATTTACTTTGATATAAGCTGAATCGCTTGTATTGTACATTTTGACACATCTTCTTTTTTTCCTGAAATAGTACAATACCTAATCATCATAATGTCTCAATCCTTTGTCTATAATATTAAATAAAACTGTCAAATATTCTCGAGATTTATCTTTGGACGGACTCCTCTTTCCACGAATCACCAATTCGTTGATTGCTGATCCAAGAGTGCTTAGAACCATCACAACCGAGAATGGATCTATCTCAGTCTGAACTCCTGAACTGCTTATGGTTTCTGTGATAACATTAATCATGAGCTTTTCAATCCTTAATTGGAGATCTCGAAATTCTTTTTCGCTTTCAGTCAAGGGTTGATTTGTTTCTTCTTTTGTGATCATTTTTCCAATGACTAAATTCAATCTACCTGATTCAAAGAGGCTTGCATGAGCAGGATACTCTTCAACAAAGGTCAGATAAGCATTCCCTAGAGTGAGTAGTTCATATTTCACGTCTTGAGCATGTAATGTATTTTCCATGATCTGAAACATTTTTTCAAAAGCCTTAGCTACCACTGCAATAAAAAGATCATCTTTGGAATCAAAATAATTGTAGATCGTTGCTTTACTGTATCCTGATTTTAGTGCAATCTGATCAACCATCGTTTGGTCATATCCTTGATTTATGAAGAACCATTCAGCAGTTTTAATAATATCTTCCCGACGTTGTTTACGTTCTCGTTCCATTCTCCGCTTTCTAGGAGAATTTAGTTTCTCATTATCGTTCATAAGCCTTCTCTAACAGATGAATTAAGATGATTTATTAAGATATTGTACTTAAGTCGAATGAATCAACTCAAGTATATCAAGTAGACTCGAGTTTAAATATTATATTATTGAGGCAAATGATAAAATCGTAAAAGAAAATATCGAATTATGCGAGATCATCCAAAATGCAATCTTTTTTTTTATAATTACTTGTAGATAGAAATCTCATTTCATAATATAATCACTCATCACCTGTATCTAAGGATATAAAGTATCAAAATGAATGTTATTTTCCTCATTATGAAAGAAAGGTATAAAACGGGTGAGGCTAACCAAAGAAAACATAAGCACTTGGAAGTAGGATTAACTAAAGGATGTAGGTGCTAGATGGTTAGGCTCTTTAAAAAATCAAGCCAGAAACAAACAACTACTTTTAAATTTAATTCCTCTTTACAACTAAAGAATTTGGAATTGGAAGAATATGCTCACGTCATTCACGCTTTCCATAAGGGATTAACAGAATTAGATCACTTTTTAAAGGAATCCTTATTGGAGAATTATATTTCATTCCACACATTTGATCGAATCTCACATGAACTCAGATTAGTGCACTTTCGACAGTGTAAAATCCCAGATGTGCCATCTATAAAGACTTTATTTTATTCAAAAGCGGTGGAATTAAAAACAAGTGGACCAGAGATTACTTCTAAGATTAAACAGATTGAACTAAAGGGTCCTCCTCAGAAAGATATATCAGGCCCACCTCATCCTGTACCTAAACCCTCCCCAATTCCTTCTGCTCCACCTCAAGCACCATCCGCGCTTCCCATGGCTTCCCCCGCCCCATATCCTCCAGTTTCTTCGGGAGGTTCATCATCCCCTAAAATAGTATTTTCTGACACAGTGACAGAAACACCAATGACCAGTAGTCCACTAGGACCTTCAAAATCCCAACGAGAAAGTGATCGAGCAACAGGAATTGCTATTTTGCGGAAACAAATGGTTGAGGAACTCAAGAGAATCCGTACGATCCTCCCAGACTGAAATTTGGGAAACTATGTTATTTAATGTACCTTACATTGTTAATAAAACTGGTTGCTATTTCCCACATTACCATTACGGTACAGTTGTTTTGACTTCTGATGAAGGCAATTTATTCCTAATAATTTTGAGAACAACACCAGCAGAGGTAGGATCAGGGCAGCGAACGAATTCGGTAGTCTGGCCTTCAGAATCAATTACTTTTTCATAAGGTGTCCCCAAATAATCCCAGGGAAGTAAGCCATCATATTCTAACACACGAATCATTGAATTAGCACTATCTAGAAGCCATGAACAGATCTTAGCTTTATCATCAGGGTAAGAGAATTTTTGACCGGCCCTATGATATGGACATCCACTTTCAAAAATCTCCAGTTCGAATGAGTACTTTCTTCTTACCATTTGGTTTATTCCTCCATAAAAGTTGTTTAAATAAAAGTGATTAATTCACTTTTATTAGAGATGTATAAAGGTAATTTTATTAGTAAAGCTCTATTAGTCAATTATACTAAATCCATGTTTCTGTTTTTCAAAGATAAATTCCATATTTAATAGGAGCTTATAGATGTTTAATTATTTGACAGGGATTTCCTACAGCTATAACACTATCAGGGATATCTTTAGTAACAACACTTCCAGCACCAATACTGACATGATCACCAATAGTCACTCCTGGACAAACAATGACTCCACCGCCAAACCAACAATTCTTCCCAATTTTAATTGGTAATCCTAATTCTAATCCTTTCATACGTGTTTCAGGATCAGGGAGATGTGTAGCGGAAAGAAGTTGACAATGAGGTCCAAACATAGTATTTGCTCCAATTTCAACGGTGTTAACATCTAAAATAATACAATTATGATTCATGTAGACATATTCACCCATGGAAATATTGTAGCCATAATCACAGTAGAACGGTGGTTCAATGAAAATATATGAGTCAACTTTACCGAACAATTGCCTAATAACTATCATTCTTTCTTCCAATAATTCCTCTTCACTGAATTTAAGTTCGGTTATTGAGTTATATTTCCACATCAGCTTCTTAGCCCTAAATCGATCGCTAATTAATTCAGGATCGGCTGAAAAATATAGTTCACCTGCTAACATCTTTTTCTTTTCCGTTTTGACATTATTATCGTCATTCAAAATGAATCACCGGTTAAAGCGTTGTCAATAAATATTACTAATTTTTCTTTTACCTTTCTTTATCATTGTATTCTATAACATAGGAAGAAGAAAATTCTAAGTAGTAAAGATTTCTTTCATCCAATATTCAAGGAAACGAGATTTAAATATCACACAGTTTAGCCCTCTAAAAACATAATCGCTATAATATCCAAAACCCTATGTGTTTTAGTTTGTTTTTTATGTGGAGATTAATCTATTTGGTATTTCAAAAAGATTATATCAAAATAGAAATTCTCCTTTGCACTGTAAAGGAATGATCTAGGGATTGCGTTACCATCATGAGTTTGGATCTAACAAAGATATCAAGCTATAGAAAGTGGTTTTTATACCATCTCGCTAGGCAAAAAATCTTAGTGCTGTGCACTCTTCTTGGTATTATAATTGTTACATTCTCAAGAGTTATCATTCCTGTTTTTATTGGATATATTATAGATACTACTCTTATAACCCAAGACCTAACTGATTTAGTACTCTTACTCGCCATTACTCTTACTGTTTATGTTACTCGGAATGCCATGGATTATCTAACTATGATGATAGGACACTATCTTGGTCTTTCTGCTGAAAAGAATATGCGGCAAGAATTTTTCGACACACTTCAGTATAAACCATTGCGGTATCATGACAAAGCACGTACTGGTGACCTTCAAGCTCTAGCAACAAATGATTTGCGTATCATCAATACAATGATCTCTCATGGAGCTTTTTACCTTTATCCTTTCTTTCAAGTTATTATGGCTGCATTTTTGATGATAGTAACCCTTGATTTCAGACTGGCCTTGGTTTGTACTCCCTTCATGCTTTTCTACATTATTTTTATTTTAGACTATCGAAAGAAAATTGCTCCATGGGCTGCTGGTAGGATGGTTACTCATTCAAATGTCGCAGTGGTCTTACAAGACAGTATAAGTGGTGCTGCAATTGTACGATCCTTTACTGCAGAAGAACTAGAACGTGAAAAATTCCACAACGCAGTAATTGGATTTCGTGACAATCGGATTGGGGAGACGAGAGTTCAAGCGAGATTTTATCCATTGTTGGTGCTTTATCTTGCAATTGGGATGACATTTCTTGCAAGTTGTGTGTTTGTGTTCGAGGGGTCGCTAACAATAGGAGCATTGACGGCAGCTAATTTACTATTAATCACCCTGATAGATCCAACTAACATGATCTTTTGGGCCACAAATGACATGATGAGTGGTTTTGCAGCTTGCTCACGCTTGTATACAAGTTTATCACTAGAAGAGGAGGAACCAAAAGAAAGTAATCTTGTATGGCCAGATACTTTTAAAGGAAGAATTGAGTTCAAGAATGTAACTTTTGCTTATGGAGATGATGGAGAAGAAAATACACCTATTCTAAAGAATCTATCATTCATTGTTGAACCAAATCAACGAGTAGCACTTGTAGGTCCAACCGGCTGTGGAAAAACAACTCTAGTGAAATTAATCCTGCGGCTCTATGAACCGCAAGAGGGAATGATCCTACTAGATGGAATAAATATTCGAAATTATCCTCTTGATGAATTGAGACGGCATATCGGGTATATTGAGCAAGATATCTATCTTTTTTCCCGAACAATAAGCGATAATATCGCGTTTGGGAGACCAAATGCATCACATGAGGCAATAATGGATGCAGCGAAGCTTGCTCAAGTTGAAGAGTTCGTGCTAGAGTTTCCAGAAGAATACAACACCGTTGTTGGGGAGAGGGGAACTCGACTTTCAGGTGGAGAGAAACAGCGTGTTGCCATCGCCCGTGCGTTCTTAACCAATCCCGAAATCCTCATTCTGGATGATTCCGTTTCATCAGTCGATAGTGAGACGGAGGAGAAGATCACACGTGCAATGGAGAATATTATCAAGAATAGAACAACATTAGTCATTACTCATAGATTACACACAATCAGGACTTCTGACAAAATAATCGTACTTAAACGCGGGAAAAATGTAGCTGAGGGTACTCACAATGAATTATTACAAAATTCGGAAGATTACAGACGAATTTTTGGAAAGCATCTGGTCTTGCCAGAATTACTAGTAAGAAGCTAGTGTGGGATCAATATGGGTCTCTATAGAGGATTACTCAAAGAAAAACGAGAACGAGAGTATTCAGATCATGAGCTATTAGCTCGATACACTCATCGAATCGTTCCGTTTAAGAAGAGTATTCTATTAATTTCTCTATTTATACTCATTTCCACAGTAGCCGATATTATTATCCCCCTTATTGTTGGATTTGCAGTTGAGGAGCTTGTACAACCCGAGAGTGATTTCATTCTATCTTTAGGTGTAGGAGGGATATATCTCATCTTATCTGCACTAATTTGGATTATGTTTAGCCTACGCCGAAAAGAAATGGGGAATTTTATGCCTTATTTTTTAGAAAAACTTCGTATGGATATTTTTGATAAGTTACAGGAGCAGGACATGAGTTTTTACGATAAACACTTGAGTGGTAGTCTGAATTCAAGAGTTTCAAATGATGCTTTAGACTTTGGAAATACCACTATTCTATTTGCAGACACTATGGGGAATCTTCTTGTAAGCATTTTGACTTTCGGAATTCTTTTCTGGTTGAATCCAACATTAGCTCTGATTACCTTAGCTGGTGTTCCTTTTCTTTTTCTGTTAATGTTTTCTTTAAGGAAACTAGCTCGAATTGTTAGTCGAGATTATCGAAAATCAATTGGAAATATTAATAATGCAATGGTAGAATCAATTGAAGGCATTCAAGTGTGTAAAAGCTACGGACAAGAAGCTAGAGTTTCTGAACAATTTCTTGAGACAAACAAAGAATACTTTAGAACAGCTTATCGTTTAACTGCAGTAACTCATGTCTGGAGATCTATTCTTGAAACAATTACCGCCATAATACTGGTGATAATTGTATATTTGGGTGGTCAACTCATCTCTCAAGGAATATCATCCACAGCGATTATTTTGATGTATATCCTTTATATCCAACGATTTTTTCGTCCGATCATGATTCTTGCTACATTTTTTCCAGAACTTAGTGCAGGGATGGCTGCATATGAACGTATTTTAGATATTTTAGACTCCAAGCCTAATGTTAAGCAAAACCCAGAACTTCACAATGTCAATGAGTTAGAAGGAGAGATCGTTTTTGAAAATGTTGACTTTAGTTATAGAAACGATGGTGAATGGGTCTTCAAAGGGTTTAATTTAAGAATAGCTAAGGGAGAAAAACTCGCAATCGTAGGTCACACAGGAGCGGGAAAATCCAGCTTAATCAACCTTCTAGCTCGATTTTATGAATTTCAAGGGGGAAAAATCTTGATTGATGGAATTGACATTAGAGAGATGAAGCTGGATTCATATAGACGAAATATCGGGATGGTGCAACAAGATGTGTTCCTTTTTTCTGGGACAATAGAGGAGAATATTCGCTATGGTAGACGAGATGCATCAGAAGGAGATCTGTGGAACGCTATTCGTGCAGTCCATGCTGATGAACTTATCGAATATTTACAAAATAGTCTTCAAACTCAAGTAGGTGAAAGAGGAAGTGGGTTATCAGCTGGTCAAAAACAGCTGATCAGTTTTGCGCGAGCCCTCCTAACAGATCCTAAAATTCTCATACTCGATGAAGCCACGTCTTCAGTAGATGCTTATACAGAGGCGATTATTCAAGAGGCCCTTGAGGTACTTTTATCTAATCGAACCTCAATCATTATTGCTCACAGACTCTCTACCATATTAAATGCAGATCGAATCATTGTAATGGAAAAGGGGCAAATTATTGAAGAGGGAACACACGAGTCCTTGCTAGTTCAAGGAGGCAAATATGCACAGTTGTATAAACAATACTATGAGCACCAAAGTCTAGATTGGAGGCCAATTAAATTATCTGGTGAAAAGATATCTAATTTATGACACTTGTCAGCTGTTTCACAGAATAAAAGCCAATGTTTCCTTAAAGAAATTCATTTTATCTAATTAAGTCTTTAGACATACAATTCTTCTTATCATTGAGGATAATCTAATTTACTCATTATTCATTAGCATCTCTTTTCAAACAATCGGGAAAAGGATAATAATTTTTTTCAAATATAAAATGAACCTCCTCAATCATAACCAATATACTTCGTTGGAAGCGCGTATATCATTCACTTGAAAAGAAGTCATCTCTTACCCTCCCATATCAATGAGTCCAATACTTGATGTAAAGATTTATTAGATTGAAGGTTTATAAATATTGATAATAAGTGTTTATTTTTAACTGGTGTATGGGAAGAATGCTTATAAATAGAACAGAAATAAAATTCATACTATCCATTTTTATCACTTGTTTTATTATTGGAAATTTAGCAATTATGCTATTTTTTGAAACATCAGGTAGCTTGGTGACAAAAAAACCAAGTAAAACCACAAATCAAGATAGCTGTGATGAGAATCTTGATATCGAATCATCAGGAGTAATTTTTGAGAAAGCAGAGGTTTTTTCAGATGGATTTTTAACCAATGTAACTCTCAATGAAAACAAAGATCTCTCCTTAGCAGAAGAAATCTCTGAGAATTGGTGGATTGAGGTTACCCTACCTGGGCCTTCTCCTCGTGAAAAATTTGGAATGGCTTATGACCAAGAAGGTCAGAAAGCAATGTTGTTTGGGGGTGCTGATGCAGGAATAAGAGACGATGAGACATGGGTATATGATTTTCCATCCAATACATGGATTAATATGAGTCCCTCATCTCACCCGAGTGCGAGAGTCTCTGCTTCTATGTGCTATCATTCCCAAGCGAAAAAATTTGTACTATTTGGAGGTTTTGATGGAAGTAGGAACAATGAGACTTGGATCTATGATCTCAACGCGAATAGCTGGACACTAAAGAACCCCTCACTTTCCCCAAGCCCCAGAAGCGGTCACTCAATGGTGTATGATGCCTACCATGATAAAATAGTTTTGTATGGAGGCAATACTGGGTTATATAATGGCGAAACCTGGGTGTATGATTTAGATACAAATACTTGGAAAGAGAATAAGCCAGAATTTTCTCCAGCAGGAAGAGAAAGTTCTCCTTTAGTTTATGATAAAAGTAATAAGAAAATATTCCTTTTTGGGGGTTGGACTGGGAGTACAAACAGTGAGACTTGGATGTATGATTTAACTACTAATAATTGGACACAATTAAACTCAATAATTGAGCCAAGTGCAAGATTTGCACATAGCTTAACTTACAATTCGGTCAACAATGCGATTATATTATTTGCTGGGCGAAATGGAACAGCTGCTTTTGATGACACTTGGGTTTATACTTTTAGTGAAAACACATGGACTCCTGTATTTCCTAGGAGTAGACCTCTAAAGAGAAGTGGTCATACACTACTATATGATGAGCAATCGAATAAAGCGATCCTATTTGGAGGATCTGCTTCGATTGGTGTCCCTCTTCTTGGAGACACATGGATTTACCCAGTTAACAAATTTTTTCGATATGGTCAGTTTTCCTCAAAATTAACTTTTTTTGGGGGAATTTATAACGTCACAGGCAACTTAATATGGAAAATGAAAGAGCAGCCTAAAAATACAACTTGCAGATTTCGGTGTGGTTTATCAAATACCACTAAAGAAGAAGATTTCATGTACTCTAAGATTTTTACAGAGCCCTTTTCTATTAAAGGCTTGGGTCGATATTTGAGATATCAAGTCTTTTTTGAATCAGATATCTATCAAATCTGGTCTCCTCAGCTAGAAAGTGTTTCACTCTATTATGTAGCAGAAAAACCAAAACCTTCAGTAACTATAACACAACCACAAAACAATAGTGTGGTCACAAATATAGTCTACATCACCGCATCTTCGGAATCTCCTAATGGAATTGAAAAGGTTGGCTTCTATATTGATGGTTTCTTATTAAGTTGGGATTATATTCCACCGTATAGCTGTGTATGGAATAGTAATCATTCAGAGAACGGGTACATAAATGTCATGGCTGTTTCTTACACTAATCTGGGACGACAAAACGCTGATGTGATTCAGATTTGTGTTAATAACAGCTTACAAGAGAAAGAAACTATTTTATCAACCCAAAGTTCTAAGTCTATAATCACAAAAACAACAACAAAAGCTTCTATTACCACTACTGAAACAACAACGAAAACAGTAACGGAATCAGCAGGAACATTTGCAGAATTATTTTTGATTGTACTTGCTATAAGCGCTTTAACGTTCTTTATGAGAAGAAGTTTTAGATCCAAAAATTCTCGTCCTTTATAAAGCAACTCCGTTAATGGATTTAAAAAGCACTTGAAGTACTCCTTAAGAATCAAATATCATTTATTATTGCGTACAGGCTTTCAACAATTTCAGATACTTATCGAATCATTGTAATGGAAAAAGGGCAGATTATCGAAGAGGGAACCCATGAGTCCTTGCTTGCTGAGGGAGGAATGTATAGCCAACTGTATAAGCAATATTATGAACATCAAAGTCTGGACTGGAAATCCATTTCCCTTTAATCGTTTTCAAATTGAATTGAGTAAGTACTAGAATCCTTTTCCAAAAAAAGCTGTCAGATTAAAATACAGATTAACAACACTTTGATCAGTAAGTTGAATTATTATTCGATCATATACTTGCTGTTTCTCATTCAATAATTCTTGTTTGATTAATTGCCATTCTACTCCTCTTCTGCCGAATTCGTTCTCAATATATCGATATTCCGCGTCTATTCCCTCAAAATGATCATCAACGTCAGTTATGATAATAGCATCTTCAATTGATCTTCCTTCATTAGCAGAATAAGTTACCATTCCGTTTGTTCTCCTGATATGTCTCGATATAGTTGAGAATCAAAAGAAGCAATATCTTAAATAAAAAGTTTAATAAAATTACAATTCAGAAAACAGCACAATCATTGTGTATTTTTCGAAGTATCCTAGAATCAATGTAAATAATGTAGTTTATGAGTTTCAATTTATCAGTACTTGCTAGTTGACAATCTAAGAAGGAAAATTGAACATGGTTAACAAACAGAAGCTTGTTTCTATCAGTTCCTTTTTAACAATTACTTATTTAGCATTCTTTGGGTTTATATTTTTCTCTTCTAATTCTTTAGGATCTGAGTTAATAAGTGATAACCCCAATTTGTTTATAAGTGAAGAATATACGGATAATGTTCCAGATGGTATCCTTCTAATCGGTGCAGACAACGTTTGGAATCGAACAGCTGGTTCCCCAGAGATAATAGTTGCAGTTCTCGATACTGGACTTGATGCTACTCATTCCGATCTGGTAAATGCTCTTTGGAATAACACAGATGAAATCCCAAATAATGGTATCGATGATGATGATAATAACTACATTGATGATTGCCATGGATGGGATTTTGTACGTAATAATAATGATCCATTCAATCTCTCCATTTATGACAATTCCAAATATAAATCTAGTTTAAAAAGACATGGGACGCATGTTACCGGTACAATTGCAGCTCGTTTGAATAATTTTGGAGTGGTTGGAGTTGCTCCTAATGTTTCGATCATGACTCTAAGAGTCGTGAATGAAAGCGACTGGAACCCTGATATCCTCGTCGCTGAAGCTATTCGCTATGCTACCAATAATGGCGCTCAAATTATTTCTATGAGTATTGGTATTTATAATGAAGAGATTACCAATTCAACTTCTTACCAACTCGTTGAGGATGCGTTACAATATGCTTTTTCAATGGGCGTACACATTGTGGCTTCAGCAGGGAATGATTATCCTGCTCCTGTTATTCGACCTGCAAATAATGACTATGTAATAGCTGTTGGAGCAATTGATTCTATGAAAAAAATTGCATCCTTTTCGTGTCAAGGTCCGGAAGTTGAAGTTGTCGCTCCAGGTGTTAATGTTTATTCTACAGTCCCTGGTGACAATTTTGGCTCTTCATCGGGTACTTCGATGGCGGTACCTCATGTATCAGGAGCTTTGGCGCTTATGATTAGCTATGATCCCAGTTTGACTAATACTGAAGCCCGTATGATTTTACAACAAACAGCGGAAGATCTGGGTACATCTGGTCGAGATGATGTGTATGGATTTGGATTGATCAATCTTACTCGTGCTATAGAAACCATTGCTGCAATGAAGTATACTTCAACATCAACTGAGTCTACAACTTTATCCTCAACAAATTCGGAAACCACACCCATTTTTTCATCTACTTCGGCTACAATTCCCTCATCGACAACAACTTTAGAAACAAAAACCATGTATAATTCATCTTCAAAAACCACAAATTCTTCTCAAATAAATTCAAAAACAACAGCCATAGATGGCTTTTTATTCTATTTGTTTGTCCTCCTCGTCCTTCCTCTCACTAGGTTGTATCAACATAGAAGAGAAAGAAACTAACTTATAACTAGAGTTTAAAGCTAATATCAAACAAATTGATCACCAATTAAATTAATTTTGCGATAGTGCTCCAACTGCTTGAGATTATAAGGTGTGACGAGATTAATTGCCTCTTTTAGGAAAGTACAATACCATACACTGCTGATTTAGGTACTTCATTACTAGGAAGGGGACCATGACCAGCAGCGGCTTTTGAAAGAAGTTTATTCCATCGGTTCCAGTTTGTATTAAAGGTTATTGCATGACTTGGGCAGTGAGAGACACAGGAGCCACAATGAATACAGCTTGGACTTCCTTTCGGAATGGTTGGTCTTTTATCAATCATTTCAATCCTTTGAACAGGACATATATTAGAACACTTACTACAATGGATACATTTCTCGAGATTAATCACTTGTTTGGGGTACAGGTAATTCTGCCAAAGTTTTTCCCGAAAAATTGTTTTTGCTTTAATTCGAACCTTTAGTTTCTGATAACAGAATTCCTTGGAAGCATCCGTAAAGCCCTCACCATTCAGAAGCTTGTGTGATAATTCTTCGATTAAAGGATCAATTTCTTTTCCAGGCATACCCTCATTTACCTTGACCGAAATCTGTGGTAATTTTGTTAGAGAGTGCTGAGAATTGATTTTCATGCCAGCGATGGGGATCCGACCAGTTTTTTTCAAAAGATGGCCTGCCTCTTGGAGAGCAACCCCAGAATTTATTCCCCCATAAGTGATGAATGGGATAGCCAATCGCCCCCACCCATCACCCGGTGGAGGTAGGGATTTAATGAGATCTTGGACATTGTAATGTAGGTGATGGGCATAAACAGGAGATCCGATACAAAGAACATCATGTTCTTCAATATGTTGCTTCAAATATTGGCCAAATGTTCTATATCTAAAAACTTCTTTGGTTCGTGTTATATCAACGATTTGGACGAGAATATTATTCTCTAAAAGATGGCTTTCTAGCATCTTTGCAACTTTCAAAGTATTTCCAGAAGGACTGAATACAATAATAGCAATTTTCATGCGCAATTTAACCACTTCAATAGCGAACACATGTTCACTATTATATTTATTAGCGAGCGGTTGTTCGTTATTGATATATATAAATATAGTTATGAAGGCAAAACATGTTAGAAAATTAGCTATATTCTTATTCAAAAAGACAAGTTAAGGATAAGACAAAAAATAAGTGACATAGCTTGAAACTATTCACTTAAAAAATTGAGCCATGCCATGTACATGGTATTTCATTAATGCTTCAATGTTATCGTCCACCCATTTGTCATTAATATAGTGTCTAGAGATTTCTAATAATCCTTCTAGCAAATTTCTCGCCAAAATATGGAAGATGAAAGTATCTGACACATTCTTAGTCGTTGTGTTATCAATTGTTTGTAAATGCTCAGCAAAATGCTTCTCCATTATTATTACCAATTCTTCCTGGAAATTTTCGTATTTTGTTCCTTGGCTACCCTCCATAATTAGAAGAAATTCTTTCCGGTGATTCTTTAATAAATCTTTGATTGGTCGTGCAATCAAATTACTAACTTGCTCAAAAAAGAATTCTCTTCCAATTTCTCTTTCAGTGTGTACAAGATCATTTGTTAAATCTTTTATAATGTTGTAAACTTCATCAGTAATCGAGTAAAATAATTTCTCTTTGCAGTCAAAATAATTATATAAATTACTTGTACTAGTCTGCGCATTCTGAGCAATAATCCTCATAGATGCATTTAAGAATCCTTTGGATAGAAATTCATCTAGAGCTGCACGTTCTATTTTCTCTTTTATTTGTTTTTTTAAAATCTGAGGCATTTTAAAACCAAGCCATTGAGAAAAATTCCATTGAGTCCATGAATTAAATGAATAGTGCGAAATGTATCATTTTAATAACGAACGTTGGTACGTTAATACAATCTAATAATTGTTTTTCTTGTATCTAAGAGATATGTCCATAGGGGATTTTAAGTCCTTTAGTGAAAATTATTATTGCAATAATCTTATTAGTATGAGGGGATGAGGAATCCATTGAATAATGGGTTTTCTAATCAAGATAAAGGTAAGAAATTTTCCGATCTTGACAGGGAAGAGGAATTTACAATTTATATTGGCCCTGTTGAAAAAATAACTCAAGAAAAGAACATTGGTGAAAATAGATAAACAAAAATGGGATTAATGATTATTTTATAGATTCGGGTAGATTCTATTCTTTGTAAATACGAGATACAATAATTCAATAATCCGAAGATATTATTTAGTTTAATTAATATTGTTTGGATTCTAGCATAATCACTGAAAGGTAAGATAAATTCTCTAGGAGAGTTTAATAACTCTTCGGATCCGTCTCCCTTTTTTATCAAATTCTTTTGGTTGGTAGAGATGAGATTAAAGATTGTTCGTCTTTTCGGAATAATATTGTTATTTATTTATATGGTAACGTTATGTTCAACAATTGTCTCAATAGAGAAATATGAAAGCGAAGAGACTTCTAATTTCTTTATTGATATACTTAGAGGGGTAGGTATTCCCCCTGCAAAAGAATACATAGGAGCTCCTATTGAACGTCTTATGTCTGAATCTGTCGATGATGATCTTCATTTTTCCAATTTTAGTATTAATTCTAAAATTGGGGGTTCTTATGCAAGAACAGACTGGGTAGATACGCGTTGGAAATTTAGGAAGAATATTACAATAGATCACAATCAGGTACCAGCAGATCTTGAAAATTTCCCAGTGTATGTTGAGTTGTTTGATACTGATCTTCAGGAGCATGCACAAGCGAGTGGAAATGATATATTTTTCACGAATGAGAAAGGAAAAGTTTTGGATTTCGAAATTGAACAATATCTTAGAACTTATAACTCTAGTCATGCCAAAT
Organism: Promethearchaeota archaeon; assembly: GCA_048938105.1. Lineage (GTDB taxonomy): Archaea > Asgardarchaeota > Heimdallarchaeia > Hodarchaeales > Hodarchaeaceae > Hodarchaeum. The sequence continues at coordinate 167,646 of JBHLMN010000005.1, forward strand.
TAGTTGCTTGGGTAAGAGCAAATGTGTCAAGTTCTGCCCCTGACACAATTCTTACGATTTATTATGGTAATCCCTTATCTTCTAATCACGAAAATCCTTCTGGGGTTTGGGATAATAACTATCTTTTTGTTCTTCATATGGATCAAGACCCTTCTATTTCTGATATTCTTGATAGCTCTCAAAATGGCTTTGATTTCGATGTAGAACCCACAAGTAATATGAATTCTGATGATCTTGTCATTGCGCAAACTGGTAAAGGAATTTCATTCGATGGATCTGATGATTATATATTTCTGCCATACTCTGAGAATTTTATAGGGTCAGTTGATAAAATGACCTTTGAATTCTGGATAATGTTTCCAAACGGAGGTCCTGTTTCACGAGAATGGCTTGCTGCTCCAGGAACGACCTCTCATAATCCGAGATTGTCTTTTAATTACAATTTTGATTTTAGAGTAGAAGGTATTTTGACTTCAACCTCTGAACTGACTTCTGCTTTATCATCTTTTTCAGCAAACACATGGTATTATATTACAGCCATTTGGGATGGGACAGGGGATGGACTTCATGAAATATACATTAATGGTCTATGGGATAATGATGATAGCACCCCACTAGCAGAGCAACATATAGAATGGAATACATTTGCCATCGGTGCGGAAGATGACGAGACGAATGGTGTTGGTGGTGATAATCCTCATAATGAGATTAATGCAGTAGTTGGAGAATTTAGATTGTCAAACAGTGTTCGAGATTCAAATTGGATTTGGACTCAATTTAGCAATCAAAAGGATCCAAGGGATTTTTTCGCCCTTAGTTCAGAAGAAGAATCACCAACACAAGACGACTGGTTACTCCCACTCTATAAATACAGAAAGAACATTCATATTAATTCTTCACAAATTAGTGGAACTTTAGTAAACTTCCCTATCCTTATTGATGTTATTGATTCTGACTTAAGTGATACTAGTAAAGTTCAATCAGATGGGGACGATATTGCATTTACCTCTAATGAGGGATGGATTTGGAGCGATGAGCTGATTAGCAATGGGGGGTTTGAAACAGGGAATTTCGCTGGATGGACAGTATCTGGAAATTGGGCCGTCGGGACTGATCCATCCCAAGGTGATAAAGGCCCTCAAGCAGGAAGTTATTGTGCATATGTCTCGTCTTCGGGTCAATCTACTGATTATATTCAGCAAGATATTAACATTGGGAGTTATGCTAGCTATATTGACTCTGGGAAAGCGATATCTAATGTTACTGGATGGATGGTGGCAGCAGAAGATGGTTTTGATTATTGTAATATGGCTATTGAATATTTGGACAACATAAAAAGTGTTATCTCAACACCCGTTGACAAAGGCAATTTACTACCAACTTCTTGGACAAAATATGGTGCTATTTCAGATTTAATACCAATTAACACCCGATATATTAGAATCCGTGCATCTTGTTGTGAAGAGGGTTGGGATGCCGGAAGCTTGGACTCTTTTAGTGTGAAAATTGGCACATATCAATCTCTTACTCGTGGTTTCCAACTAAGCCATGACATTGATTATTTTGATCAAGGAACTGGTCATCTTGTTGCTTGGGTTAATGTACCACGCTTAGCGAGTGATACCAATAACAATATAACCATATATTATGGAAATGATGTTTTAAGAAACAACCAAGATCCTTCCAATGTTTGGAAGCAATATCATGAAGCTGTATGGCATCTTTCAGAAGAAAGTGGATCAAGCAGCTATATTGTAGATTCAACAATGAATGGGTATGACGGAACACCATCGGGTACCCAATATCTTCAATCAGGATTGGTTGGAGGAGCAAGGGATTTTATAGCTTCAGGAGTTAATGAAATCGTTATGGATGATGGTTCTGAATTGCTAGATGGTTGGGATGCTTTTACTATCTCTTTTTGGATATACCCCAACTTTGCCAGTGATTCAGAATGGGAAAGCGCGAGTAATGGGGCAGTTTTCTACAAACAACAATCTGCGTGGCTTTCACGAATTTGGCGAGTTTCTGGGATGGATCCAGGTGTGGGTAAATTCCAAGTAGATTTAAATTTCGAAAATTCAGGGACTCAATATATAAATGTAGATATTTATCGTCAATATTGGAATTGGATAGTGTATAGCTTTGATGGCCAGTACTTGCGAATTTTTGTAAATGGATCATTCATGGGATCAAATGATCTGGGGAGCGATAAGCTAGTATCCGATACAAGTCAGTTCAAGCTAGGTAATGGAGCAAGTACGTTTAAAGGGTATCTTGATGAATTTCAATTACTTAATTATGGAAAAACTGTTGACTGGGTGACAACAGAATACACGAATATCGATGACCCCACCTCATTCTATACTGTAGGGGAAGAAGAAAACAGTAGTAAGTGGTGGGCTGATACGTCATTCGGATACCGGAGAGATATTGTAATTGACCGTAATGAGATAGCTGGTGATTTGAGGAATTTCCCAGTCCTAATTGACATTAGTTCCACAAGTTTTAAAGAGAGTCAGATAAGATCAGACGCAAATGATATTCTTTTTACTGATGAATTTCAGAATAAATTAGATTTTGAGATTGATTATTTCTCACAAACTCCCACCCAAGGACGGTTAATTACCTGGGTTAAAATTCCTTACCTTTATGAATCTGTAGATACTGTAATATCTCTTTATTATGGAGGAACATCACCTCTTGAATCACAACAAGATCCTGTTGGTGTATGGGAATCAGATGTTGGGGTATGGCACCTATCAGAGGATCCCTCTGATACAGATCCTCAATTTAGCGATAGTACAGGAAATTCAAATGATGGAACTGCTGTTGCATTAACAACATCCAATCAAGTGACTGGAATTATTGATGGGAGTTTAGAGTTTGACGATACGAACGAACGTCATGTTGAAGTTAATCATTCATCTTCGCTTCAATTATCTTCAAACATTAGCGTATTTACGTGGGTTAAAACAACAGATAGCGATTCAGATGTTGGAGTTATAGTTGCAAAGTGGGGAAGTCAAAGTACAGACAGAAATTACTGGTTGGGAAAGCTTGATGCCGCAAATATTGCATTTTATGTTGATGACACCCAAACAGTATCATCAAATTTAAATCTGATAAATAACGACATCTGGCATCTAGTTGTTGGCGTTGCTGATGCATTGAATGGTCAATTACGATTGTATGTTGATGGAGTTCTCAGAAATTCAGCCAGTTATGATGGAACTTCTTTTACTGGTAGTTCAAGTTTTCACGTTGGAAATAGTCCTGGAGAAATATTTCAAGAATGGAATGGATTAGTTGACGAAGTTCGAGTTTCAGGAAGAATATACTCCGTAGAATGGCAAACAACTTCATATAACAATCAATTATTACCTTCAAATTTCATTGTTGTGAGTGGAGAACGAGAATTCGATGTAATATCTCCTACCCTAAATGACTTTGGTGTTGATGACCTAGGAACTGGTACAGGTGTGTTCTGGGCACAGGTTACTGATAATTTAGCTGGAGTGAGTTCTGTAAAACTTGAAGTAAATGGAATACCTCATTTAATGAGTGATAATGGGACACATTGGATTCATCAAGAAACGGTGGATTATTTAGGCTATTACGAATATCAGATTATTAATGCGTCGGATTCAGTTGGAAATTATCTTATAAATCCCTCTATTGTGAGAAATTATACATTTATTAATGATATCGTTGCCCCTGATGTAATTGATTGGAAATATATAAGGGTAGAGGATAGATTTTATGCAAATGTAACTGATTCATGGGGTACGATCGATACTGTTATTGTAGAAGTAACTGCTCATACAGTTTCCTTACCTGATCCCCCAACAGCTGTAATGCAGTTTTACCAGGATTTTGGAAGTGATCTTCTGGGATATTTGAATGATACTATCGAAATGAGCTCTGGTGATATTGAATTTAGAATTTTTGTCAATGACAGCAATGGTAATTCTTATACTTCAAGTCCCCACCCTGGAACTGTCTTTAAGAATCATCCTCCTGTTGTCAGTGATCTTACACTAGATACTGCTCCTTATCATAGTAATAGTCCATTAGAACTATCATATAATTACACTGATGAGGATGGACATGCAGAAGTTGGAACTGAAATAAGATGGTACAAGAACAATGGCACAGGATTTCAACTAGTTCCTGATAAGAATAATAGCCTCACAATATCCGCTTCTTTGCTCTTTAAGGATGATGAGTGGTATGTTACCGTAAGACCTAAGGATGGACAAGCTTTTGGGGATCTTGAAAACTCTACAATAATAACGATTACTAATACTCCTCCAATTGTTCAATCTGTTCAATTGAATCCAATAAGTGCCTACACTACTTCTGCTCTTACTATTCTAAACACCACATCTGATTATGATGGAGACACTATAACAAAATACTACATTGAATGGTTTGTAAATTCTATTCATGATCCAACTTATGATAATGAATTTCAGATTAATCCAATTAGCACCACTAAAAACGAGTTTTGGTATTGTCATCTAAGAGCCTTTGATGGAACTGACAATTCAACTTGGGTTAATTCAAATACGATCACAATACTAAATAGCCTTCCCAAGGCAGTAAATCTTTCCATTACTCCTGCACAGCCATATAACACTTCCATATTGACAGCAAACTGGGATATGCAGGATGCGGATGGTGATAGCGAGAATAAAAGTCTCGCAATAATATATTGGTTCAAATATGGAATTCCTCAACTTCATTTAACCAATTCTACCTATATTAATCCTGATAATACCAGTAAAGGTCAACTATGGTCGTTTAAAATCCGAGTCTGGGATGGTACAGCTTATTCTGGAAATTACTCTATTTCTCCAATCGAAATATTAAACTCGGTTCCAACAGTTAAAAACGTAGAAATATTAATTTCTAATCCTCAATCAGGTGATGATTTGCCAATCGGATGGTATTATTCCGATCTCGATAACGATTCGGCTGGAACTCCATTAATTAAATGGTATAGAGATAATGAGTTAATATATGAAAATTATGACCCCTTACCATCATCTGTTACAACCAAAGGGGAGTATTGGCATTATGGGATTCAGGTTTTCGACGGAGAGGTTTATTCAGCTCAGGTGAACTCAACACAAGTATATATTGAAAATACTGTTCCTATTATTGAATCTCTCTCCCTTACAAGTGATGCAAAAACATTAGACGATTTAATAGCTTCTTGGAATGCCCTTGATAATGATACAAGTGATGACTTAGAATTTAATGTTACTTTTTATTTAAATGGGAATAAAAATTCTTCATGGCTCACAACTAGCTCAAGTGTGATTTTAGAGTCAGGAAACACTACTAAGCATGATTTATGGTATTTTACAGTAGAAGCGTTTGATGGAGACGCATATTCTAACATCTTCTCATTAGAAAGCAATGTTACTATTTATAATTCTTTACCTATTGTACCCCCGAGTAGTGCGACTTTCAATAAAACTACTCCGCTAAACAACGAAGGTTTTAATATCACTTATCAATTTACTGATGTTGATGGTGATGTAGAAAACCTAAGTAAAATATTTGTATATTGGTTTGTAGATTCAGGTGCTGGATTTGAACATCGTCTTGAATTTCAAAATTATACAGAAATCCACTCTGATAATACCTCGGATGGCCAGATTTGGTATTATAAACTAAGAGTAAGTGACAATGAGGGATATAGTATTAATGTAACCTCAATTTTGGGAGTTCAAATTGGGACTGGTGGTCCGGAAAATAAACAACCTAAAGCATGGAATCTGACAATTAAACCGATTTCTCCAAACACAACTCAATCGCTTATCGCAAATTATACTTATTTCGATTTTGATGATGACCCACAAGTTGCAGTTGAAATACTTTGGTATATGAATAATGATCTTCAACCTGAATTTACTAATCTACTCACTATTTCTTCAAGCGTTACAGAAAAAGGTCAAGAATGGAATTTCACTGTTAAAGTTTTTGATGGAACCGATTGGAGCCCGCTAAATTCATCTGATACCATAACGGTTTCTAATGCAGAACCATTCGCAAGTAATCTTGATTTAACTTCTAATATCTATACTGATGATAACTTAATTGCATCGTGGCAAGCATTTGATTATGATTCAAGTGATAGTTTAACATACAACATAACTTGGTACCAAAATGGTGTGAAGAATTATTCTTGGATCACTTCAGATCTTAGTGCTGTGTTGAATCATGAAAATACAACTAAGAATGCGAATTGGACCTTCTCCATTCAAGTTTTTGACGGAATTATAAACTCACAAGTTTTTTCGTTGGATTATAATGTTACAATATTGAACTCAGCCCCCATAGCCGCAAATCTGACGATAACTTCTAATCCACGGAGTATAGATGATCTCATCGCTGGATGGGATTATGATGATATTGATGGTGATCCTGAAGCCGACTCTAGTGCGATTATTACATGGTACAAAAATGGAGAGAATCAAACAGGCTTATTCAATAATGATGTGATTGATTCTGGGAATTTAGGTAAGGATGAAAAATGGTGGTTTACAGTTCAAGTTTCAGATGGAGAAGACCACTCTCTTCAGATATATGAATCTAACCACGTTACAATCTTGAATACAGAACCTCTTATCTCTGGGAGCCAACTTCCTGTTCCTAGTAGCCCCACTCGACTATCTGGGATTGATCTTAATTTAAACGATATTTTACTTGCCTTCAATGACCCAGATTTAGACGATATTGAAATAATTGAAATCAGTTGGTATAGAAACAATGTTTCACAAGAACAATTCGCACAGAGTTTGTCAATCGATGGAGATTATTTCACGAAGGGTGAAACTTGGAATTATTCTGTGATTGTTACCGATGGTTTATCTAATTCGTCTGTTCTCTTCTCTCAAGTGTTTCAAATTAAAAATTCGAAGCCCGTTGTAGAAAATTCACATTTTGAGGACACTGATGTTAAAACAAATGATGATCTGGTAATTATATACCAAGCGACGGATGTTGATAATGATCCAATAACAGTAGCTAATATAATTTGGGAGCTTTATAATTCTACTAGTGGCGAATATGATATAATGACAGATTATAACAATACGATGGTTTTACCTTCTAATGCCACAACAAAAGGGGAAATCTGGTTGTTTGAAATTCAGGTGACGGATGGATTACTAGTTTCCGAATGGGACGACCCGACAATCCCAATTGTGATAGAGAATAGTGTTCCTCGTATAATTATAGATAGTATTACCATTTCTGGGGGGGAAACTACTCAAAGTTCTCTAACTGTGAATTACTATTGGGAAGATGACGATCCTGAGGATGATGAAGGAGCGACAGGAATTATCTGGGAAAGTAGTACTCAATATATAACAAATGAATCTACCAATCTTCCTTCTAAATATACTGTTGCTGGAGAAAGATGGTGGGTAACCATACGTCCTCATGATGGAGAGGATTACGGGGAGTATTATGATAGTAAACAGTTTGGGGTGACCATTATCATCGGGAACACTCCACCTTACGTAATACCTGATGAAGCAGCAATATTCGGTATTTTAAATGAAACTATTTATGATAGAAGTACTGTAGGAACTACCCTTGACTTGGTTGTTAAATATAATGCTTCTGATATTGATGGTGATCAAGGAGTAGTTGCTTATGATATCGTACTAATTGAAGGGGATTATGTAAGTAATTCAGAATATCATTGGTATAGAAATCGCTCTGGAATTGTTACCCAAGTATCAACATTAAATGGGAAAACCAAAGTTCCATTCTATTTCACACAACGTGGTGACATTTGGTGGTGTGAGATAAAGCCAAGAGATCTTTACGGTGATTTTGGCTCTACTTATAACTCAACTCCAATAATTATTGGAAATACCGCGCCCAAGATTAGGGATATCAGTTGGTTAAATGATTATCCAACTGCTAATGACAATTTAAGTATCGAATTTGATTATTTTGATGCTGATAATGATCCTATAGTGGAATCTAAAACTCTTATATTGTGGTACAAAAATGGGAACCTAATATTTGGCACTGAAAATCAAACAACTATATCAAACACCTATTTTATAAAAGATGATAACATTACTGTTATCATTAGACCATTTGATGGAAAAAATTGGGCAGCATGTAATTTTACTAGCGGAATCATTCGAATACAGAACTCCCCCCCAATTATTAATGAGATTATACTTGAACCTTTAGTTTTCGAGGATCTTGCAATTTTGTGCCTTAATTGGTCTTATTATGATTTAGACGGAGATCCTGAAAGTAATAATTACTATATTAGATGGATTAGAAATGGAGGGGTTGTGCCTGAGTTTGAGAATTCATCATATATCCCCTTAATTACTGTAAGTAATGGCGATTTATGGCGTGTTGAACTGAAGGTTAATGATGGAACGAATTATAGTGTTCTCTACTTAAATCATATTTATACCAAAGTTGTGAGAGTTGAGTACGTTTTTGAAGCATCTTCAAATGTTGATCCCAATATTAGAATAGATGAATTTTGTGTAGAAGACGAGAATATCAGAATTATATATCAATTTTCGATTCAAAACGATGCCCTCAATTCGTTAATTCAATGGTACAAAATTTTTCCAAATGGGACATACATCGAAGTGTTTGACTTTGAAAATTCTACTTCCATACCTTATTGGGCCACTTCGGTTGGTGAAAGGTGGTACTGCACAATTACTCCCTTTGATGGAAAGTACTACTGGAGAAGGATTAATACATCACGGATTATAATACTAAGTCGTCCAATTATTGAAACATTAATAGAAGATATAGTAATAGCACTATCTGATATAGAAGGCCATTATCTCTTCAACCTGACAGTAGGTGATACTGAAAATCCTGTTACATTCGTTGAATACACACTAAATGATACTGTACGCCTTGCGGAGCAAATAAATCAAAATACATGGGTATTAGATTATCAGCTACCAATTAATAATTTCGCGAGCTTAGAGGGAACCTTGATTGTCGGAGAAGTTAAAGTAGGGTACTCAGTAAATCAATCATTTGATGTATTTACATTTCTTAATCTTAACTTTACAGTTGTTGATTCTGCTGCTCCAAGAGTATTCAATGCATATTTTGCTCCTAGTGAGGTAAATATCACCTTTTTTGCAGAAGTAGAAGAATTCGGGAGTGGTATAAACTCGGTAATATGTCATTACTACTTTGAACCTGTAAATGAGACTGAAGGTGGAGCTGGAGGCTCAATAAACCACTATGTGCATTCATCTCAGATGACTTTTTTGAATTCTACAGACTCAGCTCAACTTTATTTAGTAACAATACCATTCAAACAAAACGGAACTGATTGGAGAGTTATTTATTGGATAGAAACCTTTGATAATGCAGGTAATCATAATCCAAGGGCATTTGATGTTTTAAGAGATGAACCTGAAAGTGTTGATTTAAATATAATAAAGTTCATTCCCCCTGGGTTGCCTCAATGGATATTACTAGTTGCTGGAGCCATTATTTTCCTTATTTTTTTCGGTGCTGTCGTTTATGTACGATTTATCCGAAAGGCTGAATTGGTAGGATTAGACAAAGAGATGGTAATGAAAGGTATAGCACAATTCTCTGATGCTGAAATCTCATCACAGATGGAGCATCATACAATTGGAGGTATGGTAAGTTTCTTTGATCAACGACATGGGCCTATTCCCATTGTCGTTCATCCTGAAGTTTTGAAAGACAATTTTCCTAAGCTTGTTGATCTCAGTGATAAGTCTTTTTCGAGTACTGGTTTTAGTAGTAACTTTACTACTGAAACAACCTCATCTTATGATTATGTGCTAGACCAAGATTTACTTGTCGCAGTCATGAGCTTTGGATTCTCCTTAGACAAACCTCAGGCTAGAGGGGGACAAGAAAATATCACTTTTAATCTTATTATCTATAAAGATCTTTTCGATCTCCTGAATCAATTTCTCAATGAAATAAAGGTTGAGGTTCATAAGTTACATATGATTATGAATGATCCATCCACACCAAAACAACAGTTGAGAAATGACATTGTTCGGATCAGGAAGTATGTTACTAGCATTATTATGAGCTATGAGTCACAATATGGGACCACAGAACTCCTTGAGGAAGAAATTTAAGTTAAAGAAGAAATACCTCAGATTGCTAATCTGGTTTTGGCTTTAATTGAATTTTAATTAATGATTATAATACTATAAAATCCTTTAAGGGAACCACTCACAACCATCTCATTCTAATCTAAATCCTTTTACTGAATTTTGGATTCATATTTTACCTTGTTAGCTTAACAGATGCAGCAGTAACCCAAGAGTGAGAAACAACCAAGTGTTTGCAGCCAGCTTGAATAATGGGAAAGGAGTCTTTGAAATAAAAACAGCTATGTCTAAGATTATGGAGAACGCCAAAAGGACAGAAACATAAAAGACTGTTAGATCTACCCCCCAAATTTCTTCATAATTTAAAAATGTATAAAAATTATCGATAAACCATCAGGACGTTTCTTTTAGGCATTAAAAGCATAAATGTAAAGGAATATTGCCCTGTGTGTTATTTAGATGGGGGTTTTATCATATAATAACTAGTAAAGGATTTAAATTCAAACATATCTTCGGAATTTTAGGTCTTTCGGGCTTTGTGTTCATTTATCAGATTTGTATAAGTAATATTTCTTAGATCTTTCATAATGGCTCTTTATAGGAGTGCAATTCATATTCAAATTGGTACCTTAGATAATAGTTTTATTATTGCTCTATTATTTATGTTTCAAAGCTCCTAGAGTAAAAAAAAGAGTCCTAGAATCCAAGCAACAATTATTATTATCAAAAACAATATCTACAATAGACTGATTTCTATTTCAATCTCTTATTAGTAGTATTTAGATAGATTTAAAATAATTAGTTTGAGTGGCTAACTATCATTATAATATTTAGGAGGTTCAATAAATTAAAGACAAGCTTCAATCTATTATGTTGGAGCTTCACCCGGATGTCCCAATATCATTAAATCGTTTAGCGGAACTAGCTGAACAGGAGACAAACGAGTGCGAAGAGAATATTAGGAGATTATTAAGAGAAGGGGAGATAGTAGGGAAATACTTTGAATTCGAACAAGTGTTTATTCTGGGAGAGACAACACTTTATTGTCAATTTGATGAAAGAAAGTTCTCAACATCAACGCCTCACTATACCTGTTCGTCCTGTGGAAGGCATGTATGCGGTTGGTGTGTTGGAAAACAGCTTACAATTGGATTTGTTGTTTGTCCTAACTGCAATACAAAGTTTGATCCGAATCCTATAATTAAATCAATGGAAATGTCTATGGATAATTATAAAAGAAAATACGGAGAGGGTCTCGGTTTTATATCGGAGGAAAAATGGAATGAAGCCTCAGAAGTTTTCCAAGAAATACTTGCAGATAACTACAATGATGATTTAGCTTGGTTCAACCTAGGGTTCGTCTTAAGCGAACGAGATAAGTATAAAGATGCACTTTATTGTTTAAAAAAAGCCAATGAGCTAAGACCAAATAATCTGACAACACTTCTAAAATGGGGGATAACACTTCATAAAATGGCTCATGTCGAAGAAGCCATTGAAAAGTATCAAGCTGCTGAGAGGGTACGTCCAAATTATCCTCCTACTCTATTAAAATTGGCGAATGCGCTTACTGAGTTAAAATATACAGAGGAAGCGTTAAAAAAGTGTGAAACTGTTGATAAATTGCAGTTGAACCATCCTAAAACTCTCGCAGACTTGGGAGATGCTTATTTAGATTTAAAAAATGTTAAGAAAGCTATAAAGAAATACAAAGCTGCAACCGAACTAGGACACAACCATCCCTCAACAGTTATGAATTGGGGGAAGGCTCTATATGCCTTAGCTCGTATAGATAAAGCGTTAAAAAAGTTTCAGGAAGCAGATAAATTACAACCAAACCACCCTGGTATTCTCGTAAACCTTGGAATAGCACTTTATGCCTCAGGTCGTGAAGAGGAAGCTGTACAGAAGTTCCAAGCTGCAAATAAACTACGACCATATCATTCATTAACGATCTATAACTGGGCTAAAGCGCTCTATAAGTTGGGTCGTTTAGAGGAAGCTATAGGAAAATATCAAGCTATAAACGAACTACAACCTAACAATCCCTCAATACTTGTAAATTGGGGTATAGCACTTGATGAATCGGGTCGTTCAGAGGAAGCTATACAAAAATATCAAGCTGCAGACAAACTACGGCCGAACCACCCTGATATTCTTATGAACTGGGGGATAGCACTCCGTCAGATAGGTAATTCGGAGGAAGCTATAGAAAAATATCAAGCTGCAGATAATCTAAGACCTAACCGCCCTGACACTCTCGTAAACTGGGGTATAGCTCTTAGTAATTTGGGTCGTACAAAAGAAGCCATACGGAAGTATAAAGCTGCATCTAAACTATTTCCAAGACAACCATTGGCGTTCTATAACTGGGGTTTAATTTTCTATAAGATGGGTCGCCTGAAAGAAGCCATAAAGAAATTCCAAGCTGCAAATAAATTTAAATCAAAATTCCCAGAGGTTTTCATAAATTGGGGAAATGTACTTGGGAGCATGGGGCGACCAAAGGAAGCTATAAAGAAATTCCAAACTGCAGATAAATTACGACCGAACAACCCCGATATTTTCTATAATTGGGGTAAAATGCTCCAAAGCGCGGGTTTTTTAGAAGAAGCCATACAGAAGTACGGACTTGCATATAAACTACGACCAAACCATTCATTGACCCTCATAAATTGGGGTCTTGCACTCGATGAGTTGGGATATTCAAGGGAAGCCATACAGAGGTACCAAGCTGCGGATAAAGTACAACCAAGAAATCCTGATACTCTCATGAATTGGGGTATAACACTCCGTAGCTTGGGTCGTTCAGAAGAAGCCTTACGGAAGTACCAAGCTGCGGATAAATTACGACCGAATCACCCTGATACTCTCGTGAATTGGGGTATAGCGCTCCGTAGCTTGGGTCGTTCAGAAGAAGCATTACGGAAGTACCAAGCTGCGGATGAATTACGACCGAACCATCCATTAACACTCTCAAATTGGGGTATAGCACTTCGTACTTTAGGCCGTTCTGAAGAAGCATTACAGAAGCACAAAATTGCCAATGAATTACATCCAGGAAACCCTGACATTATACTGAACTGGGGGATAACGCTTCGTACTTTGGGGCGTACTGAGGAAGCATTACAGAAGTTTCAAGCTGCAAACAAACAACGGCCGAACCACCCATCAACACTTGTAAACTGGGGGATTGCACTATATGAGTTAGGCCATACAGAAGAAGCATTACGGAAGTTTCAAGTTGCGGATGAACAACGGCCGAACCACCCACCGACACTTGTAAATTGGGGGATTGTACTCGATGAGTTGGGTCGTTCACAGGGAGCATTACGGAAGTTTAAGGCCGCAGCTAAAGTGCAACCGAGAAATCCTGATATCCTCGTGAACTGGGGGATTGCACTAGACAAATCAGGATATTCAGAGGAAGCAATACAAAAATACCAAGCTGCAGACAGAATACAACCGAGAAATCCTGATATTCTCGTGAATTGGGGCATTGCACTCCGTCGTCTTGGTCGTTCCGAGGAGGCCATCCAGAAGTACCAAGATGCGAATAAACTACGACCGAATCATTCATTAACGCTATACAACTGGGGTATTGCGCTCCGTAGTATCGGTCATGCGGAGGAGGCCATCCAGAAGTACCAAGCTGCTTACGAGTTACAACCGGAAAATATGTCGATCCTATATAACTGGGGAAATGCGCTATATGAGGTGGGACATATTGAGGAAGCCATAAAAAAATGGGTTGCCAGTATAAGAGGTAGTGTGGAGGATCAGAAGCTAAAATAGTAGCTATATGATAGATCATACCTTGAATCATTATTGCAATCTACTATTAGGTATCATAATATATCTGATAAGGTCTGTCTTGTTTTTATCAAGATAACAATGATATTAGATAGAATTATTCCAAATATAATACTCAGATCTGAAGATGGGAAAATTATCAGGCCTCCTATATTGGTTGATTGAAATAATTCTATTTGTGTCATCATCAGGATCCCCATCATCGAACCCAAAAAACTAGCAAATACGCTCATGATAACTAATTGAACAGATATCATTATATAAATTTGCATCAAGGATCCTCCTAACCTTTTTATGGATTGTAAGCTCCTGTAGTTCATTATAATTGGATATGAAATTACAGAAGAAACATTCAACAGGGATAATGCTGCTATTATGAGTACTAATGCTATCAGTGAAGTTTTTGCTACTTCTAACGCCCCACCTAGGAAACTTTCCATATAGTCTGTAGATTCTACTACATCAATATTAGTTCTACCTCTTCGATTCACTGAAGAAGCTAAATCATAATTAATTTCAGTTGGCATCTTTAAAGTTAATGAAATTGATTTTTTCTCTTCTGCGAAACTTATTAACACTGTTTCATAAACAGTATTTCTAATTAATGCTGTTACAGAGTAATTTCCCCACGGTAGATCTAAAAATGTAATAGTAGCATTTTGGGTTGTTATACCTGTTCTTGAAATATTAAACAGGATGTTTTGAATGACTATTCTTGCTCCTACTATTCTTCTGCCTTCTGAAGACATAACCTTTAGAATCAATTTACCTGTAAGATCTAAAGTTTCCCCTACAATGTAGACTTGACTTTCCATAAATGATACATTAAATTCTCGTTTGAAATCAAAATGTTCAATTGAAATAGAATAATTCCCTAAAGGGATTGTTACTACTGATTTTCCTGATGTGTTGGTAGTAAATTTTTTAAAAATGCTTCCATTATAAAAGATTGTAACATTAGTTCCTTCAATAGGAATATTACTTGAAGTTCTAAATAGAAATTTCAATTTTACATCTCCTAAAGGGATGTTCACAAATGTTGTCTCTTGAGAAATTTCAATTTCCTTATGCCACTTATAATGGTTATATGTAGCATTAAGATAGTAATTTCCAGAATTGTTTAATAAGAATCTGACAATCCCATCATCATTTGTAAAAGATGTGTTTATGATCTCACTATCATTGTAAAGGTCTATTTTACAATTGCTTAAGCCATTTAATTCAAGAGTTTCTATTGTACCGTTGTATGCTCTGATTTCCACCCAATAGATCTCGGTTTGATTTGGTGATAGGAATTTTAAAGGTATTATTGTTGAAGAATCAAAAAAAATTGTTGTAGAAATAGAATTATTATTCTGTGGATTTTCAGCAGTTACCATATAATTGAATCCAGTTTCTAGCTCAAAAATTACTTTACTTTGGCTATTAGTCTTCATATAGTCGATCAGGACACCTTTAGAATAAATTGAAACATTCACATTTTCAATAACTTCCCCCTTATAACCAAGGACGTTGATTTCTAATTTTCCCTTTCCAATGTAAATTTGATTACTGGTATTAGCAGAAATTGTTTGATTCCATGATCTTACTTTCTCTCCTATCGAATAATTAACCAAATAAATTCCAGGTTCATCTATATACAATATCTCTTTACTATCATATTGGAGCCAGGTGAGATTATTCGTTGGATATAGTAACTGAGTCGGATTGCTCGAATTTATGAGCTGTATTTTACCTCCATCAATCTCTTCCTCAGTTGTAGCATTCAAAACTTCTATTTGTAAAAAGTTTTTTAACTCAACATTGATTGTATCGTCATTACTAATTCTAAAGCGAGTTTTAATATCACTATTGCTCTCAATGCTGTTATGATTCACTTCAAACCTCTCCAATAATCCCTTATAAAGCACAGTGACAGAGTAATAACTGGTGATTAAATTATAAAATGTGACAATACCATCTGATTGTGTTACTCCTGTGTATATCATATCTGGATGAAATTTTTCTCGAAGTGTTACCCTTGCATTTATTGCTGGGTGATTATTATATGTTACATTGATTTTTAAGTCTTTTCTTGTTTTTCCAACCCATAGAGTCACTGGAGAGGGTAATGGTTGATATATAAAAACCTCAACGGGAGAACTCTGTTGTATGTTTTTTGAATCCGCAATTAACCGATAGCTTCCAAAAGAGAGTTGTAAAGTACCTGTACCATCGGAGCTCAAGTCTGTTGTTAGAAGTAACTCACCTGCTAAGCTATACACAAGGACATAAACGTTATTGAAATTTTCAATAAAATCATGAGATCGCACAATAATTGGAACTTCATACTCTCCTTTTACTATTGTTTTTAACTGTGATTTTGTGACTACTGATGGATCTACCTTGACTCTTATAAACGAAACAAAATCGGATAAAATGCCTTTTAATGCCTGTGCTGTAGCTAAAGGAAGAATTAATTCAGTATCCATTGGTGAATCAGTTGTAATTATTCCCTCAATCGTCACTGTAACAGTCATTGGTGTTAAAGTGCTTACTAATGTTAATCTCGACCCAATTGCCAGTTCATGTTCTTCTGCAAGGGATTTTCCTGCTACTGCTCCAAGGGTTATACTCATGTTTGAGTCACTCGAGAGTTGATCAAACCATTCTCCTTCCAGATTTATTTGTTGAGTAATATCTAAGAACTTTGATGTTATTCCCCTAACAATTATTGCACTCTCATCCAAATTCTGAACGATTACAGCTGTTAAAACTTCTGCGCTAATGATTTCTACACCCTCCAACTTTTCAACATCATACACAAATGAAAGAGGAACCGTTCCAGTCATAGGTGTGGTTGTTCCTGATGGTGTAATAACTAAAATATCTTCTTCTTCTCCCAAAAAAAAATCTTCAGGTTTTATTCCTATGACGAAAGAACCAACTGCTGCCGAAGTAAATGAAATAAATAATATTGCGATTATAAATAAATTAAGATCTTTTTGTGAAAGAATTCGTACTTTCGCTAAAGTGATTCTATTGAACAATTTGACATTCTTTTCCCTTTATCACTTTTCTTTAATAAGCATTGATATTTTTGAAGGAGATGTTCTGCTGATTTTAAGACTGGGAATTATAGTAGCACCTGTTGTTATGATCATTGATAAAATCCACAATGGAGCAATAATACTTATTGGTGCCAGCGTCACTACGAACCTCACGTTTAGGACTGCTGTTAAAATCGACAAAACCATTGGTGGTAATATAATTCCTATTAAAACTCCCATAAAAAATCCAATATTCCCGACTATCAGACCTAAGAGGATCATTAGTAGCAAAAGTCGTTCTCTCGACAAACCTATTGCTCTCATGATAAGAAACGTTCTCTCATAGGTAATTACAAACCAAGTGATATTATGATATAATCTTATCATAACTAGGACAAATAAAAATATGTACAATAACTCTAATTTGGCTAAGATTTCTTTGAAAATGGTATTTGTATAAATCTCAGGCTGTTGTTCTTTCCAAACCAGAATATCTTTGTAGTTGTTTCCCAGTAGATCTGATAATATTTTCTCAAAATCTACTAAGGATATTGATTCTTTTACCTTAATTTTCACTTCACTAAATCCTAAATCTGTTTCTGATTCTCCAATGATTGTCTTGAAGTCATTAATATGAACCATTATTGTCTGTTGAAGCTCTGCCACACCAGTTATTGTACCGACTATTTTACACGCCCCTGACTGGTTCTCCGTGAGTAATGTGTAAGTTATATTTGATGTAAAATACCCACGTATGTCAGCTCCCTGAATACACTCTATAGGTGTTTGATTTGAGTGTGGTACATATCCTTCCAACATATATACCCAAGAATAAAACGAAGTTAATGTTGTTAAATTTGTACCAATCAATTCTGTTTGTAACAATTTTCCATTTGCAGAGAAATTTGCCCGTGTTTTAACAACGGGTAATACAGATTCAAAATCACCAAGATACAGTGTTTCAATGATATCATTCGTGATTTTATTTTCAGAATCTATCATTCTCATGGAAAACTGAAAACTCGGAGTGCTTTGTGCAGTTATTTCATAGATTGAGGTAGAAACGCCAGTTATGATTCCAGATACTGTAATAACTATAGTTACTATCAATGCAAAACCTATTATGGAATGTATGGAGTGTTTAGCACTTCTTCCAATTAATCTTAGACATAATGTTGTTAATTGCCCAAACATTTCAGTAGAGTTTCCAAATATGGTCTATCATTATATTTCCGATTTATCAATATAAATTGATATGTTATATTAGAAAAGTAATCCTTAGATTCTCTATTAAAACAATAACATTAAATATATCAAAAATGATTTCTATCTTTCGATAAAATGATATTAATTTTAAGAAAAGCAAAAGCATAGGAATTGAGGGAGTATCAATTAAAGTTCAGAAAATTTTAGTGTTTCAAGAATTTTCAAATGATTTCATACATTTGATATTTTTCATTCTGATATATCAAGCTAAAGTAAGTTTTATTAGTTAAAGATCGGAAAAAGTATGATTTTGACCAAATATCTTCTTGAAATGCTTCAAAATTCTTGTTCTGGTGATATGGTATAACAATACGTTGGAAAGGAACTTCAAAGTCAAATGGAGAAGGAAGATGTTCATCAGGATGTTTTAATATATAGACTAGGTAACTAAGATTTTTAGAACTATAAAACTGATTTCCCAGTAAATCACTTTGATAATAGAAATCTAAAACAGGGTGTAGAGTAAAATACTGCAATCCTGTCGTTTTTACGGTCAGAAAAGCCCCTTGGAAGTCTTTATCCTGAAGACTTTTAGTTACTATAGCCTGATAATAGTGATCATATTCATCCACTAATGTACTTTGAAAGGTTTCAATATCTCCATTGCTTTGTAACCAAACATAACTTTGTAAGGTAATAGGCAGGATCAGCACTATTGAAAAAATAATTACTGTTAAACCAGATCTTATTTTAGAAAAAGTTTCAAAATTTCTTGTTGGTGTTACTAGAAATTTAAACACAAATCCTATCAACGCGACCCAAATCATTGCAAAGATCAACACTTGTACAAATGCAAGTTCTGTGTGTGAATAGTAGAAGAAGGCTAATTGATTATAGGTCATTTCAGTGATATCTTGGGAGATTTCAACGTTAAGGACTGAATCAAAGATATATGATACTAAGAAGGGAATATAATAATAAAAATTAATGCAACCAAAAAATAATAATGAAATTCGAGGTAATTTTGAATCGGTTGGAATCTTGAAGTGGTTAATTAAAGTATAAAAACCCTGTACTATTAAAATAGCCAAAGGAACATAAATTGGACTAAGGAATCCGATAGGTTCTTGAAGGTAGTAGGTTATCCAGATCATGTAGTAAAAGATTACCCATATCGAAAAAGTAGTCGTTTCTTTTGTCTGAATCAAGCCAATAACCTTTAGTAGAATCCACGGTAGACAAACACCAATTCCTAAGAAGATATAAAGACTAGCTGACCAAAAATTGACTATGTGCATCTTTTCCAAGGATAGGTCTAAGCTAAAAATTTGGAAACCATTGAACTCCCAAATCAATGAATCAAATACTCTGAAGTAGGAATCATACAAGTTGTTGAGAAAATCACCTGATTTAGTAATTCGATCAATTATCCAAACACTACCAAGGATCATACTTCCAATGAAGAATACTATTAATGAACTAACAGATGTTTCATGCTCTCTATAGGGTCTTTTAATAATATGATAGGCAATTAAACCCGCGAAACACAAAATTATCAATCCTAAACCAATGAAAACGTGTGTTATTGCTCGGGCCATCAAAAAAACTGATAAAATTATTAATAACATAATCTGGATGATTTTACCTCGCTTTTGAGTTGGTAAGACAAGAATTATGATTAGATATAGTGCCCAAGCGTTAATCTGACTCAATAAAGACAAAACCATACTTAAACTCCCAATAAAAGTATACAACTTTGTATATTCAGTTTGTTGGTTGATTCCTTTCCAAATAAAGTAAAAGGATACACCAAAGAAGTAACAGATGTATAAATCTTGATAAAATGCCCAATAAGACATGGTCCAATAAACAACTGGTAATACTAAAAATACTAACATAACTAGTTGCCCTTTAATTTTTTCTCCCCACACCTCCATAGAAAGATCATATCCGAGAAATGAGGATCCTATCAAAAACAGTAATGGAAACATTTGATAAGCTCGCTCATTACTAACATAATAAGAAAATGTAAAAAGTAGTGTGTTAAGTGGAGCTTTTTCTATTTGTGTGTAAGACAAATAATTGATATCAGTGATTTTATTGGCAAAATAAAAAATTTCAGCCTCGGGTAAGTAATAATTAAGAGCATCTAAGCCACGGAGTGGAAGAATGAATTGTAATGAAAAATACTCAAAGATCAATAAAAGGAAAAGCAAGATTTCCCAAGTTATCGTCTTTTTTATTGATATCAAGTTGAAGTTTTCAAGATTCAGAATAAAGGATCTCATTAGATGATATACTACATAAAGAGAAAGAGTCATTAGAATACCGTAACACAAGTAGATATAATTTTCGAAAAATAATGAAATCACGACTAATCTCTCAATAATAACAAAGCTAAATACTCCATCAGGTTGAATACCAATAAGGATCCAAGGTACTATTAAAATAAAAGTTCCAACTATCAATGAAAAATGAAAAATTTCAGTGGGTCGAAATGACCAATGGAATCGACGATTCAATAATAAAAAACAACCAAAACCTCCACCTAGGATAGCTATGATAGAATAAACTGACTGAATTGGCATCATTAATTTTCACTTAAATTCATTCTACATTCTTACATGTCACACTTATGACAGAAGGGTAATTTCTCAAATAACTTTTCTTTATGTATTTTCTTGATAACTAATAACCGTTTGTTATTCCAGATTTCTCTTATTGATTGTTCATTCAAGTTACCTAGGATCCAGTCTCCATCTACATCCTGACAGCATACAGTTACATCTCCATTCCAGAAAACTGTCATTATTTGCCAAAGATGTAAGCAAGTTTGAGTTCTAAGCTGAATGTTATTCCTTTTTTGTTTATATTTTGAAAAAGATTCAGAGATTACACCACTCACTCTTACATGATCCACATATTTACGCCATTTATTGACATATTTCTCTTCTTCATGTGCATTTTCAGGTAGAATGTAGAAATTTGTTTCAATGACTGGTCCATTCCATTTCATTTTTCTCCGTAAGGCTAGAAAGGTGAGAATATTCTTCACTATTCTATCAAAGTTACTTCGTTTCATAACTGTTTCATGAACTTCTTTAGAATGCCCAAAAATTGAAAAAGAGAAATGATCAGCATTGTTAACTCCAGAACTAAGGATAGCTTTAATTTTCTCTTTGTTAAATGGCATACCATTGGTTGAAATTAAAATCCCAAGTTTTTTTGATTTAATATAACTGATCATCTCAACTATATGAGGATGGAGCAACGGTTCACCATGAAGAAATAGATGTATTCTCATCACTCCAATCCGAGCCGCGTCGTCAATAATCTTGCGAAATAGCTTAATATCCATATATCCCCTCGATCTTGAACTTCTCAAAGAGGGACAACAAATACAAGTAACATTACAATGGTTTGTTGGTTCTATCTGAAGAGCTGGAGGTCCAGTCTGGTACTTATCGAGTCTTCCAGTCAATCGTGGCAGTACAAATTCCACTTTTCGAAAAAAGATACGTAGGTCTTTGAATGATTTTATAAACTTTAACTCCTCTATTGCATATCGAAGAACATTGCTTTTTGAGCGTTTATATGGCCTACCTTTTATCCTGCTTAAAAGCTTCAACTCTACACTCCATAAAATAAAGCTAATAATGGTTTTATTTTTTGTTTTCTTTTTTTCTTCAGAGTATTCAATCTGATATTTCTTTCCAAATATATTACAGAATAATACTTAATTTGGTAAGACAAATATAAAACAATTATTATGGATTTTAAATGAAAAGAAATGATCAAGAATGAAAATATATCTATTGAAACTCAAATCGACGATGATGAATGGCTTGCTTTTATTCAAAAATGTCCACAAAAGGAAATTTTCCAAACGCCTTATATGAGAAACGTTTTCAATAAGACTAAAAATCATAAATCTTTTAGTTTTTTTGCCCGTGATAATAATGATGAAATTGTTGGTTCACTCTTAGCCTATACTGTTCGAGATAAAGTTCCTTTATCTTTTTTCTCTCGGAGAGCAATAGTTGAAGGTGGACCTATTTTTTTAAACAATGAAAAAGGTAAATTGGCTGCAAAGCTACTAATAGATAATTTTTCAAAAGAAATGAAAAAACACGCAATTCTCGCAGAAGTTCGTTATCATAGACCAACAACAAACATCGACTTTTGTTTTCAAGATATCAAGTACAATTATATCGAATATGAAAACATTTTAATTGATCTTATTGGGGGAGAAGATGCAATTTGGAAAGGTTTTCATAGAAGAAAAAAGAGTAAAGTTAAACAAGCAGCAAAAAGAGGCGTTATATGTAGGAGGGTTGAGAGCGAATCTGAAATGAAAGTGGTTTATTCAATTGTTCAAGAGACTCATAATCGAGTAAAAATGCCTTTAGCAGATGAGTCCCTCTTTACAGCTATTTTTCATGAACTAACCCCTCAAAATCTTGCGTATCCACTTTTAACCGAGCTAAAAGGTGAAATAATAGGAGGAATTGTCCCTTTACTATTCGAAAAAGTCATATTCGGTTGGTACATGGCTGGATTAAGAGAATATTCAAATCATTATCATCAAAATGATCTTATAGTATGGGAACTTCTCAAATGGGGAAGTAAGAATAATTACAACGTTTTTGACTTTGGCGATGCTGGAGACCCAAATAAACCATCTGGATTGAGAGATTTTAAAATGCGATTTGGTGGGAAACGAGTAAAATACAATATATATCAGCGTATTTTACGTCCTTATTATTTTAAAATATCTAAAACTGGCTATAAAATTTGGAGTAAATACTACAAAGGATTAAGGAGAACTATTACGCTGGATAATTGAGAACTGAAGGAAATTGAATAATATACTCCAAATTATAAAAAGACCACTTGGATCCTGTCCATAGCTACAGAGATAGCAAATATTTAAAGTGATAAAAGAAATATAAAACAATCATAGTGAGTTTTAAGTGCCAAAAATGATTAACAATGAAAAATTCTCTATTGAAACTCAAATCGACGATGAAGAATGGCTTGCTTTTATTCAAAAATGTCCTCAAAAAGATATCTTCCAAACCCCTCATATGAAAATCGTTTTTGAAAAAACAAAAGATTACGATCCATTTTGTTTCTTTGCCCGTGATGAGAAAGATGAAATAATCGCTTCTCTTTTAGCATATACTATTCGAGAACCCGTTCCCTTCTCATACTTCTCCCGAAGAGCAATAGCCGAGGGAGGACCGCTTTTCTTAGAAAATGAAGAAGGCAGATTAGCTGCGAGACTTCTTATAGAAGAATTTTCTAAAAAAATAAAAAAACATGCTATTTTTGCCGAAATTCGTAATCATCGTTCATCAGAGGAAATCAATTCGATATTTCAACAATCTAAATTCAATTTTGTTGACCATTTAAACATAATAATTGACTTAACTAAAGGAAAGGAAGCACTTTGGAACGATATGCATAAACAAAGACGAGCTGGAATCAGACGATCATTAAGAAGAGGAGTATCTTGTAAGGTCGTTAAAAGTGAATCTGATATAAAAGTTTTATATGATATCTTAAAAGAAACGTATAAATATGTTAAGGTCCCTTTCGCAGATGAATCGCTATTCATAGCGATATTTCAAGAGTTGGTTCCAAAGAATTTCGCTAAACCATTTCTTTTACAACTTGATGATTGCCCTATTGCGAGTTTCGTTCCTCTTATGTATGAAGGTAAAATAATCGAATTTTATACAGGTGGATTACGGGAATATAGTAGATATCATGCAAATGAACTTGCAGTTTGGAAACTTCTTGAATGGGGTTCAGAAAACAATTTTAATGTTTTTGATTTTTTTGGTGCTGGCCCCCCAGATAAGAACTACGGAGTAAGGGATTTTAAATTACGTTTTGGGGGTGAGCTGGTGAATAATGGCAGATACTTGAGAATTTTGCACCCCATTTCTAACAAAATATCAAAATACGGTTATAAAACATGGAAAATTCTGAAAAAAATATTCTAATTAACCCTCATGACTAAAAGAATCACACAGAAAAGAATGCTTTTAAGTTCACAATTGGTAACTATTGATGATAATATGTATTTATCCATATTTCACACTTATAATTTCTTTATGTATGTCTTTTAAGATAGGAATTCAAAAGTCTTTATAATTGATATTATTATATTCTAAAACAATCTCTTATTGAGGAAAAATGGAAGCGTCTATACAAGTAGATAACAATAAAACTCCATAGAGGTATTAAATTACTGGATCTGTTTGATGTGGTAACAAAACTAGACATGAGTGCTATAATTTCTTCAATTGCATGCAACAATATCGAAACAATCGAAGAATGTAAACTCTATGGCAATATCGATATAAATGCTACAGCTAGAGTAATATCTAAAAGACAGATTCGGTTTTTACAAAATCCACTGAATGCATTATTTTTGAAAAGAGCTGAAACCTCCGAAATTTCTATCAATAGCATTTTCACAACAGGTTCCCTCCCTGGGGAAAAACTAGCGGTCTTTGAAAATGGGGAACCAGCCTTGACTATTAAGGATGGAGTATTTTACTTCAATTTTGACCCTTTTTATAGCATAAGATATTATCTCAATGAGGAAAAGGGAAGTATTCAAAACAAGTCGATTTTTCCACATCTAATTAAGTTCTATTGGAGGATTCCTAAACTACTTAGGCCTCAAATCCGAAAAATGGTAAGAAGAAAAAGAAGAAGTAATATTAAACCCCCAGAGGATTTTTTAGGAGTTTATGTTAATATTTTATCAAAAATACTTGAAAATTGTTTTATAGAAAATGGTTTTGAAATCAAAGAAGAAAAACGTCTATTTGCAGTAACTCATGATATAGACACTTGTAAGTGTTATAATGATGGTATCAGCTATATTAGAGAGATCGAGAAGAGTTTAAACATACCTACAACAGTATTCATTGTCCCTTTTGGTCAAGAATATGATCCAGATCTTAACTTACTTGCAGATCTTTCGGGGGAGGATTTTGAAATTGGTTTACACGGATTTTCTCATGATGGCCATCTTCTCAGAGAGGGCCCAATTATTTTCGAAAAGAAAATCAAAAAAGCTTTAAATTTTCTTAAAAATGGAGGTATAGAAATCTTTGGATATAGAAACCCTTATCTCATGAGAAGTGAATTTTTACTCGAATCTCTTTCTAAATTGAGATTTCAATATGACAGTAGTTCTCCTGATATAGATACACTTCCTTTGACTCGTCCTTATATTGGATTACATTATAATAAGCCCATTACTCGCACAATAGCGATAAAAAACAATATTACTAGAAGAATTCTACAAATTCCAAGCAGTTATCCACAGGATGTTCAAATCTTAGATGATTATAATTTAAATGATAAAGAGGCATTTAATTATTTTAAAGTAAAGATTGATTTCATTAAAGACTTTGATGGACTATTTATCTTTCATACACATCCTATCTACTTGATTAATAGGGAAGGATTTTTCAAAGGAGTGATTGAATATGCTAAATCAAAAAACTTTTTACCTCTTTTGATGAAGGAGATAGCTTCAAAATACCAAAATCAATCGCATGATAATAAATTGTGAGGTAATGTTTTATTCAAAGTCACTTAGAATCTATTACGATTTACAACAAAAGTAAAACCAAGTGGTTTTAAACTAGTCTTTTTTCCCTGGATTACTGTGAAATTCTTTATGATTATAGACGACAAAATATTATCTAAAAAGATTGTAATATGATTTTTTCAGCTTAATTGATTGTGTTTCCCACCAGAGTTCTTCAAATTCTTTAAGATTTACTTCAGAAGATACATGTGTCTCAGTGACTAATTTTATCAATGCATCATTTATTTCATCTGCAACTGGATTTACTGCTAATCCAAAAGGAAGTTTGTTTGCCAAGGCTTTCATTTCGCCAAAATTACTTGTAAGAAATCTTTTTCTAAATCTTGCAGCATATAAAACTTTCGTGGGAATGGAAATAACATAATCCCTTATTTTTGGATACATTGCATACACTAAATCACAAATGCAAAATATCTCAGTAATTTCATAATTAGAAATCGCATCAAATACTAAGACATTATCTTGAATACCTTTGGAATGAATTAACTTTTGAAGATGTCTTCGATACGCAGAACCCGTTGATGAACCACCAATAAGAATTACTTTTACCTTTTTTACTTTAATCAAATCTGGTACAGCTTCTATTAGCTCTTTAAGACATCTACCTGGATTAATTGCTCCTGGATATACAATAGTGAATTCAGAATCATCTACTTGCCACTTTTTTTCCAATGCTGATTTTTCCGAAGCTAAATGATAAATTCTGTTTTGAGTAATGGATGGTGCATTAAATAATACTTGGATATCTTTGACTCCATACCTCCTTATGAATACGTTTGCTTTTGCATTCTCTGCGGTAAACATCAGGTCAACTCGATTTGATAGAAATTTCTCTAACTCTATTATGAGATTAATTAAGGAGTTATACGTTATTTCGTCAGAAGCAAGTAGTGCAGGATAGTATTCGTGTGAATCGTATACTACATAGGCGTTTTTCATTTTGGCAATACAAAATGCAAGTGGTAATGTTGTGAAGTCATGTGCTTGATATACTGAATAACGAGGGAGTTTTAGCAGTTGAAAAAACAGTAGGATATTAAATAAAAATAAGTCTTTTATCTTTTTAACATTCTTTGGAGAGTTTGTATTGGTTCTAATGATTTTAATGTTTTTATGTGATCCATGAGTGGATTCTCCTGGTCTTTTCCAGGCAAAAACAGTCACATCAAAAGCTTTCGTATTAATTAATGATCTTGCTTCCCTGAAAACCCTAGGATCACCTGGATATGTATTGAATAACAGCATTGCAACAGTTTTTTGCATAGTGATCATCAAGATCCAATGAGAGCTCAAAGTAATCTGATTATTTTCTCTAGTTTTTTCATGTTTGCACTTAAACCTTTTTAAGAATATAACGAATTATAAGAACTCTGATCAGTAAGTATTCTCTATAGAATACGAATAATCCTTGGCTTTTAAAAAAATACTCAAATAGAACATAAAATAAGCTTGGGTATTTTTTGCTCAGTATCGTTTTTTTTAATTAATCTAAGGCTATTTATCTTTACAAAAACAAATAATCTTCTTTAATTTTAGTGAAAATTGTATTTCTATTATATTTATTTTAATTAATTATAAATTCTCAATGGAAAGGTTATATTTATATATAAGGCACAATTGACACTATCTACAAGAATTTTCCAAAGATACTCAATATTAAATGTCCATTTTATTGGTCACAAAAGGATAAAATTGTAGAAGAGAGACTTAAAAGATTTATAGACATCTATAAAGAGAGAATTGGAACCTTCAAGAACATTGTTAAGAAGTTCAAATCGATCAGAAATGGTAAAATAAAACAATGAGAATACTTATAGATATTGGACATCCAGCGCAGGTTCATCTTTTTAAGCACTTTATTTCTGAAATTGAAAAGAAAGGGCATAAGGTTGCACTTACCGCACGAGATAAAGATGTAGTAATAAACCTCTTGAAGGCATATAAAATACCTTTCAGAAACCTTGGGAAATATCACGGCACATTAGGAAAGGTGACATCTCTTGTAAATTTTAATATTAAGCTTTTTGGAATATCTAAGAAATTCAAACCTGACCTATTTATAAGTTCAGGATCTATCCATGCCACACAAACATCGACACTCCTTAGGAAATATTCAATCATATTTCTAGATACTGAACATCACAGTGTACCACAATTTCAAAACCTGGTCGGACGTTTTACAGATGTAATTTATACTCCTAGTTGTTTTGAAAAAAACTTAGGATCAAATCACCGTCGGTATAATGGTTACCATGAATTAGCTTATCTTCATCCACAGTATTTCAAATCTAATGGAGATATTTTAGAAAAAATTGGTCTATCGAAAGATGAAAAGATAATTTTAGTAAGACATGTGGCTTGGAATGCACAGCATGATATAGGTCAATCAGGTTTAAGACGCGACGATAAAGATTTCTTGAAGAAACTTGAGGATTATGGAACAGTTATATTAACTTCAGAAAAACAAGTTCCACGTTACTATCGAAAATATGTTTATATTTTTCCACCTGAGGAAATGCACAATATTCTGTATTATTCTAGCCTGTACATTGGAGAAGGCGCAACAATGACAACTGAAAGTGCTTTACTTGGAACACCAGCGATATATGTTAATAGTATAAAATGTGGGACAATAAATGAGCTGGCAAAATTCGGTTTAGTTAAAAAATTTCACAAATATTCTGCAAATGAAATACTAGAAGTAGCTATTGACATTTTAGAAGATCCCTCTTCAAAGAAAAATGCTCAAAAAAAGAGCAAACAACTGATTAAACAAAAGATCAATGTAACACAATTTATGGTTCAAGAAGTTGAAAAAATTGCCAAATTAATTAACTGAAGATTTCATTTTCAAGAATACAAAAGTAAATCCAGTTCATAAGGATTATAATGAAATTCGCAATGGAAAGGTTACATTTATAATTGACGCTTTCAAACTATCAAAAGAAATATTTATAGTAAGGTAATAATGCCTTTATTTGAAGATCGGTGGAAATTTTAATGACCCATTTTTATGCTGAATTCTTTCAAACTGGATATTCAAGTGATGCAAAAGAAGAATTGAAGGAGTTATTTCAAACAAAGTATAATAATTTTGAATTCATTGACCAAGATGGGTTCTTCTTATATGCAGCTGATATTAACAAAAGAAACTTTGAAATTCAAAAATATGACTCAATGATTGTCTTTTCAATGAATAAACTAAGAAATCCTCCACTAGATACCACTAATACAAAATATGTTAGGAATTATCAAAATGGTTATTCGAGCATTATCTCATATAATAGGGAATTACATGAAATTGAGATAATCACAGATCCTTTTGGACTTGATTATATTTATATCGCAGCAATTGATGAGAAAAGGATCGCAATTTCATCACACATGAAGTATATCTTAGCACATCATACCCACCTATTAAATAAACTAGATTATGATGCCATTATTGAATATTTATTTAGTCATTTTATTTTTGGGCACAAGACTTTTTTTGTAGATGTCAAGCTCCTCCCTTACAACTCGATAATCAAGTTGAAAAATTGGAAGAGTAATGCTCATGAATTAATTAATGATGGTATGGCAGAAAAACAATTTTGGTATAAATTTCCCACAAATTATGAAGAGAATCTTGACTTTAATGAGAAATCGAACGAAGTAGCAAATTTATTGAAAAGATTAATCGGAACTTTCTATGCTAATCAAGAGTCAGATGTTTCATTTTTATTGTCAGGGGGTTTGGATTCGAGACTATTAGTATCTACAATAAATGATAATTTTAAGAGTAGATCAGAAGCTTTAACATTTGATAGATCTCCAAAAGGAACAGAAATACCAAGAGCTCTTGAAGTAACAAATATAGTAAGAATTCCACATCATACACGGATTGTAACCCAAAATGATATTGTTGAAAATTGGATTAACCATATGTGGTCAACTGAAGGAATATCAACTCATGCTGTTAGTCATTTTCTTAAACTTCTGGAGATCAGTAAAGGAAATAAAGTATATATAGATGGTTATATGGGCGATACTCAATTGGGTGGATCTTTCCTTGGGAATATTGAAGAGGAAGTCAAAAGAGGAAAAACTTCACACGAACGTCTATATTTAGCCATAATAGGACATGGTTATACTTTTCCTGAAAAAGTGTTCTCTTCGATTTTGAACAACGATATTAATAGTTTGAAGGAAATATTGGTTCAGGGAGTAAAGGAACAATCCAATATGATGTGGGAGACTGAAAACGACATTCTAGATTTAGAATGTCTTTTACTTCATACCCGCGGGCGTCGTTATACCTTTGGTGGCTCAAGAGTAGTTAGCAATTATGGACCAGTAATGTATCCTTATTATCATCCTGAAATATTCTCAAAGTATATTGTACTTCAACCAGAATTAAGGAAGAAAAGGAAATTCGAAATAAATACACTGACAAGTTTGAATCCAGATTTAGCTTCATTGTCATCAACATCACGTATATGGTACCGTAGATTTAAAATTGGTGTAATTGGGTACAAATTTCTAGTATTCCTTGAATCAATTTTTCGCCACCGTTTAATTCCTGCCTATTCACCTGTTCCTATTTTTGAATGGTTGCGAAAAGAAGGGCCATACAGAGATTTATATGATGATCTTCTAATGGATGATAATTCATTGATGTGGAATTTATTAGACAACGAAGAAACTAAAAAGGTCTTTCATGATTTTTTTAAGCGAAAAAACAACTATTATAAGGTATTACGGTACATCGTTGATCTTGAGTTGACATTACGTCTCTTTTTTTCCTTGAGAGAGGTTAATACGGATGTCAGAATGATTAGTAATGTTCTCAAATTTGATAAACATTTCAAAGTTGATTGTGAATTATCAGAACTAAAAAATAAAACGAGACTTAATTAATGAGATCACTATTTTTCTTCAAAGAAAGCATATTTTTATCTGGAGCTGCAACAATAACTCAAGTCTTTTGGTTTATCTTCAAGATTATAACCATGAGGCAAGTAACTAATTATGACTACTCAATATTCATTTTCGGTGTTTCAAGTGTTTTAGCGTTTCAACTTTTTGGCCATTTTCACTTGTTTAAATCAATGTCAATATTGATTTCAAAATATCCAACAGAAAGTTCTGAAGGAAGACAAAATGCACTTGAATCGAAAGAATACAGAGAAATAATAAAATCACATTTAACTTTAGGACTCATCTTGACCTTTGTATCTGGTATAACACTATCTGTTTTTCTTTATTTGGACACACAAAACTCCTTTATTTCTCTCGTTTATGCTGCTGATTTATTACTTCAAAATTTAATTTTATATTTCTATTTTCTATTCTTAGGCTTGAAAAAGACTGTCATAGGAGGTTTAACTCTTTTGGCTACTAACTTATTCAGACTAATTTTACTTATTGGCTTTTCCCTTCATAGAACCATTTCTTTAGAAGGTGTGATCTTATTTTATACAATGGGTTCTTTTTTTGCTTTTCTAATGTCATTCATTTTAGCAAAACTTATATTCAACAGCAAATTCTTCCCAATTGGAAGAGATTTAAAAGAGATCTTGGAGAATTTCTCTATTATAAAAAATGGTATTTTTCTCGCACTTATTTCTATCATAGTTCAAATTTTTTCAACAATTATGTATTTTTTCATCAAATTATTCGACTATGCTTCAAGTAAAGAAGCAGATATCTCTTTAATGTTTTGCTCTGCCTTTCTAATTTTTTTCATATCAAGTGGGGTACTTATCTCTGTAAAACCTCATCTGTTAGTAGAAAAGAGAAAATTTACAAAAGAAATTTTATTTCCTTTAGCTCTCCTTTCTAGCGTATTTACAATTCTTGTTGGGATTTTGTTATTCTTAAATTTACAAATTTATGAGGATATAAGTGGAATCATTTTTAATATACATTATAAATCCTTACAGCCATATTTGCTTATATCCCTTATCAGTATTCCCTTTCATTCGATCTACGTGGTCTGTCTAGGTTTTTCTACTGGAAATGGTTTACTAAAGAGGCAATTTAGTTGCAATTTATCTTCATTCATTATTGTTTTACCCTTTCTCATACTTTTATCTTTTTCTTATGGAGCAAAAGGCGTAATCCTTTCATATTCCTTATTCTCTTTATTTCTTGCATTTTTCTCCATAATTATCATTTTCACTTTTGAAGCGGAAAAAAGTGATTCTATTCTTTTTTGGTCTTAGAATGAGTTATCAAGCTTCGCATAGCAGTTAGTCTCTTAGAAAGTCAGATCAAAAACACTAGTATACCTCATTATTATCTCACGGGTTCTAGTGTAATCATAAAATGAATTGGGTTTATCTCAACTTGGAATTTCATATAAGCGTAAATATTCAGTTTCTAAGCGTAAAATACCAGCATCTACAATTGAAGACAGTAAAGAAACTTCATAATTTCCGTATGTTGTACGAAAAAGTGGTTTTATGACATTTTCTGTAACAATAAAACCAATTCCATAAGAAATGATTGCTTCCATACCAGAGGATTCAGATACATTTAAGCTAAGTACAGGGTTTAGCAACTCATGCTCTGGATCCTCCCCAATGAATTGGAATGGGGTAGCAGAAGTGAAAACATTATAAATGGATAGTTCGGTACGATTTATGATTTCGTCGTCTGATATCCAGCCATAATATACATCAGCTCCTTCATTGAAGGGGTAAAGGAAGGGTTGGAAACATAATGCTTGCATTCTTCGAGCGACACTAGGATTATATACAACTACTATTTTCTCTTCTAGATTATACTCTTTTAAATACTGAGCAACTCGGATTTCATCATCGCTAAGGTAAGCTAAAGGATATTCTGAGCCTGCATTGTACTCGTACACACCATCTAGAGAAATCAAAGCAAATAATATAATAGAAATGCATATAACTGCATTTATACTGATGAATTCAATTTTAAGTTTTTTCTTATAATCAATTTTATACTTTATGATAAAATAGATTCCAAAACTAAATAAGAAAAGAATAAATGTTCCTATCTGGTGAAATGGTAAAGTTATAACATTAATTGAGTAAAATATACTAAAAATAAGGGGGAGAAAGCCTATAGAGTAAGTGAGAATTTTTATACGCCATTTGAGTAAAAATTGAGTGCCAAGTACGGCATAGTATGCACAGAACGGTAAGAAGAGAAGAGAAGTATATGTTGAGATTGGATAAACAAAGAATAAAAAAGTACCAAGGATTAAAAACGTTGTTGAATAGAAAAGATACTTTTCCTTATCAATTGAACCATTAGAATGCCTTCCCTCTGATTCATTTGTTGCCTCTTCCATTATATCATTGAGGTTATTTTCCCTTTGTTCGACAGTTCGAGATTGTACTAAAAAACCTAAAATAGCTAAAGGGATAATTAATCCAATTCTTAACGTGTAATCAACAAAAAGGTTCCAAATTTTCCCTATAAAAGTTTCATTACTTATCAAAAATTCAGCAGTCTTATCAGGATCTATTGGAAATATCATAATCCCTAAAATACATACACAAATATATACAGGTATGTAAATGTAGGGATGAATACGATGAAAGATAGTATACCTAGAAAATAACAAAGCTATACTTGCAGATAGAAAAAATAATGGGAATATAATCACAGTAAGCCCATGCATTAAGCTAGTTAAGAATAATGAGATACAAAATAGAGCAAAATTCTTGCTATTGAAGTCATTAAAAAGCTTAAGAATGGAATAGAGAAGCAGGGGTAATAGTGCGAGGAATGGGCCTCTCACTGAGCATGTCCAATAAGTGAATCGAAAAAATATAGGACTAGTAGCAAAAAACATGACGAAAAGGAAGATCGAGGTCTGATTCTGTCGAAAGATCAATTTTGCTAAGTAATAGCAGGTTATTATAGAAACTCCCATGAATAAAAATGAGAATATGAAGATACTAAGATCCTCAGAAAAGAAGATCAATATAATTGAAAGAATAAATGGTCCACCAATGGGGTAGTTTGAAAATGGATATAGACCAAAATAAGATAAAGGTGTTATAATCCAGGCTGGTAAAAGTTGTTTATGAATTGCTTTTGCCATCCAAACAACAACAAAAGCATCATCTCCTATTGCATGAGGGACTCGAGGGATCCTGATTATTAGATTTATTAATATTGCAAGAAATATAGGATTTTTAACTATTTTTCTTGATTTTTGGGTAAATAAAGGAAAATAAGTTTCTTTTAAACTTACTGTTCTATCCCTCCTACTAAAAAAAAGAAAGAAAGATTCTTTAAAGCCAAATGGCTTATTCTTGCGTTCTAGAGTCACTTGCGGAATATCATCTATTATTTTTCTTATCTCTTTTTCCTCGACTCCTAATCTAGGGATATCTACTACTGATGTTCTGATTTCTTTCTCGTCAACATTTAATCTTGGCATATCTTCTATAACTATTCTGATTTCTTTTTCATCAACACTTAATCGTGGAATAACCTCTCTTGGTTTTTCAGTTACTTTTTTTTCACCACTCAATTTAGAAATTTGATTGATTGCTTTTCTAAATTTATCACTTGCCTCTTTTAGGCTATCTGACTTTAAATCCTGTTTTACATCCTCAATTAGATTCAAGATTTTTTTCTCATCAGCTTTCTCAGCTTTCGCGGTAAACTCTGTAATTGGTATTTGCTTTAATTTGACCTCTGCTTTCTTAGTGTCATTTTTTCTAATAGCAGGTTTTGGATCCTTTGCTTGTTTTTTGATTTCTTTCTTTTCAGCTCTCTTTCGAGACATTTTTCTACCAATTTCTGCGTTCTTTTGCCTCTATATTCATACGAGAAATCGAAAAAATCAACCTAAATTTTCTTTCACATTTGATTCCTTATAAGATTTGAGTTACTATTATTTTTTTTCTGCTATTACAGGGCAAATATGCTATCAATTAATTTGGATAGATTTTCTTCCATATTATAGTTATTAATTATGATATTTTTATTGATTTTCTTAATTTTTTCATTCAGATGCATATCAACCAGTACTGATTTTCCAATTATTTTTGCCATGCGATGTGGTGATTTTGTTGAAACAAAGATTGCTCTTTTTTCGTTAACTACCTCTTTATAGACTTTTAGATCTGATAAAATGGGAATACACTCACAATACATACCCTCTTGCACTGTAGCAGCTACTTGATCCCATTTTGGAATTGAAAAGAAATAATCTGATATAAATACTAATTTTACCAGGTCTTCGGTCTCCAATACATAATTAATGAGTTTTGAATGTCTAGAAAGCTTTTTTCGTATAATTAGTTCCTCAAATTTTTCATGATATCTTGTTCTTGAAGATCCCATAAGATAAATGAAATAGGCTGGAATATTCTGTTGTAACAATTTGAAATGAATTAATGGAAGTAGATGAATTTGATAAATTGGAGTGAATCTTCTATAGCTTAAGAATACTATAGAATTTTGTGGAATATCCATATTTTCTTTGAACGAGTTTAAAATGGAATCAGAAGGTTTTTTCCACCTTTTAAGATTAACCCCAGTGTGAAATGTTATCATCTTACTTTTAGGAATTTTATATTCATTTACTAGATGGTCAACCATGAATTTGCTTTGTGGGTGTACCAAATCCGCACGTCTCAACAACAATTTAGATATAAATTTCCTTATCCCAGATATTGAGTAGACATCAGAACCATAAAGAGTAACGATCAGTTTTTTAGGGCGTAGAATTAGGCCTAAGAGTGCAAAATGCCCTAAATAATGAGTATGAAATATTATTTCTCTGTATTTTCTTTTCATAGAATAAAAATAAATAAAAGCTTTCAAATATCTCAAAATAATTAATTTAGAAAAGTATCCATATTTACTAGTTATTTGGAATAATTGAATAGAAGCTGATTTGGGAAATTCTTCTCGTAGATCATTAAGAAAGGGATTTTTCTTTAAATCATAAGGGGAAATAACCAGTACATTTATGTTTTTCTTCAAGTAACCGATTATCCAGTGTATTGCAAATACACTTTCAGCATTCAAAGCTAAAATAACATTTTTTGAGGAAGCTGATGGGAAATTATGTCGTTTCATCATCAGTTTTACCTAGAAAATGCTTCATAATATTTTTTTTTATCGTGATTAATTTGAAAAGATTTAAACCTAGGATTCTTATAAAACAGAAAAATATGGGCAATACCATCTATAATGAGTAGAATGCAACCAGATTAAAAATCAGATCTAAAATAGTAAAATATGATTGCTAAAGGGTTGAAAAGGAAGAAGTGACGAAAATGGAACTTAGTGGTGAAAAAGTTTTAATTACTGGTGCAGGAGGCTTCATTGGAAGCCATCTTGTAGAAGTACTTTTAAAAAAAGGATGCAATGTTCGTGCTTTCATAAAATACTCTTCATCAGGAAATATAGGAAACTTAAAATGGCTTAAGAATAATACGAATAATTTAACAGTTATTTATGGTGATGTTAGAGATTATGATTCTGTTTTTCAAGCAATGAAAGGATGCAGTATTGTTTTCCATTTAGCTGCTCTTATATCAATACCGTATTCTTATAGCAATCCTGTAGGTTTTTTCAAAACCAATGTTCTTGGTACTTTAAATGTTCTTGAAACAGCGAGAAAACTCAGAATAGAACGAATATTACATACTTCTACAAGTGAGGTTTATGGAACGGCACAATATGTACCAATGGATGAAAAGCACCCAACCATTGCACAATCTCCATACTCAGCTAGTAAAATTGCTGCAGATAAAGCTTCTGAGAGTTACTTTCTTTCTTATAATGTTCCTGTGGTAATTGTGCGACCATTTAATACTTTTGGCCCAAGACAGTCAACAAGAGCCTTTATTCCTTCGGTCATCGTTCAAGCTTTAACAAAAGATGAGATAAAGATGGGGGATTTGACCCCGACTAGAGATTTAACTTATGTTATTGACACAGTTGAAGGTTTCATTGCATTAGCTATAGCAGAAGAGGATGTATTAGGAAAAACCTTCAATCTTGGGACAGGTCAAGAACATATAGTAGGAGATGTTGCAAAAAAGATTCTTTCTCTTACAAATCCGAAAGGGAGAATAGTCACAGAATCTTCTCGAATTCGACCAAAAAAGAGTGAAGTGAGAAGACTCTGTTCTAATCCTGAAAAGATTTGGAAATATACAAACTGGAAGTGCAAGTATAGTTTCGATGAAGGGATAGAAAAGACGATACACTGGTTTAAGAATAATAAACAGATCTTAGCAGAATTTTATTCTAATCTTATCTGAAATTGTGGGTCTAGCCATGAGAATAAATACTCACTCTAATATGAAGAGAATTCTAATTACTGGAGATGAAGGTTTTATTGGAAAGAAAGTTGTAGAGAAATTATCTGCCTTGGAGATCCCTTGGATTGGTTTTGATATAACTAGAGGTGAAGATATTTTAGATTTTAACCAATTAGAAGCAATTTCAAACATTAAAACAATAATTCATCTAGCAGGGATCACAGATAGAAATTTTGCACTAAAATATCCTCAAGAAACCCAAAAGATAAATGTATTAGGCACATTCAATGTATTAGAGTTAGCAAGGAAAACAAAGGCAAAAGTGATTTTTGCAAGTTCAAGTCTTGTTTATGGAGACTCATACTCACACTTAATTTCAGAAGACTGCGAAAGAAAACCAATGGATCCATATGCGCTTTCAAAGATGCTCGCAGAGGATGCTTGCATCTATTATTTCAATAATTATAGGCTTACAGGAATTATTTTACGATTTTTCAATATATATGGAGATTCCCTAAAACCTGGGACGTTAATTTCTGATCTATTGAAACAAATACTGGATCCATATGTTGATATTATTATTTTACGTAATAATTCATCTTCGAGAGACTATGTGCATGTTAGAGATATTGTTACCTGTATTATAAAGTGTCTAGATGTTGAGTTTTCAGGAACCTTTAACGTGGGACTTGGTCGGGCTTACAGACCCCTTGATATTGCTGAAATTCTTTTTGACAAGACAAAGATTAGGAAAAAGATTTCTATTTTTGATAGATCTGTCAAGAAATCTATTATATGTGCAAACATTGAGAAAATACGTGATACACTTGGATTCAAACCAGAAATAACGCTTGAAAAAGGGCTTTCCGAACTAATTGAAGATATTCTCTAATTACAGAAGCATTAGAAGACAAAAAATTCTGATTAGAGATGTTGAAATATTTTAAAAGAATATTGTTAAGAATTCCTAGGTAAAAATTTTGATTTATATTTTTTAAATAATTCCAAAGAATGCTGAAAATCTGTGATATTCCCAATGTCAAGCCAGATACATTCAGCTTGATTATGGACTTTAACAGTCTCCCCATTACTAATTAGTTTTTTTATGAGATTAGGTATGTCTAGATATTCATTGTAAGGAATAAAATCAACAACACGGTTATTAAAAGCATAAATTCCCATACTAACTTGATAACTAGCTGTAGGTTTCTCTATATAGTTAATAACTTGATCTTTTTTTGTTTCAATAACCCCTAGATCAATATTTATGTTTTTTGTATAGACAGCGACAGTAGCTATGGCATCATGGTTTAGATGCGTCTTAAAGAATTTTAGAAAATTAAAATCTGTTAAGATATCACCATTCAAAACCAAGAAATTATTGTCTAAATTTTTAATTAATCTAATAGGTCCAGCTGTTCCTAAATTTTGTTTTTCATAAGAATACTCGATTTCTAGACCTAAATCTGTGCTATTAGCAAAAAAAGTTCTGATATATTTTGCCTTATACCCCAATGCAAGAGTTACTTTATGAAAGCCATAGTATTTCAACTGTTTAAAGATAATTTCCAAAATTGGAGTCTCGCCAAAGGGCATCAATGGTTTAGGGAGGACAGTAGTATAAGGTTTCAGTCGCTTCCCCTCACCTCCAGCAAGAATTATGGCTCTCATTCTATTTTTTTCCTTTTTAGGAGTTGATATTTATTTATCTCTCTCTTGCATTCCTGAAAGTTACAGACTTTTAATAAAAGATAGATGATAATATCGCTTATACTATTAAAAGCCTTTTGTATTCTTCAGTAGAATACTTAGTTAGTCAGTAAGGAAAAAATTAATAATGCTTTTGCTCGATTTCATATTATTGCGTCGAAAACTGTTGTAGGGCGCCCTGTACGACTTCGCTTTTCCGTATATTGAACCACGAAACCTTTCACTACTAATCGTTGTAAACAATTATAGATTGAGCTTCGGGGAATTCCAGTGAAATGGACTAATTCAGAACGAGTAAGAGGACCGTAAGATTTCAAAACTTCGAATAAGATACGCTCTAAGTCATTTATTAGAGCTGGTCGTTCCAAATCTTCCATAGAATTCCGTTTATCTGACATAGAATTCATTATTAGAATCTTGAGAAGAAGAGAATTGTATTTCACTCCTAAAGATGCGAGTCTTTCCAGAGGTTCTCTCTGGACAAATGAAATAATCTCAGAAATAGGTGTGGTTTCATGAAATCCGAGATGCTCGCGAAGATTAGAGATCTCAACATATAGTTGGTATAATTGGTTGAAATCTGAATTAGGGAGATTTAATACTTGGCGAATCTCTTCTAATTTTTGATAAAAATAATAGTGTTCCTTAATCGAATGAAGTGATGGAAGTTTTAATTCCTCTTGCATTTTTTTGAGAGAATTCCATGTTGAATTTAGAACTTCTTCTGATTCTTTGCCTTTTAAGCTTAACAACCGTCGTAGTTCTTCTTTCAGTTTTTTTTCTTCAAGTAATTGGATTTTGTCTATTGAAGAACTAGTTTTATTGTTCATGAATTCTCATCTACTAAAGAGCTAATGTCTTTCATTGAGATAATCGAAAGAAGAAAAACCTAGAGGTTGCTGAAAAGAAACAGTAGATCAACCGAATACATCATCCTTGAGATGAAAGCATTTTTGATGAGGTAATAGAGTGGATATAACTGTTAGCAGTTAAGACTTATTATTCATATTAGAATGGATTACAATATCACTAATATTATATAAATCTTTTATTTATGGATACAAAAATCCATCCGACTTAATAAGCTAAAAATTTGATCGAAAGTTTAGATTTCGAGTTCTGAAGCTAATAAATCCAATCGAATCCGTTTTCATCTAATATCTTTTGTTTGAAGATGGTCTTCATTTTCAATCTTTTTTAGCCATTCTCCTCTCCAAAAAAAGAAACAAGATCGATCACAAGGACCATAAGACTCTGTCCCTTGGCAGATGAGTCCTTCTAAGATAAAAATGCCTTTACTTCTCTTTACACTTAAGTCACGTTCATCGACAAATCTCAATACTGGTTTCATTACTCGCTGGATAGTTCCACAGTACTCTTCCATTTCATGCATAAACGCGCAACCCCTGAGTGCTCCCCAACGGTCAAGGGTAGCTCTGATTTCTTCTTTAGATCTCACACGAACCAAATCTCCAGTTTTTAAGCTTTCTATTGTAAGATTTGAAGATGGGATTGCTGGATTATTACTTCTCCTGAAAAATCTTGATGGTAGATTTATCACTTTCTTAATTCTCTGTTTCATACTGTGACTCAAGTGTTTTCTAAGAAACAGTCTTAGACGGATGCGAATAGGCCGATGAATCTTAATCTTCCCCTCAGACATTATGTTAATACAATGAAGTTGGCAATTATGAATTTTATTCATGTAATAGCTCTCCTATTCTTCAAAACCGATATTATATTTAGATTTTTTACAAATGAGTACTATAAAACTCTTAATGTCATAGAATACGTTTTCCTATTATATTTATTTTCACTTCGAAGAGATTTTCGAGGGATAAATGAAACAATATTCAGAGGAGAAATTCTACATAATTGAGAATCAAATATATCTAAATGTCCAGATGGCATAATAGAGTTACTTTAACAAAAATTTGGAGTCATCATCAGATAATATTCCTTTTTTTTTAAATGTGATCAATAAAATGCTAAGGAAGAAAAAAATATGTGAGATATCAGAGAATGGACTAGTATGATTAGATGTTGTTGTAGACATCTTTGAAGTGGTGTTATTACTTACTCCAGTTTTTGTTTCGGTAGATTGGCAGGATGGTAAACTATCAATATTTTTTTGTACTCCTTCAATAATGGTGATGTCAATGCTAGTGGAAGGTCCCGAGCCTCTCTCTTCAGGGGCAATTGGTGTATTTTCAGAGATGTAACTAGTGATTAGATACGCCTCATCAATTAATGAACCTGAAAATGACTCAGTTATTGTACTTGTTTCCAAATAATGTACGTTTTGATTGACATACCAACCATGAGAATCATGTAC
Organism: Promethearchaeota archaeon; assembly: GCA_048938105.1. Taxonomy (GTDB): domain Archaea; phylum Asgardarchaeota; class Heimdallarchaeia; order Hodarchaeales; family Hodarchaeaceae; genus Hodarchaeum. The sequence goes on from JBHLMN010000005.1 coordinate 208,757, forward strand.
AGCAAGGGAAATCCCAATCACATCCTGTGGGACCTTATTAATGATGACTGTAAAGTTATTCGGTGGAGCTTCTAGTTTGTGAATATAAAACGCATAATGATTGACAGAGATGGTTTTATTAGCTAGTGGTAGTTTATCCACTACTTCATAATTAGTGATTCGGGCATCAAATCCTTCAAATCCAAACAGATTATTCTGAAAACCTAATTCATCTAGAGTAAGAGTAGTAATCCAGTTCATAAAAAGCTCATTAAATGTTATATCATAACCTGCTGCATGTAGAACTGTTTCAATTCCATGAGGGCCATCATCAGGTTCGGTTATCAGGTCTCGAAGAATATCTACCCCATATTTTTCAGCAATATAGAAAGCAAAAAGATATGCACTTCCATAATCTTGGTCATCAGTCCAATATAATGGTGAATTTTCAGGATGAGGTAAATAAAAAGCAACTTGGGGAACGAGATTATTATATGGACCTAAATACCCTGCATGATAAGTTGCATATTGAGCTAGTGCTTCCAAGGTAAATGGTGGTTCACCCCAATCATTATTAAACCAAATAAGATGATGAAATTCATGAGCCATTGTTGCATATAACCAATCATGATGATAAAGTCTGTAACAAATGTAAATCATTTCACAAAGATTAGAAACATTATGTTCTATGTCATTAACTTCAGAATAGTAATTGTAATTGTCAAGAAATAAGATGTAGATTCTCGGATCACCATCGATATCTCCCATCGTCCCATTGGGATGGCCAGCCAGGTCAATTATACGGGGATATATTACATTGTCAAATTCATAGCAAATTTCTTCCACCTTTGCCATGATAGAATTCTCTCCCAGTTTTGGTATACACTCTTCTTCCATATAAATGTAACACCAGTCACCAATTGCAAGTAACCTAGAGTTTACTTCCCAATATTCTTTTTTGATATAATTATATGTCCAAAATACTCGTTCTTCTTCAGGTTCCTTACTCATTGTTGAATTATTAAGAGTAATTGCTAAATTGACCTTATTAGTAACGATGGGGAGGGAGATAATAGTGGAGATCATACATAAAACGATAATATGTGATTTAGTCATATACATGATATTTCACATAATCCATGAGACACAAATTGAATAAAAAAACATTAATAACATCTAATAGAAAAACTGTAGACTTTTTTAATCCTATAGATTGGTGCAAAATGTTTAATCACTATTCAGAAGGAAAAAAGTGTTCTAATTTAGAGAACAGGCTGTTTCATTCTATAGGACACATTTCTAGGCTTATTGTGATTTATCCTCTAGTAGATAGATAATAAGTATTTTTACAAAAATAATTTTCACATGCACCAAATATGGAAAATGAATCGCATAAGGTTAAATAAACGTGAAGTTGGCTACTTTAAATCTAAAAATATACTCCTAATTTTGTGTCGAAATATGTGGGAATACATTGAATCTTTGGAAGCTATTACGTTATAATGGTAAATAGTGACGTATAGAAGCCACCAATAATTCAAAATCATCGAATTCAGCACTTCTGAAAGGCTTTAACAATAGTTTTTCCTTATATAGTTGTTCAAATTGTCTTTCTAGATATTGAGAGATAGCTTGAGTAATAAAATTCTTCTCTGTGACAATTAATACACAGGATACTTCGCGTCCTCTTGCTGTTATTATGTTTTTATCACCGAAAGATATCTGGTTTCGTTTATGATACCAATTATCTGTAGTAATATTTCTTGATATAGAACAGACACATCCAGTATGTCGAAAAAGGCCAGATTACTCGCTAGAATTCAGAACAGAATCTTTCTCGGTGGTATTCTCTTTTTTCACCTCTCTTCTCATAAACTTCAGAATCATACTTTACTCTCTCATATAACCAGTAGAATAGCCCCAAATACCATGAATACCATACCAGGTATTCGTTCTTTGATCTCCTCCTTTAAAATTAACTTGGCTAGGAAGGCGGTTACAAAAACTGATAATAATGATGCAGGTTCAGCAACTGTTACTTCTAATCCTACTATAGCAATTAATAGCATTACATATGCCCATCCATTTGATAGACCAGCTAGAATAATTGTTTTGAGGTTATTTCTAAAAGCAAGAATGCCATCATAATACCTTCTGGTAAAGATTGCTATTACAAAGAACATTAATCCAGCAAAGAAAAGGATTGAGAAAGCATAAACTCTTGAATCTATCGTTCTAATGGCATAAGTATCCACTGTTCTTCCAAGAGCTAAAAAGAATGAACCACTTATCATCAATAACGATGCCCTTGATGTTTTTATCTTTTGGATTTTTTCGGTAATTTTTCCAGGATATAAGCAGAAAACTCCAATGAACATCGTGATCCCCCCTAATACTCGAAATACTCCTACATTCTCTCCTAGAAGAAATAAACCTAACACTAATAACCATAATAGTGATGAATTATAGAGAGGAGCAATTAACGAAGCGTCCTCCTCTGACAAGGCTTTCACATAGGCAAAAAAACCAAAGGTGTAAATGATAGAACTGATAAATGCGAACTTTAAATCCTCTAATCCTGTAAGAAGTACTTCTATAGGGATGAACACAAAAATTGGTAATAAGAATAATGCTCCTGTTAAAAAGAAGATAGCACTGATTATTAACGAATCATATTCTTCAAGTTGTTTTAGAAAAATTCTTTCAGCACCTAACAAAAAGATCCGAAGTGATAGGGCAATAAATGAAATTATTACAATATCCAAATCAAAATCTTCCTAAAAATCATCAATAAGTCACTAAAAGTTGACATATTAGGATTAGGAAAAAAAAATCGGTTGCATAAGCAACTATGTTAAAAAGCAGTAATAAATGTCAACCAAAGCTTCTTAAAGGGGAATAATTTCTGATTAAGTTATAAAAAATTGTCCATTTGAAAATTACTTACTATATGGCCATGCCTGTGATAAAATAATGATGTTACGTGGCTAAATCGGCAATCAAAGATGCTAGGAATTCAATTCTCGGCTGAACTTTTCTTTAATAAAAGATATGGCATTAAGGATGTGAATAACTTGTTTTCTGCTTTTCGTAAAGTCTTTTCAACAGCATATCTAGAAACCTTAAATTCGTCCGCAAGATCTTGAGTTCTAATTCTCCGTGGAATTTCATAATAACCTTTTTCAAAAGCTCCAATAAGAATCAATAGTTGATGTACAGTCAAATCGCTGGTTAATTCTGCTATAGAAATCATTTGGGAGGGAAATATTCCTTCAGATTCTAATTCCTTTATGGAAATAATCTTTGTTTTGGGATATGTTTGCAATACTTGTACCACTGAGGATAAAATGGAGTTATCTAAGCATACGATTTGATAATGGCTCCATCCTCCCGAATATCTTATTGGATAAATCGATATACCTCCCTGTTGTTGAATCTGTGAATTAATTGTTTTATCACAAAGACATTTCATACTAATATACGAAATTGTTGTCGGATTACTATCAATCGTCGTAATTTTCCAATCATGAGTATTTGGATAAAGATTGTTGGCTATTTCCATATTTTTTTCGTTAATCTCACCTGGAATCATTAGTATATCGAATTTTGAATTGCAGTATCCATAAATCTCTTTCATTAAGAAGGATTTTGAAAAATTAAGATGAGGAGAATCGTGTTGAATTTTAATCCGGAGTTCTATTACCATAAATCAATCCCTATCTAGAAATTAATTTTCGATTCAAAAATCATGTCAAAGCGGCAAATCTACTAATTCTAATTCCTTAATCAATAATTATTTTTCAAGACTTGAAAAAAAAGCGGTTGCTTATGCAACCATAATATAAGATTACTTAAAAGATTACATTCAAAAAAAGGTGAAACGTTAATTCATTCTGAGGTGCTGCTGGTTTTTTTAAGGTGAACATAATAAGAATTTGAGCTCTCTCTCCTCTCTTTAAGACTGGTTAGATATGAAAAAGGTATAAAAGTGGATTACTGATAATGAAACAGTAAAACAGGACACATATACTATGAACCTTCGCTTTATTAACAAAGATAGGACGGACAGAATGAGAGAAATCTTCAGAATGAATTCTATAATAGGTAATTCCAGAATCAAACTCTAGCAAATAACACACAAAATTATCATCACTTTCTCTTTTCTCTTACTTCTACGGAAATTTTTATAATGTCACGGAATTCTTGGATTATTTATGTTAAAATTGTCCATTTTAACCCAACAAGAACAAGATTCAATTCATACCGCTGCGTTAAAGGTATTAAAAACCGTTGGTTGTGAGATTCAAGACAAGAAATGGCTGAGTCTTTTAGCGAAAAATGGAGTAAAAGTCGATTATACAACTTCGAGGGTTTTTATAACTGATGAAGACATTGTTAACTCCTCACTTGAATCTTGTGGTCACTCGATTAAATATGCAGCTAGAGATCCCCAAAAAGATTGGATTATAGGCCAAGGAGTGGCTAAAACCCATACACCAGAAGGTATAACTCATGTCATAGAATTGGAATCAAGATGTCACCGAGAAGCCCAATTATCTGATCTAGCAGATATTACAAAAATTTGTGACTTTCTTTCCAATGTCGATGGTATAATTGATCCTGTTGTTCCTTATGATGTTCCTCCTGCTATACAAAGTGTCATAATAACAAAGACACTGATAGAAAATACAACAAAACCAATTGATCCAGCAGGGATCGCTTTGAAGAAAGGATTTCCTTTTGTTATGCAGATGCTTACTACTCTCCTTGGAGATCGAGATATATCAGAATACAGCTTAGGTGTTGGTGTTACCGCTACAAGTCCATTATTATTTCCATTTGACCAATTAGATACCTATTGGCAAGGAATTGAGCTAGGATCATCCTGTGATGTAGGTTCGATGCCACAGGCAGGATCGACTGCTCCTGCCTCTCTAGCAGGAACATTAACGTTGTTTGTCGCTGAAATATTAATGGGACTCATTATGGGACAGATAAAAAAGCCTGGATTATCTCAATTTGTATTTGTACGACCGTGCCTTTCGAATCCACGTTTTGGGATATTTAATTCAGGTCCGCCCGAGGTTGGATTGCTCCAGGCGGCAGCCACTCAATTCTGTAAGGAAAAATACGGCCTTCTTGTTAATGCAGGTTGGGGTGTAAGTGATTCCCATTGTATTAGTCCCCAAGTAGCCTATGAAAAATGCTATATTTGGATGATGTCATTAGCTGCTGGTGCAGATATGATTTCGGGTGTTGGAGGCCTCGGTAGTGGGTTAATATCTTCTCCTGCACAAGTTGTTATTGATGATGAGATTATTGCTCACCTTAGACGAGGTGTTCAAGGAATTACCGTGGATGATTTCCATTTAGGCGTAGAGATGATTGAAGACACTGGTATCGGGAACACATTTCTTTTTCATCCAAAAACAAGCCAGATTATTAGGGAAGAATGGCTATTATCTGAACTACCAAGTCGGAATTCTTTTAGTACTTGGCAAAATGCAGGTGCTCTAGATCTAATTAGTAGAGCAGAAAAGAAGGCAAAAGAAATTCTTGCGAATCATGAGGTAGAAGCATTGGATCCCAGTCTAGAAGAAGATCTTAACTGTATCCTTAAAGAAGCCAAAAGAACGTTACTATAGGAAAAGATACTGGACTCTAGAAATAAATTTTAAACCTTACATTAAGAAAATACTTGAAAAACCTAACTTTTCCTTAATCATTACTCTTTTAATAAAAAAACCATTTCTTAAACATGATTTGATTGGATGGACTACATAAACCAACTCTAGATGAACACCACTTAATTCATCAAAAAGTGTCTGAATTCTTCTTATCATGATTAATTGACTTGAATCTTTAAGTATGCAAAAATTAATACTGTTGAAATTTTAGTACTAAATTGAAATCAAGAATAGGAACATCAGGAATTATAAAACTCTATCTATCCTAGAATTATAGTTGATGTACTTATCTTCTAGCGAATACCATATGGTTAGCCTTATAAAGGAAGAAAGATTACATTGTAACTGAAAATATAATGATTAAAAATTCGAATAAACCTCAGAATGAAGGAGATATCACAGATATTATAGAAGTACTAGAATTTCTAAATTATGACGGTACAATAAGCTTTCATGATATAGATTCCACTGTAGCAGTTCATTAACATACAATATCATTTTTATAGTTAGGAAGGAGCATTTTTGCAGTTATTATCCCTACTGATTATGATTTTCAAATATAAATCTCTGGAAAATCCAATCTAGGCTTTCATAGCAGCTATACTCAATGTCAGAAAAAGCTGGATTATATTGTAATGGTAAATGGTGATACCAAAAGTATTAGGTAAATCTTCTTAAAATTACTCCAGAGGAAATTTAAGAAGCTCTTTGGATTGGTTGTTCTCCTGATGTGAGAATTATCACATCATAAAGAGTTTAAATGCTGGAATTAACCAGGGGGGATTAAAATTCTGACCTTTGATCCTTCATTCTTTGTAGCATCAATAAAAATATTCCCACCATGTTGATCAACAATACCTTTAGTTATTGTTAATCCTAAACCAAGGCCCCCTGCGCTATAACTTGTTACTCTAGAAATGAATGGGCTATAAACTTTGGAAATAATTTCAGAAGGTATTCCCTCTCCATGATCCTGAACAGTAATGTTTAATCCTTTTGTTTGCCATTTTATGATTAGAACTACTGGCATGTCCCCAGGACTATGTTTACAAGCATTCTCTAAGAGATTAAAAATAGCTTGGGAAAGGCGATCGAAATCAAAAACTAGTGGAAAAGTGGATTTTAAGCTTGGATCAATACAAATATCTGGAACAATACGTGAAGAGTAGTTCCAAGTCTTTAGATCATCCAATAATGCAGTCTTAAATTCTTTAAAGGTCACTGGTCGCTTATTTACACTAAAGATTCCTTTTTCAATCTCAGAAAGAGTATATACATCAGTAATCAGTTTTTCCAAACGATGTACATTTCTGGTAAGAGTATTAAGTATCTTTTTTCCATAATCATCATTTTCTTTAGCTTTGTTTAATAAATAAGTACACCCTCTAATTACTGTTAGAGGGGTTCGGAGCTCGTGCGTCGTTACTTCAATAAAGCGATTTCGGAGTTTCTCTAGCAACATCTTCTCTGTTATATCGGAAAATACGGCAAGAACTCCCCAATGATTTCCGTGTGGGGTCTTCAATGATCCTAATGAGAGTATTACTTCCTTTAGAGTCGAATCTGCACAACGTACCCTGATATGGTGAGCAAATGACCCCATGTCTACATTTTCACTGATTTGAGTTTTTATGTCTTCTAAATCATCAGAGTAAATGAGGTCCAAAATATTATTTACTTTAATTTCATTTTTAAGTTCATAACCTAGCATTTTAGCAAGAAATTGATTTAGATAAAGAATATTTCCATTAGATTCTGCTATTATTACACCAGAGTTAATTGATTTTAAAAATTCACGATTTTGATTAGTAACATTTTCTAATACACTATGTAATTCAACAAATTCGCTAATATCTTGAATTATTCCATAGATATACTTATTTTCGAAAATACCAACTGTGAATTGAACAGGTATAGTTTTACCATGATGAGATACCTCTAGCCTTATTGACTTTGGTTTGCTTTCATCTGAAATGGTCGAAGCGAGTAATTCTCCTTCCTGAACAAATATACTGCCTATTTTTCTGCCACGAATCTCATCAAAATCAGACACTTGGTGGAGTTCATTAAATATATCATTAGCCCAAACTAATACTCTTGTGTCCAAATCCTGAACATAAATCGCATCTTTAGATTCTTTAAGTATTCTCTTGAAAATCTTATATTCTGTTAGAGATACTTGATTCACAATAGGCTCATCCTAACATTAACAGCTTGAAGTGAGTTTGCACTAATCATAAGAATCAGTAAATTTATAATTTAACTTCTTTTTTGACAAAATAATTCGTCAATAAAGACTAATACAACTAATAATATAAAAAAATATTATTTTATAATTGGAGATCCAACGATCATTTATACCGTTAATTTAAGATCTAAAATAATGGGTGTTTGTTAATTCGTGGCAATAATTGCAAAAATCTGCTTATGTGGCGATGGGGAGGTAGGAAAAACGTCGTTACGTAATAGATATTTAGGCCGAGGCTTTCAGAGTGATTACTTGCCAACTCTTGGTTCAGATTTTGTATCAAGAAAGGTTATGATAAAAAGTAGTTCAGAATCTAAAGAGATTCGTTTTCAAATCTGGGATCTAGCCGGTCAACCAGCATTTAATCAAATTAGGCCCCTTTATTTTAAGCAAGCTGTAGGTTCCCTACTTATATTTGATATTACTAGACCAAAAACATTATACAATTTAGAAAGATGGGTGGATGAACTCAACCAGAATTCTGGTTGTACAAAAATGGCAATAATTGTACTTGGCAATAAATCGGATTTAAAGGATGGAAGTACAAATCAGGTTACAAGAGAAGAGGCAAAAAAGTTCATTAAAAACCAGTTAACAAATCAATCTTATAATTGCATTGATAATACAATACCTTTTTTCGAAACTTCAGCAAAAACAGGTGAAAATGTTAATCAAGCATTCGAAGAACTAGGATTAAAAATATATTCAAATTTTTATTATTGACAATGATAAAGATTTGCTGAATAATAGAACTACTGAACAAAATTTCCTTATGTGGAGAAGGAGGTGTGAGAACAATTTTCCCTATGATGTATATTTCTCTTACCTTATTTTTGGACTATCTTAACAAAAACGTATTTAAATCTGAATTCTAAATTAAATGATCGGTTCTACAGAGGAATTTTCAATTTTGTTGTGAGAAGACAATAGCACGTTTCCCCAAAGGGTCTGAACTTTGGAAACACTAAGTTTTTTCCTTTGATAATATGATTCTTTATACTTTGCTATATCCTTCAGTTGATTGGGAAGTAATTGATGCCTATAAAACGCAATGATTATCGGATTAGTGGTGTCATGCAACTTCTAGCATCACTATTCCAAGGTCATCATATCAAGGGAACCAGAGAAATAATTTCTAAATCTGATCATCTTAAGTAATGAAGAAATAGCATCGCACAATCTGCCCTATATTGTTGCTAGACATCCCAAGTTCACAAAAGGCTGGATTAACACAAACAATTGGTAAAGAAAACAATAATAAATTAGATTTTTTTGATTGCTTTTATGAAGAACCATTTTTCATGATTTTCTGTAATCTCAATGTGAAAATTGGTTTCAACGAGTGTTTTTTTTATTTCTGCTAAACTACGATTCTTTCCTCTTGAACCATAGCCTGTTTTAATTTTTTTACCATTAGGTAGGATGATTTCTAGTTTTATAAGAAATAAATCTTTGTCATTAGATATTTTTGCATCCCAAATCCAAAATTCTCCGTTATTCTTTAAAACACGATACACCTCTTCACATATTTTTCCAAAGGTCTCCATAGACATATACATTCCACTGAAAAATGTTGTAGCATTGTCAAAATGACCATCAGAATAAGAAAGATCAGTTGCATCAGCCAGAATCCAGTTTGCAGTTGGAGCATTAGGTTTTGCCTCATCAATTTCGTGCTGATTCTTGTCTATAGCAGTAATTCTTTCATTTCCTATTTGGGCAATAATTCCTTCCCCACCTCCTCCGATATCAATCACTGAACCATCTGGAATTGAATCAATAGTAATTTTGTGAGATGGTGTGAGAAAATACTTAATATATGGTATATATCTGCTCATTATTTCTCACACTGGGTATTTTACAAACATACAAAGTTGTGTATGAAATTTACAGAAGTATCTTTTATAGTTACTCTTTCCTGCAAATTTCGTTCAACATGGAATCATGGATTGGTTAATGGATGATTGGAATAGTAATTAGTAGTATTGGGTATTCTTGGGGTGTAACTACAAGAAAGCTGACTAGGCAATAGCTTTACGACTAATTTATCAGTTGATATCAAAAATTAAATCGGATATTCCAATATGACGGGAGGATATATAAGTAAGAAAGTTTTTCAAGACATTCCAATCTAAAAGGCCAAATTATGTAAGAATCTTTGAATGGATACCAAAAATAAATAGCAAAAATGCATAAATAAATAGCAAAAGTAGAGAGAAGTAGGAAACTTCAATGGTATTATTTGATATAATTTGGACAGAACTACTGAGAGATCTGTTTCCATGGGCAGTTGACGCTTTCAAACTGATTACAGAACTTGGATCGAGCGCTATTTATCTAGCAATAATTTTAATCATTTTTTGGGGGATCGATAAAAGATTAGGTATGGTAACCACTTTTGTTTATATCGGTTCTTCTATATTAAATTATTGGGTCAAAGCCATTTTAAAATATCCTCGACCAGCTCCCAGTCAGTGGTTAACTAGTGCAGCGAACTATAGCCTACCTAGTGGACATGCCCAAAGTGCAACCACGTTCTATGGCTGGCTTACTCTAAAAATTAACAGATGGTGGATGTTTATTATTGGAACAACTTTGATCATCCTTGTTGGGATTTCACGTATTTATTTAGGAGTACATTGGCTAGGAGATGTGTTACTTGGCTGGGGAATTGGAATAGTGATTATCATATTGGTTTGGCGCTTTGAAAATCCTATTAGTGATTATCTCTCCAAGTATAATACCTATCATCTATACATAGGCCTTGTGATTTTAGGAGGAATCGCTATGGTTCTTACTGAATTAATGCTCCCTGTCCCCACTGATAATTTTGGTGGCAGTGTAGGAATTGTTATTGGCATAGGAATTGGTTTAGCCCTTGAAAAGAAATTTGTAAACTTCACAGTTAAAACTCCAGAAAAAGAGACATGGAAAATCTTTTTACGTATAAGTATAGGCTTAATCTTAGTCCTAGTTGTCTATTATGGTACATCTTTATTCTTAAGTTCTGAAGATGTTTTAACGGCAGCTCTTCTCTATTGTCTTATCGCCTTAGTTGGGGCTTTTGTCTGGCCTTTGATCTTCTCCAAGATAGACCTTTAGATAAAATTACATAATTATTACCTAATTTGCTAATGTCGGAAAAGGCGTGATTAAGATTATCAATAAATCAAACGTATCATTGAATCACAGGTGATTAATCAATTTCGTATTTTGAAGCTATTTTCACGATAAGAAATATAACAAACGCTATTATAATGAATGTGACCAATTCTCCGAGGAAATGGCCGATTAGAAAGTCAGCATTACCAATTGAATAAGTTATTTGATTCCAAGGGATATCTGTTGCACCAGGAAAGAGCTCAAAAATGGGCATGATGAGATCATTAACTAGTGCTTGAACGAGAGCGCCTAAATAGATGCCCATAATAAAAGCAACAGCTAATCCCAAAACTTTATAATTCTTGAGAAACTCTTTAAACTCTTGCAAAAGATTTTTTGGTTTTTCTTCAGTCTCAGTTGTCATTTTTACACCTCAAAGAGAAAAAAACTAATCTATTACTCCCCTGCTATTATTAAAAAACTTTACTACTCTTTGGAATTGGACAATTTTATAACTTTTTGAGAAGCAGACATAAGAATTTATGACATTTATAGCAAGAACTCCTTATTTAAAAAGAGCACACACAGGTTTTTTATTGCGATTCGTCTCCAGAGATAAATTAAACTCATTCCCAACCTATAATCGATTAATACTAAAGGACCTAACCATTAAACTAGTAAGAACTGAAAAACAGATACATTCCAAGTTATAGACTATTGCCATGAACTAATTCGATCCGCTTTTTCTACAAACCTTGCAGATAAGCTCTTCGTACGAGCTTGTAGAAGAATTTGGCGGCCTTCCAGGGTTCGTGTATAAATAATCTCCATATTCCCGACATATTTAGCCCAATTTTTGCTAAATTCTTGGGCATATTCCTTATTTGTTGCTAAGATAGTGGGAAGGCCTAAATAATCCTGTCGCCTGAAAATTCTAGCCCAGATGGACTTTCGTTTCAAGAGATAACGGGGATTCTCAATCGGACTTAGGAGTTCCTCAAGCGCATCAAGAAAAACCGACTCCTCTCTTTTGGTACAATTTTGAATGTAACATCTAACTGCCCCCAAGTATGTCTCATCTTTTTCGGTTTTAATGATGATTTCTTTAAAGGATGTTTTGATTTTCCCAGTCTTGCACAGGGATAATAATAATGCAGTCGCAACCTGCTTCATACTACCTTTCAAAGGACCATGTTTTAAAAAAAGCCATGTAGCTTTGAAAAAATAAGGTAAAAAGATCAAAAAACCGATAAAAAAGCCTAATAGAAGGAGGAGTAAAAGAAAATCTAACTCTCCATAGAATCGTACATTACTCAATCCCCGAAGGTAGAGTGCAAGAAAGAATAAAGAGGTCATCATTCCCTGCCAAACAATAGCAGCTATAGTATTTGTAAAAACATAAAAACGGGGTAGACTCGCGGGGTGTGTTCTGACCCCATGCACAAGCTTATAGCCTTTATTTGATTGTAAAGCTTTTTCCCAGTCTTCTACCATCTTGCTTCGATTAATAGCCATAGTCTTGGTCAATTGGTTATAATTTTTTAATTCCGTGGAGGTTATTGGAGGTTTTTTAATATTCAGACGTTCAAGTCCATTTGTAATGATAGGTTTATCAAAAGCAACCCCAAGAAAACCCTTGAATCGTCGTTTTAACATGTGAAAATCACCTCCAATGGCATTTTGATCAGGAAGGAAACTAAGTCTAGCTTTCAACGAAGGTAAATCTAAACACACTAGATGCCAAATATTAGCAGTCTTCATTGGCTTGGTAGGATCAATTCTAATGGCTCTACCACGCATTTGATTACTAAGCATGTAAGAACCAACAAAAGAAGCTAGTACAAGAGAGTTGATTGAAGGTGCATCCCACCCCTCTCCCAGGAGCGAAGTAGTTCCCACTAAGACATTCAACCCGCCTTCTGTGAATAATCGGGTGATCACTTCAACACGTTTCTTTTTATCTGCAGCCTTAAACCTTATTCGAAGATAATTGGGATCATGCTTCAATTCTGTAATTGTTATTCGATCCAAAGGGATTTTCTCATCCTCAATGATTTGGTTAAATAAAAATTGACTTATTTGGGGAATGATTATAATTGATCCAGTCAACACTCCCAATTTTGGTTCATTCATTCCTCTTAAATCTGATTTTAGGAAATGTCGTATTTCTTCAAAGATAGGAATTACCCCTATCTTGTTAATCACTACCTCATCCTGGGGATTCTTGGGTAAATATTCTTTTCGAATATAATCTGTTAAAATGACTTGTCGTAACGAATCCCTGAGATGGGTTGATTCTAAATCCACGATTTCAACTATAGACCTCAATTTCGATAGACTTTGTTTCAAAATGCGTTCTATCTCTTCAGCACCCTCTAAGTCTACTTTTCTTCGTTCAATCGCCCCCAAAGTTTTCAATTGATCGTGAATTTTAATTAAGAATGGGGGAAGATCATCTAAGGACGAATAGGAATTAAATATCAGACCTGTGAATAAAATCTCCAACCACGCAAACGAGATTTTAGGTAAATCTTTTGGATCTGAATTTATAATTTGCAAAGTTTTCCTCGGAAGTACCACCCCAAGACAATTAAGATATACAAGCATACTGGAAAAAAAGGCTGGTTCTTCTAGGATAGATTCTATATGAATAGTTGGGTCTTCAATCCATGGGTGGGTGAGTAAAAAATCCTTAAGTGAATCATAGTGCTTAATACCTTCAATAAGATCCCAAACTCTGTTTCTAAAGCGCAATATTTCTGTTGATTCATCATCAGTTGGCGTGGAAAATAAAACATAATCTTGATGATAACAGAGATTCCTTTCTTTCACAAGCTCAGGAACACTGACTTCTGTGTCAACTGGACCGCATAATTGCGTATAACGTTCCCATTCTGTAGGTAGAACATCATACGGAGGTGTTGCAGTCAGCGCAACAATGGTGCTAGGGGCTAACTCCTGAATTATTTTCCATAGGTTCATCCACCAGCTTCGTCGTAAATGATGGGCTTCATCGACGACTATAGTTCCGACGTTTTGATTTTTTAAGAGATTTATTACATTAATTTTCTGGGTTGATCGCTTTTGAGAATTTTTCTCCTCTATTTCCTCCTCTGGTTCTTCAATATCTTCATCAAGGCCACACATGGCGCTATAGAGACCTTGATATGTGGAGACGGTTAAAAATTTGGGTTCTTTAATTATATCAGATATCCAAGACGGTCTCTGTTGATTGGGAATAAAATTGGTAACAAATCGGTCGACCCATTGATTTTTAATTGCGATAGTAGGTGCAAAAATAATAGTAGGTCTGTTGAGCCTTAAAATGACTTCTAAACCTAATATTGTCTTACCTGATCCTGGGGCTGCCACAATATGTAGCCGAGAATCATCTAAATATTCTTTCAACTCCTCTAAAATGCGCTTCTGATAAGGTCGCCAAGGATACAGAAATCTTAGATTTGGAGGAAATCGCTCCATAAGCCCTACATTCATAGTAATTACTTTTATACCTCCTCCTCTTTATATATTTAAGTATATAAGAAAAATCTACTAACGATTTAAAGTTCCTTTACTTAGTACTATACTGGATATTTTTACTTAACTAATTTAATGTCAAAAAGGAACCCGTCCCTTCATGGTGGTTATTATTATAGAATAAACATCAAAATTTCGATATGGTGATCAGAAGTTATTCGCTGCCTATCCCTTCCTTGACAAGACAGAGATTTGGGTACACTTCCGATCAAAATAGGAAAAATACAATAAAATCGAAAAATAGGGATTCTTCCCCAAGCAGGATTGGCTGCTAAAATCTTAATTTAAAAATAACTTTTAGATTCCTATATATACATGATCTAATTTAATACATATTTGAAGAGAGAATTCATTCTTTAATCTCAGCTCCACAGTGAGAACAGAACTTTTGTGCCCCTTGTACAATCGCTCCACATTTTGAACACACAATTGTATCCGTACGAGGGAGAATAGAACTACCATTAGTTACAGTCGGAGGAACCGCTTTGTGAGAGGAAACAAATTGTGTTTTAGGGGAGATTCCAATTGTATAAATGGACTCGGTTTGTTTTCGGTAACGGAAGTATAGAAATCCAATTATGCCAGCTCCTCCGAGGACAACAATAATCACCACTAAAGCATACCAAGGGAAAACTGGATTATCAATAGGTTTTTTTGTGAAAGTAACGTTATCAGATATTTCAATCCTAATATTGTCCCGTTCGGTTTTAGAGTCAATTGTATATTTTGTTTTAGTCGTTTGGGAGAGCGTTTTTGAGTCCTCTGGCTGCATATCACCAAAGAAAAAGTCTACTGTCTTAGTCAATTCCTCAATTCCTTGGTAGGTCTCATAAAGTTCAATGTAAATCTTGATGTCTTCGTAATAATAGGAAGATTCAATGCAGCGGCATTCAACAGTTAAGGTTATATCCCAACGTTCACCATAATGACCCTCTCCTTTAGCATTGCACGTTATATCAAAGTAGTATTTATATCCTTGAAAAGGTGAGCCTAAAACACTAACAGAAGAAAAGATAGTTATTATTATGAATAAAACTAACTGAAAACTATTTTTTCTCATTTTAACCCTCTTCAAAACACAAATTGAATGAATTCTATAAATAACAACTGCTTAAAATCATGTACTATATATTTTAAGCTGTGTTAAGCCAATCCCCGTTCTCTCTAACTTTTTAGAAAGACATTAGCTCTGCTGTTTATAGGAATGAAATTAGTTCCAGAAGACACTGTTATTCTGCTGCTTCTGATACTTATTCCCACTTTTATATATTTGGATAAGAACATATTCGCTATTCGTCGTTTATTCAATGAATAAAAGTATCTTACTTGATGTAATAGTCTTAATTTCCTTTAGGAAGAGAAAAGAATAATAACGATGTTCTCACATCTCTTCCTTCTTTTTTTGAAAATTGTGCTTAACCATAAGAAAAATCATTTCTCCCTGCAAAGAATCATTATCAATGGATATATTAGAATTTAACCATGATCCATCCCATAATTCAATCGAAACATTTTCTCCAGCAGAAACCACCCCATTAATCGTTATACTATAAACTGGTTCATCTTGAGGTATACCAACTGCTTGATGTTCCCATTGTAAATGAAAATCATCAACCAAAAAAACATTCTCTTCTGAACCATACAATATCTCTACTGCATTATTTACATCTAATGAAGAAGATAATGATGTTGCAGTCGAATTGCCATAATAAAGATAAATTACTTGATTAGATGTAGATAAATCACCATCCAGCTCCACCCAGAACCGAGCATGTTTCCCAATAGTGCCATTAAGGAATCCTTTTGATCCCCATGCATACAGTTTCACAAAATCAAAGTCTGATCCTGCAATATGCCACTCTGTATTATAAATTATAAGTTCCTGATCATATCCACCACGAGGAATAAGGCCATAATGCCACCCTTTTCCAGACACATAATCAAAAATCGTTTCTTCTAAGGTCCATATTTTACCATTCCAAGAATACTGAGCAAAATCTCTAGTTGGAGCTCCAATATATGCTGTAATATTAGTAGAATCATGAACAACAAAATCAATAGTAGGACTATTTCTATAAAATCCCTGATTCACTTCCTCTACAGCCGACCAAGATGAAGAAGTCTCATTCCAATAACGAAACATAACCTTCTCTTGTCTTCCATCTATTATCCCCCACATAATATACGGATTTGAATTACTATCTACATGCACTGTTTCAGAAGCACATGGATCTGTTTCAGAATCATACACCCAGCATGAATACTGCTCAGTATTATTAATCATCGTTCCCATATCGTAATCAGAAGCATTAAACAGATGTCCTGATGTTACATTTAAATAAGCATAAAAAATACTTTCATATTGAACAGATCGTGTGATATTATACCGTTTCCATACAAGATGAAGAATCTCTGGATTATTAGGATCTAATTCACCCTGTTCTTGGTAAGGTCTTTCTGCATTTGCACCACCGTTTAGGTTCAAATCAATAATTGTTTGGCTATTACTCCACGTATATCCTCCATCGGTGGAATTGCAATAAGCTATCACCAATCCTACACCTCCATAAATTTCACGATAATGTAAATGGACCACATCATTAGTAGAATCGTAAAAAAGATGTGCATATGTTTGATCAGGACTCCCATCGTCTGATGTTCCCCATACGCCTGTCATATTCCCCTCATTCACATGAGTCCAACTTTGAATAGATTCAGGTGTTTGAGAAACATAGTGTTGAAAGTAGTCATTGTGGGAACCAGCAAACACATGAATATACCCATCATTAGTTACATAAACAGCAGGAGACCCATGACCATCAGTATAACCAAGAACATTTTCACTAATATAAACCACATCTCCCCATGTGTCATTTTCATGGTCATAATAAGTAATATGTATATTCATATAATGTTGATTACTTGATTGATCCAAGTCTCCCTGAAATACAAGATATGTTCGATTATTATAATAGTAAGCTGCTGGATAATTATAAGGATAATGTCCATGAAAAACAGAACTGTTAGTAAAATAGCGATAAGAACTATCTTCCTCATACGTCCTTTCAAGCCAATAATTAGGCAATGTCTTACCCTGATCATCAGTAAAACGAATATCATCAAAATCCACTTGACACTTTCCATCAGTAAAAACGCGAATTCCATGATCTAAAGATGACTGAAAATAATCTCCATAGTAGACATCAAGAGGAATAACATAATTTTGACCTGTTGAAACATCACGAGGTATAAATAACAATTTTCGATAATCCCACCCCTTTAACCATGATACTTTCTCAATATAAGTCACATTCACAAACGCATGATGAGAATTCACATGTTCATACGCCTCCAATTGATTGTCAGTAGCAAGAGAATAAGATAGATACCGATCTAACGAAAATTGCACTCCAAAATAATTACCTGACGACCAATCGGCTAAATTGACCTGATCTTGAAGCATATCGGTAATATCTGTTGTAATCCATTCCCCCGCATTCTTATTGAATGTATGATGAGCTATATTAGTATCTACAACCTCTGGAATTACTGAATCCCTCTCAAGAGGCCCAACATTACTCTCATTGATTCTTCGGATAGTAGCATCATATTCAATAAACTCTTGAATTTCCCAAACAGTCACTGTGGCATATTGTATTGTTGAATATTGTGGAATAGCAAGACTCCAACGAAAATTTGAATACGCTCGCCCACGTTTGTCATCGTAACACAATCTTCCAATAGTTTCTTCCGTATGATGAGTCCATCCAGACTTGTATTGCCAATAATCATCATCCATCCCAGCTGCAATTGGAACGACAAGATTCCTAGATAACTCCTCCTGATAACTAATATTTACATACGCATGATGAGAATCTGGATGTGAATAATCTTCAAAACTATTACTAGCAGTTATTTCTGAAACCATTATAAACCGAACTCCAAAATAATATTCTGACTGCCACCCAGCAAGATTTACCTGATCTTGCATCATTGCAGTAATATCAACAACCCTCCACTCATTTCCAGTTTTGTCCCATTCATAATCAACAGAATTTTGAGAAGTCACTACAGGCATTACGGTATCTGCCTCTAAAGAACCAACATTGGTTTCGTCAATACGCTCTACTATCGTATTACCAGTTGTACCATCCACAATTTCCCATAGTGTTAAAGTAGCTGATAATATAGTAACTCCCTGATTTAGATTAATCTGAAACCGCATCTGCCCAAAATTCGTTGCTATAGCTGAAAGATCCCCTACTCGTACTTCATCTGACGTAGTATAATGTGTATAAGCTCCCGCTTCCTCCTGATTTCCAAAATCCATAAATGTAGAGGGATCATTTTGATTATTCCATTCTGTCAAAATCCAATCCGATGTCCGATCTGTACCAATAACTCTCATCTCATCTAAAGTACCATGCATGTCATTCTTTGGCCCACCCGTTACCCCAGCTAATCGAAGCTCTTCAGCCGTATTTTTCATGGCAATATAACTTCCACTCATCCGCCTAAAACTGGAATTATCTTGACCATTTAGAAATACACTAAGACCTTCCTCTGTTGAATCACCGTTGTATACCCAATGAATTAAGTACCAATTTCCCACTTCCAAAGAATCAGAGCTATAAACACGTATATATGAAGAAGGAGAATCATGACCATAACATACAAGATATAATCTGCCATTAGACGAAAGGGTAGTGAAATATTCACGATTTGAAAAAGTTTTAGAAAAAATAATCTGCTCACGGTTTATCTCACTTGGTTTATACCATACACTTAAGGTAAAAGGAAAATCCTTTATTCCATTTCCAAATGAAAAGTCATCATGATCAGGAAGTTCAATGAACTTATCACTTCCATCGACATACTTTCCTCCTGCGATGTGTCCATCCGCATTCAGGGCACCATAATTCGTTCCATTATGATGATTTGTTGTGGAATCATCAAAATTGTATTCATTTAAATGCCATACCGCATGGTACTCATTATCCCAAACATTTTCCAAATCTTGTTGACTAGAAATAGTATTATTCCCATAATACATCAAAATTGTAGTATCACTACTTGTGGATAAAGATGGTATCCGAACCCATGCAGTTAATTCTCCATTTGTACCATTATAGAATTCAATTTCATGATCTAACTGCGTTGTACCCTGATAAAACGCAATGTCATCTCCATCATCCTGTGCATAATCAGCTAAATCGGAATCAATAGTATTTATAAGAATAGTAAAATTTGTGTGACTGCCAGAACCACTAATATCATCAGAATCAAGTGTTATTTTTTTTCGATAATTCCACGTGTTAAAATATAATCCTCCTGATATAAAGTTCCACATATCATCATCCGAATCATCCATTATCTCGGAAGATATTGTATGTTCTCCCACAAAAAACGGATTTTTCTCCGTAATATTTTGAAATCCCCCATCTGACGATTCAGTATCACTATGATCGCCTGAACTTGAACTAGAATTCTCTGTACTGTCCGAAATAAATACTTTTGTATCTTTTACATCTTCCATTGAACTAAGACTGTATAATATTAGCATACATACCAAAAAAACAGAAATTAAAACCAGCTTTTTTCTCCTATTACTCATTATCAACTCACTTTTTCTTCTCATTTTCAATTAAAGGTTTTTCTTTGACAACTTCGTAAAAGGTTGGATTAATACCATTCTCTTTTCTAGTAATTCAGGATTCTTATTCCTATTTAGAATAAAACGACCTTTCCTTTTTTTTATATACGAATTCATTTATAATCATGCTAAAATATCTAATTCTTTTCTGTCAAGTCTAATTCACTTTATTACTTATTTCGTGAGTTTTTTCTTTATAAGAAACTCATGTAATATACGTACCACATGCACTATTTAAAGCTTACGAAATACCCGTAACACCCGAAACTTGTATAAAAGTGAATGTTCCATCGATAATGATTGAAAATGTAAAACATTGCTTTGGTGTTCATAGTTCGAAAAAGCTCCATAGTTTTAATACATTTACATTTGTTTTCTCTGAAATTTCAGATTGTTTGGCAAACCATTCCCCGACAAAAGCGGGTTTGAAGGTCCCTTTGATATAATCTAGGTCATATGTTGAACTTCTTCATAGAGTTGTACTTTGATGCAGGATTGGAAGTACCGTTCAGCTACTTCATAGATGAGTTTCGACATAGTTTTAATATATTTACATTCGCTTTCTCTGAAGTTTCAGACTGTTTGGCAAACCATTCCCCGACAAAAGCGAGTTTGAAGGTCACCCTGAAGTAATTCTATCTTGGTTAAATGAATTTTAATTCTTAAGTTGAAATTTCTCAATCAAGAACCTACATTGTAAAAGCTATCTAAGTCGAATATCAAACTACTATATTCTTAGAAAAATTAGAATAAAAGGTGAAAAAACATGTCATTTAGGAATGTTTCACGAAAAAAAATAGCACTTGCACTCCTGTTTCTAATAGTTTTAGGGATGGGTATCTGGGGGGGTGTCACTAACTTTTTTGACAGAGCTGCTACAATCGAACTGCTAAAAGAAAGACTTGGGTTGCTTGGTATCAACATAATATAACAAGTCTGTTCTTTGAAGAAAAAAGCCTAATATTAGTCGTTGCTTCTGGCGGAGGGAGTGAATTGTATTCCCGTCACATTGTTGGAATGATGGAAGACATTACAATCTTTACTATTGCATTGAGAAACATATTTATCAAGAGGCCTTAGTACTTTGAACCAAAATAACTTATATTGAGGTAAAATTATTATGGAACCGCAAAAAACCATACTTTTACTCAATGCAAGTAACCTTAAGACTGCGTTGATGTATCCTTACGCGTTCGTTCAAGTTTCAGAGATTGCAGACAGATTTGGCATTCATACTGTCCGTAACGATATGTATGGGATTTCAGAAGACCAATGGGAGGCCAATCTACAGAAGTTGCTTAAAAAAAAACTCTTCGATATGATATTAATTACATTGAGAAACACAGACACCTGTGATTCAAATGATTATCGTAAGCGGTCTAAGAATACTAATTACCACCAACAGAATGTTTTTCAACCACCTGAACCACTAAATTATTATCCAATCGACGCTACAAAACTTCTAATTCAAATTCTTCGGAAACTAACTAATATTCCTATTGTCATTGGAGGATATGCTTTTTCAAAATTATGTTTGGTTATGCCAGAAAGGATAATGAAATACCTCCAACCCGATTATGGTGTCATTGGAGGGCCTGACGCCTTTTTTAAACATTTTGAAGACATATTAGATAGACAAGATTTAGATCAGATTGCCAATCTAGTCTATTATCATTCAGGGGCTCTCCAAACAGGGCCACGCCAGTTTTTTCCCCCAGCACCCCGTCGTGAGTATACGGATGAAATCATTGCAGACCGACTGGTTTTCTATTCTAGGTTTCCAGGGGACAATGGAGAACTTAGCTCTGTTCCCATAGAAGCGGTTCGGGGTTGCGCAATGAAATGTTCATTTTGCTCAGAACCTTTAGTTGAGGGGAGAAAGGTACAACACAGAGATTTAGACGTAATCGAAGATGAAATCAACTTTCTTAGGAAGTATCGGTTGAATCAACTGTTTTTTATATGTTCTGAAATTAACACTGACAGTAATGAATATCTGATGAACCTCGCAGATCGCATAATTGAAATTAACGAAGAGAGGGAGGAATACGAGAAAATATCATGGTACGTCCTACATCTTATGACTCTCTCTACTGATGAATTGAAACACATCAGAAAAGCGGGTTTTCTCGAAGGTTCAAATGATGTTGTTTCTCTGGATGATAACAATCTTGCAGCAACTAAGGCTCCTCTAAGGACTAATCAAATCATCAGATTTTTTACTCAAGCAAAAAAACTGGTCAGGGAAGAGTTTAGACAAAATGGGAGAAAATTTTACTCCTTAGAGGAACGTATATTCAGATATCCCCAGTCTTTGAACCCTGATGACTTTATGAATGCTTGGAATATCTTTCTCGGAAACATAGAAGTTACCCCCAAAACTATCCGAACCACATTAAAAAGGGCAGATGAAGCCAAACTTAACCAATTCTTTGATTCTTGTTATGTTAATAAGGCAACAAGATTATACGATTATATACATCCAACTGATGAAATATTAAAATACACATGGTCATCAGTCAACGGAATAGTCAAAAAATCATATAATGAACTGTATCCTTCTTTTGTATATCCTCCAGCACTTTTACGTCATTTTGGTAGTGATGAGGTTTTAGAAGAGTTTTTTGAATTGGTAGGAGATACTTACCTCTCGCTCAGACATCTCTTCAAGAAGGATTGGAATTGGTTTTTAGCTAATAATCTAGATTCAAAAACTTTCTTATTCTGGTGGAATTCATCAATTGAATCTCAATTTGATTTCAATAACTTTACACAGATACCAGAGGTTCTGGATTTTCTCTCTTTTCTACGTAATAATCCTTCGGCAAATAATATCAACCTATTCTTCAATCCAACACCAGGTAGAAGGCCCCTAATGAATTTTGCAGCCAATATAGCTGTACAATTTGTGTTATTTTCTCAAGAAAAAGATCTTACTCCAATCATGCAGTATCTTGGCTTGCCTCCAAATCTTGAAGCCACTCTGAATCTTTCCCCCTACAAAGTTGCGGTGAAGTTCTTTGAACGTTATTCAAATAAAGATGAATTGTATTTAATCATAAATGAAAGTTCATTTAACAAAGCTCTCTCTAGGTTCTTTGTTGATTACTTGATTTATCTCAATAATATTCCTTTCAAAGCTGAATATCAGATATTTTTTGTCCCTAGTTAATTCAATTTAGAAGTCCTTTGGCTTAAAATGATAAATCCGAAAACTCATTCTTTGGCGTTAAGGTGAGGAATTGAATTTATTAAAAATAGTAGGGGGTCTTATAATCATATTAGGTGCTTGTATCACTTTAATAAGTCCCTTTATTTTGCTTGTTGGTCTCGGTATGTTAGAAAATACATCTGATACTTTTTTAGGATTTGAAATAACTCAATTCACTGGAATTGTGTTAGCAGGAGTGGTATTCATTGTTGGAGCTATCATAGTCCTCATTGGAAAAGGCCTCTGGGGACGAGAATAATCTCTATCTCTAAGAAACGTTTTCTAGAATAATTCCATTAAGACCAGAGACTCAGGGGACAAAATCTTTGTTAATGTTATTTCAAGGCATATAAAATACAAATATGTACATAATATTGATTTTTAAAGTCCGTTTTGATTAGTAAAATACATCACTTATTAATTAAATGAATAAAGAAGGGTTAATGGTGGAGAAAACTGAATCAAATTCTTTTGAGATTTTTCCTTACAGGTGGATTGTGTTAGTACTTTTTATGTTTGTTGGGATTCTTACCCAAATTATCTGGATAACCTTCGCACCAATAATGAATGAAGTAACTAGTTATTATAATGTAACTAGTGACGCTATTTTGTTACTAGCTGCTAGCTTTATGATTCTCTATATTCCAGTGAATTTCCCTGCTTGTTGGTTAATAGATAAATACGGTTTAAAATGGGGAACTGGGATAGGTGTCATACTCACAGGTATTTTTGGCTTTCTAAGAGCATTTACAGGGACTAATTTTCTCTTTCTTTTATTTTGCCAGATAATGGTAGCTATTGGTCAACCTTTCGTTTTGAATTCATTTACAAAAGTTGCTGTCAACTGGTTCCCCGAGGAAGAGAAGGCTACTGCGACTGGTTTAGGAACTATGGCATTATTTATCGGGATAATAATTACGATGATTGCTACTTACCCCCTTTATGCGTTAAATGGTATAGAATTTGTATTACTCGTCTATGGATTGTTGGCCTTGATTTCAATGATACTATATCTGTTATTTGTGAAAGATAAACCCTCACAACCACCCAATCCATATTTTCGGGAAAAAACGTTCCAAACTAAAGGAATGAAGAATTTATTCAAAAATAGAGATTTCAACTTACTCATCTTTCTATTTTTTGCTGGTTTAGGAATATTCAACGCTTTATTGAGTGCTATTGATGATATTTTCATTAGGTTCTCTCCTGATACTGGGATAATTGGGGGATTGATCATATTGGGTGGAATTTTTGGTGCAGTTATCCTTTCTTCTCTATCAGATAAATTCGGTAAGCGTAAAATCTTTTTGAATGTTGCTTTGATTGTAAGTACACCTTTAGTACTTCTCCTAGGGTTTACTGGTTCTGAGGATTTTATATTAACAGTAATATTAGCTTTTATCTTTGGTTTCATATTAGTACCGGCATTACCCGTTGGATTAACGTATGCAGCTGAAATAACCCATCCTGTACCAGAAGAAAGCTCCAATGGTGTGTTAATGATGTTTGGTCAGTTAGGAGGGATAATATTCCTAATTATACCAGAAATGATTCTATTTGCAGCTGTCTTTGGAATAGCAGCCATTTTGAGCCTTTTAATGAAAGATTCAGATGCCTATCAGGTGAAAAATGACCAATAACTTGTTTTAACCTAATCCATTTCTGAATACTCGGATATGTGTTTGATAGCCAAATCCCTATAATAATGGTTAAAATGAGAATAAAATGATTTAAATGGCGATTATTGAAGAAACAAAACAACTGGAAAAGATAATTTCTAATACTAGTTATTTAATCGTTTTCTTATAAAAAAATATATAATTAAGAATATATCTCATCTCAAATAACCTTTTAGAATCAATATACTCAACCAATCCTAGATGAGATTAAAAAAGAAATACATTAACAAGCATTCATCTTTTCTCCGTTAAATTAGTGATAACTTATGGGGCTGCCTTCGTGAGTTCTAAAAGAGTCAAATCTCGCTCTAATGAAATCTTAACCTTAGCTTATACTTTTAAAACTTATACAAAACGATTTAAGCGATCCTTCTACATGATTCTTGACCGAAAGAATCCTATACAGCTAAAACAATTCCCAGATGAATTTCTCAATGCATTTAATAATGTAAAAACCCCTGGAGTTGCGTTAAAACATTATTATAAGTTAATTTTACTGTTATTCTTAGCTAGAAATGACTTCACCGATTTAAGTAAAAATGAAATCGATGTAATTTTCACGGAGGTTGGAGTTGAATTATCAATAGATGTGTGGAAGAAATTAACAGGGCACCTAAGCAATAATTCTGACAATCTTATATACAAAATGAGGTTGGGGAAAGACACCAGATTATTATTTTCCTCTAATAAAGATTTAATTAAGATAATGGAGAGATTAATTTCAAATTCTCAATCTAGTGAACCTCCTCACGACTATTCATTAGCAATATTTAGTAAAACGGCTCCTAAGGATAAGAATAACGTTGATTATTGCTTAGATTTTTCTAACTATTTCAAAACAGGGATGCCTTCAGAGGATCAATGGTTAAGCATTGAGGATGAAATAACGACAGCAATTGAAAATATCTATGAAACTCATTTTGACACAACCCTTCTATTAAAAGAATGTAAGCCTCATACTTCTCTTGCTTTCATTCTAGGCCATTCGGTTAATTATTTTGAAAGTCTAAAGTTATTTATTTATCAGAACGGTCAATATTGGGAATACGAAAAGATAAATGAGAATATTTATGCCTCTAATCACTGGACTCTTTCTACTAAATACAGAAAACCTGTAAATGAAGATGAAATAAACGTCATGATAAGTGTTAGTGACCCAATTATACGATATGTTGAAAAATACCTTCAAAAAGATAAAGAAAAGACAAAATTCACAATTCACTTTTCAATCAAACCAGAACCACAAGTAAACAGTATTACTGATCAAAATGATGCGTTGAAGAAAATTGATGCTATTTACACATACCTTACACGGCTTAAAGCAAAAATCCCTTATATAAAGATTCACCTATTCTTATGGGCTCCTGTAGCTTTCATAGTATTACTTGGAATGAGACTTGCCTCGGTAGCCCGGGTTCAATTATATGAGTTTGACCAAAAAGCAGGAAATTTTGTGCCTAGCATTTTACTAGATCGATATTAACCTTTATTTTTCAACAAATGCCATTAAAACACCGTTTGAATTCCTAAAGATGGTTAAATCTAATTTCTTGTATTTTTCGCACAATGTCGCACTTTCATGAACTTGAAAGAATTAGCTTATTTTCTCTTGAAAAGTAATTTAATAAGTTTATTTTCCATTTAAGTTACTAATTTAATTTATTTTATAGTCTTAAAGTTGCACTTATTTGCACTGCTTGTTTAAAACCATAAAATTTAAATACAATTCCGAAAAAGAATATCCTTGACCATAAATCAATGGTCAATATAAGTTTGACTACAAAGGTGAAAAGCATGACAGAAAAAGAGAAGAAACCAAAAACTAAAAAACCCCGAGCTAAGAAAACAAAGAAATAACTTGATAAAATCTTAGTAAAACAACTAATAGAAAAAGGTGAAAGATATGAAGAAAGCTCCAAAGAGGAAAGTTCCTCAGAAGAAACCAATCTATGAAGAAGAGGAAGAAGAGGAAGAAGAGGACTGGGAAGACGAAGACGACGAAGATTGGGATGATGAGGATAATTAACCTTTTACATTAAAATAGAATATAATACTAGGTGATTTTCCCTCTAATAAAGGGAAATCACCTTTAATTCTCAAATAAAAGTTTTTTCAAGTCCCTCAATTATTTTTATAATATCATACTCTTTTTCTGGTAAGATCGAAGACATTATCTCTCCTAATATCTCATCAAGACAATTAGAATTTATATTCACATTCAATCGCTATTGATAGTCCTATTTTCTATCGTTATTAATTCATTTTGAATTAGATTGGTGGTTTTGAATCTTTTCGAGACTCAGTTGCGGGTTTTCCCTCAATACCCCAATGAGCTTTAGGGATTTCGTGAATAATGACTTCAACGGCATGAGAGGGAATTCCAATTTTTACGAAGACATTCGTAATACCTTCAATTATTTCCTTAATTCTCTCTTCAGAGAATCCTTTCCAAATATGGACATGGATAATAGGCACATTACATCACCTCATCAAATTTGTTATTCGTTATTGATCTAAGATTCTTTTGTTTTTGCTTTATCTTTTTTGATTTCAATAATATTTAAGACTTTAGACCTTATCAGGAACAAAGAGACAAACAATGATTGAAAAATTATTTTTATTTGCCAACTTCGCAAAAGGCTGGATTAACACTTTAAAAATCTTATAACACTAAATTTTGTTGGTTACATCTAATACTGTTCCCTTCATTATGGACAAATATTCCTAACGGAATATCAATCAATAGATGTCAACCCCCAAATTTAATATGTAAAATGCCAGTACTCCAATCCAACTTATATACGAAAAGACGGATAACCATTCAATGAAGGGAATAATTGCATCAACAAATAAGATCCCTAGAAAAAATCCCAGAGAATGAGTTTGATAGTTATTTTAGCACATTAAAAATCCCCTATTAACAATTCTTTTTTATAGACAAAGAATCTCTCTCTACAGTTAATTCTAGGCACAAAGAAATCAAGGAACTATTATTCAAATCGCATGAAAAACATAAAACAATGGTAGATATAATTAGAAATTCGACTCATCTGGCCATTTTTGGAGCATTTCCGATGGATTGAGAAAATAATGTAAGAATCCCCCAAATATACACAACAACATCAATCAGATTGCCCAATTATCTGTTGCATTTTTATAATTAGGATCATCCCAATTATTTGTGGCAGGAAAATTGACATAAGAAGGAAAAGGCGGCCAATCCGATTTGGGATTGAAATCAGTTCGTATGATCTTTCCTTTGTTCCAAAAAGAATGAAACTCATCTGAATAATAACCTGTAACAAACATTGATTCTCGCTCTAATGAAGGATAATAACTCTCTTTTTCACGGTCATCTTGATTAAACGCAACAAAACATAATGGCTTGATGAGCTGCCCCTCAATCTCTCCTGTTTGATAGGTTTGACGAGTATGCATAAGAGAAATCCCATAATCATCTACAATTGGTAATAATTCTTCAATTATGTCAGGAAACACATGAAAACTCATAAGAACTATAATAATCCTTCCTCTTAATTCACCAATTGTTGGCCAAGTGCTTCCAGACACACCGTATTGTTCTAGATATTCTTCCTTGGTATAAAGCTTTTCCCGCCTTCTGGGCTGTTTTCTCAATTCAAGTGCGTTGGCTATTTGCTCATTAAATCGAATAAGGCCGTATCTTGTGTGAGGACGATTATTTCTACCTTGGAGATCCCTTTTTATATCCAAAAAAATAGTGATAGGTACATGATTTGGTTTGCTTTTTGACCAGTTATATATTACTTCTAACCAATCTTGAAAATTATTATTCCGTGGATTGCCAGGAGCTTTATGATTTACTTCATGTCCAGGGGTCCAATGTCCGACCTTAAAGTTACCTTTACCACGAAAAAGTTTCAGAAGAGTTAAAAATCTCTTTATTCTCTCAAATAGCGTCCAACTATCATGAATGTCTAGCTCAAAGCCTCGGATTCCATAATCAAGCTGACGTATTAATGACCACCGATAGGAATTATGGGTTGTCATAAAAATGCTTTTATTATAAGGTTGATTATCAGATATTCCATCAGTCATTAGTTTTCACCTTTAAATCTTAGGAATGGATGAAAGATAGATATAATACATTACATAGCACTTTATAATATCTTCGCTTATCTTATGAATAGACTTCTCCTTCTTAGCTGCCAACATAAGCAACAACATCAATTTGGATTAATATCCGATCATCTAAAAAATCAGTAATGAAAGTTGTTCGTACGGGAAAATCAGTTTTAAATTGGTTCCTGTAGATGCTAACCATCTTTCTGAAATCTTCTTTGTTCTTTATTAGAACTGTCGTTTTGATAACATCATCGAGAGATGCATCCGCATGAGCAAGAGACTTTTTTAATTCTTTGAATGTATATTCTGTCTGGGATTCAATATCTGTAAGTAATTTCCCTTCTTCATCTACTATTGCACCATGATAACTCGTATAAATGAAATTCCCTGCCTTAACATATGTACAATGGGTGAATCCAGTTTCTGGGTGTAAATTAACAAATTTTACTTCTCCTTTATCCGTCATTTTTTGAATATCTCCTTCGTTTTTGATAGTATAACTATAATGTTGGTCATCACCTTGATAGAGCAGGTTTTATTAAACTAACGAATTTATTTCATGATTACATCATTAAGTTCTTGAAGAAAGGAATCAAGAAATTGCTGCATCTCTGGTCTGGGTTGTGACTGAGTGATAGATGTCCCCAGTGGTTGAAATTGATATTTTTGTATTGATGTTTCTATAATAAGAAAGGGATAATATTCTGGCGTATGACCTAGCATATCCCATCGAATATTGGTGATTTGATACTTAGAAATAGTTTTAAAACGGTTGAATTTCCAGAACTCTCTTCCGACGTATATTTTATCATTCTTTACGATTATCACAAATCGAGAGAGAAGAATTACACAAACCAAGGTTGTAAATATAATCCCAACTGTACTGACTCCTAAACCTAATGTAAAGGAAAAATTATGCTGAAAAGCTGAAATTAACTCTGTAATAAAGAAGAAAAAGAAGGCAATGACAATTATAGGACTAACTATTCTTGGAACATAACTTTTGTTTATAGGAGAACTAACAACGATTTTCGTTTGACTTGAAGATTTCTTAGTTTCAAACGAGAACAACATGGGCCATTCTCGTTTTTGTCGTATTGTTTGGTAGAGGCCAAAGAAAAATGAGCCTACTAAGGCAAAAAATCCACAAATCACGGTAATTAACCACGGGATAACCAGAATTCCCGCATCAAATCCAAGAACACGTTGATTTCTACAATACAATCTTAAATAGGTAGGACCTTGAGTTGGTTCAACAATCACTTGGGTAACTAACGTATAGTTTCCTGATTCTTCAACTTGGAATCCCTCTCCCAAAGCGGGATAATAGAAAGCAGGAGAATCAGGGTCCATTTCATATTCTAGCTCCTCCCCCACGAGAAGGGCAGAGAATATTACTTCTTCTCCTCGTAGAATTGAAATGTTAATAGTTTCATCCCCAGACCAAGTTATAACTTCAAAATCATAATACCAGTCTTTCTTGAGGTTCATTGGATAAGTCTTTGTGCCTTTAGTGGGTAGAGAATAGTTTATCTCAGTTGTTTGAACAGAAACAAACATGAGAACAAGCCCTCCGAAAAATAACACGAGGTAGATTGTGATTAATGTTAACCTTAACCTCAAATGAACTATTTGTCTCCTTTCAATACTATACAACAAAGATATTGCTCTGAATTCTATCATATCGAATGATTTTCTATATTCCAGTAGATTTCATCCAAGTGATTACAGCATTAAAGTAAAAAAAACATATAAAAATTTTCCTCCCTCTTCAAATTAAGTAGTCTACCTAGAAATAAAATCTGAAAAATAAATTTTGGTGTAAAGCTTAAATAACACTTTATAATAGTGAAATATTTGGATATTTTAACTAAACAAGAAAATATTTCAAAGAGCACCCTAATCCTAATGGAAGTAGTCCAATGGGATGAAATAATAAGTCGAATATGACATCTACCATATCCTTGTAAAATTCTTAATATAGAGTGAAAAAACATGTTATTTAGTAATATTTCACAAAAAAATAGCTCTTGCGATCCTGTTTCTACTAGTTCTGGCGTTGGGACTCTGGGGTGGTGTAATAAATTTCTTTGATAGAGCGGTTACAATCGATCTACTCAAAGATAGAATCAGATTCCTTGGAATTGGACTGGTTATCGCAGGCATCACAGAACTCATTTCTCTCAAAGACTGATGGATTATACTCACCGATTGGCCCTCTAGAACCATTTTATTCAGTTTAAATGCTATCCTCCAAAGACGTTGAGTATCTATGAAGAGTTTCCTGTCATAGTTTGAGGTAAAGATAGATACCAATCGAACTGAGATAATAATAGAGCAACGCTCATGATAGGAGGAATACATACTAAGGATGCGAATGTGGGAAATGCAGTCTTAGAACCAGGTGTTAATCTGAAACATGTGATATTACTCTTCCTCTTCGGGGTAACATTTACAATCGCGGGACTTTTCTTTCTTTTTTCACTCTTGACAGGATGATAAAAATTAGCAGATTGAACAAGATCGAACCCCATTTTTCTCTTAACAGGTGAGTTAATGTTTTTTTAGAGATTCTAGTGGGAAATATATCTCATTAGTTAATCTCTTTTTCCAGTTAACGAGTAAATTGGATTGGGTTTCGCTTGTCAATAACGCTTCATTCATTAAGACATTCCTTTTCTAGCATATGGAATACAATGATTGCTATAGATGATCAGTTTTTATCAGTTGCAATTGTAGCTGCGAAGGCAGGAGGAGAGATACTACTTAATATGTATGGAAAGGTAGAAAAAGCTTATAAATTGGATCAAAGCATCGTTACTCAAGCTGATCTTCACTCTGATAATAGGATAAGAAAAATATTGACAAAAGAGTTTCCTAAGCATTCAATTTTGAGTGAAGAAAGTGGGAAAAGCTTCGAAACCGAAAAAGGGGGTTTTCCTTCAAAGTACTTATGGGCAATTGACCCATTGGATGGAACTATGAATTATACTGCTCAAAATCCTTTCTTTGGAGTTTCAATAGGCCTTTTGGTTGATCAAAAACCTTTTCTTGGTGTAATCTATTTTCCTATACAGGATGAACTTTTCTATGCTAAAGTAGGTGCTGGAGCTTTTCTAAATGAAAAAAGAATACACGTTGAATCAAATGCATCCTTTGAAAATGCATTTTTATCATATGGCAACGCAAGAGATATTAAAAATCGTCAGATCATAGCAAAAATCTTCCCTAAACTCAAAATAAAGAATGATACAGTAAGACAGGTGGGTTCACCCGCGTTAGCGTTATGCTTTGTCGCAGCAGGACGTTTTAATGCATTCTTCATGCCAGGTGTAAAATTGTGGGATGTAACAGCTGGGATCGTAATTGTACAAGAGGCAAACGGTAGGGTCACAGACTTTTTAAACAAGCCATTTTCACTCAATTCAACGAGTATCATTGCAGCTAGTTCAACACTTCATTCAGAAATTCTACCATTTCTGACAAACACTTTTTCCTGAATATATGTATTCACATGTAATTTGTGTATATGTAGGGAGTCTTTCCCCTTTCCTCATTTTTTGTAGGTGCGCTTTATATCTCTCAAAAGGTGGATTGATAAGTTTGTTTAAACATGGGAAAAAGAAATGCTAACAATGTACTTCTGAGAAAGTTTTCACTCAGAAAATTAATAAATATTCACACGAGAGGAAATGGATAAAATTATAGGTGGATTGGTTGATAGAAAACAAGGAAGGTAGTTCAGAAAGAAAACTACCTAATATATTAAATTCATTGAGGATTTATGCTATTACAACATATCTACTATATCTAACATACACTATCATTCTATTTGTTTGTTTCGATATGCTGTTTAACAATCCTCTGACCGATCGTATGTGGATCATTCGCAACTTCTATACTCAATTAATAAGTAACCTACCACTGATTCTTCTAGTAATTAGTCTCACAGCCTTTATCGGCTGGATACTTCCTTTTCGCAGGAAATTTATGACTCGCTTTTATGAAGAGGAGATGAAAACAATATGGCCAGGCTATTCCTATTATAACGCGGGCCAGAGTGTTGATATAGGGCTCTTTGTGATTTTTATACTCTTTCTACCAGTATATATCATTGCAAGAAGCCTTCTTTTCAAAGCTACAGCCAATCAAAAAGCTGCTAGAAAAGTAAACCATGCTAAATAATTATTTTCTTAAGATCAAACTAAAGGCTAATTATTTTCAAAAAAATGATGGGAAGATACATTGAATATCAGGAGGTAGTCAGATTGATCTTATGTGGAATATAGAGCTCTTTGTCAACCAGATATAAAAGATCGGGTATACAACCTCAGATGATTTTCCGACTTCTAGCGAAGCATATCAAGTTACTAAGAATAACTAGAATAAATTATTTAAACTTGCAGATAAACTTATGTAGTATCAAATAAACGAAAAAATCTGTTGATTGGAGGGAAAAAACTCTAATTCCCATTGATGAGAGACTCCAAGGTATTGGTACTATATCGAACAATTTATAAGTACTATATAGTACTAACTTAGTACCATATAGAACTAAAAAGATATGAAATCTGGGATCAAGAGATGAATAAAAACGAAATAATACAATTTACTTCTCAACTGATGAATATCGCTGAAGTAGCCTACTTTACAACTGTTTATGAAGGAGTTCCTTATACAAGAGCGTTAGAAAATCTAAGAAATGAAAAGAAATTTCCAAAGTCATCTAAAATGTTCGCAGGACATCGAAATGACCTAATGGTCTATTTTTCCACAAATACTTCTTCTACAAAAATCAAACACATAAAGCAAAACCCTCATGTGGCAATATACTATTGTAATCCAACGGAATATCACGGAGTAATGCTAGGGGGATTAATAAAAATAATTACGGATCAAAATATAAAAGAGGGACTTTGGGAAGATGGGTGGGAAAGATATTATCCTGAAGGGGTTGATGATGAAGACTACACGGTTTTACATTTGGTACCTAAACATATACGGGGTTGGAACCAGAACCAACCTTTTGAACTTGATTTAGAGTGAAATCACTTGATGGCTTAAAGAGAGGATAAAGAATGAATGAAGCATTAAATACAATTCAAAAATTACGATCAATTCGTAATTTCTCAGAAAAGGAAATAATAGATACGGATTTAAATATCATTCTTGATGCAGCAGTAAGAGCTGCTACCGCAGGAATGCAGCAGAGCTACTCAATAGTCGTGGTGAAGGATAAAGAGATTTTAAAAGAGTTTTTTTACAATGCAAACAAAGCATTGGTTTTCTGTGTTGACCATAATCGCCTTGTAGATACTGCAAAACACATAAATCAAGTTTATTTGGTCGATCGCCTAGAAGCATTTGTCACAGGAAGTACAGATACAATTCTTGCGGCACAAACAGCAGCAATTGCTGCAAAGTCACTTGGGATTGATTCCCTATTTACAAATTCAATTCATAGGACCAATTTTCGGATTTATGAAATGTTAAACCTTCCTGAACGATATTGTTTCCCTTTAATCGCTCTTTGCCTTGGTTACCCCTCCAAAAAACCAAAGCACAAGAAAGGTCGACTTAGGAATTTCGGCATAATCCATTACAATAAATATCAGAAATTATCAACAGAAGAACTAAATAAAATCATTGAAGAATATGATAATGAGGAGAACTATTTAACCTTTGTTAAGTGGAAAGAACTGGGATTTAAACACTATCTAGAATGGTATTTTACCGAATACTTCACACCTGTAGATACTCCAGAAACAAAAGCAATAACAGAGAGTTTTTACAGCACTCTGAAGAAAGTTTGCTATCTATAATATTTTCCTTGGGATATTTATGAGCTCGATGAAAGAACAAAGAGCAGGCGGATTCCTGATAGCTAAGATACATCAGTTGGCTGGACGAATATTCGCTAAGAAATTAAAACAATATCAACTTACTGAAATCAATCCTGCGCAAGGACGAATTTTGTTTCCTCTTTGGCAAAAAGACGGGATTTCTATCCGTGAATTGAGTAAAGAAACGTTATTGGGAAAATCAACTTTAACAACAATGTTAAAGCGACTAGAAGACGAAGGTCATATACAACGAATTCCCTCTGAGAAGGATCGTCGGAAGACACTAATAAAACTTACAGAAAAAAACCAAAAACTTCAGGAAAAATATGTTCAAGTGTCCAGTGAAATGAACGATCTGTTTTATCAGGGACTATCTGAACAGGAAAAGGATGAATTCGATAGATATTTGGAAAGAATTCTCGAAAATCTGACAATTTACAGTACTCAAAACAAGTAACATAAATAGTCGCAATAAAATGAATCAAGGTAGGAATAGAACAATACCCCTTTTCTCTGAAAGTAACTTCCGAAAAGAATGCTTTCAAATAAGAGAAAATAAAGATGAATCCCTCCCAAAGAATAAAATTCTGCCTTCCTCCTATTAATCAAATATTCCATGTATTTTCATTTTTAGTATTTGATCCAAGTTGAGGTTTTGAAAGCCTTTGTCTCTTAGACGTTGAATGTAAGAAGGAGTCACATTATGTATTGCTAATTTTATTAGATTATCAATGGAAATATCTTGAAAACCCATTTCACGAAGCTGTCGAATTGTATCTAGATTTATCCCGTGAATTTTCATCGTTTTCACTTTAGAAAACTCAATGTCAGAATATCCCGAATCTATAAGCTTAGTAATATAGTTAGGGGTCACACCATGAATTTTTGCGTCCTGAATTTCTTCTAATGATAACGAATCATAACCTATGTCTCTGAAGCTAGTGATATAACTGATGCTCACATTATGAATGGCTAAATTTATGATAAGGTTAATGGGAACGTCATATCCGAGAGCTTGTAAACTAGATATAAACTCTGGAGTGACTCCATGGATTCGACACTTAATTACCTTATTTACCGATAAATTATGGTATCCAAGAGATTTTAACCCTATAATGTATTCAGAATCGATATCATGAATACGGAGTTTTACAAGTTGTCCTGGGAGAATACCAGGGAATAATTCTCTCATTGTATCAATAAATTCAAGAGAAACATTGTGAATTCCAAATTGCCGAATCTGATTTGGAGTAAGATCAGTGAAATTCCGACCAATCAATCCTTCAACGAATTCTGGATTAATACTGTGAATGGAAAATTTAACTAATTGATTGATAGAGAGATCCATATTTAAATCTTGGAATTGCTTAATAAAACCAATAGACACATTGTGAATCTGTAATTTTACTAACTGATTAACTGACAAGTTTTCATAACCGTGTTCCTTCAGTTGATCGATAAATTCTGGAGTAACATCATGGATTCGTAATTTAACCAATTGATCGACTTCTAAGTTCTCAAATTCATTCCCTTTCTCGGCTAATTTTTGAATGAATTGGGGAGTTACTCCATGTATTCGCATCTTGATCAATTGGTTCACGGCTAAATTTGAATAACCAAGCTCCTGTAGTTCAAGGATGAAGTCAACTACAACATCATGTATTTTCATCTTTATTAGGTGTTCAGGTGGTAAATCAGCATACTGTATATCACTTAAGCTCTGAATGTATTCAGCTTCAATTCCATGGATAAGAAATTTAGCTAAATGATCATCTGAAAGCTTTTCATACCCAAGTTCTGATAAAGAATCCAAATATTCTGAGCTAACGTACTTCAAGGCTAACTTCTTGAGCTCCTTGTATGAAATAGAGCCATTAAATGTTTGTAACTCCTCTAAAAACCCAGAGGAAACATTTGGTAGAATTCGAGCAATGATCTTATCCAATTCACTAGAAGGAATAATTCCAGGAATATACAAGCTTGTATCGCTATAGAAAAGTTTTCTCGACTTTTCTTTGTCAATTTCTCTAAGTAATTCTTCCCCTTTTTGAGGAGACAATTCTCCTGTCGCAATTCGATTAAGAATATCAATTCGTTTTTCACTCAATCCAATAACCTCGTTGTTTTTTCCGAATAGTGTCTTATCAAAGAAGTACGACTGCCTTCAGTTACGATTATCAAGTCTTTCATGTATCAGAGGTTGCAGATACTTGAAATATTGAGTAATCGAAAAGAACACTAAACTGAGTGAATTGAAAGGGATTTTTTTATAAAATCTTTTGTTCTGTCAATTTTTTGTAAATAAGTTCTTCAACTTTTTACCTAAACTATGGGATTACTGATGTGTGAGAATATTAAAATTAATTTGTGAGGATTAGAAGAAGATATTATTTCTAAAATGAGAAATTAAGTTCAGAGTTTTATTTTTGAATTGAAAAGGTCTTTTGACCTTGTTTTGATTACGAGAAAGCTGATAAGAATATAGAATCCTAGGGTTACTCCAAGTATAACAATGTCTTTCATCCGACTTCAAAATTTGGTATCATCCATTAGAAATTGTATAAATATAATGTATAAATTAAATCTCTTGATAAAATTGAAACAAGTGTAACTAAAACCATAAGTTGATTGAAAATGTATTTCAGCGATAAAGAATCAATTTTTAGTTTTAAAAACTGGAAACATGCTTATCTTTTCCTAGTAATATTGACAGGTATTAATTGTAGCCTCTATTGGATAATTACAACTTTCTTATTACCTCAAACTACTGAGATCGTTTTATTTTCGGACCCAAGCATTTCTGTTATAGTACTACTACCTATTTGTGCAGGTGCGATCTTGATTCTAATGCGTTTTTTATTTAAGAGCAGTATTTATTTTAATTTGACTGCAGCAATAGTAATTCTTGTTGTTATAGTAATAATCTCTGCAAGTATCCTCTATATCTTTGAAAATACTGTACAAATGACTTTTTTTGCAATCATTTTTGGTATACCCAGTGGTTGTTGCCTAATATTCTATATATTACAATCCGTGAGACAACCATTAGACGAAATAATAAATATTACGTTAAAACTTTCAGAAGGAGATCTAAACATCGAAGTACCCTCAATCCAGAATTTTGGGAAAGAATATGTAGAGATGAAAGAAGCTTATGAAGAAATGATAAAATATCTTGTGAATATCGTTACAACCATTAAAAAAAGTAGTGAGGACTTAGCTAGCAATTCTGAAGAATTAGCTGCAACTTCAGAGGAAGTGAACGCTTTAAGTGAAGAGATTGCAGCCACTATTCAGCAAATTAGTCGTGGAGCGTCAAATCAATCTGAGTTGTCAATGAAAAGTGTCGATAACATCAATAAAATGACTGAAGTAATAGATCGATCATTAAATGATGTTGAAAACGCCCTTCAAGTGATTGAAGACATTGCTAGTCAAACGAATATCTTAGCATTAAATGCAGCTATTGAGGCTGCACGTGCAGGAGAATATGGTCGGGGATTTGCGGTTGTTGCTGATAATGTCCGTCGATTAGCGGAGGAAACTAAAAATAACGCAGGAAATATCTCGAATTTAACTGATCAGATGGTAACTAACATAAGCGGAACCGTCACTTCTTTACATGAAACATTACAGGAATTTTCCACGCAATCAGAAGAATTCAGCGCATCTAGTGAAGAAGTATCTTCAGCAACAGAGGAACAAACGGCGTCAATGAATCAGATGACCTCTTCTGCCCAGAACTTGTCAAAACTCGCAGAAAAACTTACTGACCAAATAACGATGTTCAAACTGTAAAATATTCCTTTTTCTCGAATGCGGTGTGGCTAATTCCGCCCTCCGCCCCTTCTTGAATTAATTGAAGGATTATAAAAGAGTGGGGTTGGTAATCCTATATAGGGAAAAAAGCCTGGATTTCAAAAACATATCTTAAAGGCGAATTACCAGTATTTAGGGCATGCATTACAAATTATAGAACTGAAGAAGAGGATATACTAGCTCTAATTAATATTCTTGAAGAAATAAGGTTAGAAATAAGAAAAAATAATTAAAAGATCCGGACTTAGTCAAAGGTTGGATTAAAACTAGTAATTGATAAAGAACACAATATGAAATTAAAATGTCAGCAAGTCAGCCTTCTATAATTAAGAATTTAGTGTTGATCTACTTCTGAACTCCATTAGTCTGTGTAGATTCTGGATATCTCAGTTTGAACTGTTTTCGTACTATCTTTTTCTAATGTAGCTAAAGGCTAGACTAGCCTATTTATATACTGATTTACTACGCTAAACACGTATGATCCTTTATTTTTTACTATTAGTAATACTTTCTCAGTCATTTATCGCTTAATATGTATGAAATTAAGTGCCTGTACAATTGTTCTTAAAAATGAAAAAATAAATTCTTGTATAGTCGATTTTTTCTGAATAACTTATCATTTATATGATCTTTATTTGATCCTTAATAATTCTCAAGAAGAGTATTAACAATATGATTGAAGAATTAACAGAAACTAAACCTCAGATTAACCTAGAAAATAATACTTTGATCAAAAGGTTTAAGAAACAACGAATTCAAACTTTTGATCTTGCAAGGGGTTTCGCTATTTTTTTCATGATCATACAGCATGTTGTACTCATATATGGAAATCTAGAGGTCAATAGTAGCATCATTGGGTTAGTATTACTTTCGTTAGGTACAATACCAGCAGCTCCGGTGTTCCTGTTTTTAATGGGAGTATGTTATAAGTATTCAGAAAAGGATGATAACGAACTATTTCAGTATGGATTCAAACGAGGGTTGAAGTTAATTTTTTCGGGGTATTGTTTGAATTTATGTCGTTTTTCAATACCCTTACTCATTGGATTAGATAAATTAGAATTAAATTTGTATGAAATAAATGAAAGTATTCACCTAACTCCGTTTTCATCCTTTTTCATTGTAGACATTTTACAATGCGCAGGATTATCTCTGATTATGATGGCAGTCATTGTACAGTTTTTTAAGAAAGAATTAGATTATATTTTAATTTCAGTTGGTGTTTTACTAATTTCCCCTTTTTTGTGGGGTAGAATGACTACAATTGTCCTTTTCAATTTTTGTTTGAATTTATTGTGGGGAACCGGTTCAGATGTTTTTTTTCCTATATTTCCATGGCTTGTCTATCCTTTAGTGGGAATGGCCTTGGGACAACGGCTCCGATCAGGCATGGAGATTGAATATTTAATTAGCATCTCAAGAAATATTGGCATTGGTCTTTTTATTACAAGTATAATCATTGCCTTACGAAACATGGGAAGAGGAATTTTCGTTATAGGTACTATTATCAACCTAATTGACCCTCTATTTAGATTTAACGGTTCCGAGCATCATGGCCCTATAGCTATCCTCCTAATCATTGGTTTTCTACTAGTTTGGATGTGGATTTGTCATTTATTAGTGAAAAAAATACCCCAAAATCCTTTATATAGTATTTTGTTTTATTCGAGTGAAAATGTGACTGCAATATACATTATCCAATGGATGATTGTTGGTTGGGGTATTTTCTTATTCGGTTTTCAGACACAAGATCTATTTATCACTCTATTCTTGATTTGTTTTATTATAGTCCTTACTCATTTGTTTGTATACTTCTATGCAAAACTTAAAGCTTTCATACTAATTTCCTGTCAATAACTTTGTTTAAAATGGTGTCGTCAAAGGCTGCAGTACTTCGCATCACCTCCTCGATAATACCCCTTGTCCGTTACATAGCGTCCACCCTCTCCCATAGTTGCGAAGTACTGGCTGGATTAACACATTTATGAATTCTTTAACCAGAATCTTGATCAAGTGGAAATCGCAATATTAATGAAAATCAGTATGAACTTGGATAGAAACTACGGTTTATAGAAGAATCGTAACTAAACACACTTCAATGGATTCAGAAAAATGAGGAAAGGTGAAACGAATGAACAATCAAAATCGTATATCAACTTGGTATAATATGAGTGCGATAAGAGTAGCTGCCTCAACATTGGGCATTCTTGTTGGACTTGCTGGCATAGAACATGGATTC
This sequence comes from Promethearchaeota archaeon, assembly GCA_048938105.1. GTDB lineage: Archaea > Asgardarchaeota > Heimdallarchaeia > Hodarchaeales > Hodarchaeaceae > Hodarchaeum. Next base: position 249,858 of record JBHLMN010000005.1, read on the forward strand.
TTTGAAATGCTTCAAGGCAATGTTACCCCCAGTAGTATATGGATAGATGCAATTGGTCCTGAACAGAGGATTTGGGAGAACGCCACCGAAACGGCCATAACAATTGTACCAAACTTCTTTTGGACTGGTGTCCTAGCAATGGTTTTCGGTCTTTTAGTCACAATTTGGGCTATTTTGTTCATTGATAGGAAATATGGTGCCAGGATACTATTACTTCTCGCAATCATATTATGGTTAGTCGGTGGTGGTTATGCGCCAGTCTTTTTTACAATCTTTGCTACAATTACAGCAACCAGAATAAATAAACCATTAACGTGGTGGAATAGACGGCTCTCTCTTGGGGTACGGGATTTCCTTGTCAAATTATGGCCTTGGTCTGTCCTTATGCTTGTGATAACATTCTGGGCAGGCGTGGAAATCGCAATCTTTGGGTATCCTCTGCTGTGGTTTGTTAACACTGATCTTGCGTATGGTATTCAATGGATTTTTGGCATTTTATCTCTCGGATTGATGTTTATAGTCATCCTTTCCGCCGTTGCATCCGAAATCAGGAACAGATCCCATTCACTGGATATTACAACAAGTTAATAATGTAAAACATCTATCTAGAATTCACATAAACGGCGTCAAAGGCTGGATTAATACCAAAAACCTCTGATTTCCAACTTCTCAAAAACTGGAATAATGGAAATAAATACCCCGAGAAGTCTCGTAAAAGGTGCACTATCAACTACATTATTGTCCAAGCTAGCAAATAATCTCCTCTTCCTGTAGATAGGGCTTTACGCGAGTTTTATTTGCACTAATCTAAATCTATTTTAAACTGCTATCAACAACATAAAAAGAATATTTAACTCGTTATTAGAAATATAAGCCAATGTGTGTTTTTTTCACATTAATTGTTCTTCTTATGAATCTAGCTTGATAAGGAATAATTTTCATAGGTGTTACAATTATGAGAAAGATTAATCTCCTATCAGGAACTATCATAACAATTTTATTTCTGCTTTTTGGATCAAGGATTGGTTTAACAACTGCTTCTGATTATCCCTGGATAATTTTTTCAACATACATTGGTGGTAATGGTGCAGATGGTACTGGTAGCATAGCTTTTGATTCTGATGGCAATATTGTGATTACTACTTTTGTAGATTCAACAAATTTTCCTGTTAATAATGCATATCAACCTATTTCTGCTGGTGGAGTTGATATTGTTGTTTTCAAGTTGAGTTCAGATGGACAAGAATTAATCTTTTCTACTTATTTTGGAGGTTCGAATGATGATTATTCCTATAGTATTGCTCTTGATTCAAATGATAACATAATCATCACTGGATCTACCTCCTCTACCGATTTCCCAATAACTCAAAATGCTTTTCAACCCAAGAAAAGTTCAAACACTTATGATGTTTTCATAGTACAACTCAGTGCTGATGGACAATCACTTCTCTATTCTTCCTTTATTGGAGGGGGGAATGATAAGTTCATTGCCACTGAGCTACTCTTGGATTCATCAGAAAATCGTATTATTGCAGGTAGCACCTCATCATCTGATTTTCCTATCAATAAGGCTTATCAAGAAGTGAAAGGGACATTCTCAGATGCTTTTATCACCAAGTTAAGCGCTGATGGACAAACATTACTCTATTCAACCTATTTTGGGGGTAATGGTTCTGAACAAATCAGACATCTAGCTCTGGATTCTTCTAATAATATTATATTCTGTGGATTCACTTCTTCTACTGATTTTCCAACTTTAAACGCCATCCAAGCAACCAAAAGCTTAGATGAATACGACACCTTTATTGCAAAACTAAGCAGCGATGGGCAAACACTACTTTTTTCCACATTATTTGGAGGTTGTCGAGAATATGCTTTGAATAATCTTATTTTGGATAAATACAATAATATACTAGTTGTTGGAGAGACATCGTCGATTGACTTTCCTATTACGGATGCTTACCAGCAGGAATACGGAGGAGGATCGAGTGATGCGTTTCTCTCAAAATTGACTGAAGATGGACAAGAATTGATATTCTCGACTTATATTGGAGGAAGGGGAAGTGATAACGCCTTTTCAGTTGTGGTGGATGACAACGAAAATATTGTACTTTCAGGAAGTACATCTTCTTCGGATTTCCCTCTCGTTAACCATTACCAAGAGAATGATCACGGTTGGGACGTTTTCATAACAAAATTCAATTCAGACGGGAGTCAAATGTTTTTTTCAACTTATCTAGCTGGAAATGGAGCTGACTTTTGTGAGGAAATTGCTATCAATAATACAGACGATACCCTCATTGTCTCGGGTCATACATCCTCTTGGAATTTTCCTACAAAAAATGCTTATCAAAGTAGTTATGCTGGGGGAGAATTTGACAGTTTCATTTGTAAATTAGCCATGAATGTTTCTACTATTACATCAGAAGATGATGGAGGTTCAGTACCAAGCTTCCAGATAATAGCTGTGATAGTATCAGTGACAATATTAGTAGTGAGACGAAAAAAGGGATTTATGTAATCATTTGTAACATTGGTCATCAAAGGCTGGATTAATACTAATATTTTTTACTTAAAAAAGAGAACTTAAGAAGACTGATTTTGTTATATCAGAAGATTTTCCCACCAATAGATAAATCCATTGATATAATCACTAGCCACGACATCCATGTCTCCATCATTATCCATATCTCCAGTTTTACACATAGTTCCTGCGTAACTCTCGTGTATGATGTGTCGTACAAAATTGTGCTTCTCTTTATGTTGCCACCAGTACAACTCTTTTGACTCAAACGACATTCCAATAATATCTACAAGTCCATTATTATTTAGGTCTGAGCAGTGCACATATCCAGGATCAAGAGTTTGATTATCGATATTATTTTTTGAAAAATTACCACTACCATTATTTTCGAACCAATTAACTTCATTATTATCAGATGCACACGTAATTATATCCACATCGGTATCATTATCAAAATCACAGGCATAAATTCCGTGACCTCCCAAATAACCTGATTCAATATTATGCTGTAAAAAATTGACGGTACCTTGATTTTCTAACCAAAATACATAACCTTTAACAGATATTAATGCTATATCAACATCTTTATCATTATCGAGGTCTGCAGAACACAAATATCTAACCATATTCGGATTATCAGTTAATGTGTGTCTAGTAAAACTAAAATTGCCATAATTGATCCATAAGGTAGTAATACTCGTTCTTCGTGAGCCAACTATGTCAATAAGATTATCATTGTTTACATCGACAGGAATGATAAAATAACAATCAAGTAAGGAGTGATTAAGTGGAAATCGTTTAAAATAGTTACTACCAAGGTTTTCATAATAAAAAATGCCTTCTACTCCAGACGAGGCAATGATATCAAGATCACCATCATTATCCAGATCAGTTCCGTGAGCGCAAGCACCTTCTCTAAAATCATCATCGATAACATGTTCTTGAAAACTGTTATTCCCTCTATTCTCATACCAAACAACTTTGTTCCCATGAAAGATTGTTGCTAAAATATCGTAATCGGAATCCTGGTCTAAATCTATTGCTGATACATAGAGAGGACCCTCTAATCCACTTTGTATGATATGTTCTTCAAACTCGAGAATAATTTCGGATTCATTCATTTGAGTCATTAGAAAGAGAGCCACAACAAAAAAAGTCAATAATAAAGATAATAACACAATGAGGAAAAAAAATACATTTCTTTTCATTGTTTTTACCATGTTCTAGTAATTATTTTCGAATACATAACAAGTGAGACTGATCTTAAAGTACAGCAAGAGGCCAACAATAGAAGTTAAAAAAAGATATAGAATACTGCAATTAAGACTCAGGTAGAAGCCATATCTACAAGGAAAAGGATTTCTAGGAATTGGGAGAAGGCTAATTGAAAGCGTCTAAAGTTGAAATTCTTTAAATTGCTTTTTAAAATCTGATAAATGAAGATCCTTCTTATAAATCCATAGTTCTGGCGTTATTACAATCGCAAATAGGTTAAATCTAGGAAAAATAGTCGTGGATGAGATAGTAGTTGATTTTGCTGAAGGAATAGTAGTCATTTCTATCGAAGAAATCTGATTGATAGTTTAATGGAAGGGAGATTGGCGATTAGCCATATATGTTATTTTCTAGACCAAAGAACACTAGACCGAATGAATTGAAAGGTGTTTTTTTAGAATATTTTGTTTTGCCAAATTCTCATTGAGAGAGAATGGTTACTAACACATAAACAATGATTGATTTTACGCGATATATCCTTAAGGATGATTTCAGGAAATAAATTTCTGGAGATAAAAACAGAAAAGCTTTCAGGAATAAAAATGATAACAATTCCTACTCTCATGACAACCCGTTTGATTATTAGGCCTTTAAATGAGAAAGATATAGATTTTCTTTTCAATCATTATAATCAAGAAGAAATTTTACGCTATACATTAATCTCCTTTAATTCTATTGATGAGGTTAAAACATTTTTAGATCAATACGCAAAAAGAGATATGAGGAAATTCAAAGAGGGAATTGAATTAAGATCAACCCACCAACTTATTGGAACAGTGACTTTCTTGAATTGGAGTAAGAATGATCGTTGTGCTGAGGTTGGTTATGACCTATCAAAAGAATACTGGGGAAAAGGTCTCATGCTTGAAGCACTCGAAGTTTTCATCAAATTTGGTTTTGAAGTTATGAATCTAAATCGAATTGAAGCCACTTCGAATGTTAGAAATGAAAGATCAAGAAAAGTACTGACTCGATTAGGTTTTGTGCAAGAAGGGATCCTACGCCAAAAATATCGTTTCAGGGGAAAATTTTCTGATGAAATGATCTTTTCCATATTGAGAGAAGAATGGAAGACGAGAGGTAATCAAGGAATTCAGGATTTTCAATTTCACAAAGAAAAAAAGGATTAAAAAGAAAATTTTACGAATTCATCACAATCTGTCATCAACAAGCCTTCTTGAAATCTAAGCTATAATACAAAGATTCAAGTGGCTTCAGGTTGAGTCAAAATAGAGGCTTTTGAAGGAGTTTCATGTGCAGGAAAAATTACAAAACGAAATTAAGCTCACGTATGATAATGTGGCAAATGAGTATGGAGAATACGCAGAACACGCATTAGCTAAGAAATCTCTGGATAGGAAAATACTCGAACTTTTTGCAGAGAGAGTTGGAAGTTCTGAAACAGTCTATGATATTGGGTGTGGTCCTGGCACCGTGACTCGCTATTTGAAAGGTCTTGGGGTAAGTATCGTTGGAATCGATATTTCTACGAAAATGGTTGAGATAGCCCGAAAACTGAATCCTAAGATTCACTTTGAGCAAGGAGATGTTTTCAACCTTAAACTTGGGGAGAACACTCTTGGAGGTATTATTGCTTTTTACTTGATAATTAACTTTCCACGAGCGGACATTCCAAAGGTTTCCGAAGAGATGTTTCGAGTTCTTCGTCAAGGCGGAACCTTATTGTTAACCTTTCATGTTGGAGAGAAAACCATACCTGTTGAGGAATATCTAGGGAAAAAAGTAACAATGAATTTTACACTATTTCAACCAGAAGAAATCAAGGCTATTCTCCAGAGATGTGGGTTTCAGATCGGTGAAATTGTCGTCAGAACACCATACACGGATGTGGAAAGGGATTTACCCAAAGCATACATTTTTGCACGGAAACCAAGTTGGGAATAGGAGGAAGAGACGTCACAATTCCCATAAGTATGAAGAAAGCTAGTATTTCTAAATTAGTAACGCATGATCAAGATTTTAAGAAGAATAAAGGATAGAATGGAAGAAGAATAAATATAGAAGGGGCCTAGACATGCAATTTAAGTATGAAATGAAACCCTCACTTGGAGATATCAGTCCTTCTTATTACTTTGTCTTTCGTAAGAATGATTTGCTGGTTTTCTTTGAGAAAAGTGGAGCTAATATCCCATTTATATCGGATATTACTGAAATTAATCTAGACATCAACCGAAAACAATATTTTGGATTACTAGATAACTATCCTTGTTATTTTGGAGAGGTTTCAACTGACATAGAACCACCTAAAGGCATGGTGTTTCTTGGATTACGTAGTTTATATGAAATATTAGAAGAAGAGCTCCTCTGGATAGCTGGTCGTGCGTTTCAACTTCTAAACTGGGATAGAACCACTCAATATTGTGGTTCTTGCGGAGTTCGAACAGAAGTCAATTCTGAAGAAAATGCAAAAATCTGTCCTAGCTGTGGTCTTCTTAATTTTCCTAGAATTAGTCCAGCTATAATAGTGGGGGTCATAAACCAAAAAACAAACCAAATTCTTCTAGCCAATGGTACACGTTTCCCCTCTAACTTTTATAGTGTTCTTGCAGGATTCGTGGAACCAGGGGAGAACCTCGAGGAGTGCGTAAGGAGGGAAGTCAAAGAAGAAGTTGGCTTAGAGGTAGAAAACATCACTTATTTTGGAAGTCAGTCGTGGCCGTTTCCTGATTCTCTTATGATCGGTTTCTTAGCAGATTATACTAGAGGGGAAATCTCTGTTGATGAAGCTGAAATTAATGACGCAAATTGGTTTACAAAAGACAATCTCCCTCCTATTCCAAGTAAAATCAGTATTGCACGAAAAATCATTGATTGGTTCGTATTAAATCCTCTCTTGGACGTGGATTGATAATCGTAGACAGCCCTATGGCTACCAATGCAGGTCCGAAGCTTCCTAGAAAAATAAATGGTATCAGAGCATCGTGACTGTCAAATACAAGCCGCTGAATAGGTGTCCAAAGTGCCCACGAGAATGCATAGGTTAGGACAAAGTAAGCTATCAATTGATGACGTTTGATGAACTCAATCAGATTGTTCATTATTTTCCAACCTGGATTTCGTTGTAAAACCTAATAATTCTATTATTGGAAAAAAAGAGAAGGTATCATAACTGAACTACAATTGTTTCAGCTAAAATGTCCATACCTCTCTGTTTTCGGGTCTTTTTTGGGTCTTGTTTTTCCAAGATCATGCCAAGAACAACATCTAAAAGTAAAAGGTGGAAGATTTTGCTTAGATTTCGGATTACAGCTTGAGTCCAAGTGATCCGAATTCCTGATTGGTCAACAACCATTAATCCCAGCCATTTTTTACCTATCGTCCGGGAAAAAACACGCTCTAATACAATCTCATAGCCAATTAAAACTACAAGACATGAACTGATAAGGAACAGATACAGAATCAACACAATAATCCCTTGAGTCAGTGTAAGACCTTCTCCAATTACCCATTCTGACCAACCCTCCTCCCTGGTCCAAAACCAGTCAGGTGAATCCCCTGAGCTATTAAACCATCGTAAAACGGCTTCATCTGGAAATAAAATTAAGAAGATTAAGAAAAAACTTATTATTGCTATTACAATAAATGCAACCTGAATCATGACGTCTATTATTAAAGCAAGGGTACGGATCTTCCAACTAGCACGTTGAGTCCCCCAATCATGGCCCTGACTCAAATTCTTAGCTACATCACGTGGGGATCCAAAAGCAGCGTAAGGATCAGTTTCATTAGAATCCTTCATAGCTAACTGAGCATCTATTCGGAATTCTTCCAAAATTCCTTCCTTTTTGTCTTTGGGATAAGGTAATAATCTATCTAATTGTTCTATGTAGTGATCTACAGTATTTTTCATTATTTTTCACTATAATGCATCAATATGTCGTTGAATGATATTACTAAATTCTTCAAGAGATTTGCTGAGAGAATTCAGGAGTTGTTCTCCTTTCGGAGTTAAAGAGTAAACGGTTCTTAGTTGCGGTTTTCGGTCGAGAGATGGCTGTTTCGTTGGTTTCGGTTCTTTTTTGCCTTCGATTAGCTCTTCATCCTGAAGATTCTTAAGGATAGGATAAATACTAGTCACAGTAATAGATATTTGGCCGTTAGTGTTTACATTGATTTCTTTGGTCAGACTATAGGCATAATTTGGTTTTTTTGCGAGTGTTAATAGAATAAATGGTTTAGCAAAGCCTTTTTTGAACTCTATTTCCCATTTTTGGAGGATTTCTGATTGAACCATTTAATTCAACCCAAATTTCAACTATATATTCACTCTATATATAGTTAACTATTATGGCACTCTAAATAGTGTACTCTTTGATTATTTGATATTTGATAAGATCGGACTACCTCCCAGAATACAGGAGCTTTTAACAGTAATTGGAAAAAAATCTTCAAAATTTGGATAAAAATACTTTACTTCTCCCCTACTCATTAGGAAGGAACTAAAGCCTCACCCAAGGGAAAGAATTCTAAACTAATATCTTAAATACCGTCAAAGGATGGATTAACACCACATTTATAGAAAACCAGTTTCTTCTTTACACTAATGCTTTTTATTCTGATTTTCTTTAATTTGAGTAAGAATCTTTTTCCACTGAACTAAGTGATGAATAGGTTCAAACTCAACACATTGTTCTGTATGATTTATATTTTCCCACCCAAGATCAGCTGCCTCTTTAAGCCACCTTATTGCGGCGTCAATATTCCCCAATGTTGAGTGCGCGCGAGCAGCAAGATAGTAAAACCATACTGGTACCTTTCCCTTGCTAAATGCTTCCTCAAACAGCTTGATACTTCCTATGAAGTCCTTCTTCCAGAAGAGTCTCATTCCCAGCTCAGCAAGATGTTCCGCTTCATCAAACATACAGGAATACATGATATAGTCTGTTTTTTTGGCAAATCCCACCTTTTGCGCCACTCCAAGTGACCCATAGTTATGATCTTCACAATGCCATTCGACAGTATGAAAACCAGCTTTGAAACTGAATTCAACCGCTGCAGCTGCTGTGATCGAAGCAAACCCCTGTCTTCGATATTTTTTGCTGGTAAAGATACCAATCTCACATCGATCCCCAGAAGCACAGACTGCATTACTCCATGTAATGATTCTGTCTTTATATAACATACAAGCGCCAAAACCACGCTTAATCATTGATTCTAGACCAACTCCTACCCACGCGTTCACATCGTCCTCTAATTCATATTTTTCTAACTCTAAAGTTTGATTTATTTGTTTTATTTCATATTTCTCGGGTATTTTTGCCTTCCAATCGAATTGTTGATCTCTTCTAGTAATAGTGTAATAGTTACGTCTAATTTCGAATGGTTTTCTGGTAGGAAATAGTGTAACAAATTTTGGTTTCCAATCTTCTGTTGTATAAAAGAAAAAATTCTCGCACCCTTCGTAAAAGGGAAAATATTTAATGTCTATAAACTTTAAGATTAAATCACGTAAATCATTATTGAAAACTTCATTATTTGGATCACCTGCAAGAAAATAATCCTCAGTTGAAAGCATTAGTGCACTTTTGGGAGAAATGAGATCATCAACCCATATTCTGCCATCTGAATCACCTTCTATCAATGAATATATTATTCCCTGATAGCTAAATGGGGTGAAAATCTTTTTAATTTTCTTAAAATCTGGTTTTGGTAATTCTTCTATCATAATAATTACCCTACAATTTATAGAGGAATTTTGAAAACCTGATATTAAAAAGAAGAGAAAAAAGCCTCATAATAAATGTATGGGTGAGCCTTTAACTTGGTGGGCATATGGTACAACCAGGGAAATCGTTGCTTAAACGATAGTTGAAGCGGAAATGAAAGATACACTTGCAATCCTGATGTCTCAGAAGTCAATTTATCGTCTTCATATCAATAGCACAGACCACGGATTTGATAACTGGTGGACCATAGATGATCTCTTTTTTGGAAACATTGATCCATCATCCATACTCGAAATAAGTAGCAAAATCCCCCAAAAAACCGAAATTCCAATAGTAGTGTTATTGGTTGCTATAATCCTTCTTGGGATGAAAAGACCAACTAGTAAAATCTGATCATTTACACAGTAAATACCTAGAACGTAATTGTCTGACTTTGTAAAAGTATGGATTAGCTAATTTATTTGTGTGCATTCTTGTTAAAATACATTCGAAACTTAATCGTCTTAAAAGGCTGGAAAGGGGGAATTTTTTAGCAAGGTGACGTTTAACAAGTACCTAAGAGTTTATAAATAAGTGACGCATTCTTATCCATTGGACTCATGTGTGAACAGGATGGTAAGCCAAAACAAATTGATTCTAAAGAATGTGATAATGGACAAACTTCTAAAACATATATCAAAAATTAAAGAGTTTGGGGTTGAAAAAATTGGAGTGTTTGGTTCATTGCTTACAGGAGAAACAACTGGGGATATAGATATACTTATTTCATTTAAAAAAGATGAAGAATCATTTGAAAAGCTGGTGGACTTATATTATTTTCTCGAAGACTTACTAAACGCGCAAATCGATCTCGTTACCACAAATGCTCTTAGTCCTTACATTGCTCCCTATATTCTTCGGGAAGTGGAATATATTGAAGCATGAGATTGAATATCTAAGGCATATTAGAGACGAGTGCGAATTTATTTTAACCAAATCAGAAGGATTAACACGAGAACTATTTGACCAAGATGAAACACTTAAGAGAGCTTTTGTGAGGAGTATAGAGATAATAGGAGAGGCAACCAAAAATATTTCAAATGAATTTCGCCTTAAATACTCAGATATCGATTGGAAAAGGATTGCTGGGATGCGTGATGTGTTAATTCACAGTTATTTTGGAGTGGATTACGCAATTGTCTGGGATGTCGTAAAAAACCATATTCCTTCTCTTCATAGTCGCATTAAAAAGATTCTAGATGAATAACATCAATTCACCGAAATCATCAATCACTCAGGTAAATTACTATTAGGATTTTTTACAGCTTGTATCGCAAAAGGCTGGATTATCCCCAAGAATTCCGAATAAAATCTTTCTAACAGGTATGCTCTAAGAACGATAAAACTTAGTTCTAGCTGGGAATTTTTACTCTAATAATCTTCTACTACCTTTATTTGATAAGGTCAAAATCTGACTAAATACGAGGCCACTATAAATTAATTTATTTTCAGTTATATTACAATCATATATTGATTATGAATTTTTAAAACTTTGATTTATTTCTTTTTTCTTCTGTTGTTTTTAAAATCAACCTTGCTAATTCTAGTATAATGAAATTCATTTTAATCATCTTAATGGCAATATTTTTAAATCGATTGCTTATTTTGATAGTATTGGAAGAATTACTATTATTAAACTGCCATTGGCTTAAATTGTATCAATGTTTCATTTAGAGACATGGTTAGAAGTATTGAGCTATAGTTATAACACTATCAATGGTAGATTATCCACACAAAAAATAGTACCGAAATATAGGTGTTAATATGATAGAATTAAAAACTATTACATCTCGCGTGGTAGCTCATACATCCTCTCCTAACTCTCCCTCTAGTATTAAGCGATCTGGTAATTTTGGGGGAATTGCCCTGAATAATTTCTCAATTGCGATTGATGCCACAAGTTCCATTGAATTTGGAAAAGAATTCAGAAAAAAATTAGAAGCTAGATTTGATCTCCCCATTAATTATTTATTTCTAACACATACTCATACCGATCATAGGAATGGTCTAAAGGCCTTTAACGATATCCCACTAATAGCAAGTGAGAATTGTATTAAAAATATGCCAAAAGCCCAAAAATTAAGTGATTTTTCAATTAAATCATTTAAAGAATACTCTAGCGTTAAAGACGATAATTTTGAAGTTGAATTTCACTATACTGGAGGTCATACTATTGGATCAAGTATTGCTTATTTTCCTGCGGAAAAGATTCTATTCTCCGGAGACTTGGTATTTCATGGTGGATTTAATTTCAATATACCCTTTCTCACCTTTTACCAAAACAAGGTTTTTGATAACAAATCCAAAAAGACTGGAAATCCAGAGGAATATATTGCAGCTTTTGAAAGGTTTTTGAAAATGGATATCGAAGTTATTGTGAGTGGTCATGGATCTGTCATTTTTAACCCTAATGATGTAATCAATGAGCAATTAAACTTCTTTCTCTCACTTAAATCAGCTACTCTTGAAGTTGTTGCTAAAAATGAAAGTATGGATAATATTAATCTACAAAGTCTCGACTTGGTTAAACAAGCTTACGATAAATGTGAGAAACAAGGAAAAAATGCAACAAAATATAGAAAATGGTTAGAAAATTATCTCAGTAAGCTAAAGCAGGCTTTCTATACATACTATAGAGGTTAATAACCTTATTATCAACTCTTTCAATAATAGTCTTTCTGGGGAAAAAACAAGTGGCATTATTAACCCGTAAATAAACCCTTCTTTAATTTGTCTCCCCTTTGTACTGTTTTATGTTCATTTCCTTATGTATCGATTTCAATTTCAAAAGATTAGAACAACTTGTTCTAAAAAATAGAATAAAAAAACACTTTTTCCTCCCCAAACCTAACATAGATTTTCAAATTTATCCATTTAGTGGTAATCTAAATGATTGAATCTTCTAAAATCAGAATTAGTTTCCTAGGTTTACTTCTTCTTTTAGGGGTACTAATAACAGTTGGGAGTCTTAGCAGAGGTGAGCCTATGTTAAATATACAAAGCATAACAAGATTAGATCCATCTGGTTTTCAGGAACCAATAGAGGCTAATTTACAAATGAATTCTGAAAAGAATACCTTTTTCAAGCAAGAGAATCATGAGTTGCAAAATTATTCGAATCATTCTTCTCAGATTATGCGGAATTCAATTCAGAACCAAGAAATACAAGAAGTGGGATTTCAACGAATCTTCTGGATTTGGGATTTCATCACTTTAACACACTATGAAATAGATGCAACCATACTTGCGATCGGAAAATATTGCTATATCTTCATGGAAAATAGTTGTATATCAAACCTAGGAGAATCAGTTGCGATCGCACAATCAGAGACTATACGTAATGAATTTGACAATACAACTTATCCTCGAGTCACAGACTTAGCTGGACATCCCAATGGAACATTAGGGGATATCGATGGTGATCCTAGAATTATTATTTTACTCTGTCATGAGCCTATATGTTACTATTCCCAAAGAAACGATCAACAATTGGATTATTCGAATGAATGCGAAATGTTCTATATCTACGCTGGATTGTATAGATGGGGATCTGACCGTCTATTTGGAGCAATTGCTCATGAATTTCACCATCTCATCTGGTTTAACAATGAGATGGATGAACCTCAATTCATCTTAGAGGCATTAGCAGAATATGCCATGTATCATAGCGGGTACCTAGGTTCTTCTAACAACCTAAGCCCCCGAGTCCCTGATTTTCTTTCACATCCTGAAGATTCTCTTCTATATTTTAATTATGATAGTAAAGAAGGATTAACTAGAGCTATTGATTACGGAGGTGGATATCTGTTCGCTTTCTATATCGCTGAACACTACGGGGTGGAGATGCTCCGAAACCTGATAACAGAACCTGCTGATGGCCCTCTAGGAATTGAAAAGGTTCTGCAAGCAGCTGGATATAATATCACATTCAATGATATCTATCTGAATTGGATCACAGCCGTAACAATTGATGAGCTAGGATTTAATAACAACCTCTACGGCTTTGAGAATCTAGATGCCCGAATCTCCAAATATGATCTTGTTCAGGAGCTTCCCATTGTTAATGAAACCATTTTTCTTCGCTACTATGGTTTCCACATCCATAAACTGGAATCCCCTCCTAATAATTTTACAATACAAATTAAAAAGGCTTCAGATCAAACAATAGGTGTTTCCACTGTTTTTTATGACGCTTTTAGCTGGAATATTCACCAAAATATTCATGGTAAAGGGGATACACAGGTCACAGAGCACCTTCTAGGGAATTCAATTGATGTAGCATATATAATAACCACTTATATGTTGAACCAGACACCTATTGTAACCCGTCCCAATTATGGACTTGGACCTTTGACAAATATCGAAATCTCCATAATTCAGACAGCTACCCCACCTAATACTATTATTACTAATACTTCTAGTATACCCCTAACAACTAAAGAAACTACAATAGGAATTTCCTTCGGTTCTAATGTCGTAATAGTCGTCATTGTCTTAAGTACTTATTTTGTACTTCTTCGAAAGAACAGGAAATAAAAAAATCTAGTCAATTTTTCCGTTTATTGTTTAAAAAATAATGTCTTGTCAGTATATTGGATAGGATTAGCATTTGTGTTGCAAAAGGCTGGATTAGACTATAAAATTACATAATTAGGAATATATATATTTGAAAGCAAGACATGATTCTCAAAGGAAAAGCGTGGTCTCACTGGAAGGAAAATCAAATGATGGAAGATTTATTTGATGTTCTTAGTTCTGATGATAGAACTTTGGTTTCAGAATTATTTGAATTCGCTATTGACAATAATTTAAAATGTAACAGATCTAAAACGAAAGATATTATCTATGTGTTCTCACATCCTAAAACAAAGGAAAGAATTATGAAATTTTCTCATAGTAAAAAACAAGGATTTATGGTTTCTCTCAGGTTCAATTTATCTGAATCCTATTCGACTTTTTTCAGCGAAGCAATTCGTAAAACAATTGAAGAATATAATTATCGTTATACTGGCTGTTATCCGAGATGTAATAAATGCGATGGTACTAAAGGATATATCTATACATATCCTGATGGAAGACAATTTTTTCGATGCTATCAAGAACTTATAAACCTTCCAAATGTTTCTTTTAGAGAATTAGACGAACTGAAAGCTCTAATAATGACTCAAATTACTTAATCATAGGTACTCAAACATATGTTTGTAATGGTATTTCATTTGAACTATGACAAAGAAATAGTATTCATTATTGTCATAAAAGACTGGAAAGTGGAAATTTTCAGTGAGTCAATGATGTACTTGAGGAGGTAGAATCCATCGAAAATCGAACCGTTTGAAAAATATACAGACCAATATGAAGATTGGTTTGAGACACATAAATTTGTTTATAAATCAGAGCTGAGGGCTATAAAAAATCAATTGCCTAAGAGGGAAGAAGGGATTGAAATCGGTGTGGGAAGCGGTAGATTCGCTGCGCCTTTGGGTATTAAATTTGGAATTGATCCATCTAAAAAAATGAGACAAATAGCCCAAAGTAGGGGTATTGAAGTGATTAACGGTGTTGCAGAGAATTTACCTTTTAGGGATAATACTTTTACCTTTACACTGATGGTAACGACAATTTGCTTTTTAAATGATATAAAAACCGCTTTTCAAGAAGCACGCAGGGTGTTAAAGCCAAGAGGATGCTTAATAATAGGATTTATCGACAAAACTAGCACTATTGGAGAACTATATCAAAAACATAAACAGGAGAATGTGTTCTATAATGTAGCAACGTTTTATTCAGTTGAGGATGTTGTTCTTCTCCTGAAACAAATTGGTTTTAAGAACTTTCAGTACATTCAAACAATTTTTAATAATTTAAGCGAAATAAAAGATATTGAACCTATTAAAAAGGGGTACGGGGAAGGTTCATTTGTTGTAGTTAAAACATTCAAATAATGAATCCGAGAGCTATTTTTTCATTAAATGTTTTATAGGATTAGGAGACTTGAATGAACAGCTAAATACTTGATTAATAGTTTTCTTACCTCATATGCTTTGAAAAATATAGTTTTCAGGGACAAAACCAATAATAGTTGAAGTAGGATTACATGAACTCTCATTAGGATCTATTTAAAAAATAAGGCAAACATAACTTCATTCACCAAAAAGACTAAATGGGACACAACTGTTCTTTAGTTCAAGAACTAGTTGGATATGTAAAGATGGTCATTAAAAAAGTCAGTTTTAAAGAAGCAGTTTCCTTATTGGACTCTAAAACATGTTCTGAAGGAGCACACATGGACATAGAATTTGAATGTCTCGCTTACGAAAGGTGTTCGGGAAAAAAAACGTATGGACCAGGACCATACCGATTATTACGAGTCACAGATGACCAAAATTCAAATGTCAGAACACTATATGTCTGGGGTGACCATAGATATGCACATAATATAAATCTGGCTGCTTCTCTTAAGAAAGGCGATAGATTATTAGTAATAAATCCTTCAAAACCCCGAAATAGTAGCTATTCAAGAGATGAACGGGGAAATAATGCTTTTTGGGTTGAACAATGGGATGAAGGATCTGCAGAGGAGGGATCACGATTAGTTAAAATAACTGAATCAAGAGAGATATGCTGTGTTTGCAGGCGGCCCATAAAATCAGAAGAGGAAATTATTTATTGTCCTACGTGTCAGAATCCTTTTCATCTACCTCATTTTGCTGAAACCCTTAAATTGACTGGAAAATGCCCGATTTGTGCAACAAAAAGCTCTTTCAATGAAATTATGAAGAACATTGCAGAGATCTTCGATTTTCCAAAAAATAAAGCTATTGAGACGTTCACTTTAGCACGAAGAACTGATACTTTTCACCTAAAAGATAATCGAAAGTCATCAAATTATGAAGTTTTTCCTTTAACCTCAACCAATAGGGACAAATTGAAAAAAGCCTGTTCTTATATTCAAACACGAACAGGAGCAAAGGTCAAAATTCTATCTAAATTAGGAAGACCATTCATTAAAATCTCCTACCAAGACGGAATTACACTAGACTTGCTAGAAAAAATTATCAGACAATATGAACAGACCCAATAATATAATGGAAGCATTCAATATACTGTGGCTAACCAAAAGGCCCAATATGTGATAATTCTGTCATTAAATCAATTAATTTCGTATATCATGTACTTTGAAGAAATCTAGTCCGAAAAGGAGATTGATAAGGTAGTTAAGTTCTTGAAATAATTTTGATTATGAGGATTCTATGAAATGCTTTAACCCATATGTGAACTACGATTAAATGTTGTCTATGGCTGGTTTAGATTAGAAAACTATATACCACGGCATACGCTGTGAAACTAATCAAGATTAATTCAAAGGCTAGATTGGTTTTTAAAAAGACAAGATTTCAATATCAAATAAACCGATACAGAGTGGAAGTATAAATGAATACAGAAAAGATTTGTACAGCATTAGAAGAGCAGTATGGAGCGGCATTTAATACCCTCGAAAAAATAATTAACATTTGTCCAAATGAAATCTGGATAAATTCTCCTAATAAACCTCCAATTTATGGAGTGGTTAATCACATCCTTTACTTTGTTGATTTATATTTTAGTAAATCAAAAGAGGAACGGGAAAGCTACAAACCCAAATTTCCTGATGAACAAGACGATATGCATATGTTAAGAACTCTAGAAAAAAATGATTTGCTAGAATACACAAAGGAGATGAGGAGTAAAGCAAAAAAGTTATTCGCTAGTATGACATTAAAGCAGTTACAAGGTGAATCAGTTTTTGAGTGGCATGGATCATCTCTTCTAAGCTCTCTTTTGTATAATCTTAGACATGTAATGTTACATATAGGTGCTTTACAGGTTAGATTACGTCATTATGGTATTGACGAAAAATTTTGGGTTAGTAATGCTGATTTATAGAATAATTATTTCAGAAGAAGTAGTAGATCATCAGAAATATGGAAAGGAAATTATATCGCTTTAAAATTTCTAGTTAAATCCTGTCTAAACTCCACAAAAGTCTGGATTAGCACTACTGTTTGACATTATACAAAAGACACTATTAAAAATGAAAATCTGATCGAAGGGTTAATGAAAAACGTGTTTTATTATTCATTATTCACTAGTTAATACTTCATCTCTATCGATTACCTCTAGTTTAAAGATGACGGGTCTGATTCCATCAGTACAGCAGGTTATGTAGGAATTATCGGTTTTCATCCAGGTCCAAATTTTACCAGTCTTACCAATATAATTTTTAAAATTCCCTCCTTGCATGAGGGTTAGGAGGAATCTGTGGATATCATGCCAAGCAAAGCTACACGGAAAAGATTCAGGTTTGGCTGTTGGGCTTTCTGTTATAAATTCTTGACCATCTTCGAATTCTCCACATTTACCTGTTTTCATTTGAACATATTCTTTTGCTAGATCTTCATGAAATGTTCGTTTCAGTACTGTAATCTTACATTTTACCATTTTACTCACTATAAAAAGAAATTTTATGAAAATAGGAAACTCCTATCAAATTATTCTCGAAAATAATTAAGTAGGTCTCATCATTTAAACTTAAGGAAAGAGGTAATTATCCCATTTTGTCGAATACAATGCAAAACCTTACTTAAAAATTGTATTTTTTTCTCTACTGAATATATCAAGGAGCGAAGAAGTGTCCGAATATACTCATAATTCCATTACCTATACTAAAGTAGCTCTTTTTAACAAAGAGAAGAGACAATAGAGGATGGAATGATAGTTAATATTCTAATATAGAGATGCATTGCAAATACTTTATATTATTCCTTTTTTTTCTACTGTTTTTATGTCAACACAAATTTTACTGACTGGTGCTTTTGGTAATATAGGTGAGAGTACATTATTAGCTCTTCTTGACAAGAAATATGATGTTAAATGTTTCGATATTGAGAATGAAACAACAAGAAAACAAAGTTCAATATTATCCCAGAGTGGCCAATTTGAAACCATTTGGGGGGATATCACAGATAAAGAGTCCATAAGACCAGCGATCCAAGGGGTCGATTGTATTCTACATCTTGCAGCGATTCTTCCTCCTGCCAGTGAAAAAAACCCAGAAGTTACGGAGAAAGTTAATGTTGGGGGCACACGAAATATTATTGAATTGGCTAGCGAACTAGAACCTAAACCCAAATTCGTTTATGCGAGCTCAGTTTCAGTTCATGGACCACGGCCCGCTTCAGTATCCCCCCCAGTTACCGCTACTGCCCCTAAAAAGCCAACCGATAAATATACCCATACTAAAGTTGCATGTGAGGAGTTAATATTACAGAGTGAGCTTCCTTGGACTATTCTTCGTTTTGCTGCAGTTCCTCCGCTTAAATTAGGTGGAGACCTTGATCCTATGCTGTTTGAAACTCCTGCTGATCAGAGAATTGAATTTGCTCATACCAGAGATGTTGGCCAAGCTGTTGCCAATTCAGTTGAAGCTGACACCGAAAAAAAGATTCTACTGATAGGGGGCGGAAAGGAATGCCAGATGTTGCAATATGACTTTCTCAATGGTCTTTTCCAAGTGATGGGAATAGGAAAACTACCTCGTGAAGCTTTTAAAGTTCCTGAAAAGGATGATGACTGGTATTATACGGATTGGATGGACACAGAAGAGTCCCAAGCACTTCTTAACTATCAAAAACATTCATACGAGGATTACCTAAATGATATGAAAAAGACTCTTGGATTCCGACGGTACTTCATGAAGCTTATGGGCCCGCTTATTAGAAGTCGGTTATTAAAACAATCACCCTATTACAAATAATCCTAATTATCAACATTAAAAAGGCATATACCTCGATTTGCACCGCGTACTATCGAGATTGGTATTAATTTGTTTAGCTAAAAAATGATGGTTATTTGTTATTATATTTCAATGTCGTCTATGGCTGATTTAGAATACAAAAGTATATACCCATTCCAGAGATATTGTTTTCATCAGCTTTTTCTAAACATTCTTCCTCTTTTTCACTCTATACTAATTACGACTCGACCAGAAGAATGTCCTGTTTCATAATGTCGATGAGCTTCGATAATTTGGCTTAATGGATAAATAGTATCAATTACTGGTTTAATTTTACCAGCTTCAATCCAACTCCTAATAAGTTCCATAGCTGAAGGACTTTCATCTGCAGTTCCAGTTTTGAATCTCTTATTTCGCGTTATAATATGAAAAATATTTCTTAGACTATTAGCTGGATTATTTGAGATGTAGATTCCATCCGAAGTTAGAATACTCTTGCAATTAGAAAGATTCATGACTGCGACTATGTCTAGTATAATGTCATATTTAGTCCCATTTTTCGTATAATCTTCCTTTGAATAATCAATTACATGATCCGCTCCAATACTTTTTACTAATTCAATATTATTTGGTCCACAGACACTAGTAACCTCGGCACCATAGACATTCTTAGCCATTTGCACAGCAAAAGTACCTATTCCTGACGACCCTCCAATAATGAGGACTTTTTGACCTTTTTTTGGTGTCGCTAAATCTCTAAATGCTTTTAATGCGGGGGTAGAACCACCTGGCACCGCAGCAGCTTCAAGAAAATTCAGATTTGCTGGTTTTTTTGCCAAATGAGTTTCTGGAATAGCAACATACTCAGCAGTTGTTCCAGCATTTTCTGAAAATCCATAAACATGGTCACCGACTTTCCATTTTATAACATCTTTTCCTAATGAAACAATTTCACCAGAAAATCCTGATCCAGGGATTTTTTGTTTAGGTTTGCGGATACCTCCATAATATAATCGGAGAAAGAATCCCATTACTTTCTTTAGACCAAAAGATACTGCTTTAGGAGCTTTTCCCCCACGATGAACGACATCTCCTGTATTAATTGAGGTACCATAATTTCTTATTAGAACTTCATCATCTTTTGGTTGAGGAACGCTTATTTCTTTTATCTCAAGAACCTCAGGAGACCCATATTTTGTAATCCAAGCTGCTTTCATATGCTTATTCCCTTTATTAATGTTAACCATTATTATCACCATATATTCTAGTATTCTATTCCGTTAATCTCATACATAGAGAACAAATTGTATCTTTTGCGAGAGAAGCTTATTACGACAGGAACGGTATATAATCATAGCTCAAGATTTAGATGAACTTCGAAAAAGGCTGGATTAACACTTAAAGCAAATTCAATCCTGGTTTTGTCGTTGTAACATATTTCTTTCCACCCATGAAGAAAGCCATTTCTGAGCTAAGTGGTACTGGGATTTATCATTTTTGTGAACACAAGTGACCAAACCTGGTTCGGATCTACCAGGATGAATATGCATAGCATAAATACACGAATTACATGAGATACATTCCGGTGTCTGTCCGCCCCGACCTTCTAACCAGCGATTCGGTAGATCTGGTTCACGGATTAGGGGGCGCGATAATGCAATGAAATCTACTTTACCTTGATTAACAATTTCCTCCAGTCGTTCTATGTCCCGGTTTCCACCGACTAAAATGACAGGAATGTCTAGATCGAGTTCTTCAGCGTATTTTAGAAAATAACTTTGCTTTTCAGGATTTTTGATACGTGTATGGGATTCAGGTGCTGGAACAGGCCGAAATCCAAGCTCCTTTTCACTTCTAAACAGACACTCCCACATACCACCACTTACTTCGATGGCATCGACACCTGTCTGTTCAATTGCTCGCGCAAGGTCAGGAAAAGTATCAATATTGATCCCACCTACAAGGTAATCTGTACAGTTCATTTTGACCAGGATAGGAAAATTAGCGACGGATTGTCTAGCTTTGGAAACAATTTCACAGATGATTCTCACCCTATTCGATGTTGAACCTCCATACACATCGTTTCGACGGTTTGTATAAGGCGAAAGGAAGCGACTCAGCAATCCGCCATGCGCCGCGTGAAGTTGAACACCATCAAAACCAGCTTTTTTCATATCTACAATAGCTTCAACAAAGCAATCGACAATATCACTAATCTCATCCAAAGTAAGCGGCCGTAGCTTCCTTCTTGAGTGAGGTGAGTTAATCACAGAAGGCCTAGCGGTCAGGTTCCCGTTTTCGAGCTGGGCTATTATTTTACATTCCTGTTTTGAGCTGTGGACTATTTGGGGCATTTGTTCAATACCATTGACCCGTAGGTCAGTGTAGTTAGATATCCACTTGTTGGAACCATCATTCACTACTTTCTCCTGAAAAACAGGGAATCCCCCTGTAATAATTAGTCCTACCCCACCAAGAGCGAGTTCTTGGTAGAGATTGAGTACCTCATCTGTCATCTTGCGTTTATTCAATATGGATGGATCCCAGGTAGCGGAACGAACGAAACGGTTAGGTAACATTAAAGAGCCAATTTTTCCCTCTGAGAATACTCTATAATTATACCTTTTCATTAAGAACCTCTAAAGAATCCGTTTTAATCCTTTCTTCCCGTGTGACCATTTTTACCAGTTTCTTTGAAGTCTATCAAGATACTTCTTTTACATTTGAAATAAATCCATTGGCTTTTTATAATTCTCCTTCTAGGCATGAGTAGTAAAATGGTAGAGTTATAGTTTTTTGAAAACCAAATTTGCTGGAAAGCCGCCAATAGCTGGATTTACGCCAAAAAAAATCTGAATGATGTCATTAAATCAAAATTTAGAAAAGATCATTAACTACAGTCAGATTATTATATTTTTGTTTTCTACACGGGCATCAATTAAATTTTTGAGCGGATGTAATAGGGTAATGAACTGATATCCTTCTAAATATTTATTATCGGTCTGTAAAATTAAATCAATTTCATCTGTTCCAAGATTCTGCTTCTGAAACTTCTTGCGTTCTGATTCTAAATACTGATCATTTATCTGTTCAATATGATGAAAAACTTCGGGTAGATATTTGCAAATTTGTAGATTGACGTCCTCACATGCAGAAAAAATGGTTAAGGATGTGTTTGTATTTTGGATATATTCGTGAAGATCATCTAGACTTTTTTTAGATAGTTTACTCTTTTTACATTCTTCTATTCTTCGTAAACTACTCTTAACACCTTCCTCAGCAAATGAAATAATTGCTATAATCTCTTTCATGCAAGCATTCAAATTGTGGAGGAAAGCGGAATATGCCTCTAATCGTTCATTTAAATCAGTTATTTTTTCAGTTTCATTGAAAGAGACGTGATAATCAGTTTCAAGGTGCTTGAGCTTAAAATATTTTGTGGGAATAGATCCTCTGGACTCTTTTGGACTCTCTCTTGATTCAATTATGATACCTTTGTCTCGAAGGATTTGTAAATGGTATTGGATAGTTGTTTTTTTCATATTGAGTATTTCAACCATCTGTGGGAGGCTTAGTTCTTTATACATTCGTAGAATGTTAACTAAGATAGATCTTGTCTCATTCTTATATATCTCTAACAATTGATTTTGAGAGTACGGAGTACTTCGTTCCATCTTAAGTCCATTCCTACTTTTAAAATGCGTTCTTTACCTAAATAATAATCTTTAAATGTCCAAAAATAATAATAATTCTTGAACGTTCAACTATATATAAATATTCCGTATAAATAAATATACTTGAAAACACAATAAGAGATGAATAAAGATGAATCAGGAGAAATATAGATCATCATATGATGATTTAACGCGAGAAAAAATCCTTGAGCAAATTTCTAAGATTCTTAGTGAAAAGTATGTCTTTCCTGAGGTTGCTCAAAAGATTATCGAGACACTTACTTTATCAAAGAATGATGGAGTATTCGATCAAATACACAATGCCTCTGAATTTGCAGGAGCATTACAACGTATTTTTCAAGAAATAAGTAAAGATAAACATTTTTGTATATGGTATGAACCAAATATAACTAAGTATATTACTATCAATGAAGAAAAACCTGAAGAAGAAAAGCTTACTCTTCAGCAAGAGAAAATTGCAAGGGAAAAGCAATCGAATTTCGGATTTTTGACGATTTCCATCTTAGAGGGAAATATTGGGTATCTAGATTTACGACATTTTTGTCATACTGACTATGCAGCGAAGACGGCCATCTCCTCTATGAATTTTCTTGCCAACACAGACGCAATCATAATCGATCTACGAAAAAATGGTGGTGGTGAACCAGAGATGGTTCAATTATTGGCAAGTTACTTTTTAAACGGAAGAACACAATTAAATCAAATTGAACGACG
>JBHLMN010000044.1:0-6844 GCA_048938105.1 Promethearchaeota archaeon
TAACACGAAATATTAATAATTGAATTAAAGAATAAGTTAAAAATAGTATTTGATCTTAAATAATTTTACTTCAAAATTTATTAGAAAATAATCAAAAAGAATATATACAGAATTGTCTAAAGACATTATTGCGACTATTTTAAGTGATAAAGGATATTATTTGAGAGTAAAACTATAATGTTATTGAAAAATTTATTACTTCTTTTAAGTTTCAATATTTTCAATATTTTAAATATAAATAAAAAAAAGTTTAATTATAGAATTATTATTTCTTATATTTCACTGTTTTTTTATGATATATTACAACAAGGGCCATTATTATCACAATCGTAATTGGCAGTATGAAGATTATTGAATAACCCGGAATACCAGATATTACTTCAAATTTTTTGACTACTTTATATGTGAAAGGGAGCCCTGAGTTCAAATCCTTTCTGGTTTGATTATTATTATAAGAATCCCGTGCGACTATATACCAACTAACAGTAGTATTTTCTGGTTGAGCTGGGATACTCCCTCCCCAAGTTCCTGGATTAGCCGCTTGTTCAGAAAGAGTCACTGATTCCCAAGTTGTTCCATTATTAATAGAATACATAAGAATTACTTCTTGAATTTCTCCCTCATCAGAAACATCTACGGTTACATAAGGAGAATCATCGTAACAAGGTGCTTGTGAATCTTCGTTGGAGTCATAAACTATATTGGGATTTTCAATTACAGGAGCAACGTAATCCTTTGTGCTATGTTCATAGGGTTGAGATGTTTGACATAAAGAGGAGGTGTTAAATATATAAGTACCGAACCTTCTATCAATTCCTACTTCTTGAACAATCCAATCTCCAGGTTCATTATCATAAATATGATAGTTAGTTTCATAGGAATGGGCTAATGCCGTTTCTGCATAGTTTTTTCTTAGTTCAGTTATATTTATTATATTAGTTCCAATTTCTAAATCATCTGCCACTGTTTGATCTATTTGAAATTGAAAGGATTGCGATTGATTAAGAGTATTTGTAACCAAATAATTATCTATATATACTTTATCTTCATCACAATATAGTAAGTCATGCCATACGACATCCTCCCAATTATCATATACAGGGTTCTGATCTATCCAATTCTGTGGAGCGCTGTCTTTATTGACCAATGTTTCAGATTCTCGAACTATTCCGTAATAAATTTTTGGATCCTCATATGCAGTGGTTGCATCTGAATACACCTTCCAAGTAGCATTAAGTTCCCACTTAAAAATCCATGTTTCACCCCAATACATATCTCCATAACCAGGACCTATATAATCTGGATCATCACTTTCTTGATTTGATGTGAGACTTGTTGCATCTGATACCTCAAAACGAAAATCAAATCCTTCTTCTTCAGTTTCATTTTCAGATAATAGGGGAGATCCACCAGAACCTAACTCAAAAAAATTCATATTAAGTAGCAATTCTATATCTTCTGCTCCAAGGGTAGTAATTTCATAACCTACACCAATAGATAATGTAGCTGTTTCGTTAAAACCAGAATAGCTCTCATCACCACTTGGATCATGCAAAATCAGGTAAAGAAGTTGACCAATTGTATCTTGTCCATCATCAAGCTTATCCACTCTTTCTAATACTGTTCTTAAAAATGTAAATTCTCGAGTATCGTTAGTCGTTCCTCCCATAGTTGTACTTCCTATAAGTGTAGCGTTGATAGGTCCACCTTCCCATGATGGGTTATATGGATATAATCTTACGGAATTCTTTCCCCATACACTACCAAGATTTTGGCCTTCTATAATTAGCTCCACATCAGTCAGTTCAGTCCAATCATACTCGAAATTAAATATAATCCATTCATTGGAAATATCAGTTTGATTATAAGGAAATATTACGGTTGTTCCTTCATCAGGTGATAACCACTCTACAAATGGTTGATCATAAGCCATCCCATGAACTTCTGTAGAATTCTCACCTTCACCTAAGGAGCTGGTAGCGCTTATAACATAATAAAACTTTTCATTAATGTGATCACCTGCTTCAGTATCATTAAACCAATTAGAAGTGGTTGTTCCTAAAAGACTTTTACTACCTCCGGGTGTTATACCTCTATATACATTATATTGGATGATTGGAGTACCATAGCTATTTGGTATGTCCCATGTTAAAAAAATGTGTTTAATACCTTGATCAATTTGTACGTTTTGTGGTGGATCAGGAGGCGGGACATCAATTCTTAACAGATCAACCTTTATTTGGTAGTCTGTATAGGGGCGAGCATCAAAATACCCAAATCTCGAGATGGCTACTATCATATGATCCATACCATCAATATAATGATCTGCCTCTGAAGTTATGGAAAATTTCTTTGGAAAAGTAGTTAAAGGTCCAACAAAATCGATAAAATCCCATGATGTTGTAATGTAATCCCATAAATATAACCCAGTAAATAGAACCGTCTCCTCTAAATCAATGGTTAGATCAAATTGAGTTATGGATCCTAAATTATCTCCAGAGAAGTCAAGATCATAATAAAAAAATACATCATAGACATGATACCTATAATAAATATCAAGATAATCTACATTAAGCCAAGTATAACTTAAAATTTGTTCACCGCAATACATTTGTAAAGCCATTCGTTTAATATATCCTCCTTCTTTAACTCTCTCAAATACAGGGCCACTATTTATTATCCACGTTCCTTCCTCATATTTCCCATCCACAGGATTTGCTGCGATCAAAGTAGCCACCGCAGAACCATTATCAGCAACAGCATAAAGCATGAGATTTTGCGAGTTAATAAAAATATTTGGAAGTGTATCTGCCATTACACCATAATCAATCTGAATTTCAAATACATGAGGATGAATATTCGCTCCAATATTCGTATAATCACCCCAATAAAAAGTTAGATACCCTGGATATTCATCAAGATCGCCAGCAAGTACAAAACCAAATGAAGCCCACATATAAAGATAAATACCATCCTTATCTTTATATGCATCTGAAAATACAAACGGACCTCCATCATTGGTACCCCAAATTGCTGTCAAAGGAATAGGAAGAACGAAAGCAGACGACACAGTATCTTTAAAAGCATAATCAGGATCTCCTTCGATAAAACTAGTTGAATCATATGAGCCATCATCTGCTCTTAAATTATCATCATCAAAAGGAGGATTATCTTGTGTACCGCTAACAATATGCTTGTCAACACTGATAAATGAAGGATCTGAACTAATAGGATTAATTTTGTCATTATTTGTTCTTGAAATTGGCTTCAATTTGGGAGTTGAAAAAATAAAAGTACTTGAAAGCAAAGAAATAATTAAAAATAAAAGCACTAAATTGAATTCTCTTTTCATATTAGATTTCACCTATTGAATTAATCTTTTTTTTAAATTGGTGTTTTGCTATTCCATCTTTGATATCAGATGGATTAATAGCAAAGGAAAATTAAGACATTTTTGTATATAAAGGTTTACATTCTTGCTAAAAAACTAAGACTATTTTTTATAATATATATTTGGCTGGACAGAAATTCCAGATATTTTTGATAAATTTCCAAACTTGAGAAAACTAAAAATCTTAGGAGAGGGCAAAATTTCACATTCACTTGAATCAATAACTAGTTTAAGATCTTTGGAAGTCTTAGAAATCCGAAATGTTCAATTATCAAAACTTCCTGAAAATATAGGGAGCTTAAAAAACCTAAAAAATTTAGTGATTTTCAATACACAATTAAAGCAATTACCTAAAACAATAGGAAACCTGAAAAACCTTACTTACCTTAAACTATTAAGGAATCCAATAAAGGAGTTGCCAAACTCCATTAAAAATCTTAAAAATATAAAGGAAATAAGTTTAGACAAGCAACTCTTAAATGAATCAATCAATATATGGCTAGAGCGTTTAGGAAAATAATTAGTGTTAAAAAATTTGGAGTTAATCTTTTGATTTCAATTTCTTTAGTTCTTCTTCTAATTCTTTGACTTTTCCATCAGGTTCCGCCACAGATGGAAGTGCTCCACCAATTTCAGCACCTATTTCGGCATCTATCTCGCCTAAAACTTCCTTAACATCATTATCAGTAACTGCTGTGTCTAGCATAACCTCATTTATACCATCAGTGGTAATTTCCTCAGTTACACTAAAATCCTCTATATCTACTCCAATTTGGGTCATTAATTCTGTGATTTGTGGAATAGACAATTGATTCTTTAATGCTCCCAAGCTTTGTGCAATTCCATGCATAATATCAGCAACATCTTTAACTGCTGTTGCTTGTTCTAATTTAAATACCATGCCTTCAAGGTTTGTCCTGAATAGATCTATTGCCCTTGCTTGTTTTTTAACTTGGAGATAATTACGAGCGTGAAATGTAGATCCTTCCATATCACCTGCCTTTCGAAGATTTACAGCTTTATCTCTTGCTTGTTTGGCAGTTATTTCCATTTTTTTAGTCTGTCTCATTAATCGTTTATTGAAAACTTTCAATCTAATTGTTGCAGAACGAACTGTATCCTTTTTACGGCCTCCAGACAACCAACCTGATAGATCTTTAAGAAAACCCATTTTGATTCAATCTCATTTTGATTTTTAGTTATTTTATAATATATAAAAAAATTCGAGATTATATAATTTTTTGTAGACCAATAATTACGTCAAATGTTTGAGAAGAAACTACAAATAAAATAAGAATTATTTAGAATCTATATGATTAAAAAGAAAATTTGAAATACCTTTTATTTAATATTTAATATAAGGAAAGATTGGTATTAGATTAATTTAAATAACAATTGAAATATTATACAATAAAATAAGCTAAAAATAAGAGGTTATTATTATCTCATCAGTAGACTCTAAATTATATAATTATGCCGTTCAAGAAGCACAAGATGCCGTAAAATTCGATGAAGCAGGTAGATATAGACAAGCTATAAACAAGTATCAACGAGCGGCTGAAATTCTTATTCAATTTGTCAAATATAATAAAAATCCTATGATGATAAGGAAATGTCAGGATCAAATTGAACAGTATGTTAATCGCGCCTTAGTTCTAAAAGCTCACTTAAGTGGTCCACGAGCACGAAGATCTGCTTCATTAGTAAGCCCAAGTGAGCCAAAAGGAGAAGGAGAGGGAGAGAGCGCTGTGTCTTCGGAAGAACAAGAATTAATGGATTCCATCTCCGGCACAATTTTAACAGAATCACCAAATGTTAAATGGAAAGATATTGCTGGTTTGAAAGACTGTAAACAAGCCGTGAGAGAAGCTATAGTACTACCAATTATGAAACCACAATTATTTACTGGTGCTAGGAAACCATGGTCGGGAATTTTGTTATTTGGGCCACCTGGATGTGGAAAAACTTTGCTAGCCAAGGCAGCAGCGACTGAATGCAAAGCCACTTTTTTCAGTGTGTCATCAGCAGATTTATTAAGTAAATGGTTAGGAGAGAGCGAGAAGTTGATATCATCTTTATTCAAAATAGCTCGATTGAAAGCACCAAGTTTAATTTTCATGGATGAAATTGATTCTGTAACCACAACGAGAGGAAGCGGTCATGAGGGAGGGGGAGAGAGAAGAGTAAAAACCCAGTTGTTGCAAGAAATCCAAGGAGTAAAATCAACTCATGAGAAGCCATTACTCGTACTCGGAGCTACAAACAGACCTTGGGACATTGATATTGCAATGTTAAGTAGATTCGAAAAAAAAGTATATGTACCCCTTCCAGATCAAGCAGCTAGGGCAGGAATTTTTAAGATTCATACCGCAGGTGTTAATTCTGCATTAAAGGAGGAAGATTTTATTGAATTAGCTGTCCGTTCTGAAGGTTATTCAGGTCGAGATATATCTAATGTATGCCGAGAAGTAATAATGATTCCTGTTCGAGAATTAGATATGGGAGGATTGTTGGAAGATCCAGATAAAGAAGTCGTTGTAAGGGATATCAATTTAAAAGATTTTCTAAAAACGATTAAAAAAATAAAACCAATGACCACTGGGTCTGAATTAAAAAGATATCAAGATTGGGCTGAAGAATTCGGAGAATTTTAATTATAATATTGGTTGGATAAAAATGGAACGACAAAGAGAAAAATCAAAGGAAATCCCAAAGGAACTTGAAGAGAAAGCAGGAAAAGAATTAGACGATTTAAGGAAAGAATTAGCAAGATTAAAAGAACTAAAGAGATTAAAAGAACTTCAAGAAGTTGAGGTAAATGAAATAACTGAAGAAGAGGGATTACAGGACAAGACTGCTGAAAAAGCTATAACTGAAGATATTGAAACACGCTTGGATAGAATAGAGGATTTTTTAACAAGTAAACTTGGAGATATCGATTCAAAAGCATACAAACTACATTCTGAACAAATAGAAAAAGAACTTGAAGCAATAGAACAAGAAATAGTTGGCGAAAAGGGTGTTGTTGCTAAAGAAGTATCCACCTATGAATTATTACTAAATGATCATCCATGGCTTGAAGAAAAAAGATATGTATTCATGTTTTCAATTCCCAATAAAAAGACCAATCATACAGATTTTGAATCATGGAAAAGTGAATGGTCAAAAGTTCTTTTTGATTATGCAAGATATGCTATACTTCATATCTTATATTTAAGAAAATTACAATCAGAGAAACCTTTTTCTAAGTTTGAAGATCGACATACTGCTTTAAAAATTATTGCTGAGGAACTAGTTGAGAAAAATCAAGCAGATTGGTTATCCAAAAGTAAAGAAAAATTGAGAATTTACTGGAAAACGCTTGATAACTGGGCAGAGGAAATTTACGATTGGGCAATGGAGATTTCACCCCTAGAACCAATATTAATATTTGAAATAAGAGAGTCTAATAAG
>JBHLMN010000006.1:0-269590 GCA_048938105.1 Promethearchaeota archaeon
TCTTGCCTGCTTTGTACATTTTCCATGCTGCATGATAAGTTATTCCAATTTCTTGTGCCCATTTTGATAATTTCATCCGACTAACAACTAATATTTTTCTATATAAGCACATGAATTATTAGACAGCTCACCAACCCTCTCATAAAATACTAGTGTTAAACTGGAAAAAAGATTAGAAAATTGAGTCATCCTATCTTCTTCAACTATTTTTGAATAAATTTATACTGATCAAAGGTTTGATCATTTCCACTATATTCGAACCAGTCGTAGTCCGCATGATTTGCTGACTCCTTCCCTTGCGAAGATGCATACATTCCCATGATCACTCCCACAAACCCCCCAGCCACGGCCGTACTTAGATGCGTGCCATCTACTTCCTCCATAACAACCTGCCATTTATCTTGCTCCAGTGCATAATAAAATCCATAAAGTCCCCCTTTTGCCTCAATTTTAAGGTAGATTTTTTTATCCAATAAATCCGATTTCAGGATAATCTCATTTAAAATCTTTACCCTTTCTGACTTTTCCCTTAGGAGATTTTTTGAATCATTTTGATATGTGAAACCTGACTGTGATTGAAATGGTTCTGCTTTTTCCAACCTGATGACAGCTTTACTGGCAGATAATGTTTTGCCTAAATAATAGTAATGGGACTCGTTCTGAAAAGCCACAATCCCAGAAGTCTCGTTTTCCTCTTTAGGTATGAACAACAGGGAAACAGAAACTGTACAATTCAAATGCTGCTGACGTCTACCGATAAATGCTGGATTTTCCCTTTGCCACAACTGCTGCGTCTGACATTGAATTATTAACTTGCCCATATGCGGTTTTAAATCATACCACTTCTTTTTTGGAGTACGTAAAAAAATCCAATAGTGGGCCAGTTTTTTTGTCTCGAAATCATCCTTTAAACTAAAATTACCGTTTAAAGGAAAGGAGTTCACTTCCGCTTTTTTCAAATCTGGTACAGGATAAACATAGAGAACCGTTTCCAAGCCAGGATTGATCAGAGGCCAGCCATTACTCCATGTTACAGGTGTCATAAAGGTTTCCCTACCAGTATTACAATAAAAATCCTGGTAAGGTCTGCAACCCAAAAATACCGCCCACCATTCTCCGTTGGGTGTTTCCACAAAATCCGCATGGCCCGTACAGGTAACAGGATACCATCTATTTGGATTTAAATGCCTTTGCGTTAAGATTGGATTACCTGGATAACTTTGATAAGGACCGATTACTTCTTTTGATCGGAATACAACCTGAGAATGGTCAATACTTGTTCCCCCTTCTGCGGCAATCAAATAATAATAATCATCCTTCTTAAAAATATGCGGACCCTCAATCCAGATAGGTTTTTTACTCAGATTGGTTCCGCCATTGACCAGCAGGTGCTTGTCACCAATAATTTTCCGATTAACCAGATCATACTCATAAATCCAGATGGCACGATGTCCTTCATACAACGATTTATTCCCAGGCGGATCGCTGTTATAAACGATATAACACTTACCCTCATCATCAAAAAAAGGCGAAGGATCAATGCCTACTACCTCGGGTAACCAAATAGGATTTGACCAGGGACCCGCAGGGTTTTTAGCAGTAACAATAAAATTTCCCCCTCCCCCAACTATAGTATTGGTCAGATAATATGTGCCCTGGTGATATCTGATTGCTGGAGCAAAAACTCCTTCAGATACACCAAGTCCATCCAGATCCAATTGTTCGGGTCGATCCAGTACATGACCGATCTGCTCCCAGTGCACCAGATCCTTGCTGTGAAAAATGGGAATACCAGGGAAAAAAGCAAAGGTGGAATTAATCAGGTAATAATCTTCCCTAACGCGGCAAATACTTGGATCAGGGTAAAATCCTGCCAGGATAGGATTAGAATAGTATGGTTTCATATTTCAGTCCTTTGTCACTGATTCAAGTTGTGATATTGTACAAAAATACTTATAGATTAGGGAAAAAGCATAGATAACCATTTCTCATCCAACTAAGCTACCTCACTTTACTCCTCATAAAGTAATAGAAATTAGTATGGAATTAGCAAAATTAAGAAAATGGAAAGTTTTAGAGACAATATTGTCAGATACTATTCATTCAATGTCATCGACATAAATAGAACCATTATATTTTCATTTAGGTGAGAAAGATACTAATAAATGAATAAAAAAAATGGAAAAGGAAAGATAAAAAGAAGCAGAATTTATTAACGAATTTAGAAGGAAAAACAAGTCGGAGAATCCTTAAGATACATATATTTTATCTGAAATAAAGGAAGAATACAAATGAATATCCCTAAGGATCTTTTAGAAATAAAAGAATATTCAAAAGAGGGTTACAAACCTGTAATTGATTATGGAGCGTGGCGAGTAGCGATCCTAAATTTCATTGACGAACTAGTACCAGAAAACATTGACTCTATGAGTAAACATGATGAAACAGATGAAGTCTTTGTATTGTTGAAAGGTAATTGTATTCTCTTTATAGCTGAAGGAAACGAAAGGAAAATTACAAAGTTGTATGCAGAAGATATGGTTCCTTATAAAATATACAATATCAAGAGAGGAGTCTGGCATAACCATACATTAAGCCAAGATGCGATGATTTTAATTGTAGAAAATCAAGATACGACTGAATCAAATTCCCCTGTTATAGAACTGACAGAAAAACAACAAAATGAAATCATAGACTTGACCACTCGCTTATGGAATTAAGTTTTCTAATAACTAGGGGATTAAGGCTTTACTACAGATATCCCTTGATAGATTGAGTACCGATTGTGTGTTTGAGGATGAAAGTTAAATCAAAAAAACCTTTAACAATCACTGAGATCCAACAGATTATTGATGCATCATTTGGTACTACTAAACTTGGATCAATCATGGAACTCACAGATGGGTGGTTTAATACTGCTTACTCAATCGAAATACCTGATCTTGGCAAGGAGGTTGTAATGAAAGTTGCACCTCCATCTGAAGTTAGAATATTAACATATGAAAAGGATATAATGAAAACAGAAGTTCATGTATATAAAATTCTGAAAGAGAATACAGATGTACCAGTACCAGAAATATTAAGCTTTAATTTTAACCAAGATATAATAAATCGAGACTATTTTATTATGGAAAAGTTAAAAGGTATTCCTTGGAATAAAATCGAAAGCAAACTTAGCCACAAGCAGAATGATCAGCTGAAATATAAAACGGGTGTTTATGCAGCACAAATTAATTCAATTATTGGAAACCATTTTGGTTATTTCACTGATTCAAAGAAATCTTACAATAAAAGCTGGAAAAATACATTTGTAAATATGATTAAAAACGTTCTAGATGATGGAATTGAATTAAACGCTAAGATTCCACAATCCCCGAAAGACATAATGAAGTTAATTGAGAACAAGGCTACTGTTTTAGAAGATGTAAAAGTACCTCAGTTAGTTCACTGGGATTTATGGGAGGGAAATATCTTTATTACTGAACAGGAGCAAGAAGAGTATTCCATTGAGGGAATAATTGATTGTGAGCGAGCCCTCTGGGGTGATCCAATCATAGAATATGAGTTTATGCATGCACCAAGTAATCAAGCTTTTCTTGATGGTTTTGAATCCGAAATTAAAGAAAAATTTGAGTTTACGAATGATATAGAGCAACGAAGACAATTATATAATGTCTACCTCTTTTTGATACTAGTAATTGAATCAAAAAGCAGAGGATATTATGGAAATGAAGCCATGAAAATAATACAATGGGCAAATTTTGAGTTACAGAGCAATATCTCTCATCTTGAGAAGAAGTAAACATTATTTTCGGCATCTCTTATTTAAGCAGGAATTCCAGCTTGAAGAGCGCTTAAGGTTGCATTATCTAGCCTTTCTTCTTTTGAATAGTTAGGATTATTTTGATATTTTTCAGTGAAATCATAAATACCAAAATCCATGTTTTTGTAACTCCAATAAGTATATGAGATCTGATGTTTCTGAAAAATTGATATTACATCAGTAAGCCAGTTCTTGCGGGTTTCTGGATCCGCTTTTGCCACGCAGCCGAACTCTCCACATAAAATTGGGACATTATGCTTCTTTTTAAAGGCTAGGACAGGAGTAATTGCCTTTTCAAGTTCTGATTTATTCCATTCTATATCCTGTCTCTCAAAAAATAACGCAAATTGTGGAGAGATTTTGGCAACCTCCTCTTTCACGCTTGTTAACCCTTCAGGCCTTCCTGGATATTTTAAATACTTTCTATAGATATTATTATAAACAAAAGGAACCCATTCAGCCATCTGATGAGTAATTACATGTGGTTCATAAAAATGAAAACTGTAACTAATTTTTTCATCAGTAAATTTTCTCATACTCTTAAAAGTGGAGGTTTGTCCCCAAAGATTTGATTCCACGATGATATACTTATTTTGATCATTTTTTCTAATTATTGGAATAGTTTCCTCCACCAACTCATACCAATCGGAGTCCTCTGACGCTAGTGGTTCGTTCATAATATCATACATAATATTATTTGACTTTTGATATCTTTTAGAAAACATCTCCCAAATCTTTAGAAATCTTTCACGATTCTCTGAGTCTTTATCCCAAAGATCATTGTTCTCACTTTCTCTAATATCGAAAGTATGGCCTGGGGCTTTATGTAAATCTAAAATAAGAACAATATCTTTTTTATGAGTCCATTTCACAACTTTATCGATTAGTTTTAATCTATCTTCTAAATAACGATATGGGGTCTCATCTTTTTCAAAGAAAAAATAATCAACGGGTAGTCTAACAACATTAAATCCCCACTCTTTAATGATTTCTATATCATCCACTGTTATAAATGTATTCAGATGTTCTTCAGTGAATTCTTCCACTTGAGAAAAATACCCACCTATATTCAAACCTTGGAAGTACATGAAAATATCTCCTTGTCTAGATAAAACTCATTAGTCCTTCAAATTAAGTTTTTTTCCAAATTGAAATACTTGCTTAATCCAATATTGTTTCTTCTTTGTAATATATTTTTTATTTTAGTTCATTTTTGAGACAAAAATTAAGGATATTACTAATATGCCGAATTCTATTCTATTTCCAAACGATTTTCTCTTTGGAGTTGCAACTAGCTCCTTTCAAGTTGAAGGAGCCTGGAATAAAGATGGGAAAGGAGAATCCATTTGGGATAAAATTTGCCATACTCCTGGAACAATTGAAAATGGTGATACGGGTAATGTTTCCTGTGACCATTATTCCCGTTATTCTGCAGATATCAAATTAATGAAAGAACTTGGCGTTAATGCTTACCGTTTTTCAATTTCATGGCCTCGTATTTTCCCTACAGGAGAAGGCGAAACTAATTCTAAAGGAATAAAATTCTACAATCGTCTTATTAATGAGTTAATTATGAATGAGATTACTCCATTTGCTACCCTTTATCATTGGGATTTACCTTTAAAGCTTTACACCGATCACGATGGATGGCAGAGCGAAAAAGTTGTTGATGCTTTTGTAGCATATGCCAATTATGTCTTTAAACAGTTTGGTGATCGTGTTAAACATTGGATTACTTTCAATGAACCTCAAATCTTTGTAGCTCATCATCCCAATACTGAGGGGTTTAAAAAAACCTTTGGAATTAACAAAGGGGAATTAGAAAGTAGAGCTGATGCAATTGTAGAACTACAGAACGTGTATAAAGCCCATGCTCGTACAATCCAAGCATATCGGGATTTAGATCATTCAGATGGAGGAAAGATTGGAATAGCAATCAACCTTCTACCAGTTTATCCCATATCGGAACACCCAAGTGATCAAACATTGGTTCACATTGTCGATTCTGAAGCAAATAGGTTATATTTAGAGCCAGTACTATTGGGATCTTATCCTCGTGATTTAATTGAACAGTATGAGCAGATGTTTAAAATCTCATTCCCACAAGATGAGACAGCATTGTTAAAATCCGTGCTTCCATTGGATTTTCTTGGAATAAATTATTACACTAGGTTACGAATTGGTTTTAATAATCCAGAAGAGATAACTGATGATGCTTCATTTATGAAAAAGCTCCAAGCTCGAGATATTCAAGTTAATCCTCCTCAGGAAGGTGTAGAATATTCTGAAATGAACTGGGAAATTTATCCTGATGGCCTGTATGATATTTTGAAGAGAGTGGACGAAGAATACAACCCTCCTGAAATATACATAACAGAGAATGGCATGGCAGCCAAAGATGATAAAATAATTGATAATTTAGTGTACGATACCGATAGAGTGGATTATTTGCGACAACATTTTTTGCAAGCAAATAAAGCTATCAAGGCAGGAATTAATCTTAAAGGAGTCTTTATTTGGAGTCTTTTGGATAACTTCGAGTGGTTTCATGGCTATAGTAAACGATTCGGTTTAATTCGTGTGGATTTTAACACTCAAGAACGTATTTGGAAGAAAAGTGCCCATTGGTATCAGCAGGTAATCGAAAACAGAGGACTCTAAATGATGAAATTCCTTCATTTGATTAACTCAAAAGATGTTTTGTATATCCTAGTGCAACCAACTTCTTGTAAGCCTCCCAGACATCCTCTGGAATTACTTGAAAAATCTGGAATCCTTTTCTCGGATAAATCTTAATTCTTTGTAGGTCTCAACTAAAATATAAATTACATCTTCTTTCACTATTTTTTTGGCAGGATATCTATCGAAATCAATTGGAGGAGACGTCAAGATTATTTCCTTTTCTAGCCAAAGCTTTTTGAAAGTTGTATATGCTCTTCTTTCCATATATGGTTTTTGAACAACAATTATCTTCTTGGGATCAATATTCTTACCCTGTAACTGCTATTTTTGCAAACACCTCTGCTTCTTTCCAATCGGTCTTTAACAAATCGCTTTTACTACGAATTCCTCCAGAAAAAATGATGATTGGAGCCCAACTCTCAAGAAATAATCTAGCTGCATATTCAGCAATTGTAAATCATGGCTTCCAAGAACAAAAATACAATCAGATTTCTCAAGTTTATGATTCATATGATGATAATCCCAGATAGTCTTTGCTAATTGATTTACGTCTTCTGATTTCATAAAAAAAACAAGTATTTCAAATGTCTTAAAGATATCTTAGAATTTATTGAGGATTAGAACCAGGTTTCAGATCATAATACTTCTAGCCGAAGATTGACACTCCAACTGTAAAGAAAAGCTATCAAACAATAACTGATAATTTTATAGAATAGTTAATTAGGAAAATTAATGTGTTTGGAGATCTTTGTTTCTATATATTTGACTAAAATGATAAGCATCATGATGAATCATCAAATAGAAGAAGGACTGGAAACTAAGCATAGTTTTATAAGAGATCTAAATCGAAATAAATTGTGATAAAGACAAGAGGTTCATTAGTTGGAAGTATCAGTCGAATTGGAGCAATTGAAAAGTATTATGAATCAAGGACATCTCAAAGAGGTGTTTGAGAAGGTGGAAAAAATGGAGGAAAGAGAGGGATTGAAGGGTCTCGAGAAACTTGAGATTATGCTCCTGAAAAGTAACATCCTTTACAATTGGGAAAAATATGAGGAAAGTGTCAGAATTACTGAATCAATATTACTAGAAACTAAAAGGTTAGGTAAGTATCACCAAGAGGTTGATGCACTCATTCTCCTAGCAAAAAACTTATTAATACTTGGTAGAGATA
The DNA here is from genome assembly GCA_048938105.1 of Promethearchaeota archaeon. Classification (GTDB taxonomy): domain Archaea; phylum Asgardarchaeota; class Heimdallarchaeia; order Hodarchaeales; family Hodarchaeaceae; genus Hodarchaeum. The sequence goes on from JBHLMN010000006.1 coordinate 7,680, forward strand.
GTGAAAGCCTCCAACATATTGAACAGGGAGAACAGATACTTGCAGCACGATCTCAAGGACAGTTTTCAGAGAATACGCAAAGAAAGGCTGCCTTATTGAATTGTCGAGGAATATATGCCAGAATGCAAGGAAATTCTGAACAGTCAATAAAATATCATCTACAAAGTCTGTTTTTGAATGAAGAGACGGGGGATAAACAAGAGATAACTTTCTCCCTCATTAATATCAGCAGAACCCTAGCTCATTATTTCAATACACCACGTGATGTGATGAATGAGTCTGATTATGACCAGTTATTGGAATTCTCGCAGAAAAATTTAACATTAGCAAAGGAAAACGCTAATAAAATATCAATTTCTACCTATCTTGACATAATAGCTGGTTTTTATTGTTGGAAGGGTAATTGGGATCGAGCATTAGAATACTGGCATCAGGCTTTGGAAATATATAAGGAAATCGGCTACAAAAAACTTACTAGCTTTTGTTTTTTTAGTTTTGGTCTCACTTACCGTAATAAAGGTGATATAGACCAATCTCTGAAATATCACCAGGAAAACTTAGTTCTATGCAAGAAAATGGGCTGGAAAATAAGTTCTGCTTGGTGCCTTTATTATATTGGTGACAATCATCAGGCAAAAGGTGATCTAGATCAAGCTTTAGAATACCTACAACAATGTCTAGTCATATTTAAGGAGAATGACAGTAAATGGGGCATTATGATTGCTCATCATTCGATGGGTTTAGCCTACGCTCAAAAATACGATTTTAACAAGGCGTTGAAACATCTCCAACAAGAGCTGAAATTATCAGAAGAATTCGGTAATAGAAGGGTTATGAGTACAGCTCTCTTTGAGCTCGTTTCAGTTTCCATTGAGATGAATGCTTTAGAACAGGCACAACAATACCATCAACACTTACAGAGGATCAATAATCAGCAGAAAGACGTTCTTATTCACCAAATGCGTCTTTTGGGGGAGGCAATGATTCTGAAAACAAGTAGAAGGGCACGAAGCAGAGTTAGGGCTGAGGATTTGCTTCAACAAGTCATTCAGGAAAAGACAAGACTACAGATTGGGTATCAATTAGATAGTAAAGCCATATTCCATCTATGTGACCTTCTTTTATTCGAATTGCGCATATCTGAGGAACAAGAAATACTGACTGAGGTACAAACTCTTCTAGCTCAACTAAACGAAATTGCTAAAACTCAAAATTCTTATTCTTTGCTTATTCAAGTCTTCTTACTTCAAGCTAAGCTAGCTTTGATGGAACTGGAACTGGATAAGGCAAAACAGTTGTTATCACAAGCCCAAACACTCGCGGAAGAAAAAGGCTTAAAAAATTTAGCCATGAAGATCACAAAGGAACGAGTAACTTTAGTTAATCAACTGGCTAAATGGATTAACCTCCGTGAACAAGAAGAAAAGCCTTCTATGAGCGAAATGTTTGAATTAACTAAAATAGATGACCTCATTGAAAAGATCATTAGAAATAAACTTTATTCTAAAGAGAAAGACATCATAGATTACGTAACGAAAATATCTGAGATTGTAACAACATGGGAAAAATAAATAGCTTAAAATAACGAGAAGATTGGATTATATTATGTCCGATAGATAATTTCTTTTTATATAGTAGAAATATTTTCACTTAAAATAATTAAATCACGAAATAACTTCATAGGGCCTCCCTATTCATTATTTTATAGAGATTTTTTATGGTACGAATTTGACCAAAATGATATGCATCATGATGAATCATCGTTGAGATAATCTGTTTAATTGGCCATAAATCCCCCCAATTCGTAGAAACCATCTCTTCTAATTGGTCATCAGCTAGATTCTGAAGACTGTTTATTAATCTTGTCTGAGTTTGTTTCAAATAAACAATACAGTTTGGCCATTCGGGGCTTTCGAGGTCGCTCCAGTTCAGGGCACCTTCTCTGAAAGCATACTCGTCATACATCTGCTTACATTGTGCAATATGAACGACCTTATATTCAATAGTAGAGACAGGATCTAATATCTGTGTTGAAATCCATTCATTCCCTTTTTCATTCCATTGTCTAATGATTTCTAATGTTCTAGAATGAGGAGTAAGCGCCCATTGTGCTTCTTCCTTCGGAATTTCATTTAATGTTTGTATTAATTCTTGAAAACCCCTCTCTAACTCCCATATCATCATTGGAACTATTTTTTGCTTATTCATGACCTATAAACCCTCTTAAATTCCCTAAGTAGTCTTGTGTACCGAATGGTTTAAATTAGTTTATTATACAAAATAGTAAGCTTATCTGGTTAACTCTCCTATTTTCCATTATTTATCCATGTACAATTTTCTAGATTTACTTGAGGGATTCTAAAGAAGGGATCTATTTGAACAGAAACAGGCTTAAGAGTACTTTCAAATTCTATAGTTTGTAACCCCCTTTTTGTGAAAGTAACAGGTTTGATGAACAACTCTCCTTCTAAAGAAGTCTGATAACCGATTTCAGTTATTAATTCTATATCCTCTTCCGATTCAATATTTATTCCAATTTTAGTTACAAAATTATCCCTCTTTTCTTCAGAATCGACACTGATAATAGAAAGATCGATTTTTGGAACGTGATTAATCCAAGGTTCTAGATATTCTTTGATATTGACTGGAGTTTCTTCTTCTAAATGTGAAAGGAATTCTTCATAAGTCACGTTTTTATAACCATAGTCTCTGAAAAAACGCCCTAAACCAGCAAAAAGGGCTTTATCCCCGATTTTTTGTCTTAATTGTTCCCACACTAGAGCACCATAATAATATATCAATGCAAAACTTTCTCTTATTCCACCAATCTTATCAACATTTAATAAAGGGCTTTCAGTGTTAAAACCTTCACTTTCAATATAACTATTTACAAAAAACTTCCTTGCTTGGATACCTACATTCATATTGACAATCTTTTCCATTGCCCAAGTAGCAATGAAATTCGCTCCTCCCTCTGCAAACCATTCAAAGAGATCACCAGAAAAGTAAACATAGAATAAATTCCAATTATGAAAAATTTCATGCGCACAGATGCCTACCATATAGGGTTCATTTAAGAATTTTGTATCGAAGTAGATAGCATTCCCCTTATTTTCTGCGCCTCCCATAGTTGAATCATATGCCCCCACTGTAGCAAACTTGTATGTCTTTGTTCCATTATCACCAAAGTATTCATGAAATAGCTGTACAATATGAAAAAGAGAATTAAATAAACCTTTATCCAATGACAATCCAGGATAGATAAAAAAATCAATACACAAGCCATTTCTACATTGACTAAATTTTTGATAAGGGGCAACGGAAAAAGCGGGGATATTAGGAGTTTTACTTCTATAATGGTCAATAATAAATCCATTTTCTTTTTTAGTAGATTTTAGTAAACCGGGGACACAAGAATGATTTCCTTCAGGATATTTAATTATGAGATCAAAAGGTGCTGAAGGTTCGCCATAAAGTATACGCAAATAATGACCACTACAAGGCTCAACAGCATAAGATATTAGTGGATTAACAACAAAAGACCACATATACTTTGGTTCACTTTTTTTTATTTCTCCTGGGGACATGTGAAGGTTCGTATGTATTATAAACTCTTGATTAGGTTTAATGGATTCTTCCAAATTTATTTTGATAAGCTGATATTTTATTCCCTCTAATCCTTCAAAACGAATAAATTGGTCTTCAACTTGAGTAGTTATATATTTATGATTAAGTGTTTTGTCAGTGGTAAAGTCCTTAATAATGATAGAGCTAATAACTAGATATCCGTACAAAATGGCTTCGATTTCTGCAATAGATTCATTTGAATTGTTTTTAACTTGGATTATTTGCTCTGATTTGAATAGTGTGTTCTCTAGATCTATTTCATAAAGGAGATCATATTTGAGAATTTGGAAAAGGTTCTCATTCTCAAATGTCTTAATTAAGTATTGAGCTTTCATAATGTATCAAATATACATAAATCTGTAATTTTCTTTTTAAAAGTATCTTTAGGGGCAGGTTATCTCTTTAGAATAAGCAATTACTTTAATAGAATTTTAATAACGTATTAAAATTAAAAAGCTCTGGTTTTAGAAATTCAAATACACTACTTCTAAGTATAAATAAACAAATTTACTTTGCTGTTAAAGAAGGAAATATCTTAATGGATCCATTTTTCATATTTCTAGCCTTCATTGGAACTATTGTTATTTCGACAAGTTTTGTATATAGTAAGTTGGTTCTCACTCAAATTAAAAATCCAATACATATGTTATTTCTTCAAATATCAATAAACTATGTTCTTTTACTAATTCTTTACTTTCCAAGTCTTTTACTGTTTGGTTCTGAAATGAATAAGAATTTAACCATTAGCAATATTTTTATAATATTCTGTTCTGCGATGGTTATCTTTACTGGATTAGTTACTTTTTTTATTGGATTAAACGAAGGAAATGTTTCTACTGGAGGAGTTGTTGTTTCTTCACGAATGATATTTAGTGTTTTCTTAGCATGGTTGTTCTTAAGTGAACGATTTCCTTTTAATTCTTATCTCTTTATTCTTATAGTGTTCATTGGAGTGCTATTGGTATCATGGCAAAAAGATCTGAGATTAACGGACATTTTCCTTTTTAAATCCAGTGGTTCTGGGTGGTTCATAGTAGCAGTGATTTTTTTTGCAATAGGTAATGCGTTTATTCGCCTACTTAGTAACCAGATTAATGTTCTCACTCAACTTGTATTCCGATTGACATTTTTACTAATTGCAACTCTTGTATTCTATCCCATATTAAACAGAAGAATTGGAGATAAAAGACCCTTAAAGGACACTGTAAGAAGACCAAAACTGGTTTTACAGGCCATAATATACGTACTTCTTATAATGATTGCAGATATTGCAACAACTCTTGCTATAGGAGAATCTTTAACTATAACTGAAGCTATTACTGCTTTAGAAGGCCTTTTCGTTTTTATATTCATGTTTCTCATTGCACAAAACAAAACTTTTCAGAAGGCCCTTCAAGAACCTTTTGATAGAGAAACACTGACAGTAAGATTTCTGGGAGTAATAATAGCTACTATTGGGATAATTAGTTTTATTTATAGCTTATAGAAGAATTATCAAAGTATCTAAATTCACAAAGAAGAGGAACGATCAACAATGAACGATTTTTTATATTTGAAAGGGAAAATGAGTGGTTGGGGGCCATTTGAGCAAGTAAGTTCAAATACATTAATTTTTTCAATGGGAAATCCTTGCGAAGGACATGGTCCTGCATTATCTCCTGATAATGATAGTCGTTGTGCAAATTTCGTCGCTTATCATGTATCTGAACGATCTGGAGCCAAATTTGTTGCCCACATACCTTATACTACCGATCAAGTCGGAGATATCGCCTTAGATTGGAGTCCTGCTTACATACCAATGGAAGAATGTGTGAATAAATGTGTGGACTATATAGAATATCATTGTAAGATTCTCCAAGAACTTGGGATTGATTTTTCTAGGATTCTCATTATTAACGGTCATGGTGGTAATTATGGCGTTGATAAATTCTCCATTTGGGGCGAGTTTAAAACTGAATTTAGATTATCTGATTTAATATTTGTGAACACTTATGAGGTTAATGTTGAGGAATTCCTTCGATCACAAAATTACTCAAATGAAACTCGGAACGCCTATCTGACTGCAGTACACACTGGAGGGCATGCAGATACTATTGAGCACTCAATTGCGACGTTATACGGGGGAGTCGATTACGGTAAGCTCAATAAAATGAATAATTTTATTATCAAAAATGGTACAGAAGCAGCATTGAGAAAATGGCCTGTATTAGGAGGATTAGGAGGGTACCTCAAGTTCGGTGGGGAACAGTATGAACCATTAAGAAAAGTAGGATTAGAACGCTGCTTGAAACAATTTGAAGAAGATGGTCAAATATTTTTGTTCCCAGAGTTAGCTCAGATAGTTATGGAACATTTAATAAAAAGGATAAGTGGTATGATAGAAAATTTCACAACTAGGAAGAGATAAACTTCTATTTTCAACTATTATATCATAATGAAATATATTGTTCTACGTCACTTATAAGAATGAATTGATGAATGGAATCATGGTGTAAGGTTGATGACTACTACCGATGAAAAGCAGCGAAAATTACCCATTCGGGTGGATCTTGATGAAGAGGACGCAAAAAAGTTCAAAGCTGTTAAAAAAAAGTTTAAACTAAAGAATAAAGCTGAAGTGCTACGTTTTTGTGTGAATAAAGTCTACCATGGAATAGCTCTAGAAATCGATGAAGATTTATACAATGAAATCCATAAAATAATATCCAGTCGGCATATCAAGATCAAGTACGCAATAACCAGTGTTGATGATTTCATCAAACGAGCAGTAAGTGAATTTTTGATAATTTTAAAAAAAGAATGGAGTTTGAAGAACTGGAGTATGCGACAGACCCTTTCACAAGAGGAAAACGATACCGCTGTAGCTCTACTTGAATTACAGCTGCAGAAGATTCCAGGAGTCACCATTGAGGATTTAACTGAATATTTGCAAAAAGATCAGAAAATTATTGGAGAACATCTTGAAAAATTCATGACCGACGCGCTGCTTGATTTTAGAGAGTCACAGGGTAAGATTTATTATTATGCACATTAACAATAGAACGGTTGTGTTATAATGGAAAGAATCCTTATCCATAGCTATAAGGGAGGAACAGGAAAAACTACAGTAGCGCTGAACATTGCTAATATACTATCCCATCATAATAAAATCTTGCTTATAGAAAATGATTTCAAAATGCCATCCTTTTTCTATATCTTTAAGCGTGAACCTAATCTTTATTTCAATGATTATCTCATTGGGAATGCTAATTTTAATGAAATAATTGAGTGTGATGTCAAATCCAATCTGGATGTGATTTTTACTAATAAGAGCTTCGACCCAAACGAGAAAGTCATGGGTTCGGATCAAGAGTGGTTTCTTATTATCCTAGAGCGAATGATGGGAGATCTTAAAGCCCTCGAAGATAAATATGATTATGTTATTTTCGACACACCCCCAGGATGGCATTTAATTGTAGCTAATCTGATCATGTTGTCAAATAAAGCTGTTCTATTACTTCGTCCCAACTCGTATGCAGTGAATGGCACGAAGAGAATGCTAGAGGTCCTTTATAAGAGAGCAAGACCAATTGGTAGTTGGGACGTTTATTTGCTATTCAATCAAGTTCCAGAAGTAGATATGAAAGCAGAACTAGAGAGGTGGGCTGGAGAATTCCAGAAAGAGGGCATAAAATACGCTGGGTACATCTCTTGTTCTTGTAATACTGCTTATCAGATGGCCCACGAAGCAATGATTTTTTCATTAGAACATAAATTTAACCAAGCACTTCAAAAAGCGTTGAATACATTGTTTGAAACAGTCTAGGCGAAAATAAAAAGAATTTAATATCTAATCAATGATTAGTTTACACTTTGTCAACAATTGTACATTTCCTTATTATTAAAAGACACACCAACATGAATTCAGTTCACTTAATCACATTTGAAGATCACATTCTTATTTGTAAGAATTAGGATGAGGAGATGAAGAAAGATACGCTTATAACATGAGATTTTAAGATAAATTCTATTTGCTAAAAAAATTATACCAATACTCCACTGCAACTGGTTTCCAGATATCAGCCTCCATCTGGAAAAAATCAGGAGCAGTTACTGTGTCAGCTGTCTCATTGGAATTTAAAGCATTGAGGACAACACTCTTTAAGGATTTATAAAACGATATATGCTTATCTAAGTCTCCTTTTCCATTTAATGTGGATCCATGCCCAGGAATAATTATTTGTAGATCCATTTTTCGGAAATTTTGAAGTTGAGTAATCCATATTTCTGGATTACATGTTGGATCCCCTGCATAGGGGTAGATATCTTGGAAAATCAGATCTCCTGTTAAGAGGACTTTTTCTGCTGGAAAGTAAATGTAGCTTGACCCAGAAGTGTGACCACCAGAATGATGAATTTCAAGGAATAAATCTTCATCTCGGAGAATAAGCTGGTTTTGGAAACATATAGTTGGTAGAAGAATTTCTATTCCTTCAGTTAATTCTGGTTCTTCGATTATTAATCCTGTTTTCCATTCTTCCAAAGGTTTCAGTGTCTTATGATTGGTTAAATTTTCTAATGTCTTTGTTGAGCTTATAATGGGTATATCTTTGAACGCGGGAGCGCCAAAAATATGGTCTCCGTGATAATGAGTGTAAATTAAGTATTTGATAGGGATTTCAAATGTCTTTTCAAATTTTTGACGAAAAAGTTCAGCAGTATTTCGATATGAAGTTGTATCTACAATAACTGCATAGTTCTGTAGAATTATGCCACTAATATTCCCTGAACGAATCATACTATTATTAATAACGATATGAGGAGTGATTGTCTTTAATGTATAGTTTAATTCCACTAAACATTCTCCTTATACTTATAAAGTAAGGTAATGATCTACATATATTATAAAAAAATCAATGTTTCTCAGGAAAAGCATTGCATTTTATAGGTTCTGTGAATGCAAAATGAAAGCCCAACAGATAATTTTTCCCTCACCTGGTGAAGTGGAACTAGAAGAATTTTATTTCAATACCCTAAATCTGGGGAACGCAGATATTGCGATAGAAACAGAATACAGCATTATCAGTGCTGGTACCGAGCTTGCAATAATGAAGGGCATTGAATCCTGGGCCCCCCTGCCTTTTGTTCCTGGTTACGGGTCTATTGGTAAAGTTATTGCTGTAGGTAAAGTTTTTAAGCAATTCAAAGTAGGAGACCGTGTATTCACATTTGGTAAACATGCTAGCCAGGCGTTAACTTCTATACTTACTCTTCCAGTACCAAATGGTCTGGATAGTTTAAAAGCTGTTATATCTAGGATGGCTGCAGTTTCAATCACTGCGAATCGCATATCACAAGCTGAACTTGGTGATTATGTTTGTGTATTTGGTTTAGGCCTTGTTGGAAATCTATCAGCACAATTATTTACTCTTTGTGGATGTGAAGTAATTGGAATTGATATTTCTCAATCAAGATTGGATTTAGCAAAAAAATGTGGAATAAAACATATTATAAATCCTATAGAAGAAGACATTCATGAAATTATATCTGCTATTACTAATGGGGAGATGTGTAGCTCGGTAATTGAAGCAACTGGTATTCCTTCGGTTGCTGAACAAGCAATTAGTTATGCTGGTGTATTAGGAGAACTTATCCTGCTTGGAAGTCCGAGGGAGGAATATCAAACTAATTTAACAGACTTTCTTAATCGAAGTCATCTCATTACACACGGCTGTATAACAATTAAAGGAGCCCTTGAATGGCGTTTCCCTATAAACAGAAATTCGTTAACTAAACATTCTATTGAAAGAAATCTACAAATTATCTTTAGATTAATCCAAGATAACAAATTGAAGGTTTCCAACCTTATAACTCATGTATTATCCCCTTCGAAGTGTAAAGAAGCATATGAGGGGTTAAAAAGTAATAAAGATGAATTTATTGGTGTAATTTTCGATTGGAAGAAATAACCAAGTCTCCGATAGATCTATTCTTCACCAATTAAAGACTAGACTTTTACCAGGGAGGGTGATAAATCCCAGGAAGTTCGGGTTTGTTTTGTAAGATCTCCTCGATTTCTTTAAGTACTTCATTGCTGAGTTGAACAGACGAGGCAGCTATATTTGTTTCAACATGTTCGGGTTTAGTAGCTCCAGTGATAGCACAACTGATCACCTCATGACGTAATATCCAAGCAAGAGCAAGTTGACTTAAAGTAATTTCTAGCGATTCAGCGATAGGAACCAGTTTTTTGACCTTTTCTACATTTTCTGTGGTTAAATCCCAACGTAGCCAGTCAGTAGTTGCCCCCCGACTTCCAGCTGGTACACCTTCATTATACTTCCCTGTGAGAATTCCTTGGGAAAGGGGAGAAAAACATGTGATGCCCATACCATTCCTTTTACAAGTTTCTATGACTTCTAGTTCTATATAGCGTGAAATCATGTTATATTGAGGTTGTTCAACAATTGGAGGGTGACCCCCAATATCTCTTGCTATCCAGACCGCTCTTTCTAACTGGATGGCTGGCCAGACACTCGTACCCCAATAGTGAATTAAACCGCGATCAACCAGGTTGGTCATTGCTTGAACTACCTCTTCAAGGGGAGTATAAGGATCATAACGGTGACAGAAATAGATATCCAAATATTCAAGTTCTAGACGCTTAAGAGTGCCTTCAATCGACTCCATAATATGTTTACGGCTTAACCCTCTATCGTTAATATTATTAGTCATTGGCCAGAAGACTTTACTTGAAAGTACTAAGTCTTTTCGATTGTAGTTCTCCTCCCGAATGATTCTCCCCACTATTGTTTCAGCTTGGCCCTTAGCGTAGACATCTGCATTATCAATGAAATTAACACCTAGTTCTATTGCTTTAGTTATACATTCATGGCTTCTAACTAGGTCTAATGCTCCCCCATATGTTAACCAAGCCCCTAATGATATTTCACTAATCTTCAGTCCTGAATTTCCAACATTACGGTATTTCATCAATAAAAACCTCTGTATAACTATAGTTCTTGACTATCCAAAGGAGTAATATTCTAAACTATTTCAATATTCCTTTTTGACAGAATTAATGATGTGGAAGAGTAGTGCTACTAGTAATATAATACCTCAGAGTAAATTAATAAGTCGCCCTGTCCAGCCTATATTTAACTGATTTTCTCCCTTATAAGAATTTACGTAACCAAATTCAATTCTTACTCTATCATCGACTTTTACCTGTGTAATCTGTTCGTTCCACAATACTAAAATGATTTTACCTGTTGCATCACCAAGTTCTGCATTAGCTACGGAGAGAGTTTTTCCTGATCGGGATCTCACTTTTCTAGGTGCTGATATCGTAAGAATAATCCCTTCTACAGTAACATTTTTCAATCCATCTTTTAGCTCCCCTACTTTAATCATCATGTAAGGTGTTGATGAGTCCATCATTTTTTGATACCATATTCCTCTCCAATTGGATTCTCCCTTTTCCCATCCCACTTGTTTAAATCCTAGCTTCTCGTAGAAGTGTCTTGTCCTCACGTTCCACTCAGGAGTTCCTAATGTCCAAACTCGGACATTGGGATACATTTCCAAGAGTAATTCCATCGCCCGAGAAGCAATACCTTTGTTATGGTGAGGTGGATCTACGAAAATTCCTTCTAGCGTTCGGTGATGTTTTCCCCCACGAGTAAAAAGGCCCCCAACAATATCTTTTTCTAGAAGGATTTTATAATAATCCATGAATCTTATAAAACGTTGTTGAGATGATGGGGAGTCATATCCTGGTGGTCCTCCAGATCCAGTAGCTCCCACTTCAATATCACTGTCATAAGCCCTTTTTGATATTGATGCGAGCTCCTCGGCATCCTTCTCTTCAGCTCGTTCGATTCTAATTTTAATCATACTTCTCCATTCTCTATTCTAATTTTGTAATTCTTTAATCGAGCATACAAAATACCTATTATTTGCATAACTAGCTACAAAGACTCAGAGGTAAGTGATTAAGACTATTTCACTCTGATATTACTAATCTTAATAAATATAAAAAACCATTATAAAATCGTTTATTGAGGTAAATTGCCATCAGTGAAATCATTTAGCCAGTTATTTGGTTTAAAAGTCGATACTGAAATAGGTAATGAAATTTTTATTACTAAATGTCAAATAGAACATATTAAAGGGAAAAAAGGAAAATATATTTTCAACATAACAATTATCATTAAGAGAAAAGGAAAAACAAGCAAACAAATAGGTGAGGAAGTTCTTTCTCGATTTTTAAACTATTTAAGGAAAACTGGAGGTCAAGATGGACGGATTATGCACACTTCTTATGGTACTCCTTATGAATGTGCTATGAGTTCAATTATAGTAAAATCAATTATTGAAGACCAAGTAATTTTAGAATCAACAGGAAATTGTACTCGTAGGTATGATTTACCAACTAAAAGGAGATAAATCAAGATAAAACTAATGATGCCTTTATTAGTTCTTTCTTCTCAATATTGGTCTGTAGCTTATCCCATGACCAAAAAACTATCCCACTTGAAGGATCTTTTACTGCTTCTGTGAGCATCTCGCCAAATTCTTGATTGGATATTTCTGTTTTTAAATAGCATTTTTCTACTTGGATACTTGGTATGATCTTGTGTTTAGTTTGCTCGTAAATATCATGGACAACTGCATTTATCCAAGATGGTTGTTGTTTCAGCATGTGTGAATAACACATCGGAGAAATGTAGTCTACAATCTTCGCTATCGCCTTGAGATCTTGGCCAGCTATCTTTTTAATCGCTCCACCAAAATCCTCTTTTTTCCAAGGAACAACGTGAACATTAATTTGAATATCTGGTTTTATTTTTCTTGCTTCTTCAGTCATTTCCTTAATTAAGCTATAAATAACATCGCATTTCCAATTTATCCATTCAAGATCACAATTTTTCTGGATAAATTTCGCTATTCTTCGCTTATCCTTAATATCATCTGGTAATGTTATTCCAGTATCTTTTTGGAATTTCTCTAAACAGTGAGAACAAAAACAACAGTTTTGAATGGAATTTAATGTTCTTTCTGGGTAAACTTTTTCCCAATACACAAAATATCGTATAAAATCTAAACTTAAGCCATCTGGATTTAGTTCTGCAACAATTTTCTTCATTTCTTCAATCTTTTCAGTTCTATAATCGGCGCGAGTTGGACATACGAATTTCACCCATTCTATTACTGCTTTTTTCCCTTCATCAGTTATAGAATATAATTCAGGGGTTTTTTCAAGCGCCTCTGGATCATAGAATACGGGGAAAATAACAAACATTTTCATGTTATTTTTCTTGGCTAGTTCTCTAAATTCAAGATTCGAACACAAGGAAGTACTCACAAAGAGGGTGTTGAAATTGAGAGAATGCCAGTCTATGAACAATTCATGGAAATCTTCTTGTAAGTGATAGATTTTAATACCTATAATCATTGTTTGAACCTTTCATTAGTTCCTCTATTCTTCTTAACTTCATTAGATGATTACAGTTTTTTATAGATTGTTTATTCAGATAAAGAGATTATCATCCAGCTATTTTAAACCAGAATCCTTGATTGATATTTCTATTTCACTTAACCAGTACTGAAAATCTTATGAAAGTTTTTCTTAAGTATGGGTTTCATAATGAAACTGATAATCTTACCGTAATCGTGACTTGTACATCAACGGATGTTACTAAATGCAAACATTTCCAATTTATGTATCAGAAATAAGCAAGAGATTTATAAAAACGAGAGGATCGCGATTTAAACGTAATCGAAAACAAGAATTAGTTCAAGCTCTCGATAAAGTAGATCTCCAAGTACGTGAAGGTGAGATCTTTGGTTTACTTGGTCCTAATGGTGCTGGTAAGACAACTTTAGTAAAAATACTCACTACAATCGTTATTCCAGATAGTGGTATTGCAAAAATCAATGGATTTGATGTGGTTAGAGAAAGTTCCAAAGCTCGAGCGAGCTTTGGTGCAACAATTGGTGGTGGTGAACGTAGTACCTACTGGAAAATGACTGGCCTAGAGAACTTAATTTTTTTCGGACGTATGTATGGCCTTAGTAAAAAACAAGCTATTAATCGAGGAATACATTTACTCGATCAAATGCAACTCACAGACAAAGCTCATGAGCGTGTTGAAAATTATAGCACAGGAATGAAAATGAAAATAAACTTTGCTCGAGCTTTAATTTCAAACGCCCCTATTTTAATTTTTGATGAACCAACATTAGGTTTAGATCCTTCTTTTGCACGTGATTTGAGATTATATATCAAAGATGTTCTGCAAAAGGAAAGAGGTAAAACTATTCTGTTAACTACCCACTATATGGCTGAAGCTGATCAATTATCAGATCGAGTAGCCTTAATTGATAATGGAAAAATCATTGATGTATCCACTCCTGAACAACTTAAATTAGAGGTTAAAGAACAGGAAATCATTAAGATAAAAACTACTGATCCCTATTCAAATGGATCTTTGGAAGATATCCCTGGGATTCTTGAAGTATATCAGCAAGATGACCTTATTCGAATACACACACCTGATAGTTCGCAAATAATGCTCTCTGTTCTACAAAAACTCAAAGAAGAGAATATTACGATTAAAAGCATTGATGTAGAAACCCCAACATTAGAAGATGCTTTCATCAAACTCACTGGACGAGGATTAATTGATACGAAGGAGGATTCCTAATATGAAACTCTCTTCGATTCAAGCAATAATCTACAAAAACGTTATTCATATGTCACGCTACAAATTTGACCTGTTATTTTGGGCGATAATGCCAGTTATGTGGGTTACACCACTTATCTTTCAAGGTATTGCGTTTGTTGGTGGAACCTCAAGTGAATATTTTGCGGAACTTACTGGGAGCGAAGATTTTCTTAGTTTTCTCGTTATAGGTACAATCCTTTTTATGTTTGTTTCTTCAGCAGTTTGGGGTGCAGGAAACGCAATTCGGTGGGAACAGGAATCGGGAACCCTAGAGGTTTTATGGACAACGCCTGCAAGTCGTGTTGATATTCTTATTGGAACGAGTATTTCAGAAACAATCTGGGCCTCAATAAATGTGTTGATTCAATATACAATTATTAGTTTATTTCTTGAAATCCATGTTCTGTGGCAAGGAGCCATTTTATCAGTAGGAATCCTGTTTCTCACCAATATTGGTTTGTATGGTTTTGGCGTTTTACTGGCAGGCATTATCATTGTCTTCAAGGAACCTGGAACCTTGACTGAGATGATTGAAACAGGTATGCACTTGATTACACCCGTTAGATATAGTTTACAAGCATTACCAGGGTGGGTTCGGGTAATTTCTTTAGTAATTCCCTTTACATTGGGGCTTTCTGTTATCAGGAAATTAATAATGCCAGAAATAGTGTTATTCCCCCCAGTAGAGCCTATAATCTTTGTGATTGGTTTAATAATTCTTGATGTTTTATTATGGGTGATTGGGGTTCTTCTCTTTACTAAAATGGAAGCATTTTCTCGTAAAAAAGGTTCGTTAGGAGTGTATTAATAATGAATTACCCAACTGAAGTCTTCCATGAAGCACAATCAGCCCATTTTCACCAAAATCATCTCTCTCGACTATGGTTTGAGGTCAATTGTGCTTGGGAGTTAATGATCAAGTATTGGAGAATTAGATTATCGTATCCATTGACCTTTCTCTATTTTGTGTCTGAACCATTGATTTTTCTACTACCTGTGATCATTTATGGACAAGCTTTAGTTGGTGGTAGGGAAAGTGAGATATTAGCAAATTATGCTGCAACAAATGATGTAATTTTATTCCTAACATTTGGTTCTGCATCAATGGCTATACTGACACGGATTTATTGGATGGGTGCTATGGGTATTCGACGTGAAGAATGGACTGGAACATTAGTCAGTATTTATATGACTCCTGCTTCCCGATTTTCAATAATATTAGGAAATACACTTTTTGGATTAACAATGTCAGTGTTAGCATTCATCTTACAAGTTGGGGGTGTGTACTTATTATATGGATTGCAAATAAACCTTTTAAATATCCTTCCAATGATTTTAATCTTGTTTTTTGCCACGATCTCATTGTTAGGTTTTTCCTTAATTATTTCTGGACTAGTTCTTGCCATGAAGCAAGCATGGAAGTTTGTCCTCTTTATGGATGGTTTCATGAACTTATTAGCTCCAGCATCCTTCCCCTTAGCTGTGTTGCCTCTTATCCTAAGACCATTAGCATTTATTTCACCAATTACATGGGGGGTAGAAGGATTCCGTGAAGGCGTACTCCAAGGATTTAGTAAGTACTGGTTTGAAATTCTAGGGTATATAATAATTCTGAATGTCATTTGGCTTTGTTTGGGAATACTCGTTTTTAATTATTTTGAATTTCGTACTCGGAAAAAAGGTGTACTTGGCTATTACTAACCTTCTTTAATCTTTGTGGTTTTTATGACCTTCTTCACTCTAATATTAGGTAATTTTCTTATATTGCCTCCTATACTCTCATTTTTATCTCTTTCAACTAATCAGCATAGAAGCTATTCATCTGTATACATGAATCCCAGTTTAGCTGCTCCATACAACGAGGCATCACCACCTAGAGAAGAAAGTACTATTCTAATTTCTCCCTCCATGACCTTTTTAGCTAAATAACGTTGTGAATAAAGTTTCACGATTTCTATTATTCGATCAATAAATAGGTCAGCAGATCGGCCAACTCCACCTCCAATGATGACTATTTCTGGAGCTAAGGTACTAATGAGGTTTGATACAACAATACCTATGTACACCACGGTCTCCTGAACTATCCTCAAAGCAAGTGGATCTCCTTTCCTTGTGGCTTCAAATATTAATTCAGAGGTTATGTTATCAATATCATTGTCAGCCATATCCATTAAGATTGTCTTAGATCCCTTATATATTTCTTCAACGGTTCTTCTCGCAATAGCAGGCCCAGAGCAGAAACTCTCAAAACATCCCTCATCATAAACCTTATTCATGAAGTTTGGGCCAAGTAAAGTCCATCCTATTGACCCTGCGAGTCCCCCAACTCCATCGTACGGTTTTCCATCAATAAGGATACTGCTTCCTATACCTGTTCCTAGAATGATATAAATCGCATTTCTTGCTCCACGGGCAGCCCCTACCCATTGTTCACCTAGTATAGGGGTAACATGGTCATGTACTGCAAAGATCGGGAGAGATGTGGTGAGATTCTCTTGTAACCAAGTTTTCAGCATTGAGCCTTGGATTTGTGGGATATTTGTGTTCCAGTCAATTTTATCGTCATATTTTTCCACAAGTGTAGCGCATGCGATACCAATCCCTTTAAGTTTTAACCCATCTATTTCTGATCTGTCCAATCCTTTTTGGATCAGTTGTGCAATTTGGGACATTAAAGCGTTTATGTCCCCCTGAGTGGTTGGTTCCTCAACACGGAAAATAATTTCTCCGTTTGAACTTACTAGTGCGGAAGATATCTTGGTACCACCCACATCGACCCCTATGGTATATGATTCACTCTCAAGCTTTGTTTCCTCATAAGACAATTTTTTTCCCAAGTATTTTGAATCTCTATATCTTAATTAATTCCCTTTTTCAACGATTAAACCCATTCGATCTTCAATACACAGACTTCCTGTGATTCTAACTCTCGCCAGATCTTAAGTCCAGTTTCGTAACTCCATTTCACCTCTGTTTGGTCAAAAAAATCCAAAACTCGGTATTCTCTCTTAGGAACTCGAAGGTTAAAACTTATTTCAGCACTTTTGTTACCATGGTTAAAACCAAACAAGATCTTGTATCCTGGACCTTCCAAAATCCGACCCTCTACTTTACTTTCGTCTATATATATTAACGGCTCTATACCTGCCCATTTAAAGAGATTTTTCAGGAATTTCCCGTTTTCTTCATTTCTATCTTTTTCATAAGCCCTGCTTATCAAAGATCCTACCAATAGTGCATTACCTTTGCCATAACTGTTGATTATCATCGCAGGAGAACCGTCTTCAAAAGATGCAAGGATTTTTGCAGTATCTGTTAATTTTTCAAAGGTTTCTTCATAAACTGTCCCTGAAATATTCATTTTTTCCGAAAATGAAATTTCCTGTTCTGATTCTAACAAAAGTTTAGTCTTTTTTCTCTCACGAATCCATCGCTCCTTGCAACCAAAAACTTCATGCAAACCAAAACCTGGAATCACTTTAGCGGATTGGCCTTTCTCATCGCTCCACCCAGGCCGAACTTCTGCCACTAACTTTCCTCCCTGGTGTACAAATTCCTTTACACCTTCAGCAATTTCTGATGTCATCATAATGGAGAAGGGCATAAAGATTAGTTTATACTTCTTCACGTTCTTCTTAGTAAAATCTTTAATATGGATGAAATCTACTGAAATATTCTCTTCCATTAAAGCGCGATATATTCCAGTCATCGATGAAGACACAATATCATTAGATTGCTCCCTAGAGCAAGTTAGCATGATATAGGAATATATATTGTACACAATTCCAACTTCAGCTTGTGGAGACCTGGCATTTAGAAAAATATCCATATTTTGACTTACTATTCTTGCTACTTCTCCTGCTGCACGTGCCTGTTCTGTTATACTACCGTCTAAGTTTATCATTCCGAATCCTGAAGTCTCATAACCACAGCTCATGGGGTACCAAGCATAGTAGTTCAAACCTTTTGCCTCCCTAGCTATCGCACTCCAAGCCCACAATTGTACATCCTGGGGAGTCACAGGTTCTCCAAAGTGAATTCCCGTCACACCACCTCCACATTGAAGTTCTCCAAGCCAATAATCTTTTCCTTGAGAGTTAGAAGAGGATCGGGTTGCATCTAAAGATATTCCACGCCAAGCTGAATCAAGTGGCATACTTCCACCTATGTGCTTTGGATAGAGGGATGTTCCCCAAACTTCAACCTGTTTAGCCATCTCCCAGTCATCTGGATTACCATACCAGTTTAGAGGCGGGACAAAAACTGAACTGATGGCAGCATGGCTTGTAACAACATGTTCGGTGTCAACGTTTTTAACTGTTTGAGCTCGCCACTTCAAATCCTCAGCTAGCTTATCTATGTTGAAAAGTTGCCAATCTACCAGATCTCGCCAAGTAGACAATGTTACATATTTTGGTGGAATAACCTCATTCCAGTCTCTATATGCACGATACCAAGATCTATTCAGGTTATGTAGGTTATCGTAACGTTTCCTCAGCCAATTACGAAATCTTTCTCGACTATGACGACAATAACAAAACCAGCCGACCCCACTTGGAAGCCAGTCGAGCCAAGTCCAGCTGAGAATATGAGGTTCACTCCAAACATCCCATCCATAAAAACTTGAATGTTTTTTCACTCGGTCAGCTAGTTTTTGCATAAAGATTGTTGCTTCCTTTCTAACATCTGGATGATCTAAACAAAATCCTGGTGAGGCTTGCGAGTCGATCATATCATCGTTTTGTGCTTGAAAGCGTGAATCTGGATAGAGAGAAGCAATCCAGTTAGGTGCTGAGTCCAAGTACAGCTGCATAATTACTTTTAATTTATTTTTCTCAGCCAGCTCCATAAGAGGATCAATGAAATTAAGATTCCAAACCCCAGGTTCAGGTTCTACAGTTAACCAGTCAACCCAGAATTTCACGGAGTTAAAACCAAGTTTTCTTATATTCTCGATATCTCTCTGGGCAATTTCATAGCTTTCTTGTGTGGGTTGAGCTAACATTGGAGCGCGTGCTTTATTCTCGCCGTACCATACAGAAATAGGAAAGAAGTCTGCCATTTTCAATCCTTCTTTAGCATCATTTTTCTGTAGGCTTCAAACACTTCTTCATTGTGAGTTTTTGGGATTTGGCCAACATTTGGAGAAACAAATACTTTTAAGGACACTTTTTTATCAATTAAGATACTTGCTACTTCTGCTACTAAAGCCATAGATATCGTAACAATAGCTATCGTTGAACCAGCTGCAACGGGTTCCCGCTGCTCAGCTATTTTAACTAATGCATCTTCAGGTGGTACACAATTATCAATAGTGATATCTGCTATATCACACAGCCTTTGCCCTTGATGAGTGGCAGAAACGTTCTGTTGGTTTTCCATGGATGTAATAGCAACCACAAAGAGTCCTGATTTCTTAGCCCCAAGTGCTATCTCAACAGGTACAGCATTAACGCCTCCATGAGAGAAAACTAACATAATATCTTTGCTGTTAATCTTATTACGTTTGAGAAGAATTTCAGCATAGCCCTTTTGGCGTTCTAACCAAAGTAGCTCTTGAACTCCTCCTGGACCGATGATGTTGAACCACATCAACCGCGGGTCAAGTATTGGATGAAAACCAGGATAACTGCCGTAACGTGGAAATATATCAAGGACTGGAATAACTGAATGTCCACTACCAAACATGTGAACAACCCCTCCATTTACAATGGAATCCGCCATGACCTGAGCAGCTTTTCTAATCTGCTCGGATTGAGTTATACGAATTTTTTTAAGAACATCATCTATTGCTTCAAAGTATTGGTCAGCAGTCATAATTTTTCACGAAATTTGTTGGTTTTATTAATATTTCAAAGAAGTTATAATTAACCGTAAAAGCTACAATTAAACATAAAAACTTATAGGTATATTTTAACAAGTGAAGGAAAAAGCAATACCATTTGTCCGTTATTTGATGTATGGTGAGATTTTATAAGATTTGGGCTACTTTAGAGGGTCAAATCTGGTGAAGGTGGTTATATAAGCTTGAAAAAATACGAGAAATTCTGAAAAAGATTTTCATTAGTACTTACAACAGATGAAGATATACTTACCAAGTGTTGAAGATATCTGTGTTGGTCAAGATGTAGTAGTAATAAGTTTACTACTACTTAAAGGAAGCTCCAGAATGGGACAACTCGTTTTGAAAGTAGACAGAGTAATTACACCTACAAAAGAACTCATAAAAGTAGCCATTATTATTGAGAAAGATAGAATAAAGAAGTTGATACCGTGGAATGAGATTCCACAAGACAAAGATGTTCTATATTATCCTAATACTATAGCTGCTCCAGGATTCATTGATATTCACATACATGGATATGGTGGATATGATGTTACTTTAGGAAAGGAATCAAGTCTAATCAAAATGTCCAAATCCCTTTTAAGACATGGTGTTACGTCTTTTCTACCGACAACTGTGACCCAGTCTCAGGATATATTGTTAAAAGTATGTAATATTCTAAGAGCAGTCGTTAAAAAGGATTTGAATGGGGCAGAGATCCTGGGAATTCACCTAGAAGGCCCCTATATAAGCAAGGGGAAAGAAGCAGGAGCACAAAATGTTAATTTTGTCCGAAATCCAGATATAAAAGAACTAGAAGAAGTAATAAAAAATTCTGGAAATAATATTAGAAGAATTACTCTTGCCCCTGAACTTCCTGGAGTATTAGAATTGATTAAGTACGCTAAGGATATGGGAATAGTAATTGCTGCTGGACACACGAATGCAACCTACAAAGAAGCTATGACTGGATTTGATGCTGGTGTAAGCATCTGTAACCACCTTTTTAATGGTATGAGACCTTTTCATCATAGAGAACCGGGGATAGTAGGAGCATATTTTGTGCGAGATGATATATATGCAGAATTAATCGCAGATATGATTCACCTTCACCCAGGAGCCATTACTGCAGTAATTAAACTGAAAAGTGTTGAGAAAATAATCCTAATAACTGATGCTATCGCTGGAACAAATCTCCCAGATGGTGAATACGAATTAGGTGGTCTGATAACGGTCATCAAAGACGGATCCTGTCGATTAAAGGCCACAGGAAGATTAGCTGGTAGCACTTTAACTATGGATGTCGCAGTCAAGAATATGGTTACTAATTTAGGCATAGATCTGAAAGATGCGATAAGAATGGCCACATTAAACCCTGCGGATGCTATGAATTTATTAAATTATGGACGTATAGCCCCTGGATGTGTTGGGGACATTGTGATTCTTGATTCAGAGCTCAATGTTCTTACTACAATATATAGAGGAAAAGTACTTTACTCCAGTGAATAATATCTTGGGTTTGTTATTCTCCCATTTCAAGGATTCTTATCAAATTATTTAGCTTTCTGGGCGATAATAAAAAAACGATGTGAAAGTGAATCAAAATATCCATTTTCAACCAGTTTTATGTAATAATCATACAATTGGTTCTCATATTTATCTACTGAAAAGTTAGGGAACTCCCATGTAAGAATCTTTAATAGAAAAACTAGCGTTCGAATATCATAAAAACGATTGTGACCTATATACTCCTTTGTTGTAAGCAAAGTGAAGTTTTTGTGTTTTAAATGTTTGATCGCGGTTTCTAGATTCCAAATAAAGTCATTTTCTGGCTCAATTGACCCAAAAATCATTCTTAAATCTTCATTGTTTCTATAACCTACTTGTTGAGTAATGAATATTCCCTGTGGTTTAAGAATTCTAAAGATTTCATTTGCTTCATAATATTCATGACGATTGATAACAAAATCAAAAAATTCATCGTTGAATGGTAATGGGGATTTTTCTTGTTTTCCTTCAGTAATTTCAACGACCTTAATTCCTAGTGGTTCCAATCTTTCTTTAGCTATTGAGACATTTGGTTTGTATGCCTCGGTTGCATATGTATGTTTTGGTAATGGGCTTAATTTTGACAAGAATTCTCCTCCGCCAGTGCCCATATCAAGCATATAATTGGAATTCTGTATATATTTATTAATAGCAACAATATAACTCCAAGGTAGCGGATCTGCTGGATTACCTCCATATTTAGAGAGAGATGAGAAATCCCAACCAGAAAAAGGGGCTTTTGTAGCTTCTTTAATGCATTCTTTGAAGTTTTCCCTGTTATGCAGCTTTTCAGACATTTTCAAAACTTATTTCTCTATTTCTCAGACCTAGTTTATAAAACAGATCTGAATTTACAAATGATTGTCAATCTGCAAAATTGACATGACTCAAAAATAGCTTCTAAATAAATTTAACTTAACTTCACCAGAAGTACTGTTCAGGTGGGGGATGAGGGGGGAGACAAAATTTATCTCCAAGACAAAAAAGAGGGAAGGGAAAGAATCATCAGATTAGAAATGTTGAAAGGGGAATTGATTTTTTGTTAAGTTGGAAACAGTGGTTAAGAAGGCTTATATAAAGGAATGGCTGCAAAATAGCTCAGGTTGGTTGCATGGTCACACTCACCTGGAAGGTCACAATCATTCCTACACACCAACAGGAGGAGGTCCTACGGGAATTATCAGAGACGTGTCGGCTCCTGTACAACCATGCTCTAGCAGAAAGGAAGTATCTTTATGATACCTATGGCTATTGTGTTACTTATAGAGAGCAGCAGAACGCTTTACCACAATTAAAGCAGCTGTTCCCTAGGTACACCCAGGTCTACTCCAAAGTCCTCCAAATGACGCTTAAAAAGCTTGACGCTGCGTATAAATCATTTTTTGGGTTACTCAAGAGCGGAGATCATACTGCGCAGCCACCCACCTTCCGAGGCAAGGATTATTTCTTCACCTTATGTTACAACCAATCGGGTTTCACCATCACAAAAGAGACGATTCGATTCTCTCACAAACATCCGAGTCAGATCGAATTGATCTTTCCAGTCCCGTTTGACTTTTCTACTCACCTCATTAAACAGATTGAGATCTTTCACAATCACTATGACAAGCGGTTCTATTTAGCTGTGACATTTGAACATGAGGATCCTCCTTTCATTGACAATGGGTTGTACCAAGCGTTTGATCTGGGTACGACTAAACATACGGCCATTAATCTGCAGGGTAAGTTTCTCGAATCAACAGTCAAGCGTCCTGATAAATATTGGGAACCGAAGATTCGCTCTTTGCAGCGGAGAAGAGATTACTGCAAACAGGGGAGTCGTAGACACCGATTGTTCACTCAACGGTTGGCCACCATTCAGCGGAAATGTCGAAACCAGACGCGGGACTGGCAACATAAGCAAAGCCTCAACCTCTTACGGAATACTAAAGCCCGAACCATTGTCGTGGGTGCTCTCTCCCCTAAACAAATGGTTGCCAGTAAAAACAATGGAAAGAGGAAAAAGTATCAGAAGAGTGTTAACCGTGGTGTACATAACACTGGTCATCTAGGTCGTTTTATCGAATTACTGACCTATAAGGCTAAAAAGTTAGGTAAAAGAGTAACAGTAATTGATGAGCGTGATACTACGAAAACCTGTGCAGTCTGTGGGCATATAAAAGAGCGGATGCCTCTTTCTGTACGCATTTATCACTGTGAGATGTGTGAAATCGTCCTCGATCGCGACCATAACTCTGCGATCAACATTATGAAGCGCTTTCTCTCACACAATGCCTTGTGGACGGGCTATCAATCCTTCTTAAGTTGGATTGATAATCTACGATACACAGTCAATGGTAAAACGAAAGTCTCCCCTCATCTTGTTGATGAGGGGTTTGGCGAACTCGTAGGAAGCCCCTTGCTTTAGCTGGTGGTAGTTCACTATTGAGATCAATTATGATATGAAAACTCATATCCAAGAATTTAATGCAAAACTGAAATAAAATTTTCCCAAATTTAGTCAAATCTGATGTTCATTTTATAACATTATGACTAAAACGAAAAAATTACATTTTTATCTAAGTGGTGATCCTATATGACCAATATTAAGTCTCTATTGTCACAACTAACTTTAGAAGAGAAAGCAGCCCTTTGTACAGGCTTAGGCCCATGGCAGACTGTCGATGTTGAACGACTTGAAATTCCCAGGATTACAATGAGCGATGGCCCTCATGGAGTACGGAAAACTCAAAACATAGAGGAATTTGGATTAGCTGAAAGCGTTCCTGCAACATGTTATCCTCCAGCAGTAGCTTTAGCAGCAACTTGGAACAGAGAGCTAATTCATAAGGTTGGGGAACATTTAGGAGACGAATGTATTTCTTTAGATGTGGATATATTACTTGGTCCAGGAGTCAACATAAAACGAACACCGTTATGTGGACGTAATTTTGAATATTATTCTGAAGATCCATATCTAGCGGGAGAAATGGGAATTGTATTTGTAAAGGGAGTTCAGAGTAAGGGTGTTGGGACCTCATTAAAACATTACACAGCAAATAATCAAGAATATGAAAGGTTCACAATTAGCGCAGAAATCGATGAACGTACGTTAAGAGAAATTTACTTGCCAGCTTTTGAGAATATCGTAAAAGAAGCACAACCAATGACTGTTATGTGCGCTTATAATAAAATTAATGGAATCTTTGCCTCTGAGCATAATGATCTCTTAACTAGAATATTGAAATCTGAATGGAACCTTAATGGATTTGTTGTTTCCGATTGGGGGGCAGTTCATGACCGTGTTGCTGCACTCAAAGGAGGATTAGATTTACAAATGCCTGGTCCCAACGATAAAGACGTCCAAAGTGTTATTGAGGCTGTTAAGAATAATGCATTAGATGAAAAAGTCTTGGATCAAGCTGTTGAACGTATTTTGAAGATTATTTTTAAAGCGATAGTGACTAAAAAAGGTCACACAAAATTCGATAAGGAGAAACATCATGAATTTGCTCGTAAAGTAGCAACAGAAGGCATAATCTTACTTAAAAATGAAAATAATGTTTTACCAATTAAAGAAACATCCTCAATAGCAATAATTGGACGGATGGCGAAAGAACCTCGATTCCAAGGTGGAGGTAGTTCTCTAATTAATCCTACGAAAGTTGATATTCCCTTTGAAGAGATTAAAAAATTAATGGGAGATAATGCACCTCTTAAATACGCAGAAGGTTACACCAAAAAAGGGATAGACAAAGTATTAATCGATGAAGCTTGTGATGTAGCCAAACAATCAGACATCGTAATATTATTCTCTGGTTTACCTTTTGAGCATGAATCTGAAGGTTTTGATCGGAAAACGATCAATATACCTGATAGCCATGTAGAACTAATAAAAGCAGTTGCAAAGGTAAATCCCAAAATCATAATTGTTTTAAGTAATGGTTCTGCTATTAGTATGTCTCAATGGATTAATGACGTTCCAGCTGTTGTCGAAGCTTATTTACTTGGACAGGCTGCTGGAGGAGCAATTGCTGATGTCTTGTTTGGAAAAGTAACTCCGTCAGGAAAATTAGCTGAAACTTTCCCACAAAGACTAGAGCATAATCCTGCTCATGTGAACTATCCTGGAGAAGCTGGAAAAGTAAGATATGGCGAGGGACTCTATGTGGGTTATCGATATTACGATAAAAAAGAGATCGAACCTCTATTCCCTTTTGGATATGGATTAAGCTATACAACATTTACTTACTCGAACTTAACAGTCTCCAGTGCATCATTTAGGGATATTGAGGGTGTAACTGTAACTGTTGATATAACTAATACGGGAAATGTTCCAGGAAAGGAGATTGTGCAACTATACATACACCAAGTCAACCCTAAAGTCGATAGACCTAATAAAGAGTTAAAAGGCTTTAGTAAGGTTGAATTACAACCTAACGAAACGAAAACAGCTACTTTCCACTTGGACTCACACTCTTTCGCTCATTACAATATTAGTTACAAATCATGGGTTTGGGATGATGGGAAATATGACATTTTAATTGGAGCATCATCAAGAGATATTCGATTACGTACTACTGTAATTTTGAAATCCACACAACAATTACCTAGTATCTTAAATATGGAATCTACAATGCGTGATTGGCTTAATGACCCAAAAGGAAAACCAATAATCGATGAAATGATAGCTCAACGAGTGAATTTCATCAAAAAGCAAGATCCTGATCGAGAAATTGATGAAAAACAAGTTGAAGAAGATCTATTCAAATGGGGATTAGATATGCCATTATTATACTTATTTAAATTTGCTGAAAAGGATCTTCCTATGTCTGCTGAAGATCTTGTGAAAAGCCTATTAGCTCGAGTAGGGGTTAACAAAAAAGAAAAGTCGATTTAATTTAATAACAATCGCATTACACCTGATGTGTCAAATGTAAAAGTTAAAAAACTCCTATCTAAAAGTAGGAGTTTCACCATGGAGGATGATATATTCCGTATTTAAGAAAATGATTAAATTTTCACATATGTTTTGATAATATCAATGATCGCGGGCCATTGGTCGCAATTCTCAAAAAGAAAAGACTCTGGGTAAGTCATCAGTTCCTCAACAGGTATTTTTTGAAAGATATCGTTGTAACGATTACATAATACTAGTTGATTGTTTGCTAATAAACGAAAATTGAGCTTCCGCTGGAGTCCCTTTGGTAAATGGGTTAAATCCATATTTTTCAGCACATCATTCGAAATTAGATATTTTTGGAACTCTTCTTCAAATCTCCATTCTCCTAACGCAAGGGTTGAAAATTTCATCCATAGAGAATCAGTTTTAGGATGGATACATCCCATGCTTCTTGCATCTTTATAAGTCCAAATAGACCAGGATATATCATGTTTCTCTAAAACTGCAATTGTGTCACGCAACAATGATTCGTGTACTTTGCGATCGCCTTTTTTCAACGAAATTCCAGTTTCACCACACCATAGAGGACGTTTTAATACATTTTTAACATAACTAATTTCACCATCCCCAAAAATGGCCTTTTCAATTTGATTTACTTGTTCATTTCTCCTCTTTTCTTGGTTTATTACTAAATTGTCAGTGAATATCCAGGGATAATAATGGAATGAAAAGGCAACATTTGGATCTTCATAAGGGGTATAATCTGAAAAAAAATGTGCATAAAAATCTCCTTCAATAAAGAAAACATGATTTTTATCTACTTTTCGTAATTCTTTCACTAAATCGTGATAGAAATTATCAACAATCTTCCCTTTAAGTTCATAATAGCATGGTTCATTCATTAAATCATATGCTGCGATCCATGGATTAGTACTGTAATGACTACCAATATATTTCCATAATTGGATTACTCTTTGCTGGAATTCCTTATGTTCCCAAAACAAAGCTTCTCCTGTTGTATTATCTGAGTGCCAATCTGGATTTTGGCCACCTGGTGCTGCATGAAGGTCTAGAATTACATAAATGTTGTACTTCTCACATAATTTCAGAATACGATCAAACTGTTCAAAACCATTTGGATCATAAGAATAAGGCTTCAAGTCGGATTCAAAAAGATGATAATTAAATGAAAGCCTAATGGAATTAATACCAATTGCATTAAGGAACTGAAAATCTCTTTCATTAATATAGCAATTGTAGTACTTTTCCCAGAATTTATTGGCTTTTTCTAGCCCATATGCTCGTTTAAGAGCTCCTCTTAATTGGGATTCTGATCCAGGAAGACCAATCATAAAATGCTCTATGTTCAACCAGTTTCCAAATCCAAATCCTCTGAATGTAATTTTCTCCCTATTTATAACAAAATTTGGACCATCTACTTTAATAAAGCTAGGATTCATTACTTATTCTCCTCTTTCACACAATTATAGAAGTAATTTAAGAAATTTTCTCGAAAAAGAGGAGATAATCTGATCTCAAGAGAAGCTACTGCATTATCATTTATTTACCAGAAGAAAGATAAAGGTTGTAATAATAAATTGAAACCAAATGAATGGATAAATATTCGAACATTTATTCAAAAGAATAAGTATTAACTTCATCTACTTTTATGATATTTAATTCCTTTCTTTCTAAGAAATAATTTTATAAGATTATTTTTTATTGTGTACTTTAATATAGAAATGGAAATTATCAAAGACTCAATAATCAAGAATGGAAAAATCAAATAATAAAATATAAATTTAAGAATAGATTATTTATGGTTTAGAAAATGGGTAAAAAAAAGAACCAACCTCAACAACAGGCATCAAAACCTTGGTTTTGGGATTTTTTTGTACGAAATGCATCCAAATTTATTCCAAGTTTTATGATTCCGCCAAATGAAATGGTACAAGTTTTAGGATTTATTCTTTTGTTCCCTATTTGTTTTATTGTTTGTTCATATTTTGTTATTGAAATAATAAATGAATTGATTTTCCTCGGAATAGGCAATATGAACCTACCATTAACACCAGTTACTATAAAAGCTATTCTCCTATTAGTAATAGAAATCCTCTTGATTATTAAAATTCAGGGTAAGAATTTATCTATTCCAAAGAAAGATTTAGTAACAAGTGACTATTTAGTGTTAAAAAAGCTAGTTGCCCAATTAAAAGTCCGTTTTTACCCTAATAGGATTGAAATCGAACAAGGACGTATAATTAAACTCGATGCATCTTTCATTGATCTAAAAATATTCCCCCAAATGATTTGTGATTTATCTCATTTAAGATATTTAATTCTATCCTCAAACAAGTTAGTATCTCTCCCCACAGAACTAGGCTCCTTAAAAAACCTCACAGATCTAAATTTAAATCATAACCAATTAACTACTCTTCCTGAGACAATTGGACAATTACCAAACCTTCAAACTCTGAAATTGAGTGATAATAAGCTAAGTTCTATCCCTAAAACACTTGGACAGCTATCGAACCTTCAAAAGTTGTCCGTTAAAAACAATAAAATTAATTTTCTCCAGAAGACAGTTTTGAAACAAGTAAAGTTACAGGAATTAGATATAAGAAGGAACCCATTATCCAAAACGGCTTTGAAGGTATTACAGGAATTGAAACAAGATGGTGTCCAAATTCGAACAGATGCTGTTTATAATTAAAAATTTTAATAGAATAGCACTATGATTTTATTAAATTATTTAACTAAAAGATGGTAGGAAGTCAGAGTTTACCAACTCAAGGTTGATTGGATGAAATATCTCTTGATGACCTAGGAGAAATAACCATACTCATAAGATTGATCCCCAATTTTATAAATGCTAGTTACATATTGTTGCTATTTTGTGTATAAAAATGTAAAATCTTTGAAACACCTTTTATTAAGAAATTTAGTGAAAATCTCAATAATTATCATGAAAAACTGTTATTGTTGAGTAGCTCCAAACTTTATTGATAAAAAGAATTCCTTTCCATTTTAACGAATATGCGGTGCATAAAACTAAGAATGAACAGGTTATACTTGCTTTGGAATTATATAAAGGATTGAAAATGTCTTAAAATGGTTGTAACAAGTAGAAATCCTATTGACTCCACAGTTCTTGTATTATCGTTTCCCAATATTGACATACTGAGTTTAAGGGAAGGGAAATGCGCAACAGCTGAAGTATAACCGAAAATTGAACCTGTATGTAACCAATACTTCAATTTACCTAAGTTACCCTCACCAATTCCTAAACCATAACCATCCATCCAATCCTCTCCTGGTGTTGGGTAATAAAAAGATAATATTTCCTTTAATGAGCTTTTTTTTATAACTCTATCACGAAAGAGATCATCAAACCACTTTGCGAGGTCTGTGGCATTCGAGTACATTTCACCATAAGCCCATGTAGCAATCGCTTTTCTGGGTTCAGTCATGAGATCATCCAAAATTCCATTCTGGTTTAAATCAAACCAATTATGAGCAAGTGGAAATTCAGGGGGAATTGTTTCATGATAATCGAAAAATATGCTCCTGAGGCCGAGTGGATCTAAAAATCGGTGTCGAATTTCATGGAACACTGTTGAGTGTGTTATAGATTCTATAATCATAGTAAGCAATAAGTAATTTGTTGAAGAGTAGTGCCATCCTTGACCAGGAGAAAAGTAAGGTTTTTTAGTAAGGTTGTAATAATTTCTTCTGGTGTCCATACTTTTGTCAAATCAAAAGAGGAGAGTCGTTTTCTGTCATAAGAATCTGGATGTTCAACATAATCAAATATCCCACTTGTGTGGTTTAAAAGCTGACGAATAGTAGTCATTGAATTTATGTTTCTATAAGCAGGAAGCCAATTATGTATTTTATCGTCTAAAGAGAGTTTTTTCTCTTCAACCAACTTTAAAATAAGAGCAGCTATGAAATTTTTACTAATACTTCCGATATAAAATAAAGTATTAGGTTTTATTGGCTCTGATTTTAGTGGATCCGACAGACCACTGGTACCAACCCAAACTTCTTGATTTGAAAAAATAATAGCAGCAGATACACCTATTCCTTTACAAGCTTTCAATTCTTGATCTAATATATTCTGCATTTCATAAGAAAGAGACTCACTGGTTTCAATGCAGCAATTGTGTTCATTAAACAATTTATGTACCAAGAATATTATACATTCCATCTATAGAAAGGAAAGGAATTTGTAGCTCTATTTCTCTTTTTACGTCTTATATACCTTAAAAATTCGCTATGAATTTCACTATTCGGTTTTTTCTTATTTTCTACATGTCTTTCGTTCTTGTAAAATTTACGAACGAATTTTTTAGGATTAAAGTAGCTCAACATACGAATTACCTCAACTAGTCAATCAAATTGTAATTTTATTACATTTTACTAATTTATGTATGATTTTTACACGAATCTTTATAAAAATATATTTTGAGGCAATCAATAAAAAAAAATTAGCTATTGAATTAAAATACTTAAATATTCTAGTCTTTTCTGTTAACCCAGGTTAGGTGAAGATGGATTTAGGAGGCCTAAATGCTCCATTATCAATAGAAGAAGGTATTAAAACTCCAATCTTTTTGGTAACAGAGAAAGCTGGTAATTTATAAATAGGAGAATATTATAAGGAAAAGAAGATACTAGATTGGTGAGTTCTTTTGAATGATTTTGTATAAGTAGATGTGTTACCTATCTATGACTAGTAATTAGTAGATTAAGAGTGCCCAGCATATTCTAACTATCACCTTACTTTGGTAATTCCAACGTTTCTAAAGTTTCCTTAATCCATTGTGTGAAAGTGATTTTCTCCTTTATGATTTCATTGACCTGAGTTATATATTCTTGTGCAGCATTTTCAGTAGGAATAATCAAAAAGGCATTTTTATTCTCGATAGGTTGTAAACAAATCATTGGTTTCTTTAATCCAGAAGCATCATCAGCTGATGCAAGCTCTAGCTCTAAAATATATAGAAAATCTTTAGCTTTCACGTCATTAAATCTATATTTCACCATATTTTCATCTGGGGCTAAATCAAGTAATACATGACTCCATTCTGTAATCCAGTACTGATCAGTAAACCAGTATTCAAGATACTCTTTACGATGGGCACGAAGCTCGCTAAGTACTACAAAGTAGCGTATCATACCCTCCCGTACTTTTTTCATCAATTCAAGACCAGATTTATCATAAAACTGGGGATATTTCGCTCTTTCTTCACTTAAGAGAACCATTACTCTGATGATTTCTTCCAGCTGTCTATCACTGCTAATCGGGACATATTTCGAAACTTTCGTTAACCATGCTATAGTATGGGTAATATCGTCTGCACTTGCTTTTTTACCACGTATAGATGTTAATTTTGACCCGATAGTAGCTCTATTTTTGATTAAACGCTCTCCTTCCTTACTCATAATTTCCTGTCGTCTTTTTCTCCAATTTTCAATTTCTGCTAAATACCTAAGAGTCTCCATTATGTAAATCACCTAATTTGTGATTATCATGACTTGGATAAGATATTTATTTCTGTTAGCTCAATTTTAAGCCAATGTTTATTGATTTTACATACAATTTTAACAGCATTCTAGATATTACCTAATGTAAATCTCGAATATATTTTTTTTTCTGATGGGAATTATGAAAAATCTTAACAGAAACCACGATATTTTATTATTTGTGCATTATTGAATATTTTTCACAAACAAACTAACTAACATTAGTTAAACATTTTTAATGTTTAAGAGGCTTCAAAATAGATATCAATTGTTTTAATGTTTCCTGATCTTACCATAGAGGCATATGGAAAACTAATATCGCTCCCAATAATGGAAATATCTTTGTCTTCTGCATCAGTCAATTTAATTTTCTTGATCCTTATTTCACCAGTAAAGGTATCTTTTCTTTCAGGATTATGGTAGCAAACCATGGTTCTTCCCAAAAATTTGAAATTTATTTCACCTTTTCTATCAAATAACCAATCTGGTAGGATTGGTTTAAATTCCAAATGTAGCTCATCATCTTTCATAAAGAAAGGTTGCTTTCCTACCATCATGATAAACCAGATGTTTAAGAATTCAGCTGTTGAACCGCTTAACCGGGCATAGAAACCTGTTCCATGTAAGGTCTCATCTGGAAAAACGCTACTCACAATAAAAGAGGAATTCTCTGCTGGACTCCGCCCATAGACCTGAGGGTCTTGGAAAGGTATCAAAACATTTCGAAAATCCTCAAAAAACTCATCATAAAGCCCTGTTTTGAGAACTTCAAGTAGGAACTTATATTCCATATGTGTCCAAATTGATTCGTTCTCTAACCAGCCTGGAGTGAATGCTTTTGCTCTTCCAATATCATTTGGTTCGTTTTCAAGGGAAGAATTTAATTTATACATTTTAAGCTTCCTATCAAAGAGACTACTTTCTCTTACTTGATTCCATATCTTTTTTGCCTCTTCTTCATGTGATTGAACCTTAATGGCCCTCACAAATCCTTCTAGAAACAATGAGAGTAGCATTGGCTTAAATTGGAGTATTTTCACGCATGGAAATCCATCTACATTAATTATTTTGTTCCCTTGTTCGTCATGGAGAAATTTAAATCTTTCTACATCATAATAGAAATAAGTAGGGTATCTATCATTGGTTAATTCAAGAGCAGACGTAATTGCTTGCTCAATTTTTTGTAAAAAATCCCCCAGAACATATTTTACTTCAAATAAATTTATTTGTTTTTCATGACCATCAAAACCAAATTTTGTAATTTTTCGATACACTTCTCTTTTACTTGTTACACAATCCCAGTAAGTAAATTGTTTATCCTCAGTTTGAGAACTGAAATAATTGTCAAGAAATTCTTTTACAGTATTTAACAGATCATAAACTTCAATAGGAATCCTAAGCATAAAGTCCTTGCTTTCATCAATGGAATCTATCATAAATTGAATTAATCTCTTCAGTTCATAAGTTTCGGGCATCGATGATCCAAATATCCCAGGTAATCCATTTAAAGCGTCGTACCAACCTGGTTTATTAGCTTCCATTTCTACTCCCATTCCATAAGGATCCAATGTAGTAAATTTGATTAAAACGAGATTTAAGAGTTTGGAAAACAATGTGGTTTTATAAATCGTACCATTTTTTGTACGAACTAGGTTTCTTTTAAAATCCCTTGAATTAATCATTTTTTCTTTTTGCTTGTCAAATAAAATAGAGCCTAATTGTCTTACTTTTCCTTCGTTGTTAATTGATACATATTTTTTTTCTCTGGGCTGCACTATCACTGGATTGTCATAATAGGAAAAATCTGATAGTTCAAATAATAGTTCATGCTTTTTATCTGGATATATAACAAGATAATTTTCGATTAGATCTAAAATATAAGTCCAATGATCGATCCAATATCCGTCTCCATGAATAACATTCAAATTTTGCTCTGAATGTAATAGAGTTGTTTGAAGGAACTCATCAAGAGAACTATTGAGTCTTATTTCATGAATTTTTACAAATTTAATTAACGAACCAGGTGTAAATGGTTTTAGTAAAAATACTTTCAATACCTCTGCTTGTTTATCATCCTCAATGAAAGATAATATCTTAGAAATATCCTTTTCTAATACAGAAAAATTAGACCCACGGAGTTCCAATGGATTATATCCATCTGTTTGAATCAGATTCATGAAAGTAAGAATATTTGCATGTTGTACTTGGGGATCAAGTAAGACTTCACATCTTCGATTTTGATTTACATCTCTATAATTTCCATTCCCTTGGGAATAATAAGTTGGTTCTAATGAAAAGAAGTTGTAGTCTCGTTCCATATCCCCATGCTTTCGTAAGTATGAATGAAATATAATTTTCCTTTCCTCATTCTCAAATATCATCGGATATCCTCCACGTAACACATTATCTAGATATGTTTGCTGACAGTAAAGATCAAATACATTAGATGCCGTTCGTGTATATACCCGATTAGCTATTGAGGAGATTAATTCAATATTTTCTCTTTTTTTCGTATTTATGTACTTCTTTGTTGCGATTCGGTCTATATGACTGTTTAACCACTTAACACTATTCACCTGACCAATAATTGAAAAAATTTCAATCTCTTGGTTTGTGTTTAACTTAAAATTAGCACCAAAAAACCCACACGGGGTTTTATTAGTGTGAATCTGTTTTTTATTATATAATTGCTTGATGGAGGTTTTTATAAAACTATCTGGTTTATGAAATGATCTATTATGACCAAAGATAATATGTGAATCTACAAGGGGTTCTAATAATATTGATTCATTATCTTTTTGGAGAAATGCTAAATAAAAGTTCCCAGAATCAATTTCTTCCACACTTGGTTTATCACCTGGAAGTTGAGCCATTTTATAGAAAGGAACTCTATTATCTAGGTTTTCTACTCTCATCCATGATTCTAGAGTATAATTCATCGATTTCAAACTGAATTCACTCGCCCCATAAGGAATAACAATCGGTAATCCATCAAGCAATTCAAAATCAATATCTGATGATGAAATATTCTTTATTCTTACGATACGTACTAATCCAGCAAAATCTTCATTAGCTAAAGTAAAATATTCTATATTAAATAGAAGTCCATGATTTTGAGATAATTCTTCAATCTCAAAATTATCACTTTTTATTTTCATACACTGGATCCTTTCTTTGTTTTCATCATTAAGAGCAAATGGTTCATAAAACGAATATATTGTTTCTTTCTTTATTTTAACAAAAGTACGAAACCCAGTATAAGGAACAAACATGTACGCTTTATTTGCAGGGAAGAATTCCATGATTGGACTATTCTTATCTCGAACCCCAAAGCTACTAATACATTGTCCTCTATTAACATAAAAAACCCACATTGGAATCCCCATTTTCCCAGCAATCCCTGGTAAAAAGCTAGCAAAGGGTTTCGTATTATTATAATCCTCTATAATGAATCTATTTCTATCATCGTAATAATAATTGTTCATAATTCTACATTCCTAATTTTAGGAGAAGATATCAACTTAGAGATTGTACAATTTTCATGATATATGTTTAATTCTTCTTTGAGGATTTGGAAGTATAATTATGTCGACCCTATTTACAGTCACAATCATTCTTATTTTATTAACTATACTAACAGAGACTATTTTTCTTATTCTACAGCTAAAAGGAAAAAGAATGACTAAATGGTTTGGTGTACACGCGTTCATGATCCATGCAACCATTACTATATTTTTTTGGGGATTCAGTTTCTTCCTGATTTTTCTATTACAATTCGAAATGCATGAATACTTCCATAATAATATCTTAATTAAATTAATAGGATTAATTTCGATTTTTACCGGATTTATTATAGCTGTATGGGGTTTCAAGAAGTTAGGCTTGAAGAGGTCGTTGTGCATTAATTTTTATAATCCACAAATTCCCGTTGTGAAATCCTCATTATACAAGTATATCAAGAATCCTGAAGACTATGGTTTATGGATAATGCTTCTTGGTTTTGCTTTATTCACTGCTTCAGTATATAACTTGGTCATTGCATTTGAATTCATTATACTTATGATTCCACATCAAAGAATTGAAAACATTCCTCTAAAGGAAAATGAATAAAGATTCCTTAGTCTAAGGATACATCAGGAAACGCAACAATCCGACACATTGAAGACTCGAGTTCTATTCCTCGAAGAGGAAAACAACCAATCCAAATCCGTCTATTTTTCAATAGAGGATCATCAGGAATCCAAAGATTCTCTGCATGAATTATTCCTTTAGGGAATAAATCTAAATGCATTATCTGGTAAAATTTATCCAGAGGAAACATTTCATCCCAAGAACTCACGTTATACTTTTCTACAAGCTTTTTTTCTGCTTCAATAAACAGTTTCGGATGCCAATCACGTATTATCGTGTTCATTGGATGATCAGCACTTCCACAGTCAACACCAATCCATTTAAACTCCATATCTATAGCCCATTGGGGAAAATCTTTATCTGGTCCTGGATGTTTGACGAAATATCTCAATTCATCACTCTCAGGTTGATCCCAAGCATACCTTTGATAACCAGTCTTAATAAGAAGAATATCCCCTTTTCTTATATCTGCCCGTTGCTTCAACATCTCAGGTGAATAGAGATCATAATCAGTTAATATATCAGAGAGGTCTACAACAACTCCTTGTCCACAGAATTCTTCTAACTCCATTTGTCCAATACTTCTTCCAGCGGCAAAGAAATGGATTTCTCCATCGATATGCGTGCCTACGTGATTACTGGTAGTCAAAATCTGCCCATTGGCGCCTTGCCCCATATGTGCTCCAGCAATTCGTTTGAAATATTGCAATTGTAGAGGAACATAAGATGGCCATGGCGGGGTATGGATACTTAATCTTTGAGTCAAATCTATTATTCGAAAAGTCATTTTTACCACATCATTTAATTAATTCGTTCAATTGTGCCTATAACGTCTATTCGTACAAATTATTTTCGGATATTTCCCGGTTTCTCATACAAAACCTTTGGATATGTTTTGTTTCGTTGTTTCGACATAATTAGAAAGAATCCTTTGAAAACAGATGAAAGGAAGCAGATTAGATAATGAAACCAGTAGAAGAAGTTAAACGCATTTCTAGTGTCGGTATTGATATAGGAACTAGTACTTCCCATTTAATTTTCTCTGAATTATTATTAAAAAAAGATCCAAGCTCAAGAACAGAGAAATATCATGTTGCTGAACGAAACATAAAATACAGAGGCAATATATTCTTCACCCCACTTACAGACAAGAATGAAATTGATTTAGATAAATTAACGCAAATTTTATTGAAAGAATATGAAAAAGCGGGCAGAAAAACCACTGAAATTGATACAGGTGCAGTTATAATCACTGGAGAGTCAGCTAAGAAAGAGAATGCAGAAAGAATTATAGAGGTGCTAGCTCAAGAAACGGGGAAATTTGTAGCTGCTAGTGCAGGGCCAAATTTCGAGTCAATTATTTCAGCTTATGGATCTGGAGCTGTAGATTATTCTAAGAAGAATTCCTGTAAAATAATTCATTCTGATGTTGGAGGTGGAACATCAAACGTAGCTATCATTAATAACGGAGAGATAACAGCAACAGCTTGCGCTAATATTGGAGGACGCTTGTTAATATTTAATAGAAAAGATGAAATAGCTCGAATAGAACCAGCTGGAAAACTTACATTAGAATATTGTCAATTAGATTTAAAAAAAGGAGAAAAAATCACTACAAAACAAAAAGATCAAATTTCTCAAGCTTTAGCTTCTACTTTAATGAATATAATAACAACACATGAATTGACACCATTTGCTGAAAAACTTATGATGACAGCTCCTTTGCCTCTAGAAAGTTTTACTGGATCCCCTATATGGAGTTTTTCTGGAGGAGTAGCAGAATTTATATACAAACGGAATAATTATAACTATAATGACCTAGGACAACAATTAGGCAATAATATTCGATCACTAATCCAAAAATCACAACACAATTGGATAGAAGTACCCGAAAAAATCCGCGCAACCGTTATCGGTGCGAGTGAGTATACTCTGGAGGTAAGTGGATCCACAACTTATATGTCAACTGAAACCAGTGAGCAATTTTTCCCAATCAGAAATTTACCTATTGTTACACCAATAATTCAACGAGATTTATTATCAGAAGATTATGTTATGACCCAAATTACTTCTGCTCTTAAAAGACTTGACATTGTAGAGGGGGACACACCTATCGTATTAGCGTTCCATGATCCCGTGAGAACAGTATATGAAAAACTTAAAATGTTCTCACAGGGAGTTGTTAAAGCTCTCCCCAAGACTGTTGAAAAGAATAAACCTATCATTATGGTATTCGACACGGATATTGGGAATTCAGTCGGCAATGTTCTTTCTCGAGAAACTGGGGTAGAAAACAATATTTTGTCTATTGATGAGATTTCTTTATGTGAAGGAGATTTCATTGATATTGGGCAGCCCATAATTGATAATAGGGTCTTTCCAGTTGTTATAAAATCACTAATATTTGGATGAATCAAAATGAAAGTACTAGGATTGATTTCTGATACTCATATCCCCTCTCGAGGAAAAATGCTCCCTAATTCTGTTATAAAAGCATTTAAAGAGAAAAATGTTGAATTGATCATTCATGCAGGAGATTTTGAAGACTTATCAGTAGCCACAACCCTTGAGGAAATTGCCCCTCTTAAAGCAGTCCAAGGGAATATGTGTCACAGCTCCGTGAAGAAAAATTATCCAAAGAAAATATTTGTTTCAGTAGAGAATTTAGTCATTGGTGTAACCCATGGTAGTGGAAGTCCTACTGGGTATCATAAACGTGTTATAAGTGAGTTCAAAAATGACCCACAACCTAATATTATTATAAGTGGACACACCCATCAACCTTATGCCAAAATTAAAGATAATATTCTATTAATTAATCCAGGCACACCCACAGACAGATATTTTGCTTCCCGTAACACAATAGCAATCCTAGAAATCGATGGAAAAAGCTATGAATACTATTTCATTAATATAAAATGATCTTGAAGATTATGGTTTTCTTGATTTTATCAATCTTTGAGCAAGTAATGCAGCATCTAAAATCGGTTTGTACCCTGTACATCGACATAAATGCCCTCCCAAAGCTGATTTGATTTCCTGTTCAGAAACGTTATGCTTTCTCTCATAAAGAGCATAAAGCTCCATAATGTAACCTGGAGTACAAAAACCACATTGCACTGCAGTGGATTCAATGAAGGCTTCTTGAATTGGATGTAACTTGTTATCAGGAGATTGGGGAGAAATTCCTTCAATTGTTATTACATTTGCTCCATCAAGCTTCTTGGGCCTAATAAGACAAGATTTAACAGCCTTGCCATTCAAGACAACTGTACAGGCCCCACAATGACCCTGATTACACCCATTCTTTGTTCCAGTTAAATTAAGCTTTTCACGTAAAATTGTTAGTAATGAATCTTTAGGATCAACTGTTAATATGTATTTTTTTCCATTGACAACAATTGTTATCTCCATATCATCTACTCCTCTCATTAAAACATTCTAATACCCTTTTGGGGGTCACTGGTAATTTTGTTAATGATATTCCAGTAGCCTGTTGAAAAGCATTAAGAATAGCAGGAGGTACACCAATAATGGGGTGTTCGGCCATTGGTCTCGCTCCATATGGTCCATTTGGCTGGGGATTCTCAATTAAAATACATGTGAATTTATCGGGCATATCGGTTAATGTGGGTATTTGATATCGTTTCAAATTTGTTGTTTTCATGATTCCAGAATTATGAAAAAGGATTTGTTCCTTCAATGTTGCTCCAATCCCCATTACGACTCCTCCTGTTATTTGCCCTTGAGCTGTTTTAGGATTAATCACTTTTCCAATGTCAAGGGCTGTAACAAAGTGTTGGACTTTTATTCTTCCTGTAGCTTTTTCAATATTAATATCACAACCTTGGGCACCAAAAGTCCACTCATAAGGTTGGTATTGACCTGTTTCAAGATCTGGAAATGTGACATTTTTTACAACAGAGGAGCCAGTGGACAAAATAGGATCACCGACGGTATGACCATCTTCGTATTGGTATCCAAGAACAAGTTTTTCTAAAGGAATGCTTCCATCCCTATAGAAAACAGCTTTACCATCATAGGCTAGATCTTCCGAATCACGATTAAAAACTAGAGAGGCATTTTGTTTGAACTGATCAATTGCCTCCTCACAAGCAGCTATTATTGCATTTCCGACCCTCATTGTTGTCATACTTGCAACAGACTGCCATTCGTAAGGAGTCAATTGCGTATTGATCTCATAATTAACCCGAATATTTTCTACAGGGATTTTTAAAGTTTCTGCAGCTATCTGTGCCAATACTGTTAAACATCCCTGTCCCATTTCAACTCCCCCAATCGATATGTTAACGGATAAATCCTCATTGAATTTCAGAAAAACGTTTGATGACGCATTTGCAGCTTGTACAGGTGATTTAACTAAAGCAGCAATCCCTCTTCCATACAAATATTTCTCATCTTCTTCTGGTAATGGATCAGCTTCAAGAGCTTTAATCATTTTTTCAAAACATTCTCTAATATCACCGTTATCACTGGTAATCTGTTGACCTAAAGAATTGGTATCACCAGGTTTAAGGAAATTCTTTATCCGGATTTCTCTTGAATTCATTCCAAGTTTAAGTGCAAGCTGTTCAATTAATCTTTCAATCATCAATTGCCCTTCAGGATGGCCATAACCTCTCATTGCTCCTACAGGTGGAGTGTTTGTATAAACACCAAAAGATTGAAGACTACAATTCGGGAAATAATAAGGGCCGGCACAGTTATGACCTGCTGCTAAGACTACATTGCAGCTTGTATCTGCATATGCTCCATCAGAAAAATACAACTGAGCCTCGAGTCCCACAAAGGTTCCGTCTTGTTTTGCCCCGATTTTCATTCTTCCTTTTAGACCTCGACCTAGTACAGTACCAATGAACACTTCCTTTCGTGTAAGACGGAATTTTACATAGTAACCTGGGACATATCGAGCACAGAGAGCTAAAAGAGGTTCAATTGTATAATCTGATTTACCCCCGAATCCGCCCCCAAGAAAAGGAACACTAACATGAATTTTATTCATTGGGAGTTTGAAAACATCTGCAAGGACTTCTCGAACAATAAAAGGTGCTTGTGAACTACTCCATAGATATAATTCCCCAGTACGATCCCAATGAGCCACCGCACCGTGAGGTTCAATTGCTGCATGATTAATTAACGGGTATTCAAATTCATCTTCAACAGTCACAGCAGCTTTTTGAAATACCTCTTTATGATCCCCCTTCTTCAAATGATATTTATAAAACACATTAGATTTAGGTATAGGAATAAATGTTGGAAGGTGTTTATACTCACCATTTCGCTCGTGAATAAGAGGTGCTTTTGAAGAAGTAGCTTCGATCGGATCCAAAACAAAGGGTAATTCTATAAACTGTAGTTTTATTTTCTCTACTGCTTCTAAAGCTAATTTCTCACTCTCTGCTATAACAGCTGCTACAACCTCACCTGCATGTCTAATCTTGTTATATGCTAAGGGAGGTTGATCGAAAATACAAGTTCCATATCGTAAGGTTTTGTCAATCCCTTCTGTATCTCTAGTAATAACTTTATGTACTCCCTCCATTAATTCAGCTTCAGTTGTATCAATAGATTTAATCTGGGCATGGGGAACACCACCTCGTAAAACCTTCATATGCAGTGTTCGGGGAAATCGTAAATCATCAATATAAAGAGCAGTACCAGTAACTTTCTCTATGGCATCTGCTCGGGGAACTGTCTTTCCAATTACTTGATAAGTCATCAGATCATCCTCTTATAAAACAAGTCACTTGCATATTATTTTTTAAAAATTATGAATGTACTTTTGTAGGTTTCAAAAATTACCTCATTTTTATCTCAATTAGAGCGCTAAAGCACTATTCTTAAATCAGGTGAAAAAGGAGTTAAAACTAAGAAAGAAGAAGAGGGAGAATACTGTTTATTTACTGTTTCTCTGGAAAAGAATAAGCAATAATCAACGCCACCCAACCTAGGAAAAAACATCCAACTAGAATGAAATTCAGATCTGGTTGGCCCATCTCGGATATACCCCAATCTTCTAATAACCATATAAGGAAAAACAAACCTAATTCTACTAGTGTTGCGATAAATCCAACAATTAGTCCAATCGGCCTCACTGGAGTGATAATTGGTTGTACATCCAACAACCTCATTAGTGGAGGTATAGTCACTAGAACAGCTCCAATAATACCAAGACCAAACCAAAGATATCCCCAAAGTGGAATTAAACCCCAAATAATCGCTATATCAGATGAGCCTGTTCCCATCTCAGCATAACTAATTGCGTCAGTGTAACCATTCATTGAAGTTATTATTACATTCCAATGATAATCCACCTTCATGGTCATTGTTCCTACAGAGACTGAATTTTGTAAAAATCCCCCAATGATTCTAAAAAATGGAATAAAGATTGTTAAGACTGCAAATAAAACAGCCCCTATTATTCCAATGAAATCGTTTGTATTATTTGCCATTATTGTTTCCCCTTACTCTCATTAAGAAGGTCTTTATACCTCCCTAAAAACTTATTATTTC
The DNA here is from genome assembly GCA_048938105.1 of Promethearchaeota archaeon. Classification (GTDB taxonomy): domain Archaea; phylum Asgardarchaeota; class Heimdallarchaeia; order Hodarchaeales; family Hodarchaeaceae; genus Hodarchaeum. The sequence continues at coordinate 50,464 of JBHLMN010000006.1, forward strand.
AACTATTTATAATCTTACACTTGGGGCAAATATGAGGAACCTAATAATTAGCATAATATTGAAGGAATTACAACGGTTTGATCAAAATGTATGAAACATTATTAGAGGAAAAAGAGAAGGAATTAAGAACCCAAGCACGGGAGTTTGTACGGACTATTCCTTCATCCTGGTTACGAAAAATGGATCAAAACGAGATCCAATATCCTATTGATTATGTAAAAGCAGTAGCAGACCAAAAACTCCTTGGTATTCGCTTTCCTAAAGAGTACGGAGGACAGGGATTAGGATGGGTTGCAGAAGTATCCATACTAGAGGAGATTGGTGTTCTTGGAGCATCCCTTGGATGCTTGTATTCTTTACCCAGTATTGTTGGTGAGGCAATCAATAGGTTTGGCAATGAAGAACAGAAAAGAGAATACTTAGAACCAATCATCAGGGGAAAACTGTTTTGTGCGGAAGCACTTACTGAACCGAGAGGCGGTTCCGATTTCTTTGGAGCAACCTGTACAGCTGAGAGACAGGGTGATACATTCATTCTAAATGGCCAAAAAAGGTTTGTCGTGGGATCTGAAGGAGCGGACGTGTTTCTTGTCTATGCGAAAACTGACTTGAAGACTAAAGATCCCAGAAAATCGATCAGTACTTTTATTGTCAACCGAGATGTTGGAGTAGAGGTAAAACATGTTTATGGATTAATGGGTACTCGCGGAGGAGGAACTGGAAGATTGTTTTTCAATAATGTAGAGGTTCCCATGGAGAATTTAATAGGGGAAATTAATCAGGGGGGTGATATATTCAATCAAATGATGATTCCAGAGCGAATGACTAGTGCTGCGGGAGCTATTGGCGCAGCACGAGCTGGGTTTGAAGTTGCAGCTAAATATAGTAATCGTAGAAAAGCATTTGGCCAACTTATTAGAAGATTTCAAGGAGTGAGTTTTAAACTAGCGGATAGCATAACATTAATTGATGCCGCTAGATCATTAATTTACACAACCGCAAGGATTATAGATGCCAAAAATGGCTTTACTAATGGAGAAATTCGTCGAAAGGTTTCTGAAACCAAAAAATTTGCCACGGATTCAGCTTGGACGGTTATTAACAACGCAATGCAGATTATGGGGGGAATAGGTTATACAAATGTGTACCCAGTTGAACGACTCTTAAGAGACATTAGATTAATGACTATATGGACTGGAACTAATGAAATTATGAATTTACTCATTCAATACGAGTATTATCGTGAATTTCTCAAACGACCTCAAGAAATTATTCCTCGTAATATCGAGCAGGATGCCGTTGGAGCAGAATTCGAAGAAGAAAAGGTCTTTGAATGAAGTTCTAAGTATAAAACCAACATAACTAAGTTCGATAAGAATCTAAGACTCTAGTAATGAAGGAGAGTATTTGAGAGTAATTTTTATGTTTGTAGTTGAAACTTATATTATTCGACAGCAATACCGTGATTCAGTGCAACTAATGCGAGCCGCATCTGCAGCAAATAAACTAGAAGGAATCGAAATTGCTTCAGTTCTCATGGGTACTCCGAAGAATAAACCGTTATTAGAAGAAGTAAATCTTCTAACTCCTGAAGCACAAGATGCTGGACCAAATGACATTATTATATCGGTTCGTGCAGACACGAAAGATAATGCTTCTAAAGCAATCCAATATATAATCGATTTAATGTCTCAAGAAGTCGCTACAAAAAAAGAAATAACAGTATTTCGATCAATACGGGGTGCTTTAACAGGATTAAGGGATGCAAATTTAGCTATTATTTCTATCCCAGGGGAATTTGCTAGTCGAGAAACTCGTTTAGCATTAGAACAGAATCTAAATGTTATGTTGTTCTCTGACAATGTACCGATTGAGGATGAAATAATCCTGAAAAAGAAAGCTCATGAGGAGGGATTGATAGTGATGGGGCCTGATTGTGGTACTGTCAGAATTAAAAATGTTGGACTAGGGTTTGCAAATGTAGTAATGCCAGGACCGATTGGAATTGTAGCAGCTTCGGGCACTGGAACTCAAGAGGTTATGGTATTATGTCATCGTAAGGGTGTAGGGGTTACCCACGCAATTGGTACTGGATCACGAGATATAAAAGATTCTATTGGAGGTGTCTCAATGATTGATGGTTTACATGGACTTGATCTTGATCCTACAGTACAATTAATAGTTGTAGTCTCCAAACCCCCAGACCATAAGACTCTCCAAAAGGTCTTAGAAGAAGTAAAAAAATGTTCAAAACCTGTTATAATAAATTTTCTTGGAAAAAAAGCAGGTTATTGCGATTATCCGGGAAGAAATCTTACTGTTAATACTTTAGAAGAGGCTGCTTATTCTGCCTCCCATTTCATACAATCTAAACAATTTAAACGGATTTCTGTAATATTTGATGACCTCAAGGCAATTAACCGCATTCTTTCCGAAACTAAATCTGTTTTAATGCCTGAACAGAAGTTTATAAGAGGATTATTTGCTGGAGGTACGTTTACGTATGAAGCAGCAATGATTCTCTCTGACATTCTCTCTGAATCATTATGGACAAATGTTAAATTAGAGGGAACAAAACAGATTGAAAATCCAAATTTAAGTAGGGAGCATACGTTGATTGATATGGGGGCCGATGAATTCACCATTGGAAAACCTCATCCAATGATCGACCAAACAGAACGTACTCGAAGATTTTTGGCAGAAATCAAAGATACTCAAACTGCAGTTATCTTGATAGACTTTGTTTTTGGTTATGGATCCCATATTGATCCAATAGCAGATATGCAAGATGCTTTCACTCAATGGAAATTACTCGATAGAAATATTCCCATAGTCGCACATCTTTGTGGTACTGAACTAGATCCTCAGGATTTTAATAAATCGATTTCGGCATTAGAAGACTTTGGAGTTTATGTTATGCCCACAAATGCCCAAGCAGCAAGGTTGGCGGCTTTAATTGCTACTCGTGGAGATGTGAATCAATTAGTGAAATAGGTGTATAAAGATGGAGAAGTTTAACGAGCTATTATCAACTGGGCCCAAAGTTCTAAATATCGGATTAAAATCGTTTTATGAGTCATGTGAAACACAGGGAATTCCTGTTGTTCATATCCGTTGGGAACCTCCTGCCCAAGGCAAGCCGAAGCTTCTGTCCTTATTAGATGAATTACTTTGATAATTATACCCAGAGATTCAGGAATGGATTCTAATGAGCATTAAAGAGAAGATAAATGAAGCTAATAAAATAGCTTTAGAGCGAATGGCAAACGTTCAACCTATTCTAGTGGATATAGAACTAGTAGCTATGAATGTAATTCCTGGGATGGAGAAGAAAACAATTCTTCACGCAGGGCCACCGATTGAATGGGATCAAATGTGTGGGCCAACACAAGGAGCTATAGCAGGAATCCTTGTTTATGAAGGATTAGCTAATAATATTGAAGAGGGATACGAATTAGCAGCTTCGGGGGAGATAAAATTTGACTGTAACCATGATCATGATGCAGTTGGGCCAATGACGGGAGTCACCTCTCCCCATCAACCTGTGTTTGTTTTAGAAGATCGAGAAAGTGGTATGAAATCTTATTGTACCTTAAATGAAGGCAGAGGTAAAGTTTTACGTTTTGGTGGGTGGGATTCCGAAGTATTGGATAGACTTAACTGGATGAAGGATACATTGGCACCTGCACTAAAAAAGGCAATAAATCACGCCAAGGGTATAGACATTAAATCCATTATTTCTGAATCGTTACACATGGGAGATGAGGCTCATAATCGAAATAGATCAGGTTCCTACCTTTTTATGGGTGAGATTACACCACATCTTATGGATACTGCTGATACATCCACAGCTAAGGAAGTTTTCCTATTCTTAAGACAAAATGCGGACATATTTAACTTAAATCTCTCCATGCCACATTCAAAATTAATAGCTGACGCTGCCCGTGATATTGATTATTGTTCACTTGTTGTAGCTATGGCTCGTAATGGAACCGAGATAGGAATTCAAGTTTCAGCGCTTAATCGGGAATGGTTCACCTCGCCAGCTACAATGGTTGATGGATTATATTTTCCTGGTTTCTCTGAAGAGGATGCATGTCCTGATTTAGGTGATTCAACTATATCAGAAGTAATAGGAATTGGTGGATTCTCAATGGCCTCGTCTCCAGCAATTGTTTCGTTTGTTGGAGGGTCTGCTTCTGAAGCTGTATCACGGACAGAACGAATGTACGAAATTACAGTTGGTACAAGCAGAACTTTTACTATTCCAAGTCTAAATTTTCGTGGAGCCCCAACAGGAATCGATATTCGAAAAGTTGTAGAACTAAATGAAACTCCTCTAATAAATACTGGTATCGCACACAAAGAAGCTGGTATTGGTCAAATTGGTGCAGGATTGACTGCAGCACCATTAGAGATGTTTCATGACGCGTTAAAAGCGTTTGGTAAGAAGTACTTGTAATGTTTTCATATTCAACAGAATTAAATCGCTCAAGGTTTTAATCCTTAATTAGAGACTTCTTGTTTTGTTTTTGCTCGTTGGCGTAAGAGAGCGACTCTAAATCCAAGAAAAGACGATTGATTGTATGACACGGGAGAGGGGATTGTTGAAGGTAATTTTCTCAAGGTATCAGCTAGAAGGGTATCACCAATTGCCATCGCACTAAAAGCATCCGCACGGATTTCAGCAAGGAAAAGACGATAATAGTGAAAAATCGATAGAAAAGCTGAACTAAGAAATACGAGAAAAATGAGAATAATAAACAACATGGAGAAGATGGGATCTAAGGAAAAAATTGTTTGATTCTGTTCTAATAATATTAATCCCGTAAAAACACAAAATATTCTCATAGTTCGTAAAAAAGCCTCTGTTCCCCCTATTAAATAGGATTTCATTATATGATTATTTGCGATATGACCGATTTCATGTAGAATAACGGCTGTCAGCTCTTCATTTGTCAATTTCCAATTGAAATATCGTGACACAAGACAAATATTTTTCTTCCAACCATAAGACATAACACCAGCGCTCAAAAACAGAGATGGAAGTTGAATATCTGCAAAACGATATTCGGAAATCAGTCGGCTTTTAGGATGGCTTTGTTCTATTTGATCGATAATTTCGCTATTTACTGTCTCCTGAGCAGTAGAAAGTAACTCTTGTTTACTTCTTATGGATATAATGATGAAATAACTCTGAATTATTAATGAAAGAATCAAAGAAAGTCCTAAATAACCCCATGGTTCTAGGTTTTCCATAATATTGAGAATTCTAAGGAGAATTGTCAAAATAAAACCTACAAAAATAACATAATAGACCTGTCTAATAAGATGTAACCCCATCTCATACCAAGAGGGTATGAAATGGAAGTATTTAACTTCTAAAGCATAAATCCGTAGACGCTTAAAGGATTGATAAAATAAAAGACTAGTAATAAGAAATGGAAAAAGGAGAATGAGATTAAGGACTAAAGAATATTGAATTTCGTCGTTAATTGCTATACCTAAGAAAATTAATGATACACCAATGCAAAGAGGGTAGAATAAAAAATATAGAATAAGCACCAAGATGTCACTGATAGGTAGAGAAACGCCTAAAGATCGATCAAGTTCTCTGTCCATAAAGGATCTCTCTATAATCTGAGCTACCTCTTGAAAGTTTAAAGTTTATGCAATCTTAACTGACAATATAATATATATTACACTAGCGATGACATCCGATTTGTGAGGGGCTGTGAGCTATTCGCATGTCTTCTTCAGTATTAAAGATTTTTACTTACCCAATAAGCAGTTTCAGTAGAGATTATTTTTCCACCCATATAATTTATTACGAAAATAAATTAATTACTCTCTCATTAGATATTATTACATAACGATTTGATGATTTCCTTCATGAGGTTATCCTCTATTTTTATTATCCACACCCTCTATGAACATTGAGCTAGTTCCAACAACATTACAAATTCTTAGTTCTTTTTTTCAAAAAACTGTTACCATCGAAATTCATTAAAAGGGGAAAAATTTCTTTGCAATACTAGCAAACCAATTCAGAATTTTCTCCTCAGGAGGTTTTATTATGTTATTGGGAAGTAAAGAACATTTACTTGAAATTAAAAAAAGAGTTAATGCAAATGAAGAGTATTTACAAATGACAAAGGGTGAAGGAAAAAAATCCTTTACTTTTATATTAGAACCAGAACTTAAGAAAAATGTTACAGAAACGATTCGTATTGGGTATAAAGAGAATAACGGTGTCATTGAAGAAATTTGGGAAGGAGAACAAGAGACAGAGTTTGTTATCACAGGAAAATATGGCAACTGGGTCAGAATACTCCGTCAAGAGCTAGGTGCAACGAAAGCATTGACAATGCGTAAGCTTAAACTCAAAAAAGGCAGTCTCATTAAACTTCTTCGAACGAGTGACAGTACAATAAAATGGATTCAAATTCTCGCCAGTATTCCAGTGGAATTTCATGGGGATTATGCATCTCTATCGACAACTAAGGAATGAATTCATAATGGATGTTCTAAAAGTAAAAAATAAAGTTGCTATAGTCACGGGTGGTGCCTCTGGAATTGGCGCAGCGGTTGTAGCGCAATTCACCGACTTAGGTATGAAAGTTGTAATTGCAGATCTTGATGAGGATTTAGGAGGGAAATTAGAACAGAAATTAGCAGATAAAGGAAGAGAGTGCTTTTTTCATCAGTTAGATGTGTCAAAACCTGATCAAGTATCTAGTCTTGTTGAAACGACGTTGAGTAGATATCAAACAATCGATATTCTTGTTAATTGTGCTGGGGTAGGTGGTCTTTCTAGCTACCTAGATCTAATTGAGGAGGAATGGGATTGGATCCTTAACACAAATTTGAAAGGAACGCATCTTATGTGTTATTCTGTCAGTCATATCATGGTCAAAAAAAGCATAAAAGGTCGAATCGTCAATGTGTCCAGTATTAATGATGAAATTCCTGTCGTTGGGCTAGCTGCGTATGCCACAAGTAAAGCTGGTATTTCAGGTTTAACACGAGCACTAGCTTTGGAACTTGCTCCTTTTGGAATAAATGTTAATGCTATTCGACCAGGCACTATCGATACACCCTTAATGAAAGAGCCTTTGGAGCTGACGGAACTCGCACAGGCCTTGATTCGACAAATACCTCGTGGACGATATGGCCAACCCGAAGATGTAGCGAAAGTAATAACTTTCCTGGTCTCAGATCTGGGAGAATGGGTTACAGGAGCGATAATTCCCGTCACAGGCGGTATGCACCTAGTAGGGGAAACTTCTTTATATTATTATTTTGAACGAGCAATGATGCATGAAGATCAACTCCCTGACATACCTTTTTGTCGGCCCTGGAAGGAATTTGATCTTTCTAAATTTTAGAAAAATCAAAAAATGGATAGAATTTAAGGAATAAATACACGATTTTAATCCTCTTTCATGAAAAAATAATATTGTCCAAACCATGCTAGCAAAAATATCCCTCCGACGAGTGCAGCTAAATTAATCACAATTGCTAGTAAGTCATATTGATAGACTCCCTGCTGCAGATTGAACGTTATATCTATCAATCCTAAAAATACAAATGCGCCACCCGCAGCTGCAGCAAAAAAAGAACCCCATGATCTATCGTTCAAAACTCCAAATGCAGAAATGAGCAATAAAACTACTATCCAAGTGTCAGCAATGGGGAAAGCAGACTCAAATGCGATGTACACATCATATAATTGATCCCCTGGCTCAAAGGATTTTAAAATATCAAGAAACCACCCAATCCAAAAACCAATTAACAACAAAGCTCCAATAACTTCGCAGACAGCAACTATCTTATCATTTTTAGAATAAATTTGCTTCATTTTTTTTCACCTTATAGCTACTATAATCCATAAAACATTGCCATGATTCGTATCGTTAAATTCTCAGAGAAAAATCGCTTCATTAAATTAACTCCCCAGGTTTGAAGCTTAGATCCACACTTATAGTGAATTTTTGGACGTTTTGCTCTGATTATCTTTTCAATTTTTTTCGACACTATTATTGGAGGCGGACTTACGATTAAATTTTGCATTATTGTTGTCCAAGCAACTTTTCCATGGTTATAATATGCTGAAGTTTTTTCTAATGGAATTGCATCAATCATATCTTTAATATCTGTAGTTTTGAACTTTTTCCCTTTTTTATACAGATAAGCAGTAACCACATTGCCAGGAGTATTGATATCACCAGGTAGAAGAGAAGATACCCGAATATTAAATGGTCTTAATTCAATTTTCAAACTTTCTGTTAATCGCAATATCGCTGCTTTGGATGCTGAATAATAACCCATGAAAGGAATTACAGTAAGCCCTGCAAGTGATGAAGTATTGATAATTTGTCCTTTCTTTCGTTCTCGCATATTAGGTAATACTGCTTGTATTACTCGAATGTAACCAAAGAAATTAACCTCAAATTGATCTTGAATGGCTTCTAAAGAATATGTTTCTATAGGGCCAAAATGTGCAAGCCCCGCATTATTAATAAGAACATCAATATTATCTAAATTTTGGATAGCACTTGTTACTGAGCTCGTCTTTGTGACATCCATTGAGATATATTGAATATCTTCCAAATACTTATCTAAATTCTTGTGGATTTTTGATGAAACAATGATCTTACCTGGCCTTACTTCTGTTTTTGCTTTGTCAATATAATGATACTTTGTATGGTTTTGAATATAAGTTTCTTTGAGCTCTTCTAAATTAATATTTTCTGCTTGACGTGAGGTTCCAATTACAGAGTAACCTCGAGATGATAAATAGATAGCATGCGATAATCCCATCCCTGAAGTAGCACCAGTAATTAAAATTTGCTTATTCATTGAAACAACTCCTAAAATGATTATTAATCTAAGCTGCTATTGCACTTACAACAGATAAAAAGATATTAAGATTAACATATTAGAATGTTTTATTCTTAGGAAAAATATTTTCACAGCAAAAGGAAATTATAAATAGCTTTTATTTTATATATTCAAAGAATTGAGGAAAGAAAAATGTCATTTCCAATGAAAATTGTACTCATTGGTGATCAAAGAAAATCTGAAATCTTACAATATTATGGAGATGTTTATCGTAGTGATATCACGTTTATTGCTGTAGTAGACTTAGCTTTTAAGGCGATGAATATTGGTGGAAACACATTTAACTTCCAAGTATGGCAGTTATCTCTTGATCCAAGCTATGAGTCGGAAAGAAGAAGGTATTATTATGGAGCATTAGGAACGATCATAGTACTAGATGTCAATAATCTAGAGGATTATCAGAACATTCCATTATTGCTAGAAGAAATCTGGACTTACAATGGTATTGGAAAGGTGATTCCAATCGTTATAGCGGGAATTAATATTCAAGAAAGGAAAAAAATTAGTGATCATATTACTGATGAAGAGATTAAGAGATTTGTAAACGAAATAAATGGAAAACATCAAGCTAGTATTGAGTATATCCCTATTGATGAACGTACAGGAGGAAATATTGCTCAAATCTGGGAAAAATTTGGGGAATGGTACATTAGATATTTACAACAATTCGAATCATAAATCTAGTATATATAAAATTCTCTTTTTTCATTAAACCAGTGCTAGAACCAAAAAATAGAAGGCCGTGGTCAAAGATGATTCAACAAATACCACAGAATCAATTAATGGATTTTTGGCCTTATTTTAAAAAACATAAATTACGGAATCCACTAGCTCAAAGTTTAGTTTGGGGAAAAGTGGAAGGTTTTGTAGACAAACTAGAAAATCCAGATGTAATACTGTTTCTATGTGAACAATGGGCCTGTTATTTAGCGGGAAATAGCAAAGCTGAGAATTTAACCGAATTACTGATGAAAATTCCAGAAAAGGCAGTTATCCATGCACCTTCCCAAGAATGGGAAAAATGTCTTAAAACTCAATGGACTTACTTCGGATATTTACCTCGTACTGAGCTCTCGGCAAAAAAGATATCATTACAAAGCATCAGACGATTATTAAGCTCGTCACCTGAAGGATTCCAATTGAATATGGTTGATGTAGAAGTAGCAAAACAAATCTTGTGCCAGAAATTTTCAGACCATTTTGTAGGACTGATAAACTATTTTGGAAGTCCCGAGAAATTAGTCGAGGAAGGAATTGGATTTTGTTTGATTCATGAAAGTGAGAAAATAGCTTCCCTAGTAATGGGATTTAAAGCATCGCTACCGATTACTCAAAGCGTTGAATTAGACATCGCAACTCACCCAGATTACAGAGGTAGAGGTTTTGCAACATTAGTAAGTGCCAAACTGATTGAATATTTGTTAAAAAAGGGGATTGAACCACATTGGGATGCTGCAAATCCATTATCTGTAGGATTAGCCCAAAAATTAGGGTTCACAGATCCTGACCCATATAGGTGCTATTATTGGCGAAAAAAACCATGGACCATTTCAGAACTACGAGAATCCTTTAATCCTCAATTTGAAAGAGGATTAGAAAATATAAACTTATTAAAGTCAGAGATAGAAAATAAACAAGTTAAGAAAAGTAAAAGTTACCTTATATCATTGTTAAAGAAAACACGAGGGACTTTTGAGGAAACACTCAACACAATCAATCGTTTCCTTGAGACTGAAATAGTAGTAGAATCAGATATCCCTCAATTTAATGCCTATGTTGAAAAAATTGAACAACGACTTGATTCTCTTGAACTAATTGAGAATGAAATAATAAATATAGAATAGCCCTTTTTTTCACTTTTGGAAAACGGTTAGTAATTCTTCACTTTTTTTTATTATTATTTGACAAAATCTTGCAACTGAATAACAATCATCAATACAAGCCATCTCAATCGGGGTGTGATTATTTTTAGTAGCCGTGAGAACGGGAATAGTAGGAATACCAGCTCCAATCACTCGTACAGGCCCTGCATCGGTACCCCCGATATTCCAAACTTCTGTCTGAATTGCAATTTTGTTATTCTTGGCTAATTTCAACAAATAATCACGAACATGAGTTGATAATAGGGAAGATCTATCTGATAAAGTAATCACTGGACCTTGGCCAATAGCTACTGGGTGTTCATCGTATGTTACGTCTAGAATGAGTGCCATATCTGGTTGAATCTTCTGGGCGGCCGTTTTAGCTCCGCGTGCACCTACCTCTTCTTCAACAGTTGCGACAAGAAAAACATCATCTAATGGTGGATTCTCTTTTAGATGTTTTGCTAAGAGAAGTAATTCGAAAATCCCCAGACGATTATCTAATCGGGGAGAACAGATTATTCTTTGGGAGGGATCACCAACAAAGAAAGGATTAATGGAAAAATGAACGGGATCTCCAGCCTGAATTCCCAATTCAGTTATCACTTTTGAAGAACGTGTTCCAATATCTATCTTAAAAGATTTTTTATTGTTATCTTCTTGTTCAGCATACATTAAACCATTGATATAGCCATTCTTGGTTGAAATGGCCACAGGTTGGAGGTGACAAGCTTGAATATCTTGATAACCAAAATTAAGACATTTTATTAACCCATTTGCGACACTATGGACCAAAAATCCGCATGTATCTGAATGAGCCCCAACAAACCATTTAAGCCTTTGATGATGCTTTCCTTGTATTCTACAAATTACTGATCCTAAATTATCTCTCGATATTTCGCCATATTTCGCTAATTCTGTCATTAAAAAATTCCTGATAGGTGTTTCAAACCCCGATTGTCCTGGGATCGTAAGGCAGTTTATCAAAGTCTCATTAATCTGATTAATCATCATAAACACCAATAATATTAATATAAACAGCTTTTGATAGATTTCTCCAAATTAATTAGGAACTTTTTGCAATAACAACTGGTAAGGAAATGAATTCTTTTATTACTGAAAATTAGCTCAGTGTGCTTATGTACACTATTACAGCGTTTGAAGCGTATTTTGAGCTTTATGGTGTCAAAAAAGCTCAGTTAGCCTAAAAGCTATAGAATTCTACCCGTATAATACATCTAGAAAGCTATATTATCCATGGAATAATATGAGGGTTGAATATCTGGTAAATCCTACTTTAGGTTCTTCTTTTACACAGAATTGTCCTTCACTAGTACATAATAAGGATATCTTCTTAACTTAGGGTAATGATTTCCTTTGTAGGTGGAAATATGGTTCGTTTTTCAATCAATCAACTTGCAAAAAAGATGTCAATATGTATGATAATTGGAATAATATTCTTCTTTACTCCATTTACAATAGCCAAATCTTATACTAACAGGATTCAATGCTTAGTCCAACAAGAACCTGAAGAAACTGTGGCTGGAACAACTGTAAACGTGACTCTAAGTGGCACTGAGACCATATATCATCGTGATACTGGAGTTGATAACGTAGAAGATATTGGTATCGGAATTCAAAGGTACTCGGCCATTGCGAAGCTGACAACTCATGGAGATATATACTTTGAGATAATTGTTGAATTTTCGACTGATAATACTACAGATTGGCAGAGGAATTACACTCAATTTAAAAATTCACCAGAAATTAAACATTTTAAAGATTTCAACGCCCTCCAAGATATTGTTCCAGTAAATATCTCACTGCTTGAGATTACTTCAAGCTCATTTTCGACGTGGGAAGAAACTGATCATCCAGAATTTGGTTATCTTTTCGGAATCGAACAGAGAGTTGTTCTGAGACAAACTACAGTTTTTCTTTTAACTCTCCCGGAACCATTCCAATTTGATCTTAACAAACTTGAATTATCTCAACTGTCAGACTTCCATTTTCAATCGGAATATCACTACGACAAGGAAAATGATCAATATTTTATTTTTGAATCTGTTCGAATTAAAGCGCCTGGGTCGGTTCTAGAGTATATTCCAGCTGTCAAAGGATATTCTGGTATTATTTACTTAACTGGTTGGGAGTCAGAAAATGTACCAAGATTTCAGCGCCAGTTTGCAGACGTAGCCCAGCACATTACCTTGCAGATAAAACTACCTGTTCAACAGGATATTGATTTCTCTTTTGATTCTAAGTACACAGAAAATCCTCATATAACAAAAAGTGGGAACATTGCGAGGTTTGAATTTCCTCCTGATGGAAAAATTCCTTATTACATCAAAATCAATTCCCAAATCCCCTTCCTTGAGCAGTTCGGCCTCACTGACTATGTGGGAATGGTATTTGGAGGATTGGCGGCCCTTGCAACAATATTAAAAGGAATCCCTTATTTTTGGAATCGAAGATCCTTCAATAAATATAAGAAAAGACTCCATGGCGCAGTTGAAGAAGAGGATATGGCAGAATTTAAAATGCTTCAGGAAAAAGCAGTAAATGGTTATATCAGAGGAAAACTCTCAACTAATCAATTTGAGGAAATTCGTAAAGAAATTCAGATGTTAAAGAGGATTAAAGATACAACCTCAAAAGAAAAGGATAAATCATTGGTAGAACTTCTAGGGGATTAATCATAAAATCCCCGAGCTTTTCCGTTATTATTCACGGAGGAGGAGGTGTTCCGACTGCTATTGCTTGAGGTATGTCGCCAGGAGCCCATGCTATCTCTTGATGCTTGAAATAAGTATTGTACAAATTGGCATACTCCCCTCCCTGTCTTAATAAGTCCTCATGGTCTCCTTCTTCAATAATTTTCCCCTGATCTAGAACAATAATTCGATCTGCATTCTTGACTGTACTAAGGCGATGAGCAATAACAATAGAAGTCCTGCCTCTCATTAATTCTTCCAACGACTCCTGTATCATACTTTCGGTATAGGCATCTACAGAAGAAGTAGCTTCGTCCAAGATTAGAATTCTAGGATCTGCTAGAAGAGCCCGAGCAAAACTAACTAGTTGTCTTTGACCCGTACTTAACAAGCATCCTCCTTCCCCAACTTGCGTTTGTAGACCGTCTTTTAGATATTCTAAGATCTCATCTACTCTGGAAATCTTCAAGGCACGCTGTAAGTCCTCTTTACTCGCATCTTTACGGCCATAGGTAATATTCTCTTCAATAGTGCCGTTAAAAAGAAATGGTGTTTGTAAAACTATTCCTAGATGCTTTCGGTAGGACTTGAGTTTAATATCCCGAATGAGGATATCATCAATCAAGATTTTTCCCCCTTGAAATTCATAAAACCGAGCTAATAATGATATAATAGAGGTCTTTCCTGCCCCTGTATGACCCACTATTGCTAATTTTTCACCTGGCGGAATTATAAGAGAGAAATCTTTCAAAACAGGAGCATCAGAAACATATTCAAAGTCAACATTTCGAAATTCAATCTTGCCTTTTATCTTGTTAACCTCTACATCCCCAAGATCTTGTACTTCTGGTTCCGTATCGATAACTTGGAGAATACGCTCATATCCAGCAAATCCAGCTTGAAGTTGTGCATAGAAGTTTACTAGCTGAGTGATAGGGAAGAAAAATCGAGTTAAATAAGCTAAAAAGACGTATAGTGTTCCTGCAGTTATAAAGCCAAGGCCTGAGATTGCTGCTTGACCACCAATCCCTAGTATGGCCATTGTTCCAATTGCTGACAAAAGATCAACGAATGGGAAGAACATACCCATAGAGATACTTCTTCTAAATCCTGCTACAAAATGTTGCTCATTTATTTCCTTAAACTCATTTAGAACCTCCGTTTCCACACCAAATGATTTGCTAACTTGAATACCATTCACAGATTCAGCCATGGCAGAGTTTACTTTAGCATGAACTCTTCGAAAGCTCATACTCGTAATCCTCGCAATTTTACGGAATAAATAACTCAGAATTAACAGTACTGGGATGACTAGGGCAGAAATCAGAGCTAATTCTAGGTTAATCACAGCTAAAACGACAAATATGAAAATTAAAATCAAGAAATGCCCTAAGATAGTCATCACAATAGAAACAGCAACCCCATAATCAGAAGCATCACTTGAAACACGTGAGTTGAGACGACCACTGCGATGCTTATCAAAGAATTTCATATCTTGTTTCTGAAGAGCAGAAAAGATATCTCCTCGCAGATTAACCATGAAGTCAGGTACAAATTTCGCTGATTGAATGTTTATTATATAATCATTTACCCACGAGAGTATGGATAGGAAAAGATAGCTGATTCCACCCGCTAGTAAAATCCAAGAAAAAATTTCTGTTGATTGAGGATTTTGAAGGGTGTCAATAATATTGGCAAAAATTAGTGGTGTTAAGAGACTAGTAATAGTTGCAATGACCATTGTTACAGTAGAAATAATTATTGGCCGTTTGTATGGAGCTATCCGTTTAATGGAGCGTCTGATCAATTCCCAATCTGAATATTTCCTTTCCTGATCTTTTCGATCTATACCTTCAAAAATCCAACTCATTTATGGTCCTCCAAAAGCTGGTAGAATTGACGTTTTACTCACTTCCAGGGGAGGAAGTTCAACATTTTTCCCAAAAATTCGACGGTAATCTGGTGAAGTTAATATTAACTTTGAATGATGGCCTTTGGCTACAATTTTTCCACCTTTAAGAACGATGACGCAATCCGCTTGCCGTATAGTAGATAATCTATGAGTAATAACAAAAGTTGTTCTTCCTTGTATCACTGCATTTATAGCCTTGACAATTTTTTCTTCAGTTTTCGAGTCAACAGAGCTTGTACTATCATCAAAGATTAAAATTCTGGGATTAGTTAAGAATGTCCTCGCTAGAGCTATTCTTTGCCTTTGTCCTCCTGAGAGTTGACTACCTCCTTCCCCAGCATAAGTATCGTACCCTTTAGGTAACTTCATAATAAAATCATGAGCTTGGGCAAGCCGAGCAGCCCGTTCAATATCCTTTTGACTTGCATCCCTTGCACCAAAAATGATATTCTCTCGAATTGAACGTGGAAAAAGATAGATATCTTGTTCGATTCGCCCAATGCTTTTTCGTAAAGATTCGAGTGAATATTCCTTAATATTGATTCCATCTATTGTAATGTCTCCCTCATAATCATAAAGTCTGAGTAATAAGTTAGTGAGGGAGGATTTACCTGATCCAGTAGGACCAACAATAGCAATGGTTTGACCTGGTGCAACTGCAAAACTGATATTATCTAACACTGGCTTTCTTGAAGTTGGGTACTTGAATGTTACATTACTGAACCGAATTATTCCGGTGAAATGGCGAGGAAACTCTTTTTGACCATTTTCCACTCCCTTAGCAGTATCCTCTCCCACCTCTCTAACTTCCATTTCATGAATTCTCCGTGCTCCTGCCAGTCCTGCATTAAAAAGTCGTATTGCGAAACTAATTACATATGTAGGAACCATCAGACTAATTAATAATCCATTATAAGCGATTAATCCTCCAATAGTTAGTCTATCAATTAGAATTAAGTATGATCCAGCCAATATAGAGAATCCAATGGCTGAAAATAAAAGCAGGGTTGGAAAGTACCGTGCTTGAAGTACTTGCTGTCGGTACCACGTTCCCCTGAAATCAAGAACGTACCTCATGAACTTCTGGCGTTCATACGATTCCTCAGCGAACGCACGTACAACTTCAGCCCCGGTAATGTTATCTTGAACTGCTGTAGCAATTGCACTCCACTTTCGCATGAAAGTATGACTAATAGGGGCCATCTTTCTGTTAAAACTAAAAACTGCCCATAAGTAGACAACAAAGAAGGGAATTGAAATAATTAATAATTCAGGAGAGTTTAAAACTCCTATTACCAAAAAAGCAGAAAAAACAATTGAAATAAAGACATCTGTCACCATACCAAAGCCAGGACTTATTAATCCACCGAGTTGTCCCAGGTCATTCGTAGCTAAAGCCATTAATTCTCCTGTTCTCACTGAGTCGTGGAATTTCAAAGGTTTATTCTGCATACTATCGAAAAACTCCTCTCTAACACGTTTTTGAGCAGTCCATGATAACCAATCATTCGCAAGTGTTGTTACCGCTGCTACCAAAAACCTAATTATTCCTAAAATTAAGAGGAAAAATACAAAATCACTAAGGAGAGATAATTGAGCTTCAGAACTCAACAAATCATCTTTATCAATAATTGCTAAGTCGATTGCTTGACCTAAAACGACAGGAATAAGTAAACGGGTGAATATTACGATTAGGGTACCAAATACCACAGCAGCTATAACTAGAGGATTAGCTGTTAAATGACCTAAAAACCAACGCGGGAATGATTTCTGCTTTTTTTGGAGAACGATAACGTTCTGTGACATGATGAAAAACTAGTAATTATCATTTAAAAAAGGGGTGTTTCTGGCAATGAAACATAGAATGAAATTAAAAATAAAAAAAGAATACAATAATATGGTTTCTTTAAAAAAGAAAAAAGAGGATAAGAAGTGAATAAAGTTAACTTCTAATTTTTCAGACGCTTCCTCACGATTGGTAGGAGTGAAAGAAACCCGAGAGCCAACAACCATTCGAAACCAGGTGTTACATTTGCGTCTGGATCACCAATTACCGTAATCACCTGCTCGTAAACAGCTACTTGATTACGAGTGTTCATAATAGTCATTGTACATAGAAACTCACCGCTTCGTGTTACAACATAATCAAAGCTATATGTTTCAGTCGTTTCGTCTTCATCGGTTTTCTCAAGAGCATACGATCCGATGTACTCTACTTCAACTACCACAGATGTAATGATAGCATCTCCTTTCCGAAGTACCATTGTAAAAGTAATTTCTGTACCAACCTCTATCTCAGTTCCTGGTAAGATTTCTACAGAGATTATGGGATCCCATTCGTTGACATTAATTGTTATCCGACCAGAATCGCTTGTTTGCCCACGCTTATCAGTTACTCTAATATCAGCTGTATATGAACCAGCTTCATCAAATGTAACGATAGTCTCCCAGAGTTCTCCATCCGTGACATCCTCAATATAAGTCATCAAAATGTCTTCTCTCTTGACATGGAGAGTCACCTTATCAATGCCATCATCATCGGAAACAACTGCACTAAATTTGATTGCTTCAGTTACTTCACAATGGGAACTATTTACAGAGAAACTATGAATGATGGGAAGACCTCTTTCAGTAGCAATATTTATTGATAATTCAACAGAATCAAAGGAGACCCAGGTACCCCATGCTTCAATTACTAGATTGTAATCACCTGAATACCACAGATAGATATCTATTTGCCAAATCTCGTGAGTTTCATTTGAGAGGACTTGATTCATCCATACATCGCCATAATCGTGATCGAAGCAAACTATGACTCTATCGACACCTTCAGTTGATTCCTTATGAATGGTTACCACAAGACTTAATTCTTCATCTAGGTAGTATTGCCCATTGTCATCAGGTTGGGAGACTGATAATATTTCAATAAATGTAGTATATTCTGAATCAAAATCATCGTACGTATAACTGTTTTTTAGGTAAACATTGTCCCATGATTCGTAGATAATCATCCAATCATCTGTTCTGATAAGTTGATAATAATCAATGTATAATTCACCAGACATTGTGAATCCTGAGTCATAAAGATGTTTTCCCAAGAAGTCTAAGGAAACATTATACAGGCCAATAGGTAAATCATAAAGATTCACTTCTGTGTAATCCCATATTTGGCTAAGCTCCGCTTCAATTAGTATATCAATGCCAGAAACAGTCACATTAACCTCAAAATCAACTCGTAGGAGATCAAAGAACCCATCACTATCAAGATCTACCCCATAATCGAATATACGAGTAACCCAAGCATCAGGATAATCAACATCAGCACTAGTATAGGTACCTGGAAGATAGAGATCATCATCTTCCTTCAGGACTAGTCCATCATCTGATTCAATATAGAGATAATTAATATAATACAAGGTTCCTGCAGGTTGTCCAAATATGTAACGGCTATCGAGCTGTATTGTTAGATTATGCGTTCCAACAGCGAAATAACTCCAACTTGTGGAGAAATAATAATATCCACCTTCACTAGTTGTTGAGTAGATATTCCCTGAGGCATAATATTCTGCAGCTTCGGTAACTTCGATTTCAATTTTGATTTCAATATAATCAAATCTCCCATTACTATCAGTGTCAACCCCTTGATCATAGATATTATCTGTTAAGCTGACTGCAGGATCATCAAATTCTGTGTGGGCATAAGTTCTGCTGAAAAGGTGATTATCTTCCTCATGAATACGTTCATACCACCCCTCATCTACAATATATTGATTAACATAGAAATAATTAATGTAAATCTGCGCTTCACTCTCATGATACCTTATCCACCAATCAGCTATCTTGAACGTAAAATTATGGGTTCCTACTGTTAAATAAGTTTTATTTTCAAAATTAAAATCTTCACCACCTTCATCAGCACAAATGTAACCCCAAATGGAGTAATTTCCTGATTCTGTTACACTAACCTCTATTGCAAACTCTAAATAGTCATATTTGCCATTACTGTCGTCATCGACACCATAATCGTAAAAATTACCCGTAAGTGCAATTCCTGGTGGGTCGAAATCATCATGGTGATAGATGTTTAGGAAATAATAGTCTTCTTCTGAATAATCACACTGACCAGAATCTTCTTGTTCGATATATTTGTAACTTAGATAGAATGTATCTCCATCAGGTTGATTAAAGACCCAATATCTATCAATTTGAAATGTTAAGTTATATTGGCCTTTGTCTAAAGTAAGCCATTCAGAGGATACTGTAACCCCGTAATCCCCTTCAATCGCATAAATTCGCCCATAAACATAGTATTTTCCAGGAGTATTGATCTCTACCTCTATCTTCAACTCAATGTAGTTATATTTTCCGTCAGCATCAGTATCAACCCCTGAGTCAAAGTGATCACCTGTAAAGTAAGCTGGGGGCCTTTCAAAATCATCAGAATTATAAACAAGATCAGTCACAAAGTTATCTTCTCGATAATCCCATTGTTTAACAAGGTTATCATAATCATCTACTTCATATATCTCAACATATTCTAAGGTGTATGTTGTAATAGTTAGTTGGCTAAAGATCCATTCTCCAGGAAAAGCTAGTATGAACTGATGAGTACCTGCGTTCAAAATTTGTTGCGTATCAGTGGTCACATAATAGGTTTCTTTAGTAATGGGATTTCGTAACCTTCCTTGCATTGCATACTTACCAGTTTCATTGATTTCCACTTCAACAAAGATTTGTAGTTCATCCCATAAACCGTTACCATTAGTTTCTTCGACATGATCTGAATAAATTCCAGTCAATCTAGCTTTAGGTGGATCGAAATCTGTGAATATATAGGGCCCAAATGTAGCGCTATTGTTATTATCCAAATCTGCCCAAGGATCCCCACCATATAACTCTAAGTCATCAAATTTAACTAACCCGTTTACCCCAGAGCGGAAGAATTTATCCCCCTCAAATCTTAGTTGTAACCAATACGTACCAATAATTGTGAAATGGGAACTATTACTTGCATAATCAATATTCACATAGTTTGAAGCAATATCCAACCACGCTCCAACGTGATAATAACCTATTTTAGTCACGACTACCTCAACATCAATAACAAGCCAATCCCATAAGCCATCTCCATCAGTATCATCACCATTATCGTTGAAATTATGCGTTAAGTATGCACCTGGTCCTTCAAAGGTATTATAATTGTATAAGCTATCTGAAATCCATTCTACCCCACTAAATGAATAGGAATCGGTGTAATAATCACTATAGTCACCTTGGATATTAGAAAGTAAAAAGTGGTCATTTAAGATTTCACTTTGATAAATGTGAATACCATTGAAATCAAAAACAACATTTCTTATTCCTAAACCCACATCTTCAATATAAAAGCCACTAGCCCAATCATATGTGATGTAAGTATTTGTTGAGTTAATGTAAAGGCTAGCATACATGTTCCACCATCCAGATTCAATTCGTAGGACATTAACTTCCATTTCAACTTGATAATAATCGTTAAAACCATCATAATCTGAGTCAATTAAACTATCCCAGAATTGTCCAGTCGGTACAACAGGAGGAACATCAAAATCACTTGGATTACAGATATTTGTTGTATAAATATCCGAGTTTGAATATAATTCGTATGTCGGAGGATCATCATGTCTGATATAGAGCCAATCCAGTTCTAATGAATCCGAACCACTCATGTCAACGAATTTCCAACCAGGAAACTTCAGAGTAACTGTATGTGACCCTAAACCAAGATACGTGTTGTTATAAGCGTAATCAGATACTCCACCTATAGTAGAGGGATTTACTCTGCCTTTAAAATAGTAAGTTGAAGGCATTGAGACAGTTACAGGAATTCTAACGTAAATCCATTCATATTTGGAGTTGGAATCACGATCTAGAAAATCAAAGCTAATAGAGGCTTCATTAACAGTAATGGGATATGGTAAGAAATCATCTACCTTATATGCTTCAGTTACTAAAACGATTTCATCGTCATAAATTGTGTAACTGGTACCGTTATTTTTGTAAAACGTTAAACGGATATCATAGGGACCAGCAAAACCAACTTCATTTATCGCATATCCACAAAAATCAAAGAGAGCAACTGTTTCAACGTTTGCAGTGATTTCGCCACTCCAAGAAGCAGAAACACCCACTTGACTCCCACCTTTATAGAGATAAGCAGTTCCAGAGTAATGAGCGTTTTGCTTAGGTTTGAAGCGCATATTAAAGCGAAGTGTGTCATTCCCATAACCAAACATCTGCATTGTATGTTCTGTAAATGCTGTAACCTCGATTGTTGCTTCTGGATATACACTACCGTACCAATGAGTTAAACGCGGTTGAGTAATTTCCTCCTTTTGTTTAATTTCACTATTTGAATAATCGTCAGCTAAAATCTGACAAGGAGAACTACCACTCTCACAAAGATTTTTATCTGTAGAAGGAATTGTAAACACTCCCACAATCATTGAAGAGAGTAAGATTAACAAAAATATATTAATAGCCATATAAGTTCCTTTTATTCTTTGGATCTCCATTTTTTATCCCTCATTTTTAACAAGTATTTTATAATTGAATAACATTAACCTCCATAACATATCTCAGTGGTAGGTTAATAATCTAAGAAAATTCTGTCACATATATGAATTAGGTAGATAACTTGTTGAATACTCTTAAAAGAGTAACTAAAACAAAGTTAAGCTTTTAGTAAAAGGAATCATCTAAATAATCTATATGGAGAGTAATAGTGGATTAGAATGATTTTCCAATCCTCAGACTGGTCTAATACGTCAGTAAATAAATATTACTCTTTTTTTTGCTTAATAAGCGATCTTATATCTGTAAATAATTGTGATTGGTGTAGAATGAGAAGTTAATAGGCCCTTAAGGCCAAAAATATTCTATTCTCTCTTCTAAGTATTTTCAATTTCTTATCACAACTTATAAACATCATTTTCAAAAAAATATTACATCACGGCGGAATATAAAAAGCGAATCCAGAAATAATGGATGACTCTTTGTATTCTCTCACTTTTATCACGTTTTTTCTTTGATCTTAGTCTATTAAAGTCTTATAACCTCCAACAACATAGAAATCTATATCAAAGCAGAATTTCGGAATATGTCAGTACATATTTCACTGCTTTTTATCCTTCAAATAGGAAAATAATTACCTGTTACAGTGGATATTGGGCCTTACTTCTTTCTCTATTACTTTACCAGCTTCTGCATCTTTAAAAGCTCGCGCCAAGAAGGTATCCTGTCATGGTAGACGAGAAAAAAGAATGTATCTATGTTCAAAATGCTCAGGTCCACAATCTTCGGAATTTGACAGTTTCCATCCCTCGTAATCAATTTGTAGTCATTACTGGTGTAAGTGGATCAGGAAAATCAAGCTTGGCATTTGATGTAATTTTTGCAGAGGGACAACGTCGGTACGTAGAATCGTTAAGTGCCTATGCCCGACAATTCTTAGGAAGAATGCAAAAACCAGACGTAGAACTGATTGAAGGTTTATCTCCAGCAGTTTCTATTGAACAGAAAACAACTAGTAAAAATCCCCGATCAACAGTCGGTACGCAAACTGAGATTTTTGATTATTTGCGTTTATTATTTGCTAATATCGGCATTCCTCACTGTACGTCTTGTGGAAAGGAATTACGGATTCAGACACCTCAATCAATCGTCCGAACAATACTTACTTGGGAAGAAGGAACAAAAATCAAAGTCTTGGCACCGATCATTAGGGGGAAAAAAGGTACTCACCATACTCAATGGGAACGACTTACAGAAATGGGATTTGTGCGAGTAAGAGTGGACGGAATCGAATATGAACTTACAGATCCTCCCCAGCTCGATCGATACAAACTTCACTCCATTGAAGCCATCGTAGATCGACTTATTATTAAACCTAACATACGAAAACGACTAGTTGAAGCAATAGAACAAGCGCTTGAACTGGGAGATGGAGTGGTAATAATTTCAAAGGTAAATTCTGAACAGGCGGAGGTAAATAATGATTTCTTTTTTAGTGAGAATTATGCTTGTCCAGACTGTGAACTCTCCTATGAAGAATTGAAACCAAGGAATTTTAGCTTTAATTCGCCATGGGGTTCATGTCCTGAATGTCAGGGATTAGGGACAACACTACATGTAGACCCAAACTTAGTTATCACTAATCCAAGTTTGTCATTCCGTGAAGGTGGGATATTGGACAAACCTTTGATACCTGGGTCGTGGCGGTTTTCTTATTTCACCTCCCTTGCGAAAGTTTGGGATGATTTCTCTGTTGATACACCAATCGAGGATCTTTCTGATGAAGTAATAGAGAGATTACTTTATGGCTCACAGAAAAGGATGAGTATTGTTTTTGAATCGGAAAGAAGTCGTTGGGAATCCAAACAACATCTTCATGAAGGTATTATTAGAACACTATGGCGGAGGTATCAAGACACACAAAGTGAGAGTGCTCGTTCTTATTATGAACGATTTATGAGGAAGGATTTCTGTTCCAGCTGTAAGGGCAAGCGATTAAAACCTGAATCCCTTGCTGTCACAGTCCAAGGTAAGAATATCATTGATATTTCAGAAATGACGGTTGATAGATGTTTAACATGGATTAAAAGCATTCGCTCTCAACTATCAAAGACTCATCTAAAAATTGCTACAAACATTTTACGAGAGATTGAAGCGAGACTAGAATTCCTTATTTCAGTAGGATTACCCTACTTGACATTAGATCGAACTTCAATGACACTCTCAGGTGGAGAATCTCAAAGAATTCGTCTCGCAACGCAAATTGGATCTGCGTTAGTTGGTGTGACCTATGTATTAGATGAACCTAGTATTGGACTTCATGCTCGAGATCAACAAAAACTTCTAACATCATTAAAGAATCTTCGGGCAATAGGAAACACAGTCCTTGCTGTTGAACATGATCACCAAACAATATTAGCAGCAGATCATGTTATTGACCTCGGCCCTGGTCCAGGTATTCATGGAGGCACCCTAGTTGTCCAAGGGACACCAAAAGACATAATGAATTGTACTAATTCCACGACTGGAGCTTATCTTTCAGGAAAAAAGAGAATAGAAATACCAAAATATCGAAAAACTGGCAATGGAGAGACAATCAAGATAATAGGTGCGACAGCAAATAACCTGAAGAATATTGATGTAGAATTTCCATTAGGCCGTTTTATTTGCATTACAGGTGTTTCAGGATCAGGTAAATCAACATTAATGAACGATACATTGTATAGGGGCCTCATGAAATACCTTCACAGGTCACGAGAAAACGTTGGACCTCATAAAAAATTTGAAGGACTAGAATTTATTGATAAAGTGATCAACATCGATCAAAGTCCTATCGGTAGAACACCTAGGTCAAATCCTGCAACTTACACTGGTGTTTGGAATAATATCAGAGCATTATTCGCTCAGACACAAGAAGCGAAAGTAAGGGGATATAAACAGGGTCGTTTTAGTTTTAACGTTAAAGGTGGCCGGTGTGAGGCATGTCATGGTGGAGGACAGATTAAGATTGAACTATCATTCTTACCAGATGTCTGGATTACTTGTGATGATTGCAAAGGTAAACGTTACAACACTGAGACATTAGAAATTCGTTACAAAGGAAAAAATATATCTGATGTCTTAAACATGACTGTTGAGGAAGCATTAGATTTCTTTGCATATATTCCGAAAATAAAACACAAATTACAAACTATAGTAGACGTAGGTTTGAGTTATATCCAATTAGGTCAGCCTGCAACAACCTTATCAGGAGGGGAAGCACAACGTGTCAAATTATCTAAAGAGCTTTCAAAAAGATCTACTGGTAAAACATTTTACATTCTAGATGAGCCAACAACAGGTCTTTCAACACATGACATCTCATATCTTTTAGCTGTTCTTCAAAGACTGGTTAAAGAAGGTAATACAGTTGTGGTTATAGAACATAATCTTGATGTTATCAAAACTGCTGATTGGATTATAGAATTAGGACCTGAAGGTGGGGATAATGGAGGAGAAGTGCTTGCCACAGGAACCCCAGAGGATATTTCTCAAATTGAATGTCCAACTGGTAGTTATTTACAGGGAATATTTCATTCAAGGGATGCAAAAACACAACTAACATCATCAATTGAAACGAGTAATTAGACTTAATTGATAATATACACTCAAATTTTTAACTTTCAATACTTATACTAGTTTTATGCTTCATTTAACTTTACTCACCTCCAAAGAACAAGAGATGATACATACAGCGGCATTAAATGTCTTGGAATCAGTTGGGTGTGAAATTCGGGATAAAAGATGGCTTAATGAACTCGATAAAGCGGGAGCTAAAGTCGAGAATAAGAGTTCAAGGGTTTTTATTACTGATGAAGACTTAATTAATACTTCTATTGAAACATGTGGTCGAAAAATAAAAAAACTGGCTCGAAATCCAAAAAATGATTTTGTTTTAGGTACAAACCATCCTAAAACTCATACACCTGAAGGTATGACGCATATCATTGATTTAAAGACAGCCAAAAGACGAGAATCACTATTATCTGATGTAAAAGAAATTGCAATAATCTGTGATAGCTTAACTAATGTAGATGCAATTATAAGTCCAATTGTCCCCAATGATGTCCCCCCACCCCTTCAATCTATCATATCTATGAAAGTTCTTCTAGAGAACTCTTCAAAACCTGT
Organism: Promethearchaeota archaeon; assembly: GCA_048938105.1. GTDB lineage: Archaea > Asgardarchaeota > Heimdallarchaeia > Hodarchaeales > Hodarchaeaceae > Hodarchaeum. The sequence continues at coordinate 76,575 of JBHLMN010000006.1, forward strand.
CATTCCTGGTGGGACCGCATTAAACAGGACTTTACCTTACATCTTTAAAATGAAACAAGCAATAGCAGGAGATCGTGATATTACTGAGTACAGTCTTGGGGTTGGTGTTTTTGCCACAAGTCCCTTAAAGTATTCTCCTGAACAATTAGATCTTCTATGGCAAAGTACTGAGATCGGTACTCCTTGTTCGGTGGGTTCTGCGCCTCAAGCAGGTTCAACAGCCCCAGCTTACCTAGCTGGTATGTTAACTCAATTTACTGCCGAAGTATTGATGGGACTTGTTATGGCACAGGTGAAGAGGCCTGGGTTGAGTCAGTATATTTATGTCCGTACTTATCTTATCAATCCTCGAATGGGAAGTCTCAATTCAAGTAGTCCAGAAGTTGGACTTATTCAAGCAGCAGCAACACAGCTATTCAAAGAAAAATATCAAATCCCTGTAGATTCAGGTTGGGCTGTTAGTGATTCTCACATAGTAGGGTCTCAGGCTACCTATGAGAAAAGCTATATTTGGTTAATGAGTATGTTAGCTGGGGCAGACATGGTTTCAGGAATTAGTGGCCTTAGCAGCGGTCTGACTGCCTCGATTTCGCAAGCTGTAATTGATAATGAAATAATTGGTTATTTACGTCAGGGATGCTCAAGAATACTTGTTGACGACATGCATTTGAGTATCGAAATGATCAAAAATATCGGTATTGATGGTACATTTCTAACTCATCCTAAAACTGGGAAAATTATACGTCAAGAACGGTGGTTTCCAGATCTATCAACTCATGACCGTCATGAGATCTGGGAAGCAGCTGGTTCATATGGATTAGTGAGAACAGCAGGTAAAAAAGCTTTAGAAATCCTTGAAAGCCATGAAGCCGAACCATTGGATTCCGATCTAAAGAAAACTTTGGACAAAATCGTCCATAAGGCAAAAAAACAATTAATTTAGTTTCAGTATATCTCAAAAATACGATCTTCTAAACAAAAATTATTAAAGTAATTTATATTAAAGTACAAGCAGATAGCAGGATTAAAACAAGTGTCTTGATTACTTGCAATTCCTATTAGCAAGGAAATAATCAACAACGAGAATAATACTCGGGTGTGGAAGAATTTAAGTGCAATTTTCTTTCAAAAGACATTAGTTGTGCCAATTCATGCTTTTATGATAATTTAACAATATAGAAGGAAAATAAAATGAAAAAAAACAATATGACAAAAAAATACGATGGAACAGCCCTTTTTGGTTCGATTATTAGATCACTTTTTACACCTATAAAAGACACAAGACGACCAAAAAAGGAAGGGTATGTTCCGATAAATCTACGTAGAGCCTAAAAAGCTCTCTTTCTATCTATTTTTCACTAATTTTTATAGAATAGTTTTAACTAGGGATTAAGTACCACGAGTTTGCCTCATTACTCAACTATAGGCTTAAATCTCCCAGTAAAATGTCGAAGAATACCTGGATCATAAATGATTTTCATTCCAGTTATCTCTGTTCTGTTTTTATAGAGATCTACAACAGAATCGATAACATAATTGAGATGTTCCTGAGAATACACTCTCCTTGGGATTGCTAATCGAACTTGTTCCAACTCTGGATATATCCATTCCCCATTTTCCTGTTGACGCCCAAATGCCACAGAACCTAGCTCAGCTGCGCGAATGCCATAACGCTCATATAAAGCTATCGTAAGAGCCCAACCTGGAAATCTTGATTGCGGGATATGAGGGAGGAAACTTTTTACATCCAAATTAATAGAATGCCCTCCAACTGGTTTTATAAATGGAACTCCACCTTTTTCCAACCCTTTTGCTAAATATTCAAGCTGTTGATGCCGATATTCAAGATAATCCTCATGCAATACTTCAGTTAATCCTCTGGCAATAGCCTCTAAATCACGTCCAGCAAGTCCACCATATGTAGGAAATCCTTCTATTACGGTCATTCTTTCTGTGATTCGACGATAGATTTGTTTATCATTAAGCGCGATAAATCCACCAATATTTACTAGGCCATCTTTTTTTGCGCTTACCATACAACCATCAGCATAAGAAAACATCTTTTGGGCGATCTCTTTAGGTGAAAGATGTTGATACCCCTTTTCCCGTAGTTTTATGAAGTACGCATTCTCTGCAAAACGGGCTGCATCTAGGAAAAAAGGTATCTTATTTTTCTTAGCAATTCTTGAAACTTCAGCCATATTTGCAAGTGAAACAGGTTGGCCTCCTCCAGCATTGTTCGTCACGGTGATAACAATCAACGAGACATTACTTTCGTTTTGAATATAATCTTCTAAAGCTTTTGTATTAAGATTTCCTTTAAAAGCATGGATTAATGATTGTTTAAAAGCCTCTGGTATGACAAAATCGTGAGCTTTTGCGCCTGCTATTTCAATATTTGCACGTGTAGTATCAAAGAATTGGTTAGAAACAGTCACCTTTGTACGATCAAGATTAAATGCATAACAAATTAAATTTTCAGCACTCCGCCCTTGGTGAGTAGGAATAACGTATTTATACCCAGTTATATCTTGAATAACACTCTGAAAATTGAAAAAATTTTTACATTGTGCATATGATTCGTCTCCCAACATGATTCCAGCCCATTGATTATCAGACATGGCTGAAGTTCCAGAATCTGTCAATAAGTCAATGTATATGTTTTCTGCGGCAATGTTGAAAAAATTATATCCTGCTTCTTCTAACCATTTCTTTCGTTGTTTCCGTGTAGTTTTTTTAATGGGTTCAATAACTTTAATTTTGAAAGGTGGTGGATTTAGTTTTTGATTAAAATCTGACATATTGATCTCTTCCTATAAATTATATACTAATTAACCACATATTCATCAAAAATTAAGAATGTAGCTACGGGTGTTTGTTTGTTAGATAGCACGAGCTTCTTCCATTTTTTTTTCAAACTGAGTCTGCCATATTGGGTAATCAGTTGGATTATCAGGATATTCTGTAAACAGTTTCTCGAAGAATTGGGCTCCTTTGAGTATTTTGTAAAGCTGAAGGAGAATACCATATCGAGGAAAGGATTTGATACCAATTGTTAATTTCTCGCTGAATCCCAGCGCTTTCCCTGCGTGTAGATTTACAAATTGTTCTTGATTCAATATTTTCCTCTTTAGTAAGAATTCAACTCCTGAAACCTTGATTCGCCGTAAAGCTGCGGTGAATAGTTGTACTTTGGTGTGACTAAGACCGAAATGTTTCATAATATCAACATTATACTGCCATAACTGTTTTTCAGAAACGTCGTTCACCTCAATCGCTTCTGCTGTTGCCTTTCCAGCATAATAACCTGCAGTCAGCGCTGGGCCGTGTCCTTCTGCTGATAATGGATTTACATGAAATGCAGCGTCACCTGCAGTCAAAAATCCTGATGCTACAGCATTCGTCATTGGATAACGAGTCGGTATGGTGTAACCTCCTTTCTCTTCTACCTCGTACGAGCCAGGAGGATAATAATATTTGTGTAAAACTTCCCAAAAACGTTCTTTCATTCCTCTCATTCTAGGTTCAAGAAACCAACCAATTCCAACATTAAGTCGTTTTGAACCTTTAGTAAAGACCCAAAAATAACCAGGTTCAGGGATTTCTTTGCGATAGATCAAAAAAATCTTATTATGATAAGGATGATCTTCTCCTTTTAATCTAATAATTTCACGATAAGAAACAGCAACATCTCGCTTCTCCATCGTCTTTTCAAGAAAAGGAAAGCCATCTTTTGGGAGAGTTTTACGTATTTGGAAATTTCTGCCAGAACAATCAATTGTAATTCTCGCTCGGATTTCGTATGTTTGTTTGTTCTTTCTATCCTCAACTACTGCTCCTTTTACGACATCAGCGTCAGTGATCGCCTTAATACCTTTGGTCTCTGGTCGTACTTCAACACCATATTCTTCAGCTGTCCTCAAAAGCCGCTGACCATAGGGGTGACGATTTAGAACATAACCATCCCCTCGTATCGGAAAATCAGCTTTAGTTGTTTTAAATATTAAATGCTCTACAAAATCGGCAACTTCTTCCCCGTGAGGCTTTTCAATACCTAGCTTCTCTTCTAGGAATGTCGCTGGTGCCAAATTTAACGCATCACCACAAACTTTGTTTCCGATTTCTTCATGTGCTTTTGCATCAATCAAAATTACATCTCGACCCATTTTAGCTGCTGTTAAAGCCGAAATTACCCCTGCAGGGCCCCCACCAACAACTAAAACCTCAGTTTCTACCATAACATTCACACCAAGCGTAGGAGGAGGCAATGACTTATCAGTTAAAAACTCCTCACCTTTATTTCTCATCTTTCAATCATAAGTTTAGAAGTATATTTTTCCCTGAATAAGTCTGGTTTCGCAAAATATCAACGGTATAATATCTAACATAATCCTTATAATTTCTGGATATTGGGAAAAATCCGGTTTATTCGAATGGCTAAACATGATCGTTTGATAACGTTGAAAGAGGCGGTGATTTATTCCAATCATGTAGAGGAAAACATCCGCCTACAGATCGAACGAGGTGCATTGAAAAAATATGATAAAAAGGGAAATCTACTGGAAGATCCTTTAAGAGTGAAAGGTTTCTTTAAACTATCTGAATTGATGTCAGTTTATGATATAAAGGATCCTGAGGCTGTTAAAAAACGTTTTCTTTCACGAAAGATCAGGAGGGATAGTGCTAAGAATATAAATCCCAAAACAACAGTCTTACTACGATCCTTTGAAATGAATAACTTGAAGAAAGTGATGGATAATAGTATTGATACTTGGATTCTTTCACCAAGATTCACATTAAACGAAAAGGAGGATAAAGTAACATATAGTGAGATTTCTAAATCACTAGTTTTAAGAGAAGTTCATAGTTACTTGAAAGAATCCCAGCGGATTCTAAGACCTAAGGGCAATGTCATAATCCATTCCATTCCACGATTTCTCCCTTATTTTGGTCTACAACTTAATAAGTTGGGATTTTTCTTTAAATACTGGATTGTTTATCCAAAGAAAAATTCAATTCAGCAAAATTTGAAGAAATTTGTCCCCTTAGCAAATGGAATTCTTTATTATGTAAAATCTCCCAAGAATTTTAGGATTAATCGTGTAAGGATACCTTATCGGCATTGTTCTTTCTGTAATGAACCACTAAAGGATTATGGTGGAAAAAAACACCTAAGACATGTAGATGGAATGGTTTTGTCAGATATATGGCATTTAGATCACAATCCTACAGACCAAAATCTACCCTCTGAAATCTCTTCCTTTATTTTAAGACGATTAATTGATCTTTCTTGTACATCAGAGTCGTCCCTGCTACTTGCGCCATTTGATGGAGAAATTTCTAATGAATTTTGAAAATTCCATAATTACTGGGGATTGCATTGAAGAAATGAAGAAATTACCCTCTGAGATTGTTGATCTCGCATTTGCAGACCCTCCTTACAATTTAGAGAAAGATTATGGAATATATGAGGATTCCAATACCGCAGGTAACTATATCAACTGGACAGAGAAATGGTTAACCGAAATTATACGGTTATTGAAGCCAGATGGGTCTTTTTATTTATTAAATCTTCCAAAATGGACTCTATATCATGCTGTGTTTTTAGATCAATTTTTGTATCGTCAGAATACAATTGCATGGGATGCTTTATCCACACCCCGAGGTAAGATAATGCCAGCTCATTATTCTTTACTTTATTATACCAAATCACCTCATGAATATACCTTTAACAAATTAACCACAAAGCACAATTGGACGCATTGCGCCCGTGTAAAGTGTATTAAGCAACGAAATGCATCTTCATTAGTCGAACAGCCATTTTCAGACATTTGGACTAATATTTATAGAGTCAAACACCGAAGAAAGAGACATGCCCATCATCCTACCCAATTACCATTAACATTTATGGAAAGAATAATCTTAACCTCTTCTAATGAAGGAGATATGGTATTCGATCCATTTCTTGGTGTAGGAACAACTACAATTGTAGCTAAACTCCTAAGACGAAAGTTCTTAGGTATTGAAATCAACCCTGTATATGTTCAAGAATCACTTAGAAAATTAAACCAAGTCTCATCATATCAGTCTCGTCTTGAATTTCAAAATAAACAACAAATAATGGATCTTGAAAGATTTCTTTAACAAAATCTCTTTTAAATTTTTTCACTAGGACCCCATAGTGATCAAAAGTGAATCCTAGTTTTAAAAAAAATCCACCTGGTGAGCATTATACACCACAGGTTTTAGCTCAATTTGTGGTTTGGTTTGCTTTTCAACAATTTTTTCGTCAACGATTACCTGATGATCAATGGGTTGAATCTTTTGTTCGATTTTCAGAAGGATTAATTCCTAAAATACCATCAAATGACTCAACATATCTACAAATGCAGAATCACACCAAAAACATTAAGATCCTAGACTTAGGGGCAGGAGACGGAGCTTTCCTATTAGCAACAGCTAGATTTCTTGAAAATCTTTATCGAAACGCAAACTCAACGGATTTTAAAGAACTAAAACTAAATATATTTGATAAGTGTATCTTTGGAGTTGATTATAATCCTCAAGCAGTTCATTCCTGTCGTGAGGATCTCAAAAAATGGATTCTAGATGATGGTTACTCTGATCACAACCCTATTTTTACTGAAAAAGTAGAAAAATGCGTTGGACATCAAATAAGAACTGGAAATGTTTTACTTGGAGACATTCGCCTAGATAACCAAAAGAGCGTCTCAATAATAGAGTTTAATGAAGAATATAAAAAAAGAAGAATTTTTCATTGGCATAAAGAGTTTCCAAAGATTTTTACTAGTAAAAATTCAGGTTTTGACCTAATCCTATGCAATCCACCATATGTAACAAAGGATATCTCACCTGAGGATAACCGTCTTTATAGGAAATTGTATCGGGAGCAATTATTTGTTAACCGTTTTAATTTATATCATCTATTCTTCGCTAGAGTGAATGATCTATTAGCTCCAAAAGGTATTGCAGTATTCTTAACTTCTAACTCTGTACTGACTGATAATTACAGTTCAAAAGTACGAAGGTTTCTTCTTTCTCATTTTCATATTAATTCAATCATTGATTTTGTTAGTCGAACTCGGATTTTTCCAAATGTCCTCCAAGGAACTTGTATCTTAGTTATGCTTAAGAAAAATGGGACTTCTAAGCAAAAAACTCGAATTATTCGGACATTCGATATGAAATCTTTAATTCAAGGTGAAATTGTTGAAAGATGCATTCCTACAACCCAATTATTTCACTTTAGGAAATTTATTCCCTCTCCATTTTCAAACACATTTAAAATTTTAACACATTTAAGGAAAAACACAATTCGACTAAAAAATCATTTTAAAATCCAAAGTGGGGAAATTAGACCTGCAGATAAAAAGATCAGATCTTATTACTTCAAAGAGATACCTAAAAACCTAAAGCCCTCAGACTTCGAGATTATATTAAATGGAAAAAATATTTCTCCTTATGTTATTAATCTCAAAGAAAATCGTGTGAAAGCTAGATGGTATTTAAGACCTGAGAATGAGAATGAACGTATTTTTCGAGAAAAGCACACCCAAATTCCTCGAATTGTGTTTCAAAGGATTACAGCTAGAGAACAGTTACGTCGAGTTGTTGCAGGGAAGATTGATCAAGTTCACATTAACAATAATAAGCGAATTTGGGTTGAAAATAATGCTAATTATTTACTCCTTAATCATGATTTCCCATCTAAATTGTTGTTATCAGCAGAGGCATTACTAGGAATCTTTAATTCACTCTTAATTAACTGGTACATACATCAAGTTAATTTAACAGCAGCTATCCCACCAGCAGATTTGGAACTTATCCCTCTTCCTCTGAAAAAGCCTGAGAAACATAATCAATGGCAATTACTCCATCAAAGGGTAAATTCCATTCAGAAACTTCTCCAGAAATATTCTTCATCTTCAGAAATACTAACGTATCTTTGTCCTGTTTGTACATCCAGTGGAGAAATAAGTCAACTTCAATCAGATATAGATAGCTTAGTATTCCAACTTTATGAATTGCCTGAAAATTATCAGAATGAAATAATAAAACAATTAACTCAACATCATCAATACTTTAGCAATCATTAAATTTATTTGTTTTAAGATCTGTTAATATGATTGCTTCAAATTAGATCGAGATCTACCCCTTAATCATTATGAGAATATTTTCGTTTCCTTACTCTTCTCTTAAGGGTGAATAAAATAGGGAGAATTATTAGAAATACCCCAAATCCCCAAGATGCTGCAGCAATTGAACTTGGAGGAATAATAATTGATTCAAGCAATATTAGTTCTTGGAATGCTAATAATATTTGTATTTGATCAAGAAGATGTTGTGAGCTTTGATCTGATAAAGAGGGATAGAAACCTGAGTTTGGAGCTTGCAATTTTTCGATTAATGATACTGCAACATACTTTCCATATTGAAGGTTTTCAAAAAAAACATTACAGCGAATGATAAGACTCTGATCGCTCGCAAGAATCCCTTCTGATGGCTTTCGATTGGTAAAATTATAGTATTTATTACAACTCCAATCTAAATTAATCAAATAGTTACCAATAAATTTATTCAATCGATTTATGAGTGGATCAAGTGAGAAATCAAGGTGTAACGCGTTGTCAAGCCGATGCAACGCAAGAATAAGATCTCCCTGTTCTTTACAGTTATATATAGGTGATGTCCAAGATAAATTAGCATAGAAAGATTCAGGGATTCCATAAGTTTTATTTGTTAGTTGATCAAGGGTTTCTACTAAGTTTTTAGCATTATTATGTAATAAAGATAAATTGAAAAGGTTGGGAAATGTTGCTGCTTCTGAAAGGAATTCGATAAAAAGAATCTGGTCACTTGTTAATCGAAAAGAATCATTTGGAAAAGAACTTAAAGTATTTGTTAAGTTATCAGTTTTAGCTAGTACCTTTTTCCAAAGATATATGCAGGAGTTATGAAATATCTCGAGATTATACGGGTTTAGGGGGATCTCTTCAGGTGTATAAACAAGGTAACTTCTCAATGCTCTGATTTGTAATTCATATCCCTCTAGGTCTGTAAATGATTCATTCCATAAGGGAAATTTTTCGAATAATAACTCTCTGCCAAGATCCCACCATTGTGAACCACGTTCAAATTGGTTTAAATACCAAATCAAGTCTAGCAGTTCAACATTGGAGATTAAACGAGATTTAACAACAGAACCTTCAATTATTACTGGGTTAATTGTTGAATGATTTTGAGAGATCATTTCGAAAATAATTGCCTCTAGCATATTTGCTGTCAACTCAAGATTGAGACTTTCTGATGTTAATGGGGTAGTCTCAGTGTCATTAGTAAGATTAGTACCTGAAGGAAGACTTCTCATAAGAGAAGCAATAGAAAGAAAACCAGAAGGGATTACTATAAGTAGCACAATTCCAATCAGTATCTTAGTTCTATTCTTTTTGGGCCTAAAAATAAGAGGTGACTTCCCTCTCTTCATTCGGGAGAGGGATTTACGACTTTGTTTGATATAGGTCTCAAGTTCCTGTTCAGAAGGTCCATCGAAACCTTCCTGACCCCGAACTTCACTCATATAGACTTCACTTAATCTACCTAGTTGTTATTAAATTATCACAGAATTTTTCAATATCTTTTGAGAAATAATGCTCTTTTTCTTCGATAACATAAATTCTTTCTGTTACGAATGGGATTCTGCGAAAAGAGTAAATTGGGTGAATAGAAATTGATTTTGAATTATTTTTCAAGTTCTCCCAAATAACCTGAATATTTTCTTCTGCTACTCTTACATCCTGAGGATTAGGTTCAAAAGATACATCCTCTTCGTGTTCTATTTGATTCATAATTGCAAAAAATTCTACTCCTTCCAGTTTAGAATAACATTCTGATATTAGTAAGTTTAGACCCTTGATTTCGGATTTTACTGGTCGTGTGACAAGCATTACTTTATCCGAGACGACTAAAGCATCAAGAGATCGAAAAGTGATTCCAGGCATACAATCTATGATCAAGAAATCATATTTTTGGGAATCACAATAGCGGATGAATTCAAAAAGCTTAGCAAGGATTCTCCCTTCTCCATGTTGGGTTAATTTTGAGCGAACTTTGGATTTCTTTTGAAGAATCTCGATATCAGAGAAAACACAATCAAAATTAATTATTTTCGTTGAAACTATAACATCTTTTGGCTCTATATTTCCAACTAGGAAATCAGTTAGGGACTTTTTACCTGATCCTTCACTAAGGAAATTCGGTTGTATATATGACTGGAGAGAGGGTGCTCGAAGATCGAGATCAACAAGACAAACTTTCTTATTGAGAGTTGCTAACCTTACAGCAGTGTTGACGGATAAGAGAGTCTTTCCAACTCCTCCCCGATAGCTATGAAAAGTAATCGTCTCCACCTATTCATCAACTCCTAATATTTTGTACAGGACTTCGGTTGCTTTGCTTTCAGGAGTGACTTTCACTCTCTTTTTAAGGACGAATCCAGTATCAGCTAGATAATTCAAGTAGCGAGACTCCAATCCTCTACTACGATTAGTCTCAGCTGCAATATCAGAACTTGTAACCCAATCTTCCTTCTTTTGGATCGCTTTATAAGTCTTAAATAACCCTGGTCGCGATTCTTGTAGATTTAAAACTTCTAAACTCGTAGGCATTACTGTGTCTTCAATTTCATCCGAGTTCGATCCTTTTAAGCCCGTTGATCCTGCTACTTTCTCTAAAACGGTGTGCATATTTGACAAAGAGCTTTCAATATTAATCAGTTGCTGGGATATTTTCGTTATTTCCTTTAGAATATCTATTAAGACAGAATTTTCAGCCATTTTTACCTATTATCATAACAGATGAGGTAAGTTTATATACGTTGCGCAACATTGCGCAACGTTTTTAAATCTAGTTGAACTTTGATTATATACGATGATATTTGTTGATAGATGTTGAAAAATTATCAGATTTGTAATATTAGGAAGTTATAATGTGAAGAAACAACTAATAACTAAACTTAACTCAATATTACTATTCAAATCAACCTCTAATTAACAATATCCAATGAAATTCAATCTAGATAATTGTGCGAATTTCTCTTGAGAAAGGCTAATAGTCGATAATATATCTTATATAGTTGAAAAAGACCAATTAAGAATCAATAAATAATTGAGGTCGAAAGAAGTATGAAAAAACTGCAAAAAAAACATTATTTATTTATTATAACTTGCTTAAGCCTTCAATTTTTCATTACACCAGGAATTGTTCAAGGGGAAACTGCATTTGTTAACAGCTTTTGGAATACTTTAGGTTATGGTGAACATAATGTATTAACTGACTGGTCGGAAGCAGGAAGCATAGATTTTTCAGTGTTAGACTTCACAGGGGTACTTTATATCAAAAATGATTTCGATTCAATATACCTTGGTATAAGAATATTTGATAAAATTACAGAAAACTTGACTTGGAGGGTAAATTTTGATGTTGATGCTGATAATAACTGGGCTGAAGATGCAAAAGCAATAAAATTACAGGGGGCACCCAATAATTTTGTTTTCTCTTATGATGATGAGTATTACATTCAAAACTATCCACAAGCTTTTCCTGATTTACAATCGGATAATTTTTATTCTTCAATGAGAAATTTCACATCAGTTGGGAGAAAAAATACAATCTTTGAATTAACAATTCCTTTTCAAACAAATGACCCCCTTCATGACCTTCAGGTTCAGAATCCTGAAACAACGATTATTGGTCTTTCAATGGACGTTTTCTATATCGATACAGGTATAAATGGGACATGGCGAGGAAATTCATATCCTAATTATGCTAATGCATCCAATTATGTCCATATCCTTTTCGCAGGCCCTCAAGATCGGAAAGTACCTGAGTTTGAAGAAGAGGAAGAGCCTCTACCAACTACCACTAAAACAACTGAAACAAAGAGTTCTACTGGGCCACCCTATGACATTAAGGAAGCTGGAGCTGCACATTCGTTTGAAGTAATACCTGCATTCATAGGATTAGTAGCAATTTCTTTAATATTAGGCAAATTTGGCAGGAGGAAAAAGGCATGAGAAAAGATAAATGCGCTTCATTTCTTATTTTATGTCTTCTTTGTGGATCTATTATCCCAATCACTCATGCAAGAAGCGCAGCAAATGAAAAACAACAATTTTATGGTACAGTGTATAAACAAGCAACTTCATTAGACTCTGGATTCTTCCATGATAAAGGCGCGCTTAGAGATCAACCTAAATCTTCAGTCATTAGCACCATGCAGAATTCACTCCTAGCAATAACATTAATTGATGAATATAATATGGGAGGATCCGTCGACTTGCTTACTATTGCCCAGAGAATAATAAACACGAGTTCAAAATATTTTAGACTAAATTTCCATAGTGATCGTAAGGGGTGGGTTTCTTCGTATGACTTTACCAAAGAAGCTGAAAGTTTTGTAAAAAGTCGAAAATACACCCATGATCAATTCTTAATGGAACTCGGACTGGCAAAGAACTATCTGAATTTAAATCAAGATGATCCAGAGAGACGAGATTACTTGATCGACTTTAATGAAACAAACAAATTCATTGAAGAATATTTATTAGTACCTAATGAAGGTTGGATTGATTCTGTTTTCACCTTTAATGAAACTTTATACACAAAAAATAAGTTCAAAATAGTGGAACACATTTGTTGGACTATTTGGGCAGTGTTAAGTTTACCTTCTGGTTTCAGCTCCCCTTTGACAATAGATGACATAATCCAAATGGCCGATTTCTTGAACGACAATGCAATGTTAAATGAAGCAATCTACAATGTTTTGACTCCAGATGGAGAAACAACAGACCAAATAATAAAATTACGTACCAACGCCCTCTATGGAATAATCAACTTACTCTTATATGAAAAAACTCAAGACATAAAATTCTTAGACAGAGGAAAAGCAGTTTATGACTTTTTAGTAATTAATCTTTGGGATAGAGGCTTTAAATTATTCTGGGATGTAGTCGATGATGGTGGATTACTTTTAGTTCAAGGTAAAAGTTTAATTGGAAACGCTCTAGCGTGTTTCTTATCAAGTCGGTTATGCCGTTATTTCCCAACTAACATTACAATGAAAAGTATCTATGTCCTTTCAAACATTTTCATGGAACAATACCTCAAGAAAAGTAATACTTATAGTTATTACATCTCCTGCAGCACTGATGGCAACCCGTTGTTGTCTCCATTCACTCTTGAAAGCAACTTAATCCGATTATGGCAACGAATTAATACTCTACATATAATAGATGGGACATATTCTTCTTCCGTCTCGATTGGAGAGAAGGTTCAAATTGATCTAAGTCTTGCAAATCCTGACAACTTAACTTATGGAATAATTGTTACTGGAGACGAAATAGAGCCTTTTAATTTAACAACATCAGAATCTAATCCATTTCTTATGATATCTCTAAGGAAAAATGCTGAAATTGGACATACAGAGATAAATATCAATATACAAGTATTGAACAAGACTATAGAGAGAGTTGACTCTTTATCGCTCCAGATTGGTTCGGATAGGAGAATACCTCAGGGACTCATTTACATTGTTGCTTTAGGAATTTTAGTATGTATGGTTATTATTGCACGTTATCCCCCTAAAGAACTTGAAGAATTTATTTCTCGACTAGCTTCTATTGGTGTTACTGAAGAACCATCTTCAGACGATTCTACTTCTGTAAAGGAGGTAGACATTCCTCAAGGTGAGGATTAACTGAATGGAAGGTAAAGACTCTTCCCGCAATTGTCCAAATTGCGGAGTACCATTATTACCACGAGCGAAATTTTGTACTCAATGCGGTACAAAAATAGAAGCTGCAAGGATATTATGTCCTTCGTGTTCTAAAGAACTTGAATTGGACACTTGGTCCTGTCCTTATTGTGGCGCGCAGATTCCTAAAGAAGTTACTCCACCTCCAGATCATAAAATTCCTGAACCAGGCCAAAAACCCACTATAGAAACAGATACAGCTCCTGTTACGACAACACCTAGTCAAGTCAGTACATTTGGAACACAACTACTAAGTTCTCTTAGAGAAAATATATCAACTGTCATTGTTGTGTTAGGTGCCCTTAGTATCATTGCTGCAATATCATTTACAATTATTGTCCTCCTACCAAGAGAATTAATTTCAGATGTTGAAATACCTCCTTTCGAAGGAATAATCTTTGATTTATTTGTAATCTTAGGATTGATAGCATTAATAACAAAAGAATTAACAGTTTATCTTGGATATATACCTAAAAAGGAAACACTGGATAGATGGTTCTCTTTTGTGCTAATTCTCATTTTCTGGACCAATTTAATTACATTCAGTCTGGGATTAGTTGAAGTAAGTGTTTTTTTCCAATTCGGGCTAAATTTTACCACAATGTTCGTATTTCTATCATTAGTGAATTTCTTAGTTAGTCTCCTATACTTTATGAGGTATAGAGAACCTCTTTTTTCTAGTACGTTTATCACTACGATTATGAGTATTATATATTTACTACAATGGATTATCCCAATTGATATAACATCTTATACCATTCTAATCTTCTTGACAACCTTTGGTGTTATATTTGTTTCACAACAAACTAAAGATATGATTCTTTTCATTGGTTTGACCATCCTACTTCCCTTGATGTTTCTTTCCCCGTATCTTTTAAGCAACTCTATTGTGATTGCAATTATCATCCTGTTAGTCTCATTTCCTTATTTAAATGCAATCTTACAAAAATTTGTTATTAAAGAACCTGAAAAAAAGGATTTAATAATTAAATCTCTTGGAGACTTATGTAGTACCTTCGGAACACTTAATGTAGGATTTTCAGTTTTTTATGGTCATCTTCCCCCAATTCTTTCAATCGTAATACTCGCATTTCCTGTCATTGGTTTTATTATCTTGAAAGTAATACGCCCAAATTTTCAAAGATTACCTTTAAGAGACGGCTCTACTTCGGTGTTCTTATTATTCACATTGGTGTTCTTTGATTTTATAATCAAAGATTTATTAGTATTATTCGGAGTCGCTTTTCTTTTAATATTATATTCTACTTTTACAATTTTTGAATACGCTTCAATCCAACAACAAAATTTACAGCATTATGCTGAATTTTTTCTACTATTATCCTTACTTGTTGTCTCTTTAACAAACTTGCTCTTTCTCTGGAAGATTTGTCTATTATTGATCCCTCTTTTAACTTTATTAATTTTAATTACACAGAAAAAGGCTATTAATCATCATGTGGCTCGTGGTTTCGTATTTGGATCTGAAATATTAATTTTGGTGGCTTTTCTACAAACACCAGCATTCGATTGGCCTGTGATCCCAATCTTTACCATTATTATAATAATAGGAGTTTCAATTATATTCATTTTTTATAAAGAGAATAGAAAAAATGAGTTTTCACTAGATTTGGCTGTTTTTTCACTGATTTCCGAAGGAACATTACTTGTGATGATGTTATGGACAAAAAGTAGTATTGAAATGCTTTACCCTGCTATTATACTTCTTGCTTTAACTAGTATTATCACTATTAGTCAAATACGACAAAAAATCTCACCTAATTTCTTGTGGTTAAACTCTACGTTTATAGTTTGTTTTGGTTTGATGACCTATTGGAATGAATTTGATATAAGATGGACGGTTTCTGTGACTTTTCTACTAATTCTTCCAATATTAATTGAAGGTTTACTAGCAAAAAGTACCGAAAACCTTTCAGCTGCAGAGACAATTGTTAAAAACAGAAATCTAAACATATCGTTAACAGCAATTGGTTTAGCTTTAATAATACTTTTTGAAGAATTAGATCCTATAAGTCATGCTGTATTATTCTTGATAATTCCTATTGTATGGATAGCAATATATCTTTTCGATAAACTCAATTTCAACTCTGTTTCTGAATTGTTAATAATCGTATTCCCAGGAATTATCTTCACACTAGAAATGTTGCTTAAGCAGGAAATATTTACACCGATTACTGATAATATGTACCTTTATCTGACATTAATTACATTTTCAATTCCTGTTATAGTATTACAGGTAGAACATTTTCTTTTAAGAAGAACCAAGATAACAATCAACCCATTAATCATTGGAACAGCACTAGCATCTTTAATAATAATGGTCGCATTCTGGACGTATAAGTTCCAACCTGAAGAAAATCTGATGCTTGTTTTCGGATTGATATTTGCTTTAATTATCTCAGTTTTCTTAATAAAATGGCAATATGAGTCCATATTGCTGCTATTAGTTTCATTCTTACCTTCAACGCTATATGCAGGCTATATTGATTTTCCTTCTACGTTTGCATTTCATTTAATTCCAATTTTCCCCATTTTATTTAACTTAATAATGGGACTCATATACATAAGGACTGACCTCTCAGCTAAGCTACATGAATTCTTAATGTTGATTTATTTTGGGATTTTTATTCTATTCAATCCAATTCAGATGATTGAATACACCACAGCTTTGTTTACATTATTCTATACTAGCTGGCTCTTTCTTGGGCTTATAAAACGAAAAATTAGTCAAGTTGTGTTTATTTCAACAAATTTACTTAATTCTATTTTCGTACTTGTCCTCATGGTCTTTATAGATCCTCTCGTTTCTGAATTATTCATACAAGAACTGGGAATTGACCTTCCATTCAAAACCACTCTGATTAGTTTGACTCTGGTAATGATGGCCTTAGTGACACTTTTTCACATTATAAGCTGGCAATTAACTGAAAATACTATTGAGTATTCATTTCTGATGGCTTTTACCCTGATATTCAATAGTTCAGCTTTTATACTATCATCAGTTCAATTCTTAATTAGAACGACAGAAATTACGCTTAATACCATTGTATTATGTATTTTATCAGGTTTTACTATCCTATTAATCCTCTTTCTAATTTCATATGCTAGAATCAAGAGATTAAAAACGGATATTTCACTTGCTTGCACCTATACTGCAGCTATTTGGGTACTCTTATCATCAATTTATTTTCCAAATATTGAACTAGTTTTTCTTTGGTTATTTTTTGCTCCTTTAATGATATTGGTGTTTATATCTACACGAAAAAGAAAAGAAATTGTCCTATTGGGAATTATTTTCTATTTTTTTGTTGGCCTGAGATTAATTGAACATATACTCGAGTTTTTATTAGCTGGAACAACAGAATGGAGCACAATTTTTGGATTAATAATCTTTGGAATAGAATTGGTTTCATTAGGTATTTATTCATCGATATCTGCTAAAAAAATTAATAAAACAAATAATGAAGATGGTTTCTCAACCTAGTTACTGTAGAGATCGTTTTAGCAGAAAAAATGAATCAAATATTACAGTCATATCTGTAAAGAGTTTTTATAGTCAATCTAGGTAAGTTTGCTAAAAGCACTCTCCAAAGAAAAAACAGGAAATAGGACATTGGATAATAATACTCGGAGATTGTATCTTAATAATTGGGCTATACTTGCTGCGGAAAATGAAGCTAAATGGCACTTTGGTGATATCACGGAAGAAAGGCTTCTCCAAACATTATATTTTGTAAATGCGCTTAGCAAGCTCGGATCTGAGATCTTAGGACAGGTTATCGGTGTCATCAGACTGCATTATCCCAAGCTTCATCCTACACAAGCACGAGAAATCATGGTCGTCAATTTACTGAACAAATATAGCATTGTGATATCTGATCCTTTAGTTACGACCAGACTGATTAAGAAAATTGAATTAGAGTCAGGTTCTGCTCCTCCATTCGATGAAATGCGAAGCATTCTGGCTGGGGCTGCTTCTGTTATTTATTCTCAGTTTTATTCTGAGGAAGGTGATAGTAATGTTGTGGATAGGTTATTTCGGGAAGCGGTTAATGCAGTAACTTATAGTGAACATGTCACTGTAGGAAATGGAGAATGTTCATTTTCAGCACTGAGTTTTGAGGAGTTATTATTCTTTCATGCGCTCCTGAAGGAATTATTTGAAAACCACTTTTCAATATTACACCCTGGTAAGCCTTGGGGAATTATGAGTTCAATTTCAGGAGCTCCAATATTTTTATCATATGATCCTCCTAGTGATGCAGCTTTAATAAGCTCTTTTTCCTCAGTTATTGCGAATTATTGCAATTTTCTTTTCAATGCCTCCCCAGCACGACTTGTTTTCGGAATTAATCCCATGTCCGCAATGGATTTTATTGTCACTAAAGAAAATCTCTTTGTAATCAACAATCCGAGGAAATTATTTCGTTTACAACGATTTCAGCGGCTATGGAAGAAGGTTCCTTCAGAGGTTGCACATGAACTTGCACCTGCAATGAAGGACTATTTTACTGAATTAATTCTTCAAGAACGGCATGAGAGATTTAAAAAACTAAAATTTCATCAGATCATTAATCTAATGACCCAAATGGGGATAAAACGAGCACGAAAATATAAATTACCCTAAAATTTAGTATCTGATAAAATAGGGGTTAATTCATTGATAATATTCTTCTTGTGCTATCTCTTTTCCGCAACGTTGACATTTATAAACACGAAATTCGTCATATTCATGTTTAGCAAACTCTCCTTTTGTAATTATCGACTGTTTTTGAGAGATTAATCTAAAAGAATGACCAAATATCAGGCATTTTAGACCCATGAGAATAACGCATCCCTCAGATTGGAACAGAAACATCAGCAATAAGAGGATGAGTACAATCTAAGAGCTCATCAATAGAAATTGATAGAAGTTTATTTGACGTTCCTCCACCAGCATATAACTGGGTGCTTTCTAGGCTTAATTCATCTAAAATGATCGGTAAATCAACGCTGATAGGTGGAACATCCCCTACTTTGTAGCCTGTAACATTTTCAACTTGTTCAGGTGAAGCCAACTTAATATCTTTTACATGAAGCAAGTTTTTTAATTTCTTTGTTTTAATTTTGCGATTTCCTTGGAGAAGTACCAGATAAAATTCTTTCGTATCGGTCACAACAATAATTGATTTTATTATTTCCTCTGGCATACAATTTAAGGCCTTTACACTCTCATTGACCGTTTTTGTAGAAGTCTTTAAAGAAATTATTTTCGCTGTAAGCCCATTTTCATCGATGTATTGCTGAAGTCGCATCGTTGAACCCTCAAAACGGTATCATTAACGTATTAATCCTCCAACAGCTGTAACTTGAATACCTTTCTCCTCTAATTTATCTAAGAGCGGATTAATTCCAATAGAATCAGAAGCAAGATGTCCTGTAATAAGAAGCTGTCCATGTTCTAATTTTAAAATCTGAAATAATTCTGCTGGCACAATATGAATATAAATAACTGTGTCAACTTTATACTGATAATAACAATCAGCAACATCAAAACCTCCATTAGTCAGCGCTCCATGACTAAAAATCCAATTCCCTAATGGATTGTTTTCTTCTCCCTTAGCAATCTCGATTTTGGTCTGGGCCTCTCTGAATTCTATAAATGAGTCTTCTAAATGAGTTTTGACTTCGTGTAGGAGAGGATTCCCTTTCTTTTCAAC
Source organism: Promethearchaeota archaeon (assembly GCA_048938105.1). Lineage (GTDB taxonomy): Archaea > Asgardarchaeota > Heimdallarchaeia > Hodarchaeales > Hodarchaeaceae > Hodarchaeum. Next base: position 96,123 of record JBHLMN010000006.1, read on the forward strand.
TAATTCCTGAATAGATGCAGATATCAACCTTCGACCTAGCTCATCAGAGGGACAATGAATGTTAAGAAAGGGAATTCCAATTAATCGTGCAAAGGAGGGGACAGCATCATAATTCCTAGCATGTGAACCGAATTTAAATCCGAGAATTTTCTTATTAATAACTTTTTGAGCTTTTTCTTTGGGTACACCCTTTGATACCAATTGCTCCAGATGTTTTTGAAAGACTTCAAAGTGATTTACCAATCCTACAGGATGATGGGCAATAACACGATCAAATCCATGTTCTTTAGCATATAGGAGTTCAGCTACCCCTATGTCTATTCCATAAAGAATATTTTTGATGTTTTCTCCAGGAACATAGACAGCAGAGTCAGCGGGTAGTTCAGTCATGCCAACTAGATCAAGTGAAATATTGAGGATATCAGCCGTGTCCAATTTAAGACCTCAAACAGTTTAAAACATCGTACCATTTTAACTTCATTCATTATGTTTGATTACCCCATTTGGTATAATAGCTATCCTACAAATGTTCCCAAAACCTTAGAGTATCCCTTGAAGAGTTTAGCTGATGTATTAACCGAGAATGCAAAGGATTTCCCTAATAACCCCGCATTACTACTTGCAGGTAAACAATTTCACACTACAAGAATTACATATGAACAACTTGATAAAATGTCCACGAATTTTGCGAAACATCTTCACAAACTTGGTGTGCGAAAGAAAGACCGAGTTGCCCTTTTCTTGCCTAATTTTCCAGAATTTGTTATCGCCTTTTATGGAATACAAAAATTAGGGGCAATAGCTACGCCATTAAACATAATGTTTTCTCAGAAAGAACTGGAGTATCATATTAAGGATTCTGGATCCAAAGCCATAATAACAATTGATGTGAAGACTGGGGAACAGGCATTTTTAGAGCTAATTCATAGTGTTGCTAGGAAGGTAGATCATCTCGAACATGTCATTGTTGTTTCTATAAAGCCGTATATAGGGAAAATAAAGGGATTCCTAGGGGGATTAGTAGGAAAAATAGGAAAGCTCAGCCCTGATGATATCTCTTTTGAAACGATGGTTCAAGATGATGACACGGTCTCTTTCCCAAAACCAAATATCGACCCCAAAAATGATGTGGCGATGATTCCGTACACTGGAGGAACAACAGGATTACCAAAGGGCGTTATGCTAACTCATTGGAACTTAATCACTAATTGTTATGCTGGACACCATTGGATGATTCCTATTTACAACGGACTACCAGATAAAGGTAAGTATCGTTTTCTTGCTGCTCTACCTCTTTTTCACCTATTTGGAGGAACTTTAGCAATGCTTATCCCGATTTTTCTGGCAGGTGAGATCATATTGATGCCTAATCCTAGGGAAAGGAATTTTACTGAACTTCTAGAACTAATAGACACTTATAAACCAAATTTCTTACCATTTGTCCCTACAGGATTTATTGCATTACTGAATCATCCACAGTTTAAAAACTATGACTTAAAATCAATTGATTTTTGCTTAACAGGCGCCGCTCCTTTACCTGTTGAAGTGATGAAGCAATTTGAACAGGCCAGTGGCTCTACTCTTTTAGAGGGATGGGGGTTAACCGAAACATCACCAATAGCTAGTGCTAACACTCCATCGAAACGGAAAATTGGTTCAGTTGGTGTTCCTTTCATTGATACATCTGTGAAAGTTTTTGATTTAGAAGACAAGGAGAAAGAGCTAGAAATCGGAAAGAACGGAGAATTAGGTATTAAAGGCCCTCAAGTCATGAAAGGATATTGGAATAAACCAGAGGAAACAGATTATGTTATGAATAGTCAAGAATACTTTATGACTGGCGATATTGGTCATATGGATGAAGAGGGATTTATATACATCGAGGATCGGAAGAAAGACATGATAATTGCTTCTGGTTACAAAGTTTTTCCTCGTGAGGTTGAAGAATATTTCTTTGAACATCCGCAAATTGAGAATGTAGCTATTATTGGAATTCCTGATGAATATCGAGGTGAAAGACCTAAAGCTTTTATTGTTTTAAAACAAGGGGCAACCATTACAAAAGATGAACTTATGGAATATGCAAAAAAAGGTCTTTCAAAGTATAAGGTACCAAAAGAGATCGAAATACGTGACTACCTGCCTTTAAGTGCTGTAGGAAAGGTTTTACGAAGAGAACTACGAGAGGAAGAGGAAAAAAAATAGATAGAAAGAATTCAGTAATAAGAGATTTTAATACTTTTTTCGTTTCTTTTTTGGAGGTTTAGTGATCAGAGTTTGAATTTGAGCGATTTCTGGATCCGTCTGATGTTCTTTTCCATATAAACATTGGTCGAGTAAGAAACACTGTGAACACTTGGGATTATTTTTTTGGCAAAGATTTTGCCCATGAACCACTACTAAGGCATGAAACCTCCCAAACACTTCAAAGTTCGTTTCAAGCTCATTATTTAGTTCTTGCTGGAGGTCCTCGTATTTAATCTTCAAATAACTCACATTTCCAAGTAGTCGAGTTAAGAAACGTCGTGTATATGTTCCGACAATTGGAACTGGTTTTTGAAAACAATAAACTAAGATAGAATCAGCGGTTTCCTTACCAATACCCTTACAAGCTAACAATTCTTGCCGAGAGGGTGAATTGTCTCGATCAGAATATGTCAGTAGTAGTGTACTGAGGGATTTCAAATATAATGCTTTTTGTTTATAGAAACCAGCTGGTTTGATAAGCTCTTCAAGTTGTTGTACTTTTATTGTTTGTAATTTTTTGAAAGAAAATATGGTAGCACCTCTTAAATTCGCTATTGCTTTGTTGACATTTCTCCAATTGGTATTTTGAACCAAAATTGTTCCTATTGCAACCTCGTAAGTTTCTTGTAGACTTTTATTATCTTTGATCCAGAGGTTCCATGTTTCTGCATGGGGATCAAGTTGAATATAATGTTGTTTCAATTGTTTATACACTTTAGAGATCAATTCTCTCTGACACCTAGGTTGAAAAGTACTCCGATTACATTATTATCAATTTTCTTCTAAAAAAACTATAGTGCATTATTCTCCTCCGAAAGGCCTACTCTCATTCACATTGAAAATTAATTTCAAAAATAGATATGCTAATTAAAAGTTGAATAGTGTCGGGTTGTAATTATAAATTAATGGCAATTTCGGAGGTATTCTCTAGATTGTGTTTTATACCTAACCTTCTAAAAGGTATCCTGTATGAAAGATCACGAATTAAACCCAAGAATAGATAACTTAGCTTGGCAAACCATGATTGTTAGTTTATTTCGGCAATCAGACAGACAAACGCTAAATCTTATTACTTCTATTGTTGGAGTTTCAACTTCTGAAGACACATACACACTCATTAACAATATTTTTCATCTCGTTAGAAAAGGTGTCATTTATATCCCAGAAGCACGACTAAAAATTCTACATGATGCTCCTGAAAAGGTCGATGTTTATTTAATCAAAAACTTTGATGAAGCTATGAAAGAGTTAGCGCAAGAACTCCATGAATTAAGGATCAAAGTTGATCGTTTATCTGAGATAAAGAAAATCCCTAGAAAGGTCTTAATCGACCTTGAAAACTATGCGGCAGGGAAGTATATTGAGAAATTTCATTATACATAGATACCTTTTTTTCCCACTATTCTCATTACATTATCTTATCTTTAGCTTTCTTAACGGAGAGATGAAATCCTTTAACTAGTGTACTTTATTAAGGATTTATAGCCATTATTTCTTATATCCCTAGAAGGAACTAAAAAAGTAAAGGTGAAGAAAAAATGGGTATATTTGATCGGGATAAATTTGGTGTGCAACAAAGGCATCGACGATTACTATCAGCACAAGAAGCATACCACATAAAAGACGTAGATACAGACCAAGATCTCCTTTGGATAAAACGGGACAGATTTGGACGAAAAACGCATATGCATATGTTTCCAGGTGACCCTAAAACAGCTCCAGAGATTATGACAATAAAGGATCTTTCATCATTTGATGCTTGGGCTAGTTTTGATGTCTTAGACAATGAAACAAATCAAAACCTTGGGAGAGCAAAACGAAATTTCTGGTCAAGTATCTTTAGAGAGAATTGGACCGTATGGGATGGATCTGGAAAGGTAGTAGGGAAAGTAAAAGCTAGAAGCTTGTTAATCAGTCTTATGCGAAATATGCGGTGGATTTTTGGTTGGATTCCTGTAATTGGATGGATAATTGAGTCGTTTGCTTGGTTAATCCGATTGCAATTTGATATTTATTTCATTCAAAATGGTTCAGAAGTGAAAGTAGGAGAGTTCAATCGCAGGAGGACAATTGGAGATAAGTACATATTGGACATGACTGCAGATAGCAAACGAACGTTCAATCGAAAATTTGCGGTTGCATTAGCGGTCTTACTCGATTCTGCAGAACAAAGATAATCTCTACAGCTGGATAATTAATCAAAAATCCCCCCTCCTTCTTTTTTTGGTAATTATTCTCTTTTTGAGAATCACACTTAGGGAGGGATAACAAAGTAAAAGCCTAGATTTATTTCCCTTAAATATTACCACGGAGGTCGATAAAGCATGCTGGAAGGATTAATAGTCAGTATAGGGATTTTCATTATATTAGGACTGGTTACTTATACTGGTGCATGGTATACAGCGAAATCAGACTCCCCACGTGCACTAATAGGCGTTTATATTCTATTTCTAACATTAGCTCAATTTTTCGCAGCAAAAATTGCAGAATTTGATTTAGGTCTGGAGTCAATCCCAATCATTGGATCTTGGTTGATTGATTTAGGGATGCTCCCCATTTTTGCACCCGTAGGCGTTATTGTATTTCCTTTTACTCTTCAAGTTACAGATATGGTTAACGAACGATTTGGGAGAAAAGTAGTATATGAAATGATCTGGATAGCCTTGGTCAGTCAAATCATTATGGTTCTGCTATTGATATTAGCTGGATTCCTCCCTGCAGCTGGAGAGGACCCTTTAGGCCCATTTGCAATTGTCCCTGCTATCACTCTAGCATCATGGATTAGCTTTCTTATTAGCGAACGATTTGATGCATGGATTTATGACAAGATTCGTTCATGGATTCACACAAATACTGATACAGGAAAAGAGTGGTGGAAATATCTCTGGATTAGAAATGTGTTTAGTGACATCCTAAGTCTAGGCTTAGATTCCATCATCTTTATCCCATTAGCTTTCGTTGTTTTCCCCTCCATTCAAAAAATAATGGATCCCTCAATCGGTATAATAACTCTTGATTTCATGATTACTCTCATTATTGGCCAACTAATAACAAAATGGTTCTTAGGTCTAATCGATACTCCCTATATGTACTTGACCCGTTGGATATATGACAAAACAAGTCCTATAAGTGTTGAAAAATAAGTTCATGATCTAAGTGATTGAGAAATTTCTCTAATTCAACATGAAAGTAAGCCTTCCAAACTAGTTGAAAGTTGATCTTTCCATTGTTAGCTTGATACTATAATCATGTGTTCAGAGACTTATGGATCCTTTGTTTGAACCACAAGGGTATCATTATAGCGCTGCTAAGCTCTCTAAAGCATCATTCAGGAGAAAAGGTTTGGATTTGAAGCTGATATTTGGATAATATTGTGTGTAATACTTCAAACCCACACCCAGTTGAATCACAAACTGATCTTCTCTTGAAAGTGATTCTCCATTATTATCCAAAGATTGGAGTTTAAAGTCAATGGTGTTTTTCACTGTAGGTACTAATTCTTCCCACAATATGGAAGCTGATTCTTTTAAGCGATTTCTACAAACAAAGATGACATCAAATTCAATACTCCTTTTCCCTCGAATCTGGGTACTGGTTTCCATCTCCGCTCGAACAGGGTAAACCGCTGTGATATAGAATTGATTTTCTAGCAGACTTTCTATTATCGAAGCCCATGCTTTCAGCTGCTTATGATGGAACGTGAATATCAACAGTCCTTCTTTTTTCAACACTCTTTGGATTTCTGCAAAAACAGCTTTAAGCCCTTGTTGATAATCCTCATCATGTTTTCCGATTTTAATGTTTTTCACAATTTCAGCTTTCTTTGGTGTTAAAGCTGGTTTAAACCAGGGATAATACTCTTTCAGGCCTAGCTGTAACCAAACGTAATAGAAATCTGATAATTCTGCATATTGGACATTATCATAATAAGGGGGATCTGTTATGACCAAATCTACGCTATTTTGAGGAATGTGAATTTCTTGGGAGGAGTGACAATAAAGATAGACATTTCTTGATGGTTCTTGTTCTAATTCGGAATAAGATGAGACTACCTGAGCATTGATCTGACGTGTCATCTCTTGACGTTTAGCTTTTCCATCTTTAGCAATGTAATATTCGTACGGTTTTTGACAGTATTTCTTTATTCGTATAGTTTTAGCGAAGAAGTTCTTGAACGTTCCTGTGCCATATTTAGCTGTACCAAAGACATTGTTTTCAACTGGATTCAAGGTGGCTGGAAAAGCATGTTTGCGAAACAAATTATAGATGTAATGGTTCTTTCTATGATATTCACAAAGCAGGTTATTGTATTCCAGAGCGGTTGAAAACGTAATAAGAAAGAATTCTTTCAAATTTTGGTCTTGAATTTGTAGAATCTCCCTCAATAGTTTTCCTAGCGATAATAGTTGTCTGCTGTTAAACATATCAGTAAAAAACTGAAATTTGTGGTTAAGTAACTCCTGAGTTTTTGCCCCAATGGGAATAGCTTGTTGAGGAAGGGGTAATTGTTTTTGAATCGACTTGAATTCGTGACATGCTTGGTGATAAAGTTTGAAATCATTTTGATCAGCTTGTTTGTAACCTCGTGTATTACAAGCAGAGCAGTGATACTCGAGAGCATACAACCGTTCATTAGGTCTTCCCTGTTTTGTGCTGACGTCTACTATCTTGGCTGTATGCCCACAGTGGGAACAATAATACTTTCCCCGTTTTACTATAAATGAAAATGGATCAAAAGACCAACCACATTTTGGACAGAGAAGATTCTTTTGAGTCAATTCCTGGAAAATTGTTTCACATTTTGGACAGAGAAAGTAAGCTTTAGAGACTTCTTTCCGATTATTTGCAAATATATAACTTCGAAATAGAGGATTAAATTCTAAACATTGTTCACATTGAATTTCTTTCACCCAGAAGAAATACATAACATCCGCTTGTTGTGAACAATGTCCACATTGGGTCTTATAATATTTGGAAAGTTCATTCCTTAGCTTAGAAGACAGTTTTTCGAACTTAATTTGGAGGTCATCAATATTAACATCTTCCAATGCTTTTTTCACTGTAAACCAAGCAACAGGATTCAAATCTCCTCCAATAATACCCCCGAATCCTAAACGCGAAGCTTCAATGACTGTTGTTCCTCCTCCCATAAAAGGATCTAACACTAAAAGATCCTGAAAATTATGTTCTAGTAGGTAGATATCCCAAAAATCCTCCTCATATGGAATACTATGATCCTTAAATGGAGTAGCCTTATCTTCTACTATCCTTGTTGAAGAAGAAAGTGATGCAAAAATGAGGATAGATCTAAATACTGACCCTAAACGTCGAGCAAACCATTTATGAAGAGTTAGAATAGGACGATAATATCTCTTTGCGTTACTCTCTTTATAAGCTATCTCACTGACTTTTGTGAATGGAAAATAACTCTCAATTGCTTTTTCTGATAATTTTGCTTGTTGGTTCATGCTTTTATTCCATCAATTGCCATTATCATGTATAAAGTGCAACAAAGAATTCTCCTAGTAAGTTGAAGATCACATAGATAATTGCAGAAAAGAGTGCTGATATCGGTGTTGTAATGACCCAACTTATTCCTATTTCTTTGAGACTGTCCTTATCTACTTTCTCTTTATTTACAAAACCAACTCCAATAAAAGCAGCAACTAGAATATGTGATCCAGACAAGGGAATAGCCATTAATGTACCAAAGAACATGATTAGACTAACAGAGATGCTAGCCGCTAATGCTGATGTTGGAGAAAGTGCTACAATATCATTTGCAAGTTTTTTCACTACTCTTCTACCAAGGAATATGACCCCAAAGCACATTCCTAATCCACCAGCGATTAATGCTAAATACAGTCCAGTTATAGGAAATGGTCCAACCATGTATGTTTCCATCACAAAATCTTCGATTGCCATAAGAGGACCAATGGCTTTGGCTACATCATTACCACTTCGAGAAAAAACTGAAATGAGTAAAAAAACTGCTAAGGCATAGAAAGCTACCTTTTCTTGTCTTTCATAATCCGCATAACCCTTTGTTTTAACTGATTGTCGAAGTTTTATGATTAATGCGTAAAAAAGAAACCCTCCAACAAGTCCGATAAGAGGACTTACAACCCAACTGAGTAGAACCCAAAAGAGAGTATCATAATTCAAAGATATTAATCCCCATTCAATGAGAGCAACCCCTATGACGCTTCCGACAACTGATTGGGTTGTACTAATCGGAACTCCTTTCAATGATACAATAAACAGCCAGAGAGCCATTGAGATTAGTACAACAAACACCATTGATAGAGAAAGAGCATACTCAGGGGTAGTGAACTTATTCCCCACTGTCTTTGACACAGATTCTCCTAAGAAAAAAACACCAATAAAATTAAATAGACCACCGATGAGGACAGCAACGCTCAATGAAAGTAAACCAGCACCTACTGCTGGAGTCATGGTTTCGTCGTTTGCTCCAATCGTGAATGCGACAACAAAACCAAGAAGAAGAGCGGCACCTATAATGATCAGTGCAGTCAAGGTATTACACCTACAATCAATCAACTATGTTTGGCTATGAGCACTTTTAAGTAATCAGTCCCTTGCTCTGCTTCAATGCTAATACGAGTAGTGGCGTTAAGTATTCGACTTGTACCGCGTGGAAGTTCGTCGTTCACTATCTTTTCTGAGATAGTATAGAAAAGATCTCGTACTTCATCCCTTTTTTCTTCTACCTTACGTGCAAGCTGTGATGCTTTTTCATAATCATTGAAAAAGAGTTTATTAGCTTCGACAAAGTCTTCGATCACATCCTCAGTCAAGTCTACTATTCTATCGAGTTCGGGAGGAAAATAGCTAGCATCAATTTTTTTAATACAAACTATTCGAACTGCCCTTTCAATCCGATCTAATAGGTGATCTGCATTCAACATCATATTGTAGCGTTCCTCAGTGATTTGAGGAAGATAAGCCTTTTTCTTGAAAATTGTTTCGAAGAAGATGTCTTTTACTTCGTCTGCATCCCTTTCAAGCTGAATTATTTCATCTCTTAACGCAAGACCTCTTTCAAAATCCCCTCCTCTCCAAGCTTTCAATGCTTTTTCGAATTTATCATAAGCTTCTTCTATTGCTTCAACAAGCTTAATAAATAACTCTGTTCCCTTTTTATGTATATCTTTATCCTTCAATAATTGTCCAAAGTATTCTCCAGTCATGAAAATCACTTCTATTATGCTTTTATTAGTCTCGTTAAAAGGATTCTTCAACAGTCACTATTTTGTCTCTTAAGAAGATTACATTTTAATGCCTTTTAGATGATTAAATATATTTGATAAAATTTCTTCTAGGTTTACTAAAGGATCTCGGTTATAATTTTCAGCAATTTTTGGTAGAAACATTGAGAAAATTTCTTCCCAAGTGGCTACATTCTGGTTTTGCATTGGAGATGTCGAACTATCTTCTACCTTCCTGATTACCTCCAGTTCTAAGCTCTTCCAATCCATTGATTCCTTTAAGTGTATTTTCGTAGGTGTTTTCCGACAAATAAGTATAATATCAAAATTTCTTCCTTTAACAGGCCGGGCACGAAACTCACTCTGAACTGGAAATGCTGCAGTTATCTGAAACAAGCTACACTTTAATGCCTCAAGAATCATCATCCATGCTGTAACATTAGAGTGGTGAAAAGTAAAAACCATTGGAGCATCTGGTTTTAACACTTTATAACATTCTTGAAAGATTCTTGTTATTTTTTCAAGGAATTTTTCTTTTTCTCGTGATGTACTCACTTCTCGATCGGTAGGGATGAGAGCTGAACGAAAAAAAGGATATTGAGAGGTTAAGACTATCTTAAGCCAGACATAGAAAAAATTTGCCAATTCAGAGTATTGAATATAATTAAAATAAGGAGGATCGGTCACTATAATATCAACAGAAGCCTGAGGAATACCCAATCTCTGAAGATTTTCTGAAGTGTCAGCTATAAGTAAAGTATCAGCTTTAGAACCTGCTTGTAACATCTGAAAAGTTTCAACTGAATTGGCCTCAATTTTATCTGCAGCAATGGGTATCCTTACAATCGTATTATTTTGAAAAGCTATTTCGAAAGGCGATTTGCAATATTCTTTTGCTTTCTTTATCCTCTCAAGGTAAGTAATGAATGTCCCATTCCCTTTTTTAGTTCCCCAGACGTTATTTTCTACATACATGGTTGGAACTAAAAAAGATTGGTAATTAAAGACGTTTACAATCTGTTTCATTGTATAGTTATAAGGACAGATAACTGTATGAAATTCTAAGCTACTTGAAAAAGCCATTAGAAGAAATTCTTTGATATTTTGGTCTGATACTTGTGATATTGCCTTTAAAAGTAAACTTAAACTGAGTAATTGTCTTTCATTAAAGAGATCTGAAAATCGTTTGAAGCCATAATTTCTTAGATTTGATACGTTTTTCCCCTCTTCTGGTAATAGTTCTCGGGGAAATTGAAGATTATCCTCTCTTTTTCTGAATTCTCTCTGAACTTCTACAAATTTATCTTTATCCCTCTCACTTGCTTGCTTATAATCGCGGGTTCCACACGCTTGACAGAAGAATTCAATAGCGATTTGTCTTGCTGATAAAGAATGTTCAGTTTGTTGAAGCAGCTCTAACAATCTATATTCTTTCTGACAATTAGTACAAGTGAACAGTTTCAACCGACAATTCCCCAATTTAGGAATAAAATCATGAGAACATGTGGGACAGGTTGACAGCTCATCAAGTTTTTCCATTGTATAAAATAAATTCTTACAACTAGGACAGATCACCATTGTAGCAGGGTCTTTTCGTTGTTTCTTACCTATGATGTAATATTTGAATAGATCTTCCTCGGAATGACAGGAAGGGCAAAAAATTGTACGTACCCAAAAAATATACATAATATCCGCATTCGAAGAGGCACAATTTGGACATACAGTTTTATAATAGGTTTTAATTTGACGACCTACACTTTGAAAGAGTTTCTCAACTTCTTGATCAAAAAGTTCAATGTTGAAAGGATCCATCTCCTTTTTCGTCGTCAACCAAGCGATTGGATTTACATCAATGCCAATTGTCTTGATTCCAAGACGATGAAGTTCGACAATAGTAGTTCCTCCACCACAGAAAGGATCTAGGGCGATTTTATCCCGAAAATCGTGATTTTGATAGAAAGCACCTTTTCCTGACCGATTTGGATCAAAAAGAACTTCTTGACTAAATTGAGAAAGTCCTATTGCGCGTATTGTACTCCCGGGTCTGCGAGCCCAAGACTTGTGTATGGAATAGATAGGCCGATAAAATTGCCGTCTCTGTGATTCTACTTTCGCTATTGGTTGAATAGCATCAAGAGGAAACTGTTCTTCAATTGTCAATGAGACATCATCCGATTACCTAATGAATTTGTTGAGTTCGTCGGCTAAAGTTTCATAAAGTTGGCTTAAAAAGTTAGAATCATGGTTAAGAGTCAATATGTCACAAATTTTCTCATCTAGTAGAAATCTAATGTAGTTCTTGTTATTCTTTGCTTCAATGATTTGTTGATAAAATGATGGGAGTTGGTTTGATTCGAGGATAAATTGATCAAAAATCAGTAGCAACTCTTTTCGATCCGTTTGTGTCACTTTTCGGGGATTTAAGCAAAAGAAATTCCGCATATCTGTTCCAAAGATCTGTCCGAGGGCTCCAGTCTTTTCTCTACGTAATGCGAAATAAGTTAAAAGAAATACAGAACTATTCAGGTAAGCCGAAAGAATTTTATCGTTCTCTTCATCAAAAGTTCTAATAAATATGAAATTATCCGTGAGGATAACAGGATTGGGAGAGTAATAGGCTATAATATTGTTACTTGACAGGCTGAGCTCATGAGTTAGAGCAACTCTTGCTATTTTCCTCCCCTTTTTAATATGCTTGTAGGTTAATGCTTTAAATCCTCTTTTGTGAAATTTTTGTTCACCCCATCTTATATAATCCTCAACAGCATTTTCTATTGTATTGTCGTCAGGAATCACGACAATATAATCAGATATTTCTGGAATGATCTGTTTATAATGAGAGGATTTCCTTAATACAGGAGCAATATATTTACGTGACACTTTCAGAACAGAGTTATTTTCAATGTTCTGTATTTTAATCCAGTCGCACGATTCGTTAATAATTTTCCAGTATTTATTTGGCAGGTAGAAGAAATCCGAAATCCCAGCACGAAGACCTCGATCCGCATCATACCTTGGTGTCTTCACTACTTGAACTACTTGCTTTATCATCTCTAGTTGTCTTACTTGTTCAAATAACTTAAAGAATGTTTGATTGAAGAAATAAATTGTCCAATTCATTTGTACTGTTTCTTTTAAGATTTTATTTGAAATATTACGGATTCTAAGATATGAATCCTCATAGTCTTCTGTAGTTTCAGCGATTTTTTTTGTTAAATTCAGGATTTCTTTCCTCAATAATTCCTTCTTTAATACTACAAATTTCGTTTTTGATTTAGCTTTTTTGCTTTTTTTAGCAATGAAGAGGATTTCTTTGAATGCACACTGTTCTGAAAATGTTATTTGGGCTTCTGAAGTAATGATATATTGAAAAGTGAATTTTGATAAAAGAAAACTAAGGATAGGTTTCATTGTGTAAGAATTGATAAAAGAAAGTGGTAATACAAAAGCAAGAATACCATTTTCTTTCAATAATCTCAATGAATCCAGAAGAAAATAAGCGTACAATCCTAAATATTTCTTATTATAAACCAACATTATCTCGTGGTTACGAAGATGTCCCTCTAAGAAGTCTTTATACTCACTATCTAAACGATCAGCTCGCGTAAAGGGAGGATTCCCAAGAAGTATATCTACATTAGGTATTTTTAATTCCGGGTCTTCTGCTTTTTGATCCATATTAAGTTTAAAGACGTCAAGAATAGCAATCTGACTGGTATCCAAAGGATACATAGGATCCTGCAGGGTTAGATTTATTCCAGCAAGCTGAGCTGCAAAGACAGATACATCAATCCCATAAAGGTTCTGTAAAATTTGGGAATGACTTAACTCTGCATTTAGCTCCTTTAAGCGACGATAAGCGCTCACTAACAGTGTTCCAGACCCACAAGCAGGATCAAGAATCTTAACTTGGGTATTTTTTATTGCTAAATGTGTTAAAAAAATACTAGCAACATTTGATGTATAATACGCAGCTAAAAATTTACGAAGCTTAAAAGGAATTAATCCGTGGAATATCTTCCCTAAAACGTCTGATGTGAACTTGTGTAATTGAAATGGAAGTAACACCTTTAACACACGATTCAAGGTGGGGACTGATTCTTCTGGGAGTAGTTCCACGATACGAGCATTAAAAATAGTTCTATTGTTTGTACTGGTAATTAATCCATCAAAAAGTACTTGCATTTGCTTAGTATCTTTTATTGTGTTCATTTCTAAGGAATTTTCTTCATTATTTCTGGATAAAATAAGGTAAAAAAAGATTTGAGTGACTATTACGAATGCAGCAGCTCGGACAATAGCTTTTTCCAGTTCTTTTTTCCCTTTCTCTGATCGAGTGACTTTATTATCTACAACACGCGCATAAAAGAATCCAAGTGGTTGTTCTAGCTTTCTAAATCCAACTTCTTTAGTGAAGGTTTCGATTTCATCTACAGCATTCATCAAAGCCTTTAGAATTTCTTCTTCAGTAGAATGCTCTAATTCCTTCAATTATGGCCACTTCTGCCTTTTTAAACCAAGTGTAAGCGAATTTAACATAAGAATGTTGCTAAAATGAATTAGATTATACAATTTTAACCAGAATTTCTTATAATATTTCTCTCTAGAAAACGTTTTCAAATTTATGTAATGAACAGTAATATCAGGCGTGAACATCCTGTTAGGTGTGACTGATGGATGTGGCAGTTCTTCCTCTCACTAGAGAATATTACTTACCCTTGGAGAAGATTTACATCCAAATCGTTGGTGATTTTTCTAGTCCAGAAGATCTAAACAACTTCCGTCGGTATATCCGTTATAGATCAGATCTAGTCAAAATAGCAATTCATAATTCAAGAATCATTGGATATATTATTGGTAATCAAAGTAGTTCCCTAAAACCAGGGATTTTTTCTCTTTATGTTGTCCCTGATTTTCGAAAACGTCAAATTGGGAGTAAACTCCTCCATAAACTAGAGAGGGAGTTCACTATGGGGAAACCTAATTTACAATATCTTTCTGTTCGAATTCCTGAGTCATTTTTTGATTCAAAGGTTTTTTTTCTGAAACAAGGATTTGATGTGATAACAACGATTAATTGTTATGCCAAGGATAATCTTTCTTTTCCATACCAAGTTAATCCTAAAATTGAAATCAGGTCAGCTACAAAGAAGGACCTCATTGATCTTATTAAATTGGAAAAAATTTGTTTTTCAGACTACTGGCAAAAAAATTCTGACGATTTCAAAAAAGAAATCGAATCTACGACAAATTCCTTGCTTTTAGCTTTGATTGAGGGGAAACTTGTAGGATATAACTCCAACTCAGTATCTATAAACAGAATGGAAGGGATTTATGCTCGTATTGCCACACTTCCGCAATTTCGTAAGCAACATGTTGCAACAAGTCTCACTGTTAAGGCATTTCAATGGTTTAGAAAACAAAAGGTTCAAAAAATTTTGTTAACGACATTTGCTGATAGTGAAATTCATAATATAATGTATAAAGGTTGGGGTTTTAAATTTATTGAACAAGAATTGATTATGGCTAAAAAATTCAAAGGGTTGATTCCTGACATCACTAACAAAGTATCTTAAAACAGAAGAACAATAATTAGTTCAAGAAAATCAAATTTAAAACCTTCAAGATAATTTCGAAATAAGGAATAAGGAATTAATACTTATACTTTAGTGATTTATTTTGGCAATTGGTAAAGATCAAGCGCTTACACAGGGCAGATTTTATCCCTCTTCCGATAAGAAAGTTATTTATCAGTGCGCGCTAAACAACACAACTGGATTTCTCAAAGATATCACCATTTTCTCTGTTCTCATTGGATTTTTTACTTTTCTAATTATGCAGTCCTTAGCGTTTTTAGCTGTGCTTCTTTCGTGGATAATTATTGTTCCGTGGCTTACTCCAAAGCATTATAAATTCCTACAAATAGATAAGCATGTAATAACTTATGGGACTGGATCGATCTTTGCATTACTTCGATCCAAGATGAAGACAATCTATATTTTGGAAAGAAATAGATACAGGGATATTCATTATCTTCGACTCGATCGCTGGATAAGAAAAAAGTTTGGTGGTAAAATGGACAGCTTTGGTCGTGTCCAAATCAAAGTTAATAATTCTAAACCTATATTCCATATGCTCATTGAATCAACAGACTTTACAAAACTCGTGAAAATCTTAGAAGCTCATCGGTTTGATTCAAAGGTTCAAAAAACATTATCCCGTGGAGAATTAATGCTCATATTCCCATCTTCTCCTCGTTATACTACTACAGCGTAAGATCTAATAACAAATTAGTGATGAATAATATCACAAAGAAAAAGGAATGATCTTCTGTTTCTTTCTGTTACTACTTTTGTCTTGAAGCCAATTTCCGAACAACTATAAATGCAACGACGATTGTAAGAAAGAGGACAAGCCGAAGACCAAGAGGAGGCGAGGGAGGGGAAGGTAATTCATTCTGGATATTAAAGATGTCATCAGAGACATCATCAGCTTGTAAACCATCTACACCTTCAGCAATAACTTTAAAGAGATATGAACCATCAGGAACATTAGTAGTATTCCAATCAAAAGTATATATAATGATATTTAGAGTAATATCACCTCCTGAGGTTGTAGCGAATCGAATCCACGATTGACCATTATTTGATGAATAATAAAATGTATAATAGACTGGATATTCTCGATAATCGATCGCAGATTTCCAACGCACAGGTATTGTACCATTGAGGAGTTCTCCACCATTTGGAAACACTAATAATAGCCCTACTAATTCATATGGAGGTTGAATTGAAGATTGAAGTGGATTTTGGTCTTGGTTGTTTGAAGTACCATCAATGGAGTACGGGGTGTCTATAATACCATTAGTATCCACATCTAGAGACAAAACAATCACTTCTTGCCAGTAATTTAAAGAAAAAACATTGTTTTCCCCGTCGTCTGAAGCTTGAGATTTTCCATCAGGATTATTCCTAATAAAATCGTTCCATTTAATCTTATTTCTTCTAGAATATACATTAAGTGAAACTCCATAATCGTTATTGTTGGAGATAATATTGCTATAGATATCACAATCATTAGAGTTCCCAACAAGAATTCCATGTCTATCATTTTCATCTATAGTGTTCATGATAATATTGATTTCCTGACTCTCCTGTAAATAGATTCCGTATGCACCACTGTGGATAATAGTATTATTGAGAACATTACAATCATAAGAATTTCTAATATGGATCCCGATCCAAACATTATAGGAAACAATATTACCAGAAATAGTACTGTATGAAGAGTCATGAATCTCTAGTCCTGATCCTTCATTTCTATTCAAGTCATTAAATGAAATATCACTTCCATCGCTATCGTCTATATAGATTCCACCTCCTCCATTGCTAGAAATAGTGTTGTTGAAGATGTTACAGTCACCAGATAACGTAAGATAAATACCCATCCACCCGTTAAAAGTAATGAAGTTACCAGAAAGTGTATTATTTTCAGAAGAGTCTAAATAAATTCCAAATTCATCGTTATCCGACACATTATTCCCTATAATCGTGTTCCCACTGGAAAAAAGAAGTGAAATTCCACTTCTACTATTACTTAATAAGTTGTTTCTTAGGATAGACAAATTAAAGCTTAAAATAGCTAGTAAACCGACAACACCATTCACCAGATTTTGATTCGTAACTGTCATATCGCTACAATTGACCAAAATGACTTGCCCTGCTCCACTAGGAATGGTTCCCCCTGATCTATCCTCCCAAAAAATGATTGGTTTTCCATTTATGGTATTATTGGTTACAAATCTTTGAGAGAAATGCCCAAGGTGATCTCCATTAATATAAAAGTCATTATTTACTAGGTTATTTTCTACAATGATATTATTCCCCGAGTAATACAATGCAATTCCAATCCCATCATTGTTAGAAACAGTATTATTCACCAGCACACTGTCCCAAGACTCATAAAACTCAATTCCTGACCAAAGGTTATTATAAATGAGATTGTTAGAGAGATTACTTCTCATAGAATGTTGGAGTTCAATTCCAATTCCATCATTTCTAAAAACGATATTATCAACAACTATACCACGTCCAGACTCATAAAACTCAATTCCTGATCCACTGTTATTGTGAATAAGATTGCTAGCGAGATAACAGCTCTCAGAGTTAACAAGTTCAATTCCAATTCCCTCATTATCGAAAACGATATTATCAACGAGTGCACCACCCCTAGACTCATATAACTCAATTCCTGACCCACCGTTATTGTGAATAATATTGCTAGCGAGATAACAGCTCTCAGAGTTATCAAGTTCAATTCCGATTTCCCCATTGTTGAAAATAGAATTATTGACAAACACGCTATTCTCTGATTCATAGAGATAAATACCTCTCCACGTATTGTTAAATATGATATTATCAGTTAGATTGCTTTCCTTTGATGCCCAGAGGCTAATTCCATTCTCGTTATTGAAAATAGTGTTATTGACTACTTCATTTATCCCTGAGTTATCAAGTCCAATTCCATTCTCGTTATTGAAAATAGTGTTATTGACTACTTCACTTATACCTGAGTTATCAAGTCCAATTCCATACCCGTTTTTAGATATGATATTCCCGAGAATAATGCTTTTGTTTGAGTTGAATAGCCTAATTCCGCTTCCATCCCACCCATACCACCACCAGTTAAAATGGCTATTACTGGAGATCAAGTTATTCGAAATGATGCAGCTCTCAGAATTCCAAAGATATAATCCGCCTCTGGAATTATTGGAGATAATACTCCTAGTTATATTACTATTCTCCACTGTATTCAGAAATATTCCGTACCTACTGTTGTTTGAAATATTGTTATTGGAGATAACCAATTGAGAACTCGAAATCGCTATCAGTCCAGATGTGACATTTGAAAGGTTTTGATTGGAAATCGTTATATTAGTGCAATTCACTAAAAAGACCTGACCAGCCTCATCAGGGACGGTTTTATCAGTCATATTTTGCCAGAAAATTATTGATTTCCCGTTGATTGTGTTATTCGTCACTTCTAACTGACCATAGTCCTCAAACATCCCCTCATCAATGTCTATTCCATTATTTATCAGAATATTGTCTTTGATCGTGTTATTTGGAGATTCATAAAGAGAAATTCCTGATTCTTTGTTATTGGAAATGACATTAGTGGAGATTGAACTAGATCCCGATCTTTCAAGGTAGATTCCAGTTCTACCGTTTTCAAGCAGGACATTATCTGAAATAGTACTTGCCGCGCTTTTCAATAAGAAAATTCCATCCTCCCAATTGCATGAAATAGTGTTGTTCCAGATTGATAACTTAGGACTGGAAATTGCAAATATACCAGATGAAACTTCTGATAGATTTTGATTGGAAACCGTGATATTCGCACAATTCACCAATATAACTTGGCCTGCTCCACTAGGAACGATTTTATCAGTCATATTTTGCCAAAAAATTAACTTTTTCCCGTTGATCGTGTTATTTGCTATTTCTGTCTGAAAATATCGATCAGCTTCCCATCTATCAACATCAAAACTACAATTCACTAGAATATTATTTATTATCCTATTGTTTGCAGAATGAGAAAGCCAGATTCCAGACTCTTCGATGTTGATAAGAAAATTGTTTGTTATCTCACAGTTCTCTGAGTCTAAAATGTTAATTCCAACACTACTATCAGTTACAGTATTGTATGACACGTTGATGTTCCATGAGTGCCAGAGCTCAATTCCAGACGACCATCAAGAAGAGTTAGTAGTTAGAGTGTTATTATTCAAGACAATGTCTCCTGACCATGCAAGAATTATACCAGAGTAGCTGTTGTTTACTATATAAGTATTGTAGACATGCACATTCCTCACATTTTCAAGGAGAATCCCGTTACTTCCTCCGCTAATGATGCAATTTCTTATGTGAAAATGACGATTAGTATTGGAAATTGCTATTATGTCACCCCAATGCTCTGGCGTGGGATTAATATGATAGTTCTCTAAAATATACGGATCTGATCGAGAGCCACTCCCTGGAAAGTCGTAAATACCGCTAAACTCGTCATTATTATCGATATGAATGGGGCCACGCTGGTCATACTTTGTAGATAGATTCGGAGGAAGATTTTGGGATATAGTTTGGAAATCATGCGATGACTGGGTCGAAGATTCTCCCCTCATCTTTTGAACCATTAGGTTGCTGGTTTTTCCCTCAGTTATGTGAATAGAATACGAAAACGGTTCAATAAAGGTGATTAATAAGAATACAACCAAGAATTCCCCTTTTTGGTTAATTTTCATTGTGTGAACCGTATTCTATTATTTAACCTTCTACCTAGAGATGAACCTCTTAAGTCCTCATTTTATGCCTTTGGCAATATGTTCAGCGTCATGAGTGGAAAGATCATCAATTTGTAGCGCAAAAGGATGTAAGAGTCCCCTGTTATCAGACCACAACTTTCCAAATTCCCTGAAGACTCTTTGACGACTTTGTATGAAATATTCACGAACAGTTTCTAAAGAAAGATGTTTCTTTTCGTTGATTATTTGATTATTCCAACGATTTACGAATTTCATTTGCTCTTCTTGCTTATAATCAGAAAATCGACAAAACCTCGGAATATAGGGTTCTTCATGTATCTGACTTTTCAGAATGTTTAAATACTCCTCATCCCACGCTTGAAGATGAATCATTAGTTCTTTTAGATTCCAACCATTTGATGCACACCAGTCAGGGTGGAGGTTTAAAATTCTCTCAGTGGAATTCTTTAGAGCTTTTATTTTAGATAACCATTCTTCCTTACTTATCTGACTTTGATTCAAATAATGCACAACTTTTATACGTATATTAAGAGTATGCTATCCTTGTGAAACTTATATAATCCTAAAATATGATATGTACGAAAATGTTTTTATTTTCTTCAATTTAAAAAAAGGAGGAATTGTTTGCACTAACAATTCCTTAACATGTGAGCTTTCTTGATTTACTTTGATAATATTGATCTTCGCTTATATAGCACAGCCATTGTCCCTATGATTGCTAAGACTGGAAACATCTCGAACCCAATCGTACCGTTCGTAGTTGAGAACGTTGTTGTAGTCTTTTGTGTTGTTGATGTCGTAGAGGATTTATCTGGAACCCAATCTGGAAGGTTGATTATGCTTAAGAATACGTCATATCTACCTTTACATTCCTTCTGATAAGCGTTTTCTGTGACGGGGAAATCATATGAAAAAGTGCAACCTGTGATACATAGATTGCCTGCACTATTGAGTACAGATCCGTATGACCCTATCTCAATATAATTTCCTCCTATAAAGGTCGATGCTTGGAGAGCGGAGCCGTCTGCAGCTAATTTTACAGCATAGATGTCGAAATATTCAGTATCAATGACTGCTGACTCATTAGGTACAAGAGGAAAATCACTAGATCTCGTCATCCCTGTGATATATAATCTGTTTCCACTATCTAATATACAAGCTCCACTCATTTCATCATCACTTCCACCAATGAAGGTTGAATAGAGAAGGGTGGAGCCATCTGCAGCTAATTTTGTGACGAAAGAATCGCCACCTCTTTGATCAAAATAAAAATGAGAATCTTGAACCCAACCATTACCTCCATTAAATGTTTGATCATAAGCATTGGTCGTTGTTGGAAAATCACTAGATTTTGTTTCACCGTAAAGATATAGGTTATCTGAGCTATCTAGTGTAAGAGATTCAATATGATCATATTTACTTCCACCAATGAAGGTTGAATATACTAGAGAGGTTCCATTGGCTGATATTTTTGTAATGAAACCATCAGAACTACCACCATAAGTTGTATTATATGCTGTACTCGTCGTTGGAAAATCATCTGACCACGTTTCACCTGTAATGTATATATTCTCAGAGCTGTCTAGAGTAATCCCCCGTGAAAGTTCATCACCACTTCCGCCAATAAAGGTGGAATAGAGAAGCTTTGACCCATTGGTTGAGATTTTACTAACATAAGCATCACCAAAGAAGCGATATAATCCCCAAGGATACAAATAAACCTCATTACTATACCCCCCATATGTTGAGTCAAATGCAGTTGGTGTTGTTGGAAAATTAGCTGAGTGAGTCGAACCTGTTATATAAACATTATTTGATCTATCTAAGACAATATCATCTACATAATCATTGTCGGTTCCACCAATGAAGGTCGAATAGAGTAGTTCTGAGCCATCTGCAGATAATTTGGCCACAAAAGCGTCAGTTGTCCCGTTGTGTGTTGAATCATAAGCATGTTTTATTGGGAAATTTTTGGAATGTGTTACACCACAAATATATACATTATTTGAACTATCTAATGCAATGCTTTGAGCGTAATCGTGGTTACTTCCACCTAAAAAGGTTGAATATAAAAGCTGTGAGCCATCAGCTGAGAATTTAACAATAAATACGTCATAACCACCATTATGAGTGGGATCATAAGCATCCGTTGTATTTGGGAACAGTGGGGACATTGTGCCTCCACAGATGTATATATTGCCTGAACTATCTAAAGCCATATCACCTAATCCCTCCCAGTCACCACCACCGATATAGGTTGATGCAGTTAACTTTTGTGGATCGATCGTAATAGATTGTAAAGGATCATCCGCTATTAATAGTACTGGTTCTCCCTTGGTGTCTTCAATCAGCTGTATCGATTTGTCATGGTTTATAGGATTTATTGCAGAATATATGAAAAGGATCGATAGCGAAAAGAAGCTTATTAAGAATATTACTTTCTTTTGTTTAATTAATTCTTTATTCATCTTTCTTGCAACTCCTCCTTATTGAGTCTTGAAGTATTTTCAGTTTTTTTCTCATAATTTCTCACATTTCATATCTTTTTTATATAACAAAATAAATAAATCTCCTATTATATAAATATTTCCATAATAAATTATAATATGCAAGTTTATATTACGGTTTATATTTGTATATATAATCCATATTCAAGTATAATTCAATAAATAAAGGATCTAAAAATTAATTTATGGATCTTACCTTTATTTTTAACTAAATATTAAATTAAAAAAATAATAATGAAAATATTATAATCATAGGGGAAGAATCAGTCATTGTTAATTGAGAAAACATATCTTACATGACATCAAGCTATCATTTGATGTTGCAATAAATTTATAACGAGTATTTATATGTTAATATTCAAACTCTTCAACAGATCAACAACCTTATTTTTTTGGCTGATTTTACTATGGCTGGATTGTCAAACGATATCAAAGATACTATTAAGTTTGAATCACTTTTGATGGATATTTTAAGACCAAACATCAACGAACAGCATGCTCGTATCCTCGCTATGATGTTCAAACTCGGTGGGTATACTACTCTGAATGTCTTGACAAAAAAGCTTACTATGGCGCAACCTACTGTGAGTAACAGAGTAGCTGAATTAGTTGAATTGGGTGGTTTTCTAAGAAAGAACTCTGAACTCATGCCCATTGCCCTGGTCCTCCTTCTTACAGTTGACGAATTAGAATTACTCTTAAGGAACAAAATTATCGCTTACCGAGAGGCATGTCAATTTTTGGTGCAATTGTCAGATATCTCTGACAGTGAATTGGGAAAATACACATTTATTCAAGCCATTGATAAGTTATATCCTAAATCAACAAGCTATCAATCATATTTAGTACAGCTCATAGCTAATACTTATCTCCACAGCCCTGTTTCAAGAAATAGATTATTTCAGCAAGTTCGATCTAATTTAGGAGAATCCAAGAAATTAGAAAAAGAATTAAGTTCAATAATTGCTTCTCATGACGATATTTTTCATATTATTCATCAGAAACAGCAGATAAAGGAAATGTTTGTCCAACCAAAACTCCCTTTAAGGATTTTCGCGCAAAATCGTTTGAACTATCTTGAATCCCTATTCTCATATTACCAAGAACTCCTCATAGAGTTATCAGATTTAATGTCAAGTGATTATGATTCAATTACCCCTCATAAATCTCTCCATTATCCCTCAGAAATCAAACGTAGATTAAATAGATGTCTAAACCATTATTCCACGATTCGTGTTATTGATAATTCGGTCTATCAGGAAAGAGATGACACGAATGGAATATTAGAGCTTTTGTTTGAGAGTAAGAATTTTACACAAGATCATAAAGTTATGATATTAACTAAAAAAAGGGTATTGGTTCCAGATAACATTAATTCATCCCAAATTACTGTTCGACCTTTATCTAAGCAGATCAGTAGAGATTATATAACAAGAGATTTCATAATCTTCGAGAAGCATGGATGTTTAGTATGTCCATCTGCTTCCAGTGATCCCTATTATAACATATCTCCCCACTTCATTTCAGAGATTTTGAATACTTTTCATTCGATTTGGAGAAAAAAACATGTTGATTGACTTTTTAAGGCTGATTAAAGGATTTATTTTAGTTATAGGCCCTAAAGAAGCAGGTAAAACTAGCATTTTGAGAAGGCTTGTAACAGGAACATTTGAAGAACACAAACCAACTCTGGGTTTTCACGAAGAGAAAATAGCTAGAATGAGAATAATTGAGATCGGAGGACATCAAAATTTTAAGGATTACTGGAAGATTGCTCTGGAACAGTCTCCAGTGCATATTTTTTATGTTATCGACATAACAAAAAAGTCTGAATTTACCGATTATCGACAATTCTTAGATGATTTCAATCATTCATATCCCCAGCTTACTGAAAAGACAACATTAATAGCTAATAAAATTGATCTAACAATTAAGATTCCCGAACACTTTAAAGAGATTAAGTCTATTATTCTATCCAGTGCAAAAAATGGGGAAGGGATGTTTGATATATTAGAAACTATTGCAAAATATAAAGATAGCGTTTAGACGACTTTATAGCTTCAACGTGTTAATAGAATTTAAGTATCTTTGTAAAGGACATGCAAGATCAATCATTTTATGAGAATTTGGTATAATTCGTCCTCGATTCGCTTAATCCAATCTAAGCTAATCTCTGAAATATCTGATAGAATATTTGATTTGAGGAACTGTGTGATTTCGTCTCTTTTTGATAAAATAATTTTGTCGAACTGTTTTTGATAAAAAATTATCAAAATTGCAGGAACAACTCCTCCCAATTTAAGTATTCTCGGATCCTTAACCATATTATCCCTCACATTAAAGCTAAAAGAGAGGAAATGCCATTCTATATCGGTAGGTTCAACAATGGAAGTGTGAGGAAAAGGACCATATATATTTTCGATTTCTCCATGCTGATATAGTACTGCACTATACTCTATCATTGAACGAAGCTCGTGATCATCAAAGGAGCAATTCCCACCTTTTCCTTGAATAGATAGTCCTTCGTCAGTGAGTGATCCTATACAAACAGCAATAGATAAGTTCTCTAGATCTCTTGGAAGAACGGCCGCTTTTTTCTTCCACATAATGAACCCTATGGCTATACTCGCCATAATTATTAACAACATAAGGAAAACTAGATATAATGAGGATTTTGGAGAGTTCGAAATGGCAAATTCACCAGAAAAAGCTGTTGATGATAGATCTCCTGAACATGTTGCCACAACTTTGATCATATAAGTTGAATTGTCTTCAAAAAGAGTCGTATCCCATGTATAATTGGTGGTTGTAAGTCCTGAAACTAGTAAAGTCCATTCATTTCCACCGTCCGTAGAATAATACACAGAATAGCTGATTAGATGGTTCCGCCAAGAATCATTGACTACAGTCCATTCAATGATGATCATTTCAGAGATGGTTTCACCAGTAATCGGAGACGTAATGTTAAGGGGAGATAGTTGATGAGGTGGAGAGCGAGATGATAAGGGATATGGATCATATGTATTAGTAATCACTCCAAAAATAGGGTATTTATCATCTACAATACCATCATTATTAATATCTGGATCTGTCCACTCACTCCAATAGTTGTATGAAAAATTATTGTTTTCTCCAGAGTCAAGTGCCTGAGAGGATACACCTATATTGTTTCCAATAAAATCATTCCATTCAAATAGGTTATTGGAAGCTTGTGATGATAAATAAATCCCAAAGTTGGTGTTATTTGAGAAGACATTTCCATAAAGGCTGTTATTCGAGGAGTACTCAATGTAAATACCGTAACTGTTATTGTTGACAGTATTAGCAGAAAGAATACAACTCTCCGATTTATAAAGTTCAATACCATATCCAGAATTGTTAGAGGCGATATTATTAGATAGAATATTGCTTCTAGAGTTCCGAATAATAATTCCTACATTCTTATTGTTATCAACAGTGTTGGTTGAAAGAAAACAACTCTCAGATTCAAAAAGTACAATACCATGTCTAAAATTACGAGAAATAACATTACTGGAAATATTGCAATTTTGAGATCTGCTGTTATTGATTCCAGACATACCATTTTTGTGAATGAGATTACTGAAGAGAGAGGTACTATCAGAATTTTGGATATTAATTCCATTAAAATGGTTGTTAAAGAGGTTATTATCTGAAAGCGTGCAATTACGAGAGTTCCAAAGGGAGATGCCATCTTCCATATTATTAAATATCAAATTATCTCTTAGACTGTTCGATTCAGATTCATCAAAAAAAATTCCTATCTGTACGGAATCTGAAACCAGATTTTTTGAAAGAACATTATTGCCTGAATCATAAAGATTAATTCCATTTTTTTCGTTGTTGCCTATTGTATTGTTAGAAAGTGTATTGTTTTTCGAACGAATGAAAAAGATCCCATCCCAATTGTTCCTAGACATGTTATTTCTTGAAATTATGTTATTGTTAGAGTCTACTAGTTGAACCCCTCCCAAGGAGTTTTTGGTGATTGTATTTCTGTCAATGATAATACTCTCTGAAAATTCAATAGAAATCCCTTTTGCATTATTCTCAATTATGGTGTTATAAGTAATAAGCCCATTGATGACATTAGTAAGAGAAATTCCTTTTTTTCCCCCATATAAAAAACAGGCATTTATATGAAAATGCACATTAGTGTTCCTAATTTCGATTAGGTTTTTATCTGATGGTCCTGTGATATTATATCCAGTAATTTCATAAGGAAATGTCAAGCTTCCATCACCTACCCAGTTTTCCTTCGTTGCAGTAGCACTAAAGTTTGAATTACCATTGATGTAAATAGGGCTCTGCTCTTCATATTTTATAGAATGGTTAAAAAGAGTAGAGTCAGAGCCAAGATGATAATTGTGAGTAAGATTTAATGAAACGTTAATTGAGAGAAATAGAAAAAATATAACGAAATGAAAAGAGTTCTGGGAGAACTTCATTTACCTTGTTTCCCTCAATGACCTTTGGTTCAACTTTTTTTTTGGATCCTTCCAACACTTGGAACGAGAATTCGGTTATTCCTCACGAAAAGATGAGGGAGTATTTTAAAGTTGTCTCTAAGAAACAAGTGGTGCTCTATACAATCCCAAGAGATGGCGAGTACTACTATGAATTTCAACTTCTTCAACGTGAATTACTCCACTTTCATATATTGATATTACATTGAATGTATTCATCCTCTTTGAACGAATTTTCTTACTTGAAAAAGTTCCAGCATTCACAAAAACCGTATCTTCAATTTGCATTGTTGTAGCGTAATGATCAAGCCCTGATAACACGAGGGGAACTTTATGACCAGTAACAAAATCAATTACATCACCAGCATCAGTGACAGCCCGTTTGAAACGAGCACGAGGGATTGGTAAGGCACTATGGTGCATCACAACGAAAAAGAATTTGTATGATCCAAAAGTCTCGAACTCATGTTGAATCATCCTTAACCGACTACGGCCAACATGACCTGCAGGATCTGGACCAGTATTAATACCAAGAACACGGAGGGATGGATCTTCAAAAACAGGATCTAAAGGCCCGACTTGTTGAACCCATAACTCCCGACCAAAGGGTTGTAGATCTCTTGAGCCAGGTACAATTAAATACGGAATATCATACCCACGAAGCTCTCGTAATTTGATTTTTGCGATAGCAAAATCCTCTGGATAAGCATCATTTGTTAAATCTCCGCAATGAATAAGCATATTCGGATTCTCCCGAAGCATCATTTTAATCCCGAGATCATAAACTTCAGCAAGAAAATGACTACCTGGACTGAAGTGTGTATCGGAAAATTGACAAATTTTGCTTAAGAGTTTATCCCCCGGCACAAGATAGCCAGCTTGTGGTTTAAGCTCTCCTTTTAAAATTGAAGTTGTTTCTTTGACTGGTTGTTGAAATTTAGAATAAGATTCGATTCCATAAAAGTTGATATTCAATTCTTCATCAGCTAGTGTGAGTTCTACAAAAGTGTGCCCTGCTTTCCCACGAGTCTTGAAACTACTGAAAGTACCGCAATTCACAAGCAAACAACGTCTTATTCCGTTTGAGAGGGAGAATATATTTGGGTAGTGACGGTGAGCAGTAATTATCACATCAATTCCCGCCCTCCAGATGACTTGCATGACATCACCTGCGTCTAAGATCATCGATCTTTCCCTTCCAGTGTTTGGAATTGGTAATAGGTGATGATGGAAACAAAGAACCTTTACAATGTCATCGCTATAGCTATGAAGTTCATTAATAGCTTCAAGACCCCGATCACCAATTCTACCAATATTTTCATCGGGTTCAGAACTATCAATGCCAAGGATAATCATATTACCCCCATCTTTCGTTGTGTCAATTAAAAATTGGCGTTCACCAAAGAAATCTTTCCATAACTTGTCTCCAATGTTTCTCATATCATGATTCCCAGTCAATGTGTAGAAGTTTTCAACCTGGGAAAAATGTCTATCAAGAAGTTTTTTGGCATACACAAAGTCCTCATAGGTGCCTGAATCAGTAATATCTCCGAGATGGAGAAGATAAGCATTCGGGTTTTCCTTTAAAAGACCCTGAATTAGTTTAATCCCTGTTTTAAAAGCTTTCTTATTAAAAA
This sequence comes from Promethearchaeota archaeon, assembly GCA_048938105.1. GTDB lineage: Archaea > Asgardarchaeota > Heimdallarchaeia > Hodarchaeales > Hodarchaeaceae > Hodarchaeum. The sequence goes on from JBHLMN010000006.1 coordinate 124,551, forward strand.
AGCCAGTAAATTTTGAAATATGACTATCAGAAAAAATGATTACTTCTTCTTTTTGAGAAGAATCCATTGTCACGATATTTTCACCTGAGATATTTATAGAAGTTAGAGAGGATAAAAACTCTACTTTTTATCCAATCCAAACTTAATAATTACAAATTTTCTAAAGTTTCCGAACATGATAGTGTGCACCTTAAACTTTTCTTTTTTGTTAGAATAAAATTATGAAGTGGATGAAAAAGTGAGTCTACACTCATGAAGTGTCCTAAATGTCTTGGGAAGGGGAAAATTCTCGTCAAACATAAACGAAAATGTCCCATGTGTCGTGGAATGGGTTCAACAAAGATCATTGTTGGTTCTAAACCAACAGGAAAAAACAAATGTCCAAAATGCCTTGGTACAGGTAAAATTGAGAAAGAAGTTGAGAAGACTTGTCCTATGTGTAAAGGAACAGGAATTGAGAAAAATCAATGTATTCTCTGTGATAAACCAACACCTTCAAAACAACAACTATGTGAATCCTGTAAGAAAAATCCATTGATTTATGAACTAATTACTCCCGTTTCATTAAACGCAGTGGAATTTATGAAAATATATTCAGGTAAAGTAGTGAAGAAAGTTGAATTTGGCATCTTTGTACAACTCGCACAAAAGGTTGAAGGATTGATTCGTGATAAAAGGTTTAAGGGGGAAGAGGGAGATAAAATCTTCGTTAAATTGAAAAATAGGAAGGGGGAAAAACTAGAATTTCAGGAAACAAAAATAACAAACATTTCTCAATTCGAGATCAAGCGTGTGCATGATCCTGTTCCTTTACAGAAAATCAACATGGATCATGAGGTTGGGTCCTTTTTTTCCGTTCAATCACGGGTCGAGAATATTCGCCAAATTCCCCGTGGACCAAAAGTCTTCACACTCCTTGATGAGACTGGTGTGATCGAAGCTGCAGCGTTTCATCTTGATTTCGCAGAGAAGATTGCAGTTGGAGATATTGTTGAAGTCATGGGACAATACACTAGTCATCGGGGCTCAGAACAAATTGAAATCTCCGACATCTTTGTAGTTGACCCTGCATATGCTAACGCATTCGTGCAAAAAATGGAGAAATTACTTGATACGAGAAGCGAACCACCTCAAATTGACTTTTTAGTGAGATCTGAAACGTTAGAGTCATTAAAAGAGAGATTTGTGACCATTGCTAAACGTATACGACGAGCTTTACTTGAATTACAACCTATAATCATCAGACACCACAATGATTGTGATGGAATCGTAGCAGGGATAGCTTTGGAGACCGCGTGTCGTGAACTATGGTTTCAACTTTTTGGACATTCTGACGAGGATCAATTACGGCATCTTGTAAAAAGAAATCCCAATAAACCTCCTTTCTATGATCCTCTTGACGCGGTTCGGGATCTAGATTTTGCTCTCTCCGATCAGGACCGATTCGGGGATAAGATTCCTATCATTATTATGTTGGATACCGGAAGCAGTGAAGAAAGCTTATTTTCTTACAATTTGCTAAAATCATATGGAATTGAAATAATGGTTATCGATCACCACTTTCCATCAAGTAATATTCAGGATGCAATTGATAGCCATCTTAATGTTTATTTTGTTGGTGGTGATTATAATATTTGTTCAGGGATGCTTGGTTGTGAGTTAGCTCGCTGTGTCAATCCTGATATCACTGATACTATAAACCATCTGCCCGCTATTGCTGGAAAAGGGGATCGTGTTGAAGGGGAAGAATTAGACCAATACATCAAGATTGCGAAAAAGAAAGATTATTCAGAACATTTTATTGAGGACATTGCAGTAGCAGTTGATTATCAAGCATATTTCCTAAAATTTTCACCTGGCCGTCTTCTTCTAAGTGATCTATTAGGAATCCAGGGAAAACAAGAGAAACAAATTAATTATGTCAAATTATTATCAACTGAAGCTCGCAAACATTTGGAAAACCAATTGCACATCTCCTTAGAATATGTTCAGGAGGAAACTTTAGTAAATGGAGTTCATTTAGCGATTTTGGACGTAGAAAAATATGCGAATCGCTTTGATTACCCTCCTCCTGGAAAGATAACAGGGTCTCTCTTTGATCATCTTGCTAAGAAGGATCGGAATTCTGCGATAGTGACGATTGGTTTAGGTCCTGATTTCGCTATTTTCCGTTCACAAAATATTAAACTGGACTTTCCCAATTTTATTAAGAAATGTGCTAAAAAATTACCTCGTGCAGCTGTTGAAGGCGGGGGACATGAGGTTGTGGGTAGTATGAAGTTTATCCATGGTGCATATGATGAAGTAACGGAAACAATAAGAGAATTGTTGACTTTGATTGAAATCCAAATTATTAATGAGAAAAAAGCATAAATTTTTTACACTAATTGATTGATTCTAAAAAATAAGCCTTAGGTGTTCATATTGGTGGCAAAAATCCGTCAATATCACCCCTCAGATGAGGAGGAATGGATACAATGCCATTCACTTTCTTATTTAGATTCAATTCATTATGATGAACTAATCAAAGCGAAGCCTCGCTATGAAAGCCCAAGTGTTGAGTTAGTGGGAATTCTCGATGATAAAATTGTCGGAATTTTAGACATCGAAATGGAACAAAAACATGGCCAATTTTGTTTTGATGAAACTGAACGTAGTGGAATGATTTCAGTCATTGGGGTACTTTCAGAGTATCGAAGGAAGGGAATAGGAACAAAATTAATTGAGAAAGGAATGGAAATAATCCAAAAAAATTTTGATGTTCATCGAATCGAAATTTGGGTTCGTAAAGATTCTGGAATAACAGCTTGGTTGAAACAAATCCAGTTTCAAGAGATTCATCGATTTTATGAAGTAGTATTAACCGCAGATTTTTTTGAGAAATATCAAATTGATTTACCTTTTGGTTTAGTGCCAGCTGTTCTCACCAGTAATCTAGAATCAGAAGGATTTTCTGAATTGACGCAGCAGCATCCTCCCGAAAGATCATTCCCGATTCTAATTTACGAAAGATTCTTTTAGAATAACTCTTCTATTGGATCGAAAAGGGAGAATTTATCAGCTGGCTCACTTTCACTTATAGCTTCCATCATTCCCCTCACAAGACTTGATACTTTGTTGAGTCCTTTTTCTTCAAAAATTGAGACATGTTCCCATCCCACATGACGCCAACCTGTGAAATAAGACATTTTATTAATTTCTTTCTCAAAATTATGTATATCAGTCTCATTCGCGAGTAATTTTTCCAAGATGACTTTCTTTATTTCATCCGCTGAGATACTTTCCAGAATTACTGGTTCAGACCCAGCTTTTGGATATTTTCGCCTCAGATCTGTCCAATTTGTATCTAATTCCAACATTGTTGGCCTCATGTCATTGAGTAATCCCAGAATTGCCATCTGATTACCAGGGTCAGCTTGATGGCTTAAACCTAAGGTGAGGGCTCTACTGAAGATTCGACAGTTAACTAAACTAAAACCTGATAAAAGCATTTTACCCTTACGAGCGTTTCCTGGCTCTAATCCAGTGAAATATTTCTGTTCTAAGGCATTAGTAATAATCTGTTCCATATAAGAAAATGGAATCTCTGCAGTATCCTTTTCTACTTCAAAACTACGTCGAGAGATTCTAAAACCCCTCGAATAGTATGTTACTCCTTCCTGTTTGGCTCTAGCTATCCCTTCGACTATTGTATCACCAAAAGCATTAGCTTCCCGTGTTATTGATTCATTTAGATCTCTTTTAGTAACGATAAATGAGATGGGATATTTGTTATATGGTAATACACTTGAAATTGATGATGCTTGTTCAAGTGAATTTGTCCAAAATTGCTTTGTACAAGAATCAAGAATTGTAACAATAGCTTCAGCTGTTGAACCAAATCGTTCTCTTAATTTGGCCCATTTCTCTTGGCCTCCTATTGGTAATAATAGACTATAGAATGTCCCTTCATCAAAAGAAACTTTCAGGTATTCAGTTTCTATTGTTCCTCCAAAGTCTTCATAGTATTCCATTGAACTATCGGTTCGTGCAGCTAACTTTGTTACAATCGCTGTCTTACCTCCTGCTTGTGTACCTACAACCAAAATTCTACCAGCGTTGACTTCTTTTTTCTTCATCGGGGTTTCTCCTTTCAAATGCCTGCTATGATTGTTCTCAAATCTTTGGGATCTGTTGCTCGAGCTTGATCCAAGATTAAGTGTAAGTTGTTCTTTTCGGGACCCATTCTCAGAAACTTATGAGGTCTAAAAATTACTTCAACAGGATCAATTCCTTCCTCCGATAAGATATCTACTTCTTTGAATGCCAATGCTTGAATTGTCTCTCCTTCAATACCATAGTAGACGATAAAAGTTTCATCATCGACAGTGTATACTGTTTGTCTTAATTTCACATTACCATGTAATTGACTAATTTTATGTGTTGGTAAATTAAGAGCTTCAATAAGCAGATTTTCTAACAGCTCATTATTGTCAAAATACCAGGGATAGCCTCCTAATTGAGCAAAACGATATTGAAAGATAAAATCATCCCGTGACCACACACTCATAGTCTGGGGAAGAAGACCCTTGTCTCGTGTAAGATAATCTACTCCTCTTTTAAAATCAGTTTGGATAAGATAAACAGGTATAAACTTTTTCGATGTGACAAGGCGGGAACGATCTTCGTCCTTGAAGAGATTTTTAATCAAATAAACAGCTTGAGCTTCTTCTTTTACTAGCGCTTCTTCCAAGATAGTTAGTAAGCTATTACCAATGAAATTCCACATTCTAGGCGGTAGCTGATTAGTGACTGTATAATTCCCCTCTCGAACATCATTTCGATCAACACGTCCAGAAAGAACAGAGTTAGCTAGTCTTTGACAGGCTTCGAGCACATCAAATTTGGGCTGTTTATCAGAGATTAACAATAAAGTTGATCGCAAAATTGCTGTTTCAATACCCGAATAGTCATAAATCCAAGCTTGACTGCCTAATTCCATGACATTCTCAATTTCAAACTGGGCACTTTGCATGAAAGCATTTTCTTGTTTTAATTCATGAAAAGGACCTAATATTCGCTCAAAAATGTCTCCTAGATCGCTAATATTTCCTAAAATCTCTTTTCGTCTATGTTTATCCATGAAAGAAAGCCCGATGAGGTGCCTTTCGGTTGAAAGCGACTCTCCACGGATTTCTTCATCTTCTCCTGTTGCAGTTTTTCGACGAAGAGCTGATCTTAACCAATCAAGAAAATTTCCTATTGGGTACCTATCTGTTGCATCATCATAAACATTATATAAACTACTTTTTTCTGAAATTGGCAGTCCAGGTAAGAGGGTCCGTATAATTTCATTTACTTGCATTTCTGTGAAGTATCCGTCATTTGGATCTCTCTTATACTTAGACCACTCAAATTGTTCCTCAATACGCCTAAATGAAAGACGAGTTTCAATTAGGTTCTCAATTTGACGATCTGCTGAAGAACTATCTTTCTTTTGTTGTAAACAATCTTCAGCTATAGCAGTAAGGATAATTGAATCACAAAAAATGTTGGCTTTATGATAAAAATAATTTGGACCAAAATAAGATAATTTGACTTCTTCCAGTACTTCATTTGCATTTAAATGTTCTGTATATGGCCATAAAACTAACCCAAACAATCTTGGTAGTTCTGCACGGTGTGCAGCGTGTAATAATTTCTCTCTTTGCTGTAAGATATAACCTCTTAGCTGTTTGATTTCTGAAAATAATGCTTTAATTGTTGGATTATTACTTTCTTCAATCTCCGTCCAGTATTTCAAATCTTCTTGCTTTATCTGAAATTTAATCTGGAATTGTATTTCCTGTAACTGAGCTTCTAACTCTGTTAATTCTTCTGAAATTGGTACAACCACTGGAGCGAGCCACTGAGAAATCATTTGAAATGATTCATACATCCGCTGAGTCATAAGCCTATAATCATCTAAAGTTGAAGGTAAGTTACGTGCTGAACGAATAACCTCTAGCTGAGGAGCTAAATATTCTACTCCTATCGAGCCATATTTTTCTTTTAAGAGCTCTTCAATATTTCTCAGATCTGAAACCATTCTTCAATCCTCTTTCGTATCTTCTTCCCTTTTAACTATTAATTGTAAAAAATCGAATTGAGGGTGCACTACATCATCAATGAGTGAGTGAGTGAGTTTCTGTCTTTTCAATGGAGTTAAAGTGCTAGAACCAGAAAACATGACTTCAGCAACCTTTAGTCCAAGAATAGTAGAATAAATATCAGTGATCTCAGCTTCTCTCCCAACCATCCCAATCGCCTGAGGCCCATATTGTTTCACAAGAGTTTGAGGATCATCAGTACTTGAGGCTAACTCTTTTCTTAAATCTTGATCACCCATTTCCCGTATAGCAGTCTCAACTTCAGTTTTCATTTCTTCAAAATAGAGCTCACCTCTTGGCACAAGTCGTCTGTGTGGTTCTCGTACAGCATCTTCAACTAAGTTTTCTTCATCTGTTCCAATGTTTTCATACATCAAAGATACTATTTGAAGTATTTCATCTCTGATCTCTTCGGGTAAGACATATTTCTTCATGTTACTTATTCGTTTATTCATAATAAGACGTGATTGAGTTCGACCACCTACACCTTCTGGTTCTGGAATCTGACTTGCTAAATAGCTTAAGACTGATTCAATCATTTCTAATCCAAGGTCATAACAGACTTTTTTGGGATTATAACTAGATAGGTCTACTGGTAATGAGACTTCTTTATTGAGCTCAAAAAAAAGCTCATTTCTTGAATTAAAAAGATGAATAATATCACTCGTATACCCTTTGAAATCTAATTTCGAGGCATATTCAGTTTTTAGGGTAGCAAGAAGTCGTTCTTTATGAGATTCCCACCTATAAAGCTTGATTGCTTGAAATAAAGCCTTTTTAATGGCGTCATCATCAGAAAATTCTTTGAGAAGATCACTTTTCTTATTTTCAATGAATTCTGACGCTTGATTATCAAAATCTAATAGGTTTCGAAGCCATAATTGAAATACACGGAATTTATAATATTCTAAATCTCCCCCAGCCATAAATTTCAGAATAAAATTGGATTTTAGCTTAACCTCTGAATTACCTTGACCAATAAAAGGTCTCATATCTTCCTCCCTCATGTTGGGTTCAATAAATCTCTTAACTAAGTATTTATCAGCCTTTTCAATATCAAGTAAGAAATTTATTATATCATTAATCTCTTCATCTGATAAAACAAACATCTTATCTTTTATGACGTTTAGTAATCCATAGAATTCTATCTGAACTTGTGCAAACCTCTTAGCTAAATCTTCAGGACTAGATGTCTGAATAAAGGTTCTTCGTTCTGCTTGATCCTCATCAGGTTTTGGATCAAGAAATTTCAATAATTCATCTCGTGCTTCTTTAAACATTAAGAAAGTCTCATTTTCCGATTGTAAAGAAGTACGGAGAATAAAATCTAGTTCAGACTCTGGTAGTGGAGGAAGAAGTTTAATTTGATCAGCGAAAAAAGATAATTCCCCATACCACGGTCGTATAGTCCTTTCTTGAGTTTCAATAATTCGTTGGATAATTTTTTGGCGTACACCCCTAGCATCCCAAGCATGGACAGAATCATCGCCTTTATAGATTGACGCTTTATAAGTAATGGCTTCTGCTGTGCCTGTTTCAAGTGGATACCTAGTGAAATATGTTTCACCAAAAACTGAGGCGGGCCACTTCTTCTTTGTGGAGATCAGCCTCCATTCGGCTCGTGCATCGTCAAATACTGTCATTTATAGACCTCACATTTACTTAGTTGAAATTTAACTCCATTCTACCACTTATAGACCTCACGCATTGGAATAATATAGAACTAGAATTTAAAAGATTTCTATATATATTACTAGTATCTTGAGAGCTCAAAATCTCCAAGAGATCGTGTTGAAGGTTAAAATCGTTTATATAATATCGGGTGCCGCAAACCAAATCCTAATTAAGGTACTATTATCAAATTATATTCAATCTATACCAAAACTTAGAGAGAAATAATCAGAACCTTTCTTTTCGAAAAATGTGACAATATTGATGACATCGATTTCCCACCCATGCATAATTTACTCCTAAAGCAACTAAAGATTTATCGTCCTGTAACCAGATCTTTTCATCCTTTAGAATCCACGGATGCTCTTTATCCTGAGTCAAACGGATTGCTGTGTCATAAGCTAATGGATAGACCCGCTTATTCGTAAAGACATTATTTGTGATAATCACTAAATACCCTTTGGTTCGTAAAAGATCATACACTTTCCCAAAAATCTTTTGTTGTTCGTCAAGAAATTTGTTATAATCCCTGAGGTTACTGAGATCTTTTGGGTGATTATTGCTATATTTGGTTTCTAATCCCATTTCTTTCCGTTTTTTCTGTCGAATTGCATTTCTTTCAAGTTGACTCCAATAAGGTGGACTTGTAAGACAAAAATCAACGATAGGTAGTTCAAATTCTTCCCAATAGCTAATTAGATTCCGTGAATCCCCACAAATCACTTTCCAAAAACTTATTTCATTAGTTTGATAAAATGGAGGATATGCTGGGATGTTTAACTTTTCTAATCGATGTTCGCTAATTTCAGCGTATTCTGGAGAAAGCTCTACTCCCACACCACTCCTATTACACTGTTTTGTTGCAATTAAGGCGCTCCCAGTGCCAAGAAATGGATCTAGCACTAATTCACCAGGTTTTGTAAAAAAGGTAACAAATTGACGAATTAATGTCTCGGGAAATTTTGCTGGATGTAATAGCTCTTCTTTTTTGCGAGACGGAGGACGATGTATAAACCATGATTTCGAGAATTTTATCCATTCTCTTCCAGTCAATAAATTCAAACGATTTTTTAAATTTCGCTTACCAAAAGGGACCCTTTTCTTGCCATTTTGAAGAATTATAGTTTCTGATTCAGTGCCAATCGAATCATGATTACTCTCAACCTGTTCTAATTCTGTTTTCTGCACAAAATCTTGGTTGAGGAATTTATCTAGATCTCCTTGGCTAACTTTTTTCATCTTGGATTTAGGAATTTTGAACTTGTGTAAAGGTTTGATGTCTTGATCTACTAATTTAAACGTGCGAAATGAAATATTATCTGTTTTTGTTTCTCTTTTAATCTGAATAAACAAACTTTCTATCTCTTGGCTATAAAAACTCAATAGATTTGATTTAATAGTTTTTACTATAGAAAAAAAAGAATTAGCTGTTTTGAAAGAGACAGAGTCTTTATTGACGGGATAAAATATAACAGGAGTTTCAAGATCGATATAGAAGACTTTCTTTAGGGAATCTTCCTCCTGATATACTAATTTAAAACATTCCAAATTTCTTTCTGTAAATAATTGCCATAAATATTGAAGATTTTTATCCTTGGTATGTTGAATCAAATTTTCTAAGGAAACTACTGTTTTTAAATCCCTAGGTTGTGTTATAAAGGTAAAAAATAACTGAGTTTCCTTCTTTACAGCCTTTTTATAGTTAAATAAAGGTTTCATCCCCTAGAAGATCTTCTTTATCAATAACATTCCCATAACTATATCATTTAAGAGAATATTTCTGGACTATTATCTTTGTTGTATGATTATCATCTTAGAGTTATTAGAGTACAAAAATTGTAACCACATGGGACTTCTCTTTTCCCCCATGTACAAATTTATAAATATTAATTCTATTAGTGTTAATGATCATATTTTAAAAATCTAATTTCCTAAAGGATATTTATGGTGATAATTTATGGCAAAGTATTGTGATAAATGTGGGGAGGTAGTGAATCCAGATGATTTGTTCTGTAATAATTGCGGTTCGCAATTAGACAGATCTAAAACATGGATTGGAGGTGGAACATCGCCACAGACTTCTAAATTTACCCCAACACCTGAATACGAACCCCGTACATCAACCCAGCCAAAAAGATTTTATCGTAGTAGAGAAGATAGGTGGATAGCTGGAGTATGTGGTGGTCTAGGAGAATATTTCGATATTGATCCTATTCTAGTTAGACTTGGCTTTATCTTTGTTACGCTTTTCTACGGATTTGGAATAATTCTATATATCATTTTAGCGATATTTGTGAAAGAAAATCCCCACCAAAAGCCTAGAGAGTACCAGAGACGAGACACACAAGGATATTAAGAAAATCAATCTATGAAGCTAAGCAATGGCAATCATAAATCATTATAGAATTCTCTACTAAAGAATTACAATATTATAGCTCATTTTCTTCATTAAATTCTATTCTAAGATCGATTTTTTTAATCGCTGGATCCTTTAAATGGAGTGCTTCAACCATACCTACCAATGAATTCCCGATGAATTGTCGTACAAATTTCTTTGAAGGAATTTTCTTTTCATTAACTTGTAGATCAAATGATTTAATTTTTCTCAAATATGATCACCTTAGAAAGTTTGACAAAATACAAGAATAGTATAGTTTTTAAATGTCTTAGTAGCAATCCAGTCTTACAAGCTTTAATAAAATCAGGACTCGAAAACATTGCCTCAAATCTCGTTTCAAGAAGTTACTAAACAATATCGAATGGGTGAAGTGACTGTAGATGCCCTTCTAAATATAACACTTGATATAGAACCAGGAATATTCGTGGTTTTACTCGGTCCATCGGGTTCGGGAAAGACAACTCTCTTAAACTTGATTTCAGCGATTGATTTCCCAACTTCAGGAAGAATTCGTATTGAAAATGTTGATATTACCTTTCTCAATCGAAAACAAAGAGCCCAATTCCGTAGACAGAAGATAGGTTTTATTTTTCAATTCTTCAATCTTTTACCCACTTTAACCGCTTTAGAAAACATTGAATTTGCTTTAGATTTGGTTGGTGTACCAAACGCAAATGGAAAACGAATATTTAAGAAGAAGAATATTCGTGAAGTTGCTTATGAGTGGCTAGATGCGGTAGGATTAAAGAATCGTGCTAATCATTTCCCATCGCAATTGAGTGGGGGTGAACAGCAGCGTGTTGCGATTGCACGAGCACTAGCAAAAGATCCTCCAATTATTGTGGCTGATGAACCCACGGGGAATCTTGATTATCGTACAGGAGTCTATATTCTTAAGCTAATGAAGGAATTAAACAAACAAACCAATAAAACTTTTGTGCTAGCAACCCATAACCGACAGATCTCCAAAATTGCTGATCTTGTTCTCACCATGCAAATGGGGCAAGTGAGTTACTTTGAACAGCGAGAGCCAGAAGATGTGAATAATCTTATTTGGTAAGACTACAATTAAGGACGCTTAAAATGAAGTTTTTAACCCGCATTTGGCTTAAAAAGCTCAAACGAGATATTACTCAACAGAAACTCTTAACTTTTGCGTTGATTTTACTTTGTTTTTTCGGCACTGGATCATTTTTAGCCTTATCAATGGGTTATGAAAATCTTCATTCATCATATAAGCGCATTTACAGACAAACAAATTTTGCAGACGCAGAATTTTCCACATATAGTGATACATGGTTCAATACAACAGAACTAAAAGGTGTATTAGACAATTTTACCTTACAACACAAGGGAAAAATTCAAGCAATCAACTTTCGACTTATTTTAGGAACAGGATACGAAGTTAATACCTCGCAGGGAAGTTCTTATCGACAATTCTTAGCAAATGGTCGTGTAATTGGGATAAAATGGCCTCAACCTATTGATAATCGTGTTAATGACCTAATTTTCACAAGTGGTTCTTATTCTAATTCTTTTAATCGGAATAATTCTGTTTTATTAGAGGCACATTTCGCCTCAAAATTCGAGATTAAAAAGGGAGACACTCTTTCAACAAGAATTTTCGACCAAAATTATGATTTTATTGTTCAAGGTGTTGTTTTCAGTCCCGAGTATCTCGTTATTATTCCATCAAAACATGATTTTCTTCCCACAAGCGTATTTGGAGTAATTTATCTCCCTATTGAGAGATTGCAGGCATACTCTAACCTTACTGGATTAGCAAATAATCTAGTTATCAAAATGACCTCAAATGTTACTACAACAACCCGTTATAGAATAATTGAAGAACTGACTGAATTACTTGATATATTCACAAATGGGATTTTTGCCGCGCCCATAATGCAAGAAGATCAGGTTTCAAATTTAGCCCTTCGTCTCGACCTAGAAACATTTGAAGAAGTAGCATTAACTCTTCCAATAATAGTTCTAGGAGTTGCGTCCATCGCAATCTATATTACTTTGGGAAGAACAGTCCAAGGCCAAAAACAGAATATTGGAATCGCATCCTGTTTAGGTTATCTACCTAATGACATTCTTTTACACTATATTTGTTTTGCTTTATTGATTGGGGGAATAGGAAGTATGTTAGGTACTGGTTTTGGAATTATTATCTCAGGTGCGGTTACATGGCTTTATTCGTACTTTATGAGATTTCCCCAAATAATAGAGATACAGATCCAAGTTCATCTAGTAATTATAGCAATAATAACAGTTTTAGGGGTAAGTATTTTAAGTGGAGCTATTCCTGCTTGGCGTGCTAGCCGATTAACCCCTCGTAACGCTCTTCAAACCATGATTATGGTCGAAAAGGGTTCACGTATATTTTTAGAGAGAATATTTTTCATAAAAGCCATCAAGTTACGATTCACCTTACCATTGCGAAATCTTTTTCGTAAAAAAAAGCGTACTATAGCGACAATAACAGCTCTTGCTGCAGCAGTCTTAATCATCATTGTTTCTTTTGCGTTTATTGACTCGGTTACGTCTGCTGTAAATCGTCAGTTCAATGAAACTTCTCAGTATGATCTGATAGTAAAGTATGAAGGCATAAACTATTTTGATTTAGGAGTAAAGGATGATGTAGCATATATTCAGAGCTTACCAGGAGTTGTAGCTATTGATCCTCTATTACAAATACCCTCAAGAATTGATATCGATGGAAATCAGCAAGAAGTGCTAATTACGGCGTGGAATAACTCCAATCCTGCTACTCATAGATTCCATTGGTCTTCCTCTCAAGACACGTTATGGCCAAATGATAGTATGGTTGTTTGCTCTGCTCTTGCTCATCAGTTCGATATACATGTTGGAAGTACAATTCAATATAAATTGCCATTCATTAAAAATTATGTCAACTGGGCTTATATAAGAGCTGATAACTTATGGAACTCCTCTATTGTGTTTGGGGTAGAGTACGCCCGAAATAAAACACTAACGTATCTGAAAGATCTGTTAAAATTAAATACAGAAAGTATCTCGTTTTCCCGAACCGTAAACGATATTCTTTTTAGTCACCCCTTAATCACTGTTTCAGGAGTCTCAAAAGAAATATGGGGAAGCATGGTTTATACGACTCTTCCAACCATCACAAGAGAGATGGGTATAGATATATTTAGAACTGGTTTAAACATTGACTTAACACCCTCTTCGCAATTAATTGTGAAAATAAGCCAACCCTCGAATATAACGTTATTGGAAGAAATTAAAGATTCGATTATATCGCTTAAGGGGATAAGATCAGTCGAATTTGGTTATGATTTTCATCAATCGGTAAACATATTGATGGCTGCATTTAATGCCGTTATTGCGGTATTCTTAATTTTTGCATGTTTATTAGCTGGAGCTGCTATCTTTACAACAATCTATGTGAGTTTTCAGGAACGACAACGCGAAATTGCAACAATGATGGCTCTTGGACTCTCCGATAGAGAGTTCTTGTATATTTTGACGCTTGAGAATCTCTGTCAGGCAATTTTAGGCATTCTTCTTGGAATTCCTGTTGGTCTTTGGATTTCAGGTTTAATATTAGATAATATTCTTAGGTTATTCTACTTTGAAATCGTCATTCTCCCACTAACGTGGATACTAATTTGGGTGGGAGTAATAGGTGTCGTACTGATTTCCCAAATTCCTGCGTACTATTACGCTGTTAAAATCGATTTAACTGTCGTAACTAAAGAGTTGTCTTCCTAAGAAGTCATACCCGAGGTTAGAAACGACCATTTGAGAACTTATCATTCTGAGATTCATGTAAAGAGCGTGAAATCCAACCTGTATTAGCCTTTCGAGAATCAAATAGTGGAACATAAGGTTTGATATCTAGTAAAGGAATGGAATCAAGCATATCTACTCCACGAATATTGAGAATGTTTCTTGAGGGATTAAGAGAGAATACTTCCACTATCGAGATAGCAATTGGATTTGGGCGAAGAGGAGCTCTTGTGAAGAAAATACCCCGTTCTTCCTCATCTAAAAAAGGAATAATCTTCAATTTCACCTCATTTGCTCTATGAAAATAATAGATTAATTGGAGATGGGTAAAATCCTCCAAATCATCTAATCCCTTAACATATTAAGAAAAGATTTCAATCCAACCCTCCGCATTAGAGTAACAGGATTGAATGGGGGTTCCTTCTTTTTCTTTAAACGGTGTTCAAATATACCCAATAACCTTAAATTAGACAATTTGTGAATTTTCCATTCTATTACCTCGTTTCTAACAGAATAAGAGGTTAGATTCCATCAATGTCTATTTCATGTGGTTCAAAGAGTTTTCGTCCCTCCATACCACCCGCTACGGTTATGATTTGACCTGAAATGTGACTTGCAAGCCTATCTGAAGAGAGAAACACAACAATCCTTGCAATATCCTCCGAGCGAGCCAATTTCCGAAGTGGCATTGTTTGAAGCGCACTTCGAACACTTTCATGATCTTTCAAGAATTCTTCAGTCATTGGAGTAATAGTCCAGCCTGGTGCTACAATGTTAACTCTTCCACGAGACGCGATATGAATTATTTCATTTTTTAATGAAAGCATTAATCCATGGAGACCCGATTTTGATACAGCGTAATCCGCATGTCCTGCTTCTCCAAATACTCCAGCAGTGCTGCCAATGAAGACAATACTAGCAGATTTTTTAGGAAAGGTGACTAGATTTTGTATAAATTGTTTACTACACATAAAAGCCGCACGAAGATTGATTGCTATAGTTTTATCCCATTTTTCTAGTGCCATTTCATGAACAGGAACAGATTTTCCTGGCCAGATACCATGGTTTACCACAAGACGATCTATCCGTCCATAAGTGTCAATACTGTCTTGAAAAAGCTTTTCAGTTTGTGATTCTGAGGACAAATCGGCTTGAAGTAAGCAATGATCGCCTACTAATTCTGAACTAAATTTTAAAATCTGTTCTTTATTTTTATTATAATGAAGAGAAAGGCAGCAGCCTTCTTCATCAAATAGCTGAGCAATTGCTTGCCCAATACCTCCACTTGACCCAGTTATTAAAACATGCTCACCATTGAGTCCTGAATCCACCACGAATCACCTAGGAAATTCTTAATTTACTATTCTAATAACTGTAGTTAATTTTCCCAACTTTCGTTTTAATCCTTCTTATTAGGGATTATCTATAGATAGATCGGAAATTATTGGCCAATGATCTGATGGAAAAATAGAGGGATCTTTTCCGGGATTATCATGAATAATTTGAGTGTTTTGAATTTTAATAGAGCTATTGACCCATATATAATCAATGATAGATCTACCATTCCATGATAGAATGGATCTTTTCTTTCCTTTAAATCCATGAGCTGTAACAGCCCACCGGAATTTTTTATCCTGAATACTGTAAGTTTCGCGAAGATATTGACTTAATTTCAGATATTCTTCCGAATTCCTTCCAAAGTTTAGGTCTCCACTCAATATTATTGGTTGATTAGGAGAATAGTTATCTATTTTTGAAATCACTAGTGAAATGCTCTTCAATCTTATCGAAGATTTTGTATTTTCAAAGTGTGTATTATAGACAGCAAATGGTATGTCATTTATAAAATTAATCCATGTACAAATTCTAAATAATCCTCCCCAAGTATTAGAACATGTATTGGGCGTATCACTTAACCAAAATGTCCCACTATTCTTGATTTCAAGCTCACGATAAAAGATAGGACAAAATTCTCCTGCTCGTATCCCATCATCCCGCCCAACCCCTTCGTACTTATATTCAGGGAGATTATTATTTAGAAACTCGAGTTGGTCTTCATAAACCTCCTGAAATCCAATTATATCAGGTTTATATTTTTTAATTATCTTTAAAACCCTATTTTTACGGTTTAACCAAATATTTTTAGGATTTGAATAGTCACGGGAATTTTTTATATTAAAAGTCATTATACGAATTTTTTTCCCCAAAATTATCACTTTTTTTCAGGATTCACAATGAATTAGTAGCATTTATTTAAAAGAATGGATGTGATTTTTTCAAAAAATGAAATTTTAAGAAGAAATAACTTGAAAGCACCTGTACGAGTTCAGATGCTGTCCATTGTTAATTATTACTTAAATTGATAACTATATTCTAGTATTAATTCTTGGTTGTCCATTTTAGTAGATCGAAATCTCAAAAAATGACTGAAGATTTGTGATCAGTGTATAAGCCTGTGTTATCGCTTCTCTAGTTTCATTACAGGTAATGGTTAAGTTGATTTCTCCCTTTTTGGGTGATTCTACCTTGACAAGGGCTGTACCTAAAGAAGACAACCGATATGATATTTCACTCTTTTGTTTAATTCCAGTAATGATTTTTTCATCCCCAGTTATGGTAATTTCTTGCCATAGATCATCCCATGATGGTTCTCTTGGTTTTCCGGTAATTTTCAGCTCAAGGGAAACTTTAGGAAGATTTGGTTGTTTTAGACTCCCATTCATAACAATTTGATTATTGTTAAATCTCACTTTAATTTCCTTCATTGACCCAGAATATGGAATAAGACGAACAACAAGATCAGTATTACTTTGGTCAAAGATCATATCTTGAACACGATACTGAATGGAAGATAACTTGAATCGTATATCAGCAGTTACGAATTCTCTAGGTGGTTTTGCATCAACTGCTTCCTTAAAAACTTTTAAGTTGGATTTAACAGCATTTAGGTCAAAATTTGACCTTCTTGATATCTCTGGACCTAGTTTTGATAACGGGAGATCAGGAGTTAATTCAACAGATCCTTTAGAAATAATTCTTTGTTCCATTCTAGGAATTTCTTTTTGAGTAATTGATGTTATTCTATGGGGATATTCTCTCCTTACCCAAATCCGAAGCCAAATAAATGAAGTGATTAAAATGGTTGGTAATCCTAACACGACAAAACCGATTATAAGCAACTCTATAGGATCCATTGATCCAAATGTAATCGTATATCCCATAAAATTGAATACAAACTGGAATACGTAAAAAATATAAAAAATATAAAACATAGCAAAAACTAAACCTACTCTTAACCAAAATGGGCCTTTCCCCCAAACTATCCTTTCAATAAACTGGTCAAAACTATTCACATTTCTAATTAGAAGATCAGGATACCATCTTTCTGATTCCTTATTGTATGGTTGTCTCTCTGACTTATCATTATTATTGCTATGGGGCTTTCTTTCAGACATTCCATCATTCAGCTTAGCTATTGTTCTGATCAGTTGATATTGGCTGCATTTTCATCCAGTTTGGTTCCACAATGATAACAAAATCGACTTTTTTCTGGGACAATGTCCTTACCGCAAGAAGGACATCGTTTACCCAATCTCTCTTTATCTTCTTCACTTGGTACTAGAATTTCATTATCTGTTATGTCAAGTTCGAATAATTTCTCCGGAGAGACGCCCATTTCTATAATAAAGACTTCTCTTAACTTTTTAAGATAAGAGTAAAAGGATTCTTCACTTATTTCTCCATAATCTAGATGTAGGGCCCGTTTACGATAATACTCCTTCTTATATTCCTCCCATTTTTCGTGCTTCTCTTTTGTAACTATCGATTTATCAGCAAAGATAGTGTCAAATCTCTCTATAACTTTTATTAGAGGAATCTTTACTTTTTTTAGAATCGTCACATCATCTATAACTTGCTGAGCGGGGCGAGTCTCAATTCTTTTAACCATAGCTCTGATTGCATCATCCTGATGATCTCGAAAATTCTTTACAACTTCGATTGTCTTTGGTGAAAGAGTATGTCTCTTTTCAAGCTGGTTAAGTAAATAGTTAATTCTTCCGACGTAACTGTGCTTTAGAGTTTTCAGTTCATTTATAATTTTTAATTCCTCTTGATCCAATTTAGCATCTTTTAGAACAATTTTATCTTTCGTAGTTGTTTGCTTTTCATCTTCTGTTTTTTTATCTTCATCTGGAAATAGTTCTTCTATTACTGCAGATGGTTCTGTTTGTGAATCAGGGACTGATTTTTTCGTTTTCCTTAGTGATTCCTTTGCCTCAATAGCATAATCAATATCTACGTCCTCTAATTCAAATAAATTTTCAGAAGGAGTACCTATTTCCGTAACAAGGAATTCCCTTAGCTTTATAAGATAGGAAAAGAAGGATCTTTGACTAGTTTCTCCATAATCTAGATGTAGGGCCCGTTGACGATAGTACTCCTTCTTATGTTCCTCCCATCTTTTTCGTTTCTCATTTGAAACTATTGATTCATTAGCAAAGAGAGTATCAATTCTCTCTACAACTTTTGTTAGAGGAATCTTTTCTTTGGTTATTTTGGGTTTCTTTATTATTGAACTTATGAATGCTAGCGTCTTCTCAAGAGCTTGTTTCTCATCATCTTGCAACTTTTTAGTATCAAATCCCTGTAAAAACTTCTGGGAACGGTTTAACATACTCTGAAAAATTCCCTCGCTTAAATTAGAGTTTAAATACAGGTCTATCTGTTCAACAAACCAGGTTCTCCACTCGCTGATTTCTTTGTCAGCTGTAACTAAAGTTTGATTTACCTTTAATACCTCTTTCAAGAGCTCGTAAACAGTTTTCTCTACAACCACACCTTCCTGAGGGCTCTCTGTTATTGGTTTTATGTATCTAGTGAGTATAGCATCAATAAGAGCGCGTATCTCATCCAGGACTCGCATCTCATCAACTTGTAACTCATGAAAGTCTAAGAGATATTGTTTTTGGTATCGTTTTAACATCTCTTCATATCTACCTGCATTTATCTCTGCATTTTGATAACGATCAGTCTGTCGAAAAAACCAATTATTCCATTCTTGATGATGAGGTGTTTTAAGTGTTTGATTAAGTTTTAATACCTTCTCTTGTAATTTCGAAATGATTGATTCCATATCCGTAATTTCTGGAGTGACCTGAACCTCCAGTACTGTTTCTTTAAGTGTAGTATCCCAAGAAGGACGTTTTGCAACTTTTGATTCTCTTCTTGGCGTTTTTCTTATTTTTCTCCTTCTTTCTTTCTCAGGAAGTAGTCTCTCTTTTTGTTGATGGATTGTCTTTAATAGGTCATACAGGAAGGTGTTAATCTCTTCGTATTCCAATACCTCATCAGGTTGCATATCCTCAATATTGATTTTTAATAACGATTCTCCAGAATATCGTAACATCCTTTCAAAAGTACCTAAGTCTATTTTACCTTGCCGATATCGTGTAATTCTCCCAAGCAGCGACCTATGCCACTCATATATTTGTTTGTTTGAGTTAGCTAACCTCTGACTTACTTCTAACATTTTCTCAAGGAGCTTAGAGGTTTCTTTTCCTATAATAATGGATTTCTGAGGAGGTGAAATCTCATCGAAGGGCTTAGATTCAATGAATTCAGAAGATTCTATTGACTGATATTCGTAGAAAGAAAAAGCTCCAGCTTCCAACGCTTTTTGGTAAGTTTGAAAGTCAGGGAATCCCCCTTTTCGGATTTTCATGACAATTTCAAAATCAGGTGCCTGATAATGATCAATTTCTTCCAACTCGGAATAGTTTGATGCTCCTAGGTCTTGTGCTCGTGTATAGCTTGAATAGTCAGGAAATTTCCCCCTTTTCATTTTTTGTGCAATTTCAAGATTAGGAGCTTGTAAATCTTGAACTAGTTGATATTCACTGAAAGATGATGCCCCAACCTCCTGAGCTTTTTGGAAGGCTAGAAAGCTAGGAAATCGCCCTTTTCGGATTTTCATGACGGTATCAATATCGGGAGCTTGAAAACGATCAAGATCTTGTAACTCAGAGTAATTGAGTGCTCCCAAGTCTTGTCCCCGTTTAAAGCTTGAATAGTCAGGAAACTTCCCCCTTTTCATCTTTTGCGCTATTTCATAATTGGGGGCTTGTAACTGATCTATGAACTTCAGTTCTGAGTAGTTTGGTGCTCCTAGGTCTTGTGCTCGTGTATAACTTGGATAATCAGGAAAGTTGCTTTTTTGAACTCTAATTGCAGTCTCTAAATCTGGTGCATGTAAGTCATCAACTAAATGAAATTCTAATACATTTGAAGCTCCGACTCCTAGAGCTTTTTGAAAAGTAATATAATGAGCAAATCCACCTTTTTTGATTTTATCAGCTGTTTCACGATCGGGGGCTCCAAGACGTTCAATGAATTCCAATTCGGAGAATGTTCGGACACCTACGTCTTGCGCTCGCTGATATGATTTATAATCAGGAAATTTTCCTTCCTTGATAGCTTTTTCTTCGATAATTGAAACTGTAGCAACATCAAGATCTTTGGTCGGGGTTTTTGGTTCTTTTACTTCTATCGCAAGTTCTTCTTCTTGTGCAAGTTTACCTACATAAGTGGGTTTACCTTCTATTCCAACCCAGCTATTGAATCCACAAAATGGACAGGGCGGATCTACCATTCCTTTAATTTCCATAAGAGATTCAAATTCTCTTTTCTCAACTCCTCTGAGGCAACGAGAGCAAAAGATCGCCTCATTATGTTTTATTTTCGTTCCTGATAACATAGAATAAGCACTTATTGTCTTTTGTAACACAAAGTTTCTCGTATTAGTCGTTATTTTCGCTATCCGCTCCTTATAAGGATAGATGACTCCAAGGAAGAAGAAGAAAGCGATAATTATGAGAATTTCTAATTTAATAAGAACTGGGTCTACATCAGGGATAGGAAGATCTATCAAAGCGATAATAGCGATAACAGCAATCAACCCGATCCAATGTAAATTATTCCATACGCCATAAAATGATTTTTTTAGTGTTTGTCCGATAACAATCAAGCTGGTTTCAAGAATGTTCACGATTGAACCAAAAACCATGCTAAGAAACTTTTTAACGCGGGCTGGTAAATTTTTAAGGCCCCGACCAAGATATCTGAAAAATCCACCGACTGTAGTTTTTATTAATTGCCAAAGAGTTGAGAAAAAGGCAACATATTCGAAGTTTCTCACTCTATACCAGAGAATAGTAAAAAGGTTAACAATTTTGTCATCAAGATCTGTACGGTGGGAAGTGAATCCAATAATTGTTATGATTCCACCAATAAGCTCTATAATGAAGAGTAATTCAAATTCCAAATCTATGAAAGGGAAAATGAGAAGAGGTAAAAACATTATAAAAACGCCAAGATAGGCAATAATCGCTCCCAATGCCCCCCATTCAGAATAATCTCTCCATCGAAGAACATCTAATACTATCCCAAAAAATAAAATAAGGCCTGTGACACCAAAAAGTGCAATTGCATATTTTCCACCCGCTAATTCTTGCCTTGCAAGGCCAAGAGACACTGTGGCTAGTATAGCTAATACAAAGAGACTTGTTCCAATCAAGGTCAATTTTGAGAAAGAAACTATCTCTGAAAAAGACGCTTTTTTGAACGTCTTTCTTTCTTTCTTCACTTCCTTTATCTCCTTAGATTCATTGACAAATGAATCGTCCTTAGACCCTTTTTCTGGAATACTTGTTTTATCTGAATTCATTGTTCATCACTCCTCTCTGTTCTACCTTTCAGATTTGAAAGTTTAATAGAATCCCTCATCAGGAAAGTAATCATGACCAGGATTATTCCGGGAGCAATGAAAGGGATTCCAAGTATGATGAGAATTAGGTTTGGTTGGCCAGCCCAAGCTCCAAGTAATGTTTCGACCTCTGACTCCAAAATTCTTTGGATATTAAGTAAGGTAAAATTCTGTACGAATTTTGCTATTAGTTCAATAAAAATACCTAGAATTGGTAGATTTTCTGCTAGGAAAATTTTCGTCCACTCTCCCGAAGGATCAAATATTCCAGATAGAATTAGCACAATTCCATAAAAGATTGCTGAAACAGACAAAATTACGAAAAGAATTAGTATAATAGAATCTATCATAGCCACAACTAATTGGCCTAACTGAGTAAATGCTTTAGATAGTAATTTCACAACTGTATAACTTGCTTTGATAATAGCAGCTTTGGCAGCAACAAAGAAGTTATAAATAGAATGGGCTAATTGAACGAAAACATTACGAATAGTAATGAACAATTGTTGAATGAAATGATTAACCTGAACGAACCACGCAGTGTAAAGAAGACCAAGGCCACAAACCAACAACCCTATTCTGACCAACAAATGAAGGTCTGGAAAGACAGCTCTCAGTATCACAAGTGGACCAGCAAGAGTAGCAAGAGCTCGTAGAATATCTATACGGTGATCCCAGGTATAATGGAGGAAGGTTACAACCGATAAGTAAGCTGAACGAACTGCTTGGATAATAGCATTCTTGATAGCAACAAGTACATTGTAAAAAGCATGAATTGTCCGAATAAAAGCGTCTCTAAGAGAAATAAGGGATTGTTTGATAAAGTGATTAGTTTGGTGAAACCAAGCCACATAGAGAAGAAGAAGGCCTAGAAAGGTTACCACAATAGTTATGAATGGATCGATGAATGGATAACCAAAGAGAGGTAGAGAGAAGGTTAAGATAATCAGTAAAGATCCAATAATTGTTAAAATACTACGTAAAATATTAATGCGATGATCCCAGGTATAATAGAGGAAGGCTACAATCGATAAGTAAGTAGAACGTGCAGCTTGGACAATAGCATTCTTAATGTCAACCAGAAAATCTTTGATCTCTGTTCTCCATAACAACCCATTTTCTGTAAGACCAATAAACATTAAGGCTAAAGAAATTCTAATCTCTATTGACTCAAGAGGAAGCGGGATAGATGAGACGAAAAATATTACTCCCCAAAGTACTACACCAATACTTAGAATAGTTCCAACACTTCTGAAAGATGGATGTCCATACCAAATAGCAACTGTTAGAATATACCCACCAACGAAAAGGACTGATGCGATTAGAAAATCAGTATACCAGAAAAAAAATCCAATTCCGATGAAGATAAATGCTACAGTTGTGGTTGAGTAACGAATAATCTCCTTGTAATAAGTACGAATAAACAGGGCTGTTTTCTTGTATGTTTCTTTCAAGAAACGAACAAAGGCGCGAAATGCTTGAGCTATCGCATTTTTAGTATCAACCAAAAACTTATGGATGGTATGAGCAACTTTCTTAATTCCTTTAACAATTGAAACAACAGTATGAGTAAAAACATGCCAAAGCTCTATTCGCCAGACTATTCCATCCACCATAACACCAACGAGTACCAAGCCACCTGGAATCCAAATAGCCAGTACATCATTGGAACCTAAAACAGTAAGCAGTAGAACGAATCCACAAAGGAAGACTGTAGTACTAAGAGTCGTTGTAACTGCCCTGAAATTGGCATGTTTGTACCAAATCGCCACACCCACAACGTAACCTATCAAAAAAGGAATTAAGGGTAGTTCGGGAGGTAATCTAAAAATCCACGATATTAGGGGACCAAGAATCATTAAACCAAGAGCAAAGGTTGTGATAACATCGCGGTAATATGTTTGGAGGAACTGAACTACAGAATGGTAGGTGTTTTTTAGGAAAACAACAAATCTATGATAAGTCCGAACACTGGCGTTTTTTAGAGTAATGAGGGATTGTTTGGCAAAATGATTGGTTTGATAGAACCAAGCAGCATAGAGGAAGAGAAAACCTAGAATTACTACCCCTATACTAATACTTAGATCAATTTGATACTGTGGAGTCACCAAAGCAGATAAGAAGAAGGCTGAAATAATCAAAAGAGATCCAATGATTGTTAATAAGGCACGTATAATATCAACACGATGATCCCAAGTATAGTGGAGGAAAGCTAGAATTGTAAAATAGATTGAACGGCTTGTTTGAACAATTGTATTCTTAACAACAACGAGGAAGTTATAGATGGCATGATTGGTTTGATGGAACCAAGCGACATAAAGGAGAGGCCCTCCAATGATCAAACCCCACCCGACACCACTCAGATTTAAAAACAAGGTGTTAAGGGAAACAGCAAAACCAAAAGCAACAATAAAAGCACCAATAATCGTTAAAAAAGCTCGCAGAATACCGACGCGGTGATCCCAGGTATATTTAAGGAAAGCTTTTATTGTCAAATACATTGACAGAACTGTCTTACGAATTAATTGAATAGTAGTACGAACGACTTGTACAACAGCATTTTTGACAGCGACAAGAAAATTGAAAATTTCTTGTCTCCAGATAATTCCATTCTCTCCTAATCCAATGACAATTAACACTCCAGAAATGAGGAGAGGGAGAGGAATAGGCCAAAGTACACCTGAAATAATGTAAGGATATAGTAGATAAAGACCCCAAAGAAGAATTAAGGTACTTAAAGCCGTAGAAATCTTTCTAAAATGAGTATGGTTTAACCAAACGACAACTCCGAAAACATAACCTCCTAAAAAAAGGCTTAAAGGTAATCCAATGGCATTATCCCACCCTATGAACCCTAGAGCCATGATCGAAAACGCAATAATGAACAGAAATAATCTAGCAATTAAAAATTTATATACACTTAACCAAAACAATAGAGGCTCATCAATTCGAGTCATCTCAGTAAATGCGCCAATTGCTATCAGAACAAGGCCTAGACCAAGTAGAGGGAGAAAGATAGATTTTAGGACTGAGATATTATAATTTGATAAAAAATCTGCTGGAATTAATGATAAAAGACTAACAACAAGCGTTAGAATCAATCCAAAGAGACCTATGAAACCTCCAAGATTAGTTGATTTATTTCTGTTCTCATTAATCCATCGTAATTGAGCAAATCCTAAAAAAATTCCCCCCAAAAAAGCAATCAAGAGAAAAGTAATTAAAACTAAAGGAAGAATGTTGTTTGGTTCACTTGGATAGTATATCGGACCTATTTCTACAATCAAAAGCCCTAATACTAGTAAAGATGCAAAACGGACTAAATTACGTATTTGATTTTCCCGATGTATATATTTTTTAGGGCTAAATTCCTCAATCTCTTCAAAATTTGTTGAACTTTTCTCTGTCTCAATCAAATCTATCCAACTCTTTTACTACTCTTAATACAGACCTGTGTTAGAGACAAAATCTTTTCTTGATATTTTTTAGACTCTCTTTTAAGTATATCAGATTTTAAATTACTCTATTTTTATGTTATATAAAATTTTCCATGAAAAATATAATTATAAAACATTGTGATTGTCGATTTCTGAAAATATAAAATTGTAGAAACAAAAATTTTCAAAGATCCAGCTTTAAAAGTTGAAATTTTTCTAGATAATGGACATGATTCTAGAGAATTGCTACAGACAGACAATCTAGTATTATAAATATACAAATCAACTGTTTTTGATTGAACCTGATTAGTTTTATTTGTTCTCTTTGAATTGTGAAGGAAAGCTTTATTACAACAATGAAGACTAAACCATTTTATAATGCGATTATTAGACATGGTTTATTTCGCAAAAAAGATCTTTAAAAAATCTGATGAAGTTTTCCCCGAGAAAATACTTTGTGGTGGAAACAAACAAATTAATCCTAAGATTTGCCTGATTAACGAGAAATTCACTTAATTAAAATCAAATTGGAATTTATAGTGTGATAAATATGGATTTATTGTCTGATTTACAGCCGACTCTTGAAATTTTGGATAAGATAGTAGCATTTGAGAAAAAGATGGAATACAACAGGCTTTTGTTATTCTTATGCCTTGCTGGATTTATTGCTATTATTGGAGGCTGGATTGAATATGTATGTTACCATTTCTTGTTTGTAGATTCCACTTTCTTCATTCTTGGTTTAACCTCTATCGCTGAACCAGTTCTATTTTTAGGATTATGGCTTATTTATCTTATACCCCTCATTGGCATCATCATATTTACCACTGGAATTTCTCCAGGCTTTATTAATTGGAATAAAGCGTACCGAAACATAGGGGCTATAACAATAGGATTATTCATTCTTACACATGTGTTAGTGTTGTTAATTGGTTCAATAGATGCTCCTGATTCCCAATTCATCCCAATTATATGGGGTACAATGATATGTCTTGGTTTCCTGCTCGCTAGTAGAATTTTATTCTTAGAAACGAGAAATAAGGAGATACAATTAGGGTTTTTAGCATTCGGAATATTTGGGTTAGTACTTGGTATAATTTCCTCAATGATTTTTTATCCGTTTAGTAGCGAATTAGCAATGTTTCTCTTTTGTAACATTTTTGGTGTCGTTTTGATTGGAGCTAGCATGATTAGTTACTGGAAAGTTGGTATATCACCACAAGAAGCTAAAAATAACTATAGGAAAGCTGATTAGATGAAGGAGAGACCAGTTTCCATAGAAACCCTTATTGGTGAGTTAAACTCAACTCTACACGAACCAGTACGTTTAGGAATACTGATGCTACTTCATTTGAACTCTTCTCTTACTTTTAGTGTAATTCAAAAAGGACTAGGTGTAACATCTGGAAATTTAAACACTCATTTGACAAAACTTGATACAGAGGGCTTTATTGTTAGAGAAAAAACATTTGTGAATTATCGACCCAGAACGGTCATTTACATTACAAAAGAAGGGAGAGAAGCCTTAAAGAAGTATTCTAAATCACTGAAACGAATACTGATAGAAATTTCATAATATATTGAAGGAGACCCTATATCTTTTTTTCTAGCTCTAACATACATTTCTACTCTAGAAAAAAAGAAAGGGGAAGAAAGACAACGAGACTATTTGACTTATCTTTTCATCTTTTTCAATGTTAGAATGGATATGATGGAGAAAACAACCATGATTCCAGTCATACCTGGTGAGATTGATGGCAATGCATAAGTTTCATCTGTTTCTTCTGTCTTTGATTTAGTTGTTTCAACTACTGAAGTCACAGTTTCTGTTACAGTCACGGTGCTTCGAAAGGGGTCTGCAGGGTACATCTCTCGGGGATCGTGGGCATTCATTCCAAAGATAGGATTGTAGTGATTGATACCCATTTCTTGATACCCCCATTCGTACCCTCGGAGAACCTTCGCCCAAGTGGACTGATTTATTTCCCAAGATTGTGCCTGAATCCCTAGTCGACTATCAATGAAGTCGTAAGTTCCGTCTTTAAGACCTGCAACTGCAGTGGTAGCCTCTTTCACCACCTTGTAAGTGACTGGCGATAAACTGGGTGTTGGAAGCCAGTTACCACCGCCTAACATATGAGGATCATGACCCATGATAGTCGGATCATAAAAAGGATTAACTTTGATGAAAATGGTGTCTGCATCAGGATATGAATCAAACATGTAAGCTCCACAACCTATTGGAGGATGTTTGGTATTTGTATCATCAGTTTTCCATTCCCAAAATGGAGTTTTTTCCATTTCAGCTTTTTGTAAGATAGGTATGTTACCAAATAAGACGGTTTCCACATAAGGATAGAACTTGGGTAAAGTGAACGTGATTTCCATATCACCCGTTTTCTGAATATTGCTAGCATCACCCACAATATTGAGTAATGTACCTCGGTTTGGACCCCAGACATCTTCATCTAAAGCAGCCTGATAGGTAAAGAGGACATCATCAGCGGTTACGGATGTGCCATCAGTCCATTTAACTCCGTCTCGGATAGTAACTGCCCATGTTAAGTAGTCTTCACTATGAGCCCAAGATTTAGCTAGCCATGGAATCGCATGAGTGAGATTGTAATTACCTCTTCGCCTAGAGAGACGACAAAAGATGTTGTCAAGAATGATGAAATCATAATAACTATTAGACATCAGAGGATTAAGGTCAATATAGTCTCCTGGTTGTGCGATAATAGCTGAGGTTTGACCAGTAATTGATAGGTTAGCAAGATTTTGTCTAAAACCATGAAATAGATCAAATCCTGCTGCATTTATATCCATGGCAAAAACATCAATTTCCTGTCGAATGATAGCTGTAGGCACTTGATCATAATACCATTGTTGATATTCTTTCAGGAGTTTGACTCGTTCACCAGGGTCAGGTTCCGCATAAATGTCCGTCCATAACGCAGTCACATTTGGGTATGCCTTATCCGCCCATTTACCAGAGGTTGGAGCCCCATCCTCAATCCAGTAACAATTAGGTCCTGGAGGAAAGTGATCTTTATCATAATATTCGTTATATGTTGGATCAGGGGAAGCATCATAACCAACAAAAAACATATCATAACCGCCGTGATCATAATCATAACCAGTACCGACTGGATCAAGGAATAAACGGGGCATAAGTATATTCCAGTTCCACCAATCTATTGATGCATCAATACCAACATTATTCAGTGCATAACAGATCAGTGATGCCCATTGACTCCTAGCAGTGTTCGTAGTTGGACAAACAAGGGTCATTTTGAAATAAGGTACATTTGTGTGGGTAGCATTGGTCCATTCTATATATTCCTCGTATTTTAAACCAAAAACTTCCTCCAAAAGTGCTCTAGCCTTTGAGGTACTATATTCCCTCACTTGGATACTTGCCTCATATACTCCTTCGAAATTCACCCCGATAGGGGAGGCAATTGGTACTGCGAATCCATGATGCAACCCATCAATGATCGTCTGACGGGGAATACAATAATCTATTGCCTGTCGAATTTTTTGCCGATCATAGGCATCAAGGTTGTTATAATACCATTCTCGCCCTTTTCCTTCCCATGGTGCTGTATTAGCAGCACTAACTGGAACATTCAAAAAAACAGTATATGTCCCAAATATTAAAAGGAAAAATAGCAAAATTATTCTTGTTTTATTCATTTTTTTTTCTCCAATTCCAGTTACAAATTCTTGTTCTTTTTCACTTTCTTTTCTATTAACAAGTAATATTGCAATTTAAACTGTATAAGGAGCATTTTTCTGCTCCCCAGGGAGTATTGTTGTTAAAATCTCCATAAATAAGCATATTGAAACAGCTAAAGCATTGTGTGAAGAATAATCTTAATGTTATAAAAGTTTATCGAAAAAGTTTATAATATTAATCATCCAAATAATGTATATTCATCATTTAGATTACCTAATAACACAATTTCCTCAATTGAAAACCTTTTAGAATGAAAACTTTTCTCCAAAACATATTAATTCAAAGAATTTCATATCAAGATGTTTATCATATTACACATTTGTATTTATTATATACTTAAATGTTGGATCTTTATTATTAGTTATAAATATCACATTCCTATATATAACAATACTGTAAAAATTTCATAAATAAATTTATAAGGTATAAATCACTCTAGTAAATGAATACTCGAAAATACTTCATTCATAGCTGAAATGCAATGGTTGGCTTAGCAACTGTTACTAACGAAACTGTGACATTCGAACCCCTTTTTATTGATATCCTCGAGGACAACATCAATGAGCAACACTCACGAATCCTTGCTTTGATGTTTAGACTTGGTGGTTACACCACTTTGAATGTCTTGACAAATCTTATCGGCATTGCTCAACCTACTGTTAGTATTAGAGTAGATGAACTCGTGAAAAAGGGATATATTCGAAAAAACACAGAGCTAATGCCAATGGCGCTCGTTCTTCTATTGACTCAAGATGACTTGGATATTCAGCTAAGAAAGCGATTAGAAGTACAACGAAATGCCGCCAAATTTCTCCAACAAGCATCTGACATTAAGAATATGCAGCTGGTTGAAGACACCTTCATAAAAGCAATTCAGATTTTATATGATACTGAAGAGATTTTAGCTAAGATGATTGCATATATTTATCTCCATCAGAGAATTGCAAGAAATAAACTATACCAAATGATTGATCCTGAGGATTCTAAATTTGGATCCATAGATGAACAGGAAAGGGATAGAAGGAAGAAAGATGCGATCATTACTTCTCGTCCTGAAATTTTTCACATCATCTACAAGAAACATCAGAAGAAAGCGATGTTTATTCAACCCCGACTTCCATTAAAACTATTTGTGAA
Source organism: Promethearchaeota archaeon (assembly GCA_048938105.1). GTDB lineage: Archaea > Asgardarchaeota > Heimdallarchaeia > Hodarchaeales > Hodarchaeaceae > Hodarchaeum. The sequence goes on from JBHLMN010000006.1 coordinate 154,597, forward strand.
ACATCGTTTAGTATACCTAGAATCATTATACACATATTATAGGGAACTCTTGTTGAAGTTAGGCTCTTTTATGTCAGATGAATACGAATCAATTATTCCTCATCAACTTCTCAACTATCCTTCTGAATTAAAAATACGAATAGAGACTTGTTTAAAGCACTATTCAATGATCAGAGTCATTGACAATGCAGTCTATCGTCATAATAATGGGACTAATGGCGTTGTAGATTTGATTGTTACACGTAATAACTTCTCTCAAAACCATAAAGTGATGATACTTTCTAATAAGAGTATTAAGCTTCCGAAAACAATAGACACTTCCCAATTTGAGATACGTCCTCTCAAAGGCCGTATTAGCCGGGATTATATGAACCGTGATTTCATTATCTTTGGTAATCATGGTTGTTTAGTCCTTCCGTCCCAACCTAGATCTATTCCTTATTATAATATCGCACCACGGTTCACCTCATCAGTACTGGATATTTTTAAGGCGAATTGGAGGAATTCTACTGCTATCTGATTTTCTACGCTTGATTAAAGGGTTTGTTTTATTTATTGGACCTAGCTCTGCTGGTAAAACCAGTATTTTAAGACGCCTTGTGACAGGAAAATTCGAACATCAGGAACCGACGTTAGGATTTTCCGAAGAAAACGTAGCAAAAGTAAGAATAATTGAAATTGGAGGACAATCTACTTTTAGGCATTATTGGAAGGATGCTATTGATCAAAATCCTGTAAATATCTTCTTTGTTATCGATGTAACTAAAGAAAAGGACTACAGTGAGTATGTGGATTTTATTGAGGAATATGAAGGCAATTACCCCCAAATCGCACAAATGACTGTTTTAACTGCCAACAAAATAGATCTAGTACAGAAAATCCCGACTCATCTAAATAATGTCACGATTCCAATTCAATGCAGTGCAAAGACTGGAGAAGGAATGTTAGATATATTAGAGATGATTGCCAGTCACCGAAATGAAGCTGAAGCAGTAATACAACCTCAACGAATTGAGCAAAGTAACAGTGAACAAACCATCAACAATGATGAAGAAAAGGCAGAATCGATATTAAGGGAATTTCAAGGAAAATTCTAATAAAATGTATCGAATCCTTATTTTAAAGGGATAACAATCATCGCCAAAGAAAACCTAGAACGACGGAAAATAGCGGTCTTCTTCTTCTGTCGTTCTTGAATAATGGAATTTAAATGTGATTACCATCGCATAAATTGCGAAATTTGACACTAAACAGTTACAACGCATTTCTATATTCATTAATGCAACAAGATAATTTTATTAATACAGAACTGGTGACAGGAAGTTGGGTGCCCTTCCTCCTCCAGCCTCCCCTTATTCAATATATATATTTTGTATGTTATAAAAATGTTGCGCTTCTAATTATTATATAAAATGTCCATAATATTCTTAGAATTATAAAATTACCGTGTAAAAAACTTTATTCTTAAAATATCAGTTAAATTTTCTATTAAAACTAATCCTAAAGCTTTATATTTGAAAAGAAATGATATAGTCTCTAAAATAAAAAGAAAATTAAAGAGAAAATAATTATAATACTTCGAATAAGATAAAGACTTAAATTTGGTAGATATTTAAACTTATTCTCTTTTATAATTTGTATTATAAAAAACTTATAAGAAATGAATATATATTCCTTTTTCTAAGAAAAGGATATTTCATTTACAGATGTTATGAAACAGCCTTCAAGTGTATGTTGGTACAAACTGAAAACATTCTGAGATTAAGGTGGTAGCTTCTTTATAATCTTCTTCCTTAATAATCGCTTCGGGAAGAACAGCTTCAAACCTATCAACAAACTTCTCCGAAAAACTCTCAAGAGTATTTATAAGTAATTTTGACGTTTTGACAGTAACTAATACAAAAGAGAATTCACTCTTATGGTTAATGACTAGTATTGATTTATCGAGGTGGATCTCCCGAACATTTGGGTAGTGTAAAGACTCTTTTAAAATGGTGCTAATTCCTTCAGTTTCTTCTGAGAAAAACGCTTCACCTGTGGGAGTATCTTGAGTACTTATCCAACGATGAGAAAAAAGAAGTATACCCTCATTGTTGAAAACAGCTAATCTAGACGTCTTATAAGGTAAAAGAAAAAATATTTGAGGTTGAAATGTAAATGGAATCGCCATCAATATTATTCCAATCAAGAACAATATTTCATTAATACCCAATCCAGGGGGGATAAATGTAGTAATGATGTTAATAGAAGGAATGATCCCCATGAAGATGGTTCCTACCAACACCATAATTGAGTATCGTTCTAAATTTTGGGGACTGTTGATAGAGAGTTTAACAGCATAATAAGTCCATAATAAGGATCTAAAGGAATATAACATAGCTGCAGCGTAATAAGTATGTACGATAACATCTTTCGCTGCTTGACCTGGTACTAAAGCATAAATTAAGACTGTAGCTACAATTAAGCCTAAAATTGTAGTTTTTATTGGATCAACAGATGTTCGATTAATATAATCGACAAATAACAGTAGGAACAAAGTACTAGGTAGCAAAACAAAGTAACCAATATATCCAAGGAAAGTTGCCAAAGTCATTTGAAAAAATGGGAATGGCACATCGATTTCTGATAAGAGTAAGATAGTGGATATAGTTGTAAGTCCCATCCAAAAAAACAATCCTCCCCAATCTAGCGCCAAATAGAGAAAATGAGGATGTTTTTGCTTCAGATATCTGTATAATGAAACTATCGGAACAATGGCTAAAAATGGTACTGTTAATAAAGCAACAATATTTTCAAAAGCTAAAACTAATGCCATCTTATAAAACGGGCTTAGATCAATTTGGCTCTGTTGAACTTGGTAATAATTTAAGAATCTTTGTGATATCCATAATTTGAATGAAACAAAGAAGGAAAGCCAATTCTTGTAGATTTATTCCCCTCCCGATTTTCATTATTTAAATACCATTTTTTTTCCAGATATGATTGGAATTGTTTTTTTAACCAAGTCTCGTTATTCTCTTTTCTTTACGATAAAATAAAACTTAATATCTGTTTCTCAACTTGATTAAGCAAATCAGGTGTGATTTCTGAAACTTTTGAGTATTTTCTTAATATTAAATTTAATGTGTCACAAATGTCTTTTTTATACAACATTATTATAGAGTCGAATTGTTTGGAATAAAACAACAACAAAGCTGCAGGAACTTCCCCCATATGTTTTATAACTCTTAAATCTTCAATTGAGTCATCTATAACTTTAATCCAATATGATACAAAATTCCAACCTTCTTGTAGAACTGTAATAGTCTTTTCTTCTTCTTTTAAACTTGTAAGAGGAAATGGTCCATACATTTCACCTTCTTTTCCATATTGGTATAGCACAGCACTATACTCTAACATAGATTGAAGTTGATGGTTACTAAAAGGACAGTTCTCATTTTTTCCCTGAATAATCAATCCTTTATCTGTGAATGATCCAAAACATAATCCTAGTCTTATTTTTTGCTTGTCAACTTGCTTCAATAATAGTTTCCTTGGAGAACTTACTCGTTTTCGCCATAGAAGGACTCCAAAAAGTAAACTTACTACAATTATAATTACGAACAGTGCGAAAATGAACCGAAATAAAGGTGTAAAGATATTTTGTACTGAAAAAGGCCCAAAAAAGGCAGTACTTGTTATATCATTCTCCAAACATGATGCTTGAACCCTTATACAATAGCTAGAACCATCCTCGACCATCATTGTGTCAAAAATGTAACTATTCGTCCGAAGATCTGATATTAGATGTTTCCAAATTCTTTGATCCTTAGAAAAATGCAGAGAGTATATAATATCATATTTAAATGAATCAATTGCTTCTATCCATTGAATGAGAACTTTTCCTTTCAATTTTTCCTTATTGATTGGATTTATGATTATCGGGTCTGTTAATAGGTGTTTTTGAGGAGGATTCGGATTACTTAAGGGGTAAGTATCGTTGTTATTAGCAGATCCAGTAATTGAGTACGATTCATCAATGATACCATCAGCATCAACATCAAATTCGATCCAATCACTCCAGAAATTAAAAGCAAATTTATTACAAAATCCATTGTCATTAGCCTGACAGTTATAATTATTGTTCTCAGAGAAATCATTCAGTTTTATGATATTTAGCTCTGAGTCTTCCCCTATTTCAATACCGTAATGACTATTATTGGAAATCAGGTTTTCTGATATTATATTCTTTTTAGAAAAGTAATCCAATTGGATTCCAACTTCGTTATTGAAGAAGGTATTATTGGTGATATATCCGTTTGAAACATTGTTAAATAAAATACCAATTCCTTTCCCTTTTCCATTAAAAAAGCATTTTTTTATTTGAAAACACATGTCTGAATTGTTTATTTTGATTGAATCCCCAATATTAGTGAAATTATACCCCTTAATAATATAAGGATTTGTTATTGTTCCATTCCCCCTCCAATTCTCTGTAGTGGCCAACTTATCAAAATCATTATTACTATCAATACTTATGGGTTCATGTTCCACAGTTTCTAAAGTATCATAGAGATACCTTGAAAAAAGGGTATTATCTTTGGATCTTAGTCCAACTAACTGATCATAATAGTAAGATGTAGAATGATGTTTCGTTTGAATATCGTTCATATCGATACTAGAAATTAGACTCAATGTAGAAATTATTAGTATAACAAAGCTAATATTCCACAAAAAGATTCTTTTTTTCATTATTTTCCCATATATCAAATGATTAGAATTTAATATTGTTAAATTTTTTCTAGTAGTCCAATGATTGATATTTCACTACTTTGTATTAAATTGTATTGTAAATACTATTTTCAGAACAATCTGAGTTTATAGAACCCTATTACACCTAAAATTATATTCTATCAGATTTATAACTGATCCTGATTATTAATGTCATGAGAAAATTGGTTTTTAGAAAAATGAGAGAACTCGGATATCATTTTCAATATGGTCAAGTTTTTCAGGATTAAAAACAGAAATATCTGAAATAGTACCCATCATCGATTTAAATAAGTTGATAAGATGTTTTTTTCGCATTATTATCAATGACTCGTATTTTTTCGGATAGTATAACAATAGAACCGCAAGAACACCCCCACTTGGAATTTTCATTCTCGTATCCTTTACTGTAGGATCTATTACCTGGAATCCAAAAGAAATAAAATGCATTTCTTCTTCTGGTAAGCCTTGTTTCTTTTCCCCCATCCTTATACTAGTTAAAGGAAAAGGCCCGTATATAGTTTCAATTTCTCCATGTTGATAGAGAACTGCACAATATTCCAGCATTGATTGAATAACTGATTCATTAAATGGACAAGATTTAGTTTTTCCTCGGATACTCAATCCATCGTCAGTGATCGAACCCAAGCAAAGCCCCATCTCTATAGCCCTTGGTTCGAATTGTTTTATTGACTCTACTTTTCTGGATTCCCTAGATGTTTTACGCCAAATAATTAATCCAATAGCTAAGAATGATAAGAAAATTAGTAATAGAATGTAAATGATATTTTCAAGAGAAAATGCAGGGGGAATAAAGACACCAAGCCAAAAATCAGAAAATAAAATTAATAAAAAAGGCATCAAGAAGAGTAAACCAAAACAGATACTCCAGATTACTCCTTTTTTCATGTGATTCCCTTATTTAGCTTTTTCCCTACTTAACTTAGATTAGTTTCATTTCAAGTAAGAGAGATGAAATTTCTTTTCTTCATTAAGACCTTTTACTAGATAAAACTACTTCCTTTCTATTTGAACTTTTGAATGTTTTCATTGTTATTGAGGGTGTTTTGACATATAATCCTCACAATTACAGTTCTAAGAAGGAAAGATACACTAAAGCTTTAAAAATCTCGAGTAGTTTTTTCCTGAGAGAATACTTTGTGCCACAAACAATCTTTATTGTATTTGATAATTTACAGTTATGATTACGTTTTCTCGTGCTTATTGAGCAATCATTGCAAATCTATTCACTTTTCATTTGTTAGAGATAGCAGCCACTTTGTCTTCCATCTTTCTTGGTTTGTCTTTACGATCATCGATACGTAGTTGAGTTAAAACTCGTAATGCACCAGCTTTCAGAATGGCTTCATGAGCAAGCCTAGTCACATCAAAAATTTGTTCTAGAGAATCAGCTTCAATAACTGTACCCATAGGATGATGGATAACTTTTATTCCTTTGTAATTATCAATCTCTTTTGCTGCTTCTCTCACGAATTTACTTAAACTAGTTCCTACTCCTACTGGAAATGTAGTAATATCTGCTATGATCTTGGTACTCATCAATAACCACCTATTATTTTTGTATAATTATTTAGTAATCAGGAAATATCGAACTTTATCAAAGTTATTTAATTTCTTTCCAAATTCCCTCTGTGTTACACGGTACTGGTAGGTCCTTCATTGTCAACAATCCTGGATTTGCTAGGAAAATCCTTGGAATTAAGTTGACAACCATTGCAACAGTACCCAAATCCCCATGTACTCCACCCTCAATTTTTTGAGATATATGTGGTGTTCCTTCAATAATAATGTTATCAAATTCCTCATGATCACCAGCATAAGCAATAAAATCTAAAATGATCAGATCTGCGTCTCTTTTCTTAGCCACTGCTTTACTCTGGAGGCCACTCACAAATCCTTTTGGTATAGTGCAATAAGAAGTTGTAATATCCCTCTCTGCTATGACTGCTCTTGGAGGAAATTCAATGATTTCGTCACTAGTCATACCTAAAGCAGACATAATCATCTGCATAGACTGGGTTAAACCAACATGACCAGTGATTTCCTTATTGTCAATTTTTTGCCTAAACTCCTCAAGCGAAAGACCTGTTCCGATTTTTTCTTGGAAAGGAAAACGTCTATTTGCAGAGTTCATCATCCGTGTTATTGACATCTTCTGAACAGTTTGACAGGGAGCTGTTAGCACAATAGGTAATAAATCCATTAAAAATCCTGGATTAATGCCTGTTCCCACTACGGATACATTTTTTGCCTTAGCAAGCTCATCGATTTCGTTAGAAAGCTTCGGAAAATACTCAAAGGGATAAGACAACTCTTCACATATAGAAATGACATTACTACCAGCATTTATTGCTTCTATAATGATTGTTGAAACCTTCTCCAAAGAAGAAGATGTCAAAATTATCACAACATCAGCCTGTTTCTGATTTAAAAGCTTTTTTAGATCTGATTGAATCCTAAGTTTTGGCCCACTTGATAAATCTAATATTTCAATTAACTCCTTGTCCACAAGATTTGGATTAATATCAACTACTCCAATTAAATCTATATTCTCACGTTCGATTAACAACTTCGATATTTGCTGCCCTATAGCCCCTAATCCTACTTGAATCACACTAAATTTTGTTTTCATTGGAATTTGGCTCTTAATAATTTTGATACTTAGTTCTGTAAAGGATAATTCAATACAAATAATTTTTGTTTATTATAAGATCCTGTTATGACTAATAATTATTGGGGTCTATTAGTTTAAATCAAAAAAATCTCGTGCATTTTGCCAATAAAATCGTTTAAGGACGGACTGAGGAAGATTAAGTCCATTAATGAAAGTAGGAGGATTAGGATTGTCCTCATCTGAAAAAGGTAACTCAACTTTAACATTGCTCTCCCAAAATACACGCTGTGCCCAGTAACGAGTCGCAAAATAATCTTCTGGATGATCACCCCATCCCACAGACAAGTCAGTAGCAAAAAGAATTCTATCCTGGTAACGGATAATGAAATCACGAGCTTTCTGAATATCTTTCCCCAGCTCACGTATAATCCATTTTGTAGAAGCCGTATCTACATATAAATTAGGAAATCTCATAAAGAGCTTCTCTAATTGGGCTAAATTTTGGATTTCAGGTAAGCTCCCAAAGTGAACACTTATCACTTTAAGAGAGGGGTGTCTTTCTAAAACAGCTATAAAATCGTTGACTACTTGAGATTTTGTGTTATACCGTGCAGCATCCTGATACTTTGTTTCGTACCATATGTCAGGATCAGCCACATGAATATCTAATGGAAGACCATAATCTTCAATTCGAGTAAAAACAGGGTCAAAAATAGGATCCGAAATAGAAACAAGCTTCTCTGTATTAAAGAAATCTATTTGTCTTGGGCCGAACCACGTTTTGGTGAGGGTATAATTCAGACTATGAGCTTCATCAACAGCTTCTATTATTGGTTCGGGTTTTTTTTCAGCAAAAGCTTGCATAGGTAAATAATATGCAAATATAATTTCAGCAGCTTTTCCATTCTGTTCCAGAGTTTTCTTCACTTCAGGTTGGGCAATACCCATATATTTCCTGACGCCATAAAGTTGACCCCATTTTTCAAGTTCGTTAAACGCATTAGCGTCCCAAATATGAATATGAGAATCACAAATTTTTGTTTTAGGGGGGAGTAAACCAGCTAAAGGATCGCTCAGATTAAATTTCAAAAGAAAACCTCATTAAACACACACAAAAAGGAAATTTATCAGCGTGGATTTGGTAAATAAGATAGATAATAAGAAATTTCCATTCAGTGAAAAAAGAGAAATGAGATAAAGTGTTTCTATTTATCTAAAAAAGTTAAGCTAGTTACCGCATGGACAGTTAGCTCATGCCCCAAGTAGTTTATATCCCAATAAAAGCAATAATATTTGATTTTGATGGAACACTTGTTGATACTAAGCAATATTACTTTGGGATGTTAGCAGAATATCTTCAAGTGGATCTTGTTCGTGTATTCTCTAAAGCAGATGAGTTAATATTCTCTAAGCTCACCTCACAGGAAAGAAACGTAAAATGGAAAATAGTAATGGGCCTTTATCAAGTTTCACGAGCTTTAGGATTTAGTTACATTAAATCTTTGAGAGCCATGTTTTTTGTAGGACGGAATCAATCAAAACAATTTTCTTCAGCTCAACCAACAAAAGATACGATATTAGCTCTAAAGCGATTACATTCTACTGGAATCAAATTAGCTATTGTAAGTGATTCACCACGAAAAAAAATAAACATATTTCTGAATAAGCATCTCAAAGGTATAAATTACTTTCCAGAAGACTGTATTTTAGCCTCGGGGGAATTTGGAAAACACAAGGAGGAAGGATTTGTATATTTTCTTCGGAAATTTAATCTAACAAGCACACCTCGGAGCTGTGCGATGATAGGAGACTTAGGGGGGGATATTATTGCAGGAAAAACAATTGGAATTACTACGTTCGCATTCGCCGCAGGTTATTCCACTCCTGAAATTTTACTTGAAAATGAACCAGATGCTATTTATGAAACATTACTTGAGATGGAGAGATCTATCCACCTTTTTCTTGCCGAAGAGAAATAAAACAATAGGTTTTAAGTATCAATCCATCCTCTGGCTTTACTTATTGCTTTATTCCAGTAGTGTATCATTTCTGTTCTTCGTTCTTCGTCTATATGGGGTTTAAAAACACGATCAATTTCCCATTTTTCTCTTAATTCATCTATATTCTTCCAAAAGTCTACAGCAAGCCCGGCAGCATATACAGCTCCAAGAGCTGTTGTTTCTTCAATTTTAGGACGTATACATTCTATGTTCAACAAATCAGCTTGGATTTGCATCAGTAGATTATTCTTGGAAGCCCCCCCGTCTACTCGTAAACTCTGCAATTTAATCCCACTATCTATCTCCATAGCACGGAAAACATCAAAAGATTGGAAAGCAATGGATTCTAGGACTGCTCGAGTGATATGACCACGATTACTTCCCCTAGTAAGTCCAACTAGAGTCCCACGAGCTGTAGTATCCCAATGTGGTGCAAATAAGCCTACAAAAGCGGGAACAAAATACACTCCCCCATTATCAGCAACAGAAGCTGCTAAATCTTCTGATTCAGAAGCAGATGAAAAAAGTTGTAATTGATCTCGTAGCCACTGTATAGCGGCTCCACTAATTGCAATACTACCTTCTAACGCGTAATAATTTTCTTTTTTAAGTCCATAAGCAACAGTTGTGAGAAGTCCTGAATTAGAGTGTACAATCGTCTTCCCTGTATTTAATAAGAGGAAGTTACCAGTTCCATAGGTATTCTTTGCATTTCCAGGATCAAAACATGTTTGACCAAATAACGCTGCCTGTTGATCTCCAAGATCCCCAGAGATGGGAGGGCTACCTTCCATTCCTTTTACGGCTATATGACCATACAGTTCAGGGTCACTTGATGGTCTAATTGCTGGAAGTACTGATCTAGGTATTGATAACTGCTCTATTAATTCATCATCCCAATCAAGTGTTTTTAAATTCATCAACATGGTTCGAGAAGCATTTGAAACATCGGTTACGTGTACACCACCATTAGTGCCTCCTGTAAGATTCCAGATTAACCACGTATCAATATTCCCAAAAAGTAACTCTCCTTTCTCAGCTTTTGAATGAGCTCCTGGTACATTGTTTAATAACCACCGAATCTTAGGACCAGAGAAATATGTGGCTATAACCAGACCAGTTCGTTCTTTAATAAGTGGTTCTATATCCTGTCTTTTGAGTTCCTCACAAATTTCAGTAGTTCGTACACATTGCCAAACAACTGCATTATGAATTGGTAGTCCAGTTGTACGATTCCAAACGATCGTTGTTTCACGCTGATTGGTCACACCAATCGCAATCAGATCTTTAAGAGTAAGATGAGTCTTTTTGAGAGTTTCTCTAATTACTAATTGGGTATTAGTCCAAATAGCTAGAGGATCATGCTCAACCCATCCTAGCTGTGGAAAAATCTGTTCGTGTTCCTTGTAATGAGACCCAATAAGGTTACTATGCTTATTAAACACCATAAATCGTGTACCAGTGGTTCCTTGATCAATCGCACCAATATACTCTTCTTTTGTCATTTCTATTTCTCCTATGATATGAAAAGATAGGTAATGATTATTAAGATTCCAAAATGACCTTTTACATATAGAATAGTCTCTTAAAATGTCATGAGACTGAGATAATTGATTGGTTAATGTATTTTTTAATGCTGTCGAGGGGTGATCTTGTTTTACGATTCTGTACTGCAACAATTCTGTAATTCTTGGTCTGTGGAAATTGAGTTAAAAATTCCGTTAAGATCATTTCTCTAACCACAAGAATGTTTCCATGTTCACGTGATAATACTGCTTTCAACACTGGAAAGTAACCACTTCCCTGAAGCTCTAAGGGACCGATTTCATCAATAAAGAGATAGTCAGTACCTAAGCTCGTTTGAATACTGGTGATTGTACGCTTAAGATTGGCCTTATGAATACGAAAATGACCTATTGGTATAAATTCATCAGATTCATTGGCTTCAAATGAAATTTTAGCTCTTTCAGCAATTAAATAGAACCATTTCTTATCATTTTGCAATGTGATTACTCCACCTTTTGATACAGGCAGTTGATTAAGATATTCTAACACCTGCCAACATAAGGTGGACTTTCCTGCATCCTTTGGGCCTGTAATAATGAATGAATATATTGTCATAATTTCCAGACAATCCTGATCTGATTTATATAAATCAGTAAAGGCGCTATAACAAATAAATAAGTTATCGGAAAGGGAAAATTGAATGGAAAAAGAAATCTTTTAACGAGCAAATAAAACTCTATCTCAAAGAAACAATGAAACTAACATATCTAAACTGAGTAAAACCAAACCCATAAGTAAAATAAGGAGAAATAGGTGGAAATTACCCAACATCAGTTATTCCATCTCCAGTTATTGCAAAAACAGTCTCATTTTCTGGAAGTAGGGGTGAATCAGCAATTCTGGCAATTCGTCGTTCACCTTTGGACTTTCGGAGATAAACTCGAGTGTGACTTGCATGAGCGACAATATTCCCCCCGACTGGCGCAGTGGGATCGCCAAAGAACATATCAGGTTTCGAATGAACCTGATTAGTGACGATAACTGCCAAATTACCAACCTCAGCAATTTTAAGAAGTGTATGAATGTGTTGGTTCAGCTTCTGTTGCCTACCAGCAAGTGTTCCCCTTCCGACATATTCTGCACGGAAATGTGAAATGAGAGAGTCCACAATAAGTAATCCAATCGTTTCTGTTTGACTATCTTTAGCAACCTTCTCAGCTAAAACCATTTGATGGTCACTATTGTAGGCTCTGCCATGCATGATGTTTTTCAAGACTCGTTTGATATCTAGATCCCCTTCCCAGCGCTTACTCATATCAAGGATTCGTTCAGGACGGAAAGTTCCTTCAGTATCGATATAAACTACTTTTATAGGATTTTTATCGTCGGTATTCAAACCACCCATCTCACGAGGAAGCTGAGCTGTAATACAAAGTTGATGGGCAATCTGGGTCTTTCCAGTTCGGTATTCTCCATAAAATTCTGTCATTGAACCAGTTTCTACACCACCTCCAAATAGATCATCTAATGAAGCAGAACCCGTTGTGATTTTTAACATGTTCCGCCGGCGTTCTAGTACTTCCTCGGCCGTTGTAAATCCAAAATCCAAGGCATCTCTGGCTGCTTGAATTATTTTCCGCGATGTTGCTTCACCTAGATTCCCCACTGCAACTAATTCCCCAATACTGACTGTTGCAAGGGATTCTAAGGTTCCAAAGCCAGAATCTTGAAGTTTCTTGGCAGTAGCTGGCCCTATACCTGGAAGATCGTTAATATCGTTTATTCCCGCATTCTTATCTTTCGACACTATTGGGGAGGAGCTTATATTATCAGTGTTAGGAGGTGTTGTTATTACTTTAGTCTCTTCAGAATTATTAGTCTCTTCACTTTTCTTATTGCGCGATGATGTCTTTCTTTTACGGGGTGGCAAAATTAATCAAACCTTGAATGTGTTCTAAGACAGATAATGTGAATTTATGGGTATTTTTAACTCAACAGAGTGTAATGTCAATATGATACTGTGTTAATTTACTTATTACTAGTATCATCAAGGAAAAAGCAGATTCACTATAGATTAACTGCGATGAGAAAAAAGATTCAAGTAGTGGATGGGAATGTTACTAATACTTGAGCTGGATTCTTAGCGTTTAAATGAACTTTTCCTACTATGATAACGAAATAGTCAGTTCTATCCATTTTCGTCATTTTCACTGATCTCACTCTATAATTTGACTGATTGCACTAGAATTAATAGCTTATATTTCACACATTCTTTTTGATCTAACTTTGCCATGTAATGGAAACAGGATTTCGGATGGGAATCTTAGAGTACTCATATACAGGATAACCCATTGATAGGACTGCAAAAACCTTGTACTTTTCTATTGAGATCCCTAACTTTTCTGCTATCTTTGGTTTTCGGCGAATTGCTTCAACAGCGTAACCAATGTTTACGGTTCCTAATCCGTTCACATGTGCTGCCAACATTAAGTAAGCAACAGCGTATCCAACATTTAATGACGCTAATGAGTCATCATCAGGTGTATACACCACAATAATCACTGGAGGATCATAAAAAAGAGCATCTCTCCCTTTATCAGCTTCTGTTAGCCAATAACTCCACTTTCGAATCCGTCGTAAAGTGACAGTATCTTTTAATTGCGATGATTCAAAGATTTTCAATACATTAGCATAAAAACTTCTCACATTCGCCACAAATGAAGCTATGGCTTGATCTTGAAGAATAAGATATTCAACATTCTGTAGATTGCTAGCTGTTGGAGCATATCGTGCTTCAGATATGAGTTGTTCTATTAAATCCCTAGGGATCGCCTTTTTTTCAAAATTCCTAATCGATCGTCTTGTTTGAAATACAGTATACAAATCTTGAGGACTGATTCTTTGAGTAGTTGGAATCTCTCGAAATTGCGTGGAATCGAGTTTGTCATGTCTAATGGCATTTTCAGGGCAAATGGCTATACAGTGTCCGCATAGAATGCAATATTCTTCAAACTTAACCCTTACAATGTCTTGGTTCATTTTAAAAATAAGTGAGGGACATGTTTTAACGCAATATCCACATTTAATGCATAATTCTGGTATTATTTCGATCATTTACGTTTTGCCACTCCTAAAGGTTAAATATTTTTATTTTGATCCTAGTTTTTTTTGTTTATAATTTTTCTTTCGAGAGTAAATATTATGGTTTCCAGTTGATTTTGGCCTAAAATGTACTGAATTGCAAGTTTATCCTAGGAAAATAGCAAAACTCAATGTTTAAAATATAAAATTATAATAATTTTACCAGTGTACAAGATGACTCTTGAACCTCTTTTACAAAGATACGACATCCCAGATGATGTAAAGAGAGAAATTGAATTAACAATTGCTGATCAAAGAAAAACAAAGAGAAGATTTCTTAAAACAGAAACAAGACTCCAGTATCTACTGAAATCCAGTCCAGCAATAATATATTCCTGTGAACTTCGGAATGAGTTTCCAACAACTTTTATAAGCGAAAATGTAAAGAAGATAACTGGCTATGATGTCCAGGACTTTATAAATAATCCGAGTTTTTGGATTAACCATATCCATCCTGATGATAGACAGAAATCAGTAGAACACTTCAAGGATATAGTACAAAAGGAGCATGTTCGGGAGATCTATCGTTTTCAACATAGAAACGGCTCCTATCTTTGGATGATGGATGAAGCTTCTCTTATTCGCGATACACAGGGAAAATCCATTGAAATTGTAGGTTATTGGACTGATATCACAAAACAGAAAGAAGCCGAAGATAAATTGCGAAAGAGTGAAGAAAAATATCGAACTCTTTTCGAAAACATTCCAATTGGCTTATATAGGAACACACCCGGTAATAAATTTCTCGCAGCAAACCAGACATTTGTCAAGCAGGTTGGATTGTCTTCTTTTGAAGAACTATTATCCATTACTCCTGATCAGCTAGCAACCAGACGAAATTATAACCGAGAACGTTTTCTAAAGGAAATAAATACTAAAGGAAAAGTTCAAGGATTAGAATTTGAATTGAAAAAATCTGATGGAACATCAATATACATCAGGGAAAATGCTAGAGTAGTAAAGGATTCAAAAGGAGTAATTATATGTTATGAAGGGAGTGTTGAAGATATTACTGATCGTGTTCTTGCCGAGGAAGCATTACGTGAGAGTGAAGAGAAGTATAGAAGTTTAATTGATAATCTTTCTGATATTGTTACAGAATTAGATTCAGAGGGAAACTTTACTTTTATTAGCCCTCAAGTTGTTGATATTCTTGGCTATAAACCAGAGGAGGAAATTGGTAAAAACGGATTTGATTTTATCCATCCCGATGACTTGGGTAAAGCCTTAGAACTCTTTCAAAAAGTATTCACGGGAGAACAAATATATAATTTTGAATATAGGGCTAAACATAAAAATGGCCATTATATCCCAGTGTCAGTTTCAGGCCGAATAATAGAAAAAGATGACGAATTTAAACTAATTAGCATAATTAGAGATATAACAGAGAGGAAAAAGGTAGAAGAAGCTCTAAAAGAGTCAGAAGAAAAATATCGGCTTCTTTTTGAATCGGCTCCTATAAGTATCGGAGTTTCCACTATTGAAGGAAAACCAATCGCCTTTAACCAAAAAACTTCCGAAATTATGGGATATCCTTCAGATGAACTTCCACAAGTTGATTTAAATGACACTTATGTGGATCCAGAAATTCGCAAAATAGCTATTCAGAAATTACTTACATCAGAGACAATTAAAGATTGGGAGGTACAACGTAAAAAAAGTGATGGCTCAGAATACTACGTTGTACTTAATGCTCAAATAGTTGAGCAAGGAGGCCAAAAAGTAATCCTTTCCACCATGCAAGACATAACTGAAAATAAACTTTCAAAAGAAAAGCTCAAAAGAAGTGAAGAAAGATATCGGATGTTGTTTAACGAGTCTCCAATTAGCTTATGGGAGTTAGACGGTTCCGAGGTTAAACATTACATTGACAATTTAATTTCAGATGGAATAACAGATCTTCAAGAATACTTTGAGATTCATACAGAAGAAGTTAAAAAATTACTGAAAAAGGTAAAAATACTTGATATTAACTCTGCCACATTAAAACTGTATAAAGCGAAGCGGAAGGAAGATCTTCTTCAGGATTTATCAGTTGTCTTCGGAGAAGAATCGTTCCCAGCATTTAAAGATATCATTCTTTCGGAAGGAAAACAAGCATATGAAATTGAAACAGTTAATTATACATTAAAGGGGGATAAGATTCATGTTCTGGTTAGTATGACTATTGTTCCTGGATACGAACAGTCTTTTGCAAGGTTAATTGTTTCAATAGTAGACATCACACATCGGATCAAAATGGAAATAGCACTCCGAGAAAGTGAGGACAGGCTGAGAGGATTTATAGACTCTGCTACAGATAGCTTTCTTCTACTTGATTCTGAATTAAATATAGTTGAGGTTAATAATAATTTAACAAAAGAATGGAGTTTTAATAGAGAAGAAATAATAGGGTTGAATATTTCAGATTTAAGTGAAAGAGCAATATTTAATTCCCCTATAGAGTATATTGAGCGATATACGCAAATATATGATATCTTGAAGACAGAAAAAATGTATGATGAGGAGTTTAAAGTTTTACATCCTAAGCGTGGAGAAAGGTACATTTCTGTTAGAGCTTTCAAAGTAGGTACAGGATTAGGAATTATTAGTAGAGATATTACTTTGCAGAAACAAGCAGAAGAGCAGCTTCAGAGAGAAAGGGAAAATCTTTATAGAATCTTAAACTCAACTGATGACCTAATATATATTGTGGACTCCCAGCATGAAATCCAGTTCATTAATGCTGCTGCAGAGAAAGAATTTGGGCCTTTAGGAGGGAAAAAGTGTTACGATTATTTTAATAATTTTACTGAGGCATGTTCATGGTGTACAATGGCGAAAGTTATTAGTGGGGAAACAATACGCCGTGAAAAAACCTTACCTAGAAATCAAAAGACTTATGATATGATAGATACGCCTTTAAGGAATTTAGATGGAAGTATCTCAAGTTTAGCGATCTTTAGGGATATTACTGAGCGAAAACAAATCGATGAGTCTCTCAAAGAGAGTGAACATAAGTTTCGAACCTTTATTGAAACGCTCCCTCAACCTGTATGGATCTATCAAGGCTATTATTGTCGTTACGCTAATCCAGCAGCAGAACAGATAACAGGTTACTCAATGTACGAACTATCTTCAATGAAGTTCTTGGACTTTCTCCATCCTGATTACAAAAATATGGCAATTGAAGGAGGTAAAGCTATAGAAACTGGAAGATCTCCGCCAATCACTAGTGCTATTGTGAAAATCATAACTAAAAGTGAGGATGAAAAGTGGTTAGATGCTCGATTAGAACTCATTGAATTTGAAGGCAAACGAGCAACTCTTATAACCGCCATGGACATTACTGAGAGAAAACAAGCAGAAGAAGCATTATGTGAAAGTGAAACTAAATATAGAAACCTAGTTGAGCGTGCGCAAGACGGAATTGTAATTGTTCAGGGTGGTAAATTAGGTGATAATATTACATTCCTCAACCAGCGATTTGCTCAGATGCTTGGATATAAACCTGAAGAACTCCTAAACAAACCATATACACAGGTAGTTCATCCTGATGTTCTTCCTAAAATTATGGAACGTCGTTATGCACGATTAGCTGGTCAGGAAGTTCCCCTTATCTATGATTCAAAACTAATAATGAAAGATGGTAGTTCATTAGATGTGGGGCTTAACCTTGGAATGATTCATTATCAGGGGGAAGAGGCAGTTCTAGCGATTGTCAGAGACATCACTGAACGGAAACAAGCAGAGGAACAGCTACAATATCAAGCTAATCTGTTGAAATTTGTTTCAGACGCAGTGATTGCAAGTGACCTAGACTTCCGCATCACAAGTTGGAACAAGGCTGCTGAACTCATCTATGGCTGGCAAGAAGAAGAAGTCCTAGGAAAAAATGTAGGAGAGCTATTGCAGCAGGAATATCCATATGATATAAGAGAAGATGTGATAAAGGATTTCATGAGAGAAGGGGTCTGGCAAGGCGAAGTTATTCAGAGAAGAAAAGATGGAATGGTTATTAACATCCTTTCATCGGTAGCTTTAGTCAAAGATAGAACTGGAAAGCCAATAGCTGCACTCGCAGTAAATCGAGACATTACCAAACGTAAACAGATAGAACAGGCTCTAAAAGAAAATGAGGAGAGGTATCGGTCTTTTATTGAAAATTTTCAAGGTATTGCTTTTAAAGGATATGAAGATTATTCCCAGGAGTTTTTCCTTGGGAAAGTTAAAGAGATAACAGGTTATTCAGAGGATGATTTTTTTTCTGGAAAATTAGTTTTCAAGGATTTAATCCACCCTGAAGATATACAACGAATAGCGAATGATGTTGTTAAGTTTTATTCTTCCTCTGAAGAATCACATCGAAGAGAATACCGTATTATAGATAGATATGGGACGGTGCACTGGCTTCAAGAAGATATTACGAAGTTTATTAGTGAAAAGGAAAATCGAATGGGTGTTTATGGAACAATTCAAGATATTACCAAAAGAAAGCAAGCAGAAGAAGCTTTAAGAAAGTCAGAAGTAAAATATCGGCTTCTTTTTGAATCTGCGCCAATTGGAATTGGTATTTCCAATCTTAAAGGCCGTGTGCTTGAAGCTAATCAAAGAATCTTAGAAACAATGGGTTACACTTCGGATGAGATTAAAAATGTATCTCTTAGTGATACTTATGTTAATCCAGAAGATCGGAGGAAATTAATCAGAATTTTATTGGAGTCTGGATATATAAAAGATTTTGAGGTAAAGCTCAAACGAAAAGATGGAACTCCCTATCACGCCTTGTATAATATTGCTCTGATGGAATTGGAAGATCAAAAAGTTTTCCTTACTACCCTACGTGACCTGACAGAATGGAGGGAGATGGATAAAGCTAAAAGAGATACAGAGGAAAGATTACGAAAATTTATGGAATCGGCTACCGATGGATTTACTCTTCTTGATTCGGATTTAAACATCATCGATATTAACATAGCAGGTTTGACTGAGCTGGGGTTACCAAAAGAAAAAGTAATAGGGATGAATCTTCTGGATATTTTTCCCAAATTAAAGGGTACTAAGACGTACAACCAATATATCGAAGTTTTAAAGACAGGAAATCCATATTATATCGATGATATTGCTTCTGCTCCTCGCATCAGACAAAAATACTACTCCTTACGAGCTTTCAAGGTAGGGGAAGGGCTTGGAATTATTACAACAGACATTACTGATCGTGTGAAAGCAGAAAAGACTAGAGAAGAACTAGAACAGCGACGTGACAGCTTTGTTTGGATGACCAGTCATGAACTCAGAACGCCTTTGACTGTTCTTACAGGTTATTGCGACTTTTTAGTTGAACATATCGATGATTTAGCCCAAAAACGCATAACGAATATCTTAAATGTTATGAAAAGTAATTTAGACAGATTAGAACGATTAACTAGCAAAGTAAGCACGATAGGGCAAATTGAACGAGGTGTATTTGAAATAGAAAAAACCTCAATGAATTTGTGCGACTTTCTTCAAGATACATTAGAGCCTTATCACCAACTGTTAGGAAACCAGTTTGAATTCAAAGGATGCTTAGAGGATCAACCAATAATTGTTGAAGGGGATCCAAACAGGTTACAACAGGTGATAGATAATATTATAGGTAATGCGATTAAGCAGACAGATAAAGAACACAGGAAAATTAGGGTTATATCAAAAATATCCCCATCAGGTATTATCATTGAAGTTTCTGATAACGGTGCAGGGATTGAACCAGATGATTTAGAGGTAATTTTTGAGCAGTTTGTAAGTATTCCAACTGAATTCTCTGCGACTGGTACAGGGATCGGATTGTACTTATGTCGGAAAACACTGGAAGCACACAACGGAAGAATCACCGCCCAAAGTAAAGGGCCTGGGCATGGAGCAACCTTCATCATTGAGCTCCCAAGGAAAAAACTTTGAACCAGAAGGATACTTCTAGAGTTCTCTTTCTATCATAGATTCAAGGATTTTCTTGAGATTTAGGTGTTCCTTTCTGATTATGAAAATATAAAATTCATTTTCAACGATCACTCCCTCTCTAATGTTTTAAATTACCAAAGGAAATAGCAATCTCTAAAGCTATAATAAGTTCATCTCTAATGATTAATTGATAATTACCATAATAAAGCTATGCTAACACACGAGTCTCTTTCTTATTTTTCTGATTTTTCTTATTAATCTTATCTCTTCCTAAAAATTTACAAAAAAAGTAAAGAGGATAGTAAAAAAGCGTCTACCAAGATGACAAACAGCCACTAATACTTGGAAATTAGTCTCCTTAACGTTTAAAGTATCCCAATATATTTCTAGAGCAAGTGATGCAATAATACGAAAGTGAAGTAACTTATCCGACAAAAATGTGAAATAAATGTCTAATACAAACACAAACTTCTCTGCGCTTTTCGCTAACTTCAAATCAGTTTTTAGAGAAGAAAAAGTGTTCTCAGCTAATTATATTCCTAATCATCTTTGGCATCGAGAGGAGGAGATGAAGAGCCTAGTTAACTATTTCAGGTCAATAATAACGGACCCTATCTCATCCTCCCGTAAAGTTGTTTTATACGGCCCAATAGGTACTGGAAAGACAGTTGTTTCCAGAGCTTTCGGGAAAGATCTCACCAAACATCTTAGAAAAAGACATAAACGAGGGGATCCCGTTTTCTGGTTTTTTCACGTTAATTGTCGCAAAACCAAGACTCCTCACCTCATTCTAACTACGATCCTGAGAGAACTGGTTCCAGGTTTTCCTTTGCGCGGGTATAGTGTTGATGAACTTCTCCGAATGTTCTCTTTACTATTACACGAACAAAATTTAGTGTCATTACTTGTTTTAGATGAGATCGATTATCTACTTCCTGATAATAGGACTGATTTTCTTTATGCATTGTCTCGTATCGAGGAGGGTGACCCTAAAATCCGAGAAGACCATTTTTCGAATTTTCCAGGTAATCAAACTGAATCTCGTTTCAATTTATTATGCTGTACTCGTGACAAGAATTTTCGCTACCATCTTGACTCCTCTACCGCCTCCTCCCTTGGTAGAAACTTCATTACATTCCCTCCTTATACACGAAATCAGCTTTTTGACATTGTGAGCTCCCGTGCAGAACTGGGACTCTGTAAAAAGAGTTTTGATGATGAACTAATTGAATCAATTGCTGGTCTGGCGGAAGAATCTGGGGATGCTCGATTCGTAATTGAATTGTTATGGCGAGCTGCTAAACTTGCTGACCGAGAAAAGAACGAACAAATCACAGTTGAGCATGTACGCAAAGCAATTGTTTCTGTACTTCCTATTGAGAAATCAATTGTTGATGATTTAAGTACCCATCAAAAATTGCTCCTCTTAAGCATTGCCAAGCTCCTTATTAATAATAAGTCATTTGTAACTACCCCAGAGGTAAAGAATGCTTATGTGAGTATTTGTGAGGAAGCAGGAGTACGCCCTCGTCGTCAAACTCAAATTTGGGCTTATTTGAAAGATTTAACTAGACTAGGCCTCATTCAACAAGAAGTAAAGAACCGTCATAAGAATGGACGGTCGGAAGGGAGGATTACGACTATACAAGTCCGTGATATCCCCGTAATAGATATCATTCAGTCCTTAGGCCATTTAATTGAGGATTCTTCACAATCCTAGGCCAAGAAAAAGCCAATTTACGCCAAACCATATTACTCCTCCAAGTATAGCAGCGACTGGTACAGTAACTATCCATGATATAACTATCGTTTTTACCATTTTTCTTTGAATAGGTGACCTTTCTGCCCAACCAACGGCAATCATGGCTGCTATTAAAACATGAGTTCCACTTAAAGGGAATCCTAGAAGCGTCCCTAATGTCATAATAAGTGTAACCGAAATCATTGAAGAAAGTCCAGAACTTGGAGTCATCTCAACAAGTTCTTTTGCTACAACCCGAATTACTATTTTTCCTATTATTATTAGGCCTAACGCCATGCCAAGGCCGCCTATCAGCATCATTACCCACATGTTTGTTGTTATAGTTTCACTTTCAAGTATTGTTAAACCTAAAACTGGTGCAATAGAGTTTGCAACGTCATTTCCGGCCCTAGATGCAGAACTAATAATCAAGAATAGGCTTAAAGCATAAATGTATGCCTGATCTTTTTTCTGTTTACCTGTGAATCCTTCAACAGACTCATCAAGACGTTGTATCCAAAAATGGACTGTAGCTGCAACGGCAAACCCAATTAAGGGAGAGAGAATCCATCCCAGAAAGATCAAGAGGAGTACCCAATAATCGACTGCATTTATTCCCCATTCGGAATAAGTAAAACCTGCCGTAATAGCGACTCCTATAATTGCACCAACGACTATTTGAGTAGTTGATATCGGTAAGGGGATGATTGTCACATGTCCCACAAGTATGATTATCATAACCAGCAATACAGTAATGACCATAGCATTCGTCAATGTATTACCTTTTATCAAATCTTCCCCTAAAGTTTTCACCACAGCTTCTCCTAAAAATACACCTAAAACCGAAAAAATAGCCCCTAAAATCACAGCAGTTCGCAAAGAAAATGCCCCTGCTGCTACTCCTGGTGCCATCATCTCATCATTACTACCTGCAGCAAATGCAACTGCAAAAGCCATTAATACTGCAAATATAAGAATGATTATCTCGAAAGACAATGAATTTTAAACTCCTATTAGTTTAAACCTTTTTAAAACAAAGATTAATTCAATTTTAACCATATTTCACCGTCATAGTTTGAATATAGTCTGCAGTCTGTTCTGCTGCCTCAGCGACTTTAACCATACTTACTGAAATGGTGTACAAATACGCTGAGTCTTTAGGAGTATAATCAGGAGAATGTAATCGCCCAAAAATATGAAAGTCAAGGTCTCGTGCTTCCTCACGCATAGTTTCAACTTTATTTGCATAGTTTCGGGCTTTATCATAATCTTCATCCAAATACTTAAGAGCATCTTGAAGATAATCGGTGCAATGATGTACTTTTTCTGCTAGAATTGGCATTTCATGTGGAATTCGTTTAGGAAAATCCTGTTTTGAAACCAAACGTCGAATAACTACTTCAGTTCGATTAACTATAGTATCCATATAGCGGACTAGACGATGACGATCTTCAGTTGCCTGTGGGAGATAAGCACCTTTAGAAAAGATACTGTTAATTAGCTCTGCTTTAATATCGTCACAACGTCTTTCAGCTTCTATTATTTCATCTTTTAATTGGAGAATTTTAAGTCGAGCCTCAGCATCTTCTTCATGATTGGACCATATAATTATAGCTGTGCATAGCTTAGCAGAGGCGACTTGAAGTTCTTTTGCTAGGTTGTCAAATAGCTCTTCTCCTCGTTTCCAAAGTTTTTTATCTCTTCTGAACAACATTATGCTTACCTTCTGACATTTCAAGGATTTAAAATGTCTTTATTAATTTAGACACTCCTTTTTACTTTATAATGTAAAACAAAAGATCTTTTTCTCTAATTGCATTTGGTTCCGTCAATAAAAGATTTATAATATTATTTAGGGGGAATCATAATTCAGATGAACCGACTTAATTTGGAGGTCGTATTTTCAATTGGAGAAAGATAAAGAATTTTTTATCAGAAATTTAACAATTGATGATGAATATGACATTATTACTGCTGATTCAACAGTCAAAGATGCTGCTCTGAAAATGAAAGAGCTTGGTATCCCTGATTTAGTTGTTGTTGATAATGATAATAATGTATTAGGGGTGATTGCAGATTTCGACATCGTAACGGGACTTGTAGCTGAAGGTTTATCTGCTGAAGCTGCTAAAGTAACTGAAATCATGTATACTATTGACCCAGTACACAAAGACACACCTGTATCAACTGCTTTCACTCGAATGCGTGATTTAGATGTATCGGTTGTTCCAGTTGTTGAAAACGAAAAATTGATTGGAGTCGCAACCATCACGGACTGCTGGGGTTTTTTACCAGAAAAATATGAAGACCAAAAGGGATTAATCGCAATTAATAATCCCCGATTCGCGAATTATAGCTTTACACTTCTGATGACCTTATTTTACTTTTGTTTTGGGATTTTAGCGCCATTAGTTGGCATTACAGGGTTCTTAAAAGCACCAGTTATGGGTTACACTGATGAGATAGCAACATATTATCTATTTGAGGCCCGAGGAGGAGGAGGTTTTTGGTTACGCTATATTGATGTGCAAGGCGACTATAACCTATTATGGATTGGGGTATTTTTTTACGGGATTTTATTTCTAATCTTTGGTATTATCAGTGCTTTTGCCATCTTTCAATGGGCGAATGCTGATTACAATCAGATAAAATTAACTAGAAATTGGCAGATAATTGGACTTGTTGTAGGTACCATAAATTTACTATTAGAATGGATTTTATTTCTGATCATATCATTAGTTGGTGCTTTACGGGTTTCAGGTGCCGTCAATTTTGATCTCATTGGCCTTGGAGTATCTGGATTAGCTATAATTTTTCTTATTGCTGCAGTCTCTAGGGATATTCTCTTCCGTGAGAGTATGATATCCACTTCCAAGGAGGAATGAGTCTCGTGCCTCGCGGTGGTGGTGGTTTCCGAGGCGGGGGTTTTGGTGGTGGCGGTTTTCGTGGTGGGGGATTCAGAGGAGGTTCACGTGGTTTTCGAGTAGGAAGTGTTCGCTCATCTGGTCGTCCTTTTGGCCGCACAGGTGCCCGGCGAACTGTATCACGAGCTCCAATGGGGAGAAGTTATCATAGACCTCATCATCGACGTTATTGGGGTGGTTATTGGCGACCTTGGTGGAGAAGGCCATGGCATTGGTATTGGTGGTGGGGGCGTCCTTGGAGGCCTTGGTATTATGGTCCAGTTTACTGGGGTGGTGGATTAATTCTTGCAATAGTTGCATTATTAATTTTTCTTCCACTTATTGGAGTAGCTTTCTGGTTCCCCTTTACTAATGCTTCTTCAAGTGGTATTGTAACCTATTCTGATACTCAGACATTATACTACAATGAATATTGGTATGAGAAAGAGTATTTATCTCAAGGTCAGACTATTGAATACCGTATCGAATCTAAAAGCGAAGTAACCTTCATAATTTGGAACCAACCATTTGAGAATTTTAACACAAAGACTTTATTGGGTAATTACAGCGAAAAAGGTATGGTTGTTCAAGGTAATCATGATTATCAATATATTGGTTACTTTCTGAAACCTGGTTCTCGACTAGATTATCAATTTAATGTCACCATAGGAGGACCCATTGAATTCTTCGTCACAGATGCTAACGATTTGAATCGTTGGAATAACTGGGAAACTATCACCCCTAAAGATTCCTATTTAGGATCTCTTGAATATAGTGGTGGAGTTGACATCATTGATGCTCAGGATTATTACCTTGTGTGGTATAATAGTGGATCAAATCCTGTTACAATTGACTACACTGTTGAATATTCTGCAGTGGGTGCATTCGACTTCAGTGAAGCACCTGTAGTTGAAAGTGATGTGGTTGAACCTGTATCCGGTTCACTATCAGTTCCTTCCAGTAGCGATTGGTACTTCTTTGTATACTTTGATCCTTTTGTTAATCCAGCAGAATCAGTTGATATTACCTTTGATGTCTCCTATCATACCGAAGTGACTTATGATCAGAAATGGAAAGATTTTACACCAGTTCTACTTCTAATTGGTTTTATAATTGTTGTTTTACTGGTTATTGCTATTATTCAACGAAAAACAGCTAAAAAAACTCCCCCGACTGAGACTGTAGCTGCAGCGACCACAACTCCTACAACGACCGAAACCGTTCCAGTATCAACAGCGAAGAAATGTCATCGCTGTAATTCACCTTCTAAACCTGGTGATGTCTTTTGTGTAAATTGTGGTGCAAAATTAACAGGAAGAGATTACGGTGTTTCAACAATAACCACACCAGCTTCCGCTAAAAACTGTCAAAGCTGTGGTCAGCCCATTATTCCAGGAAGTCGCTTCTGTAAATACTGCGGTGCTAAGATAGAACAGGAACCCAAGCCACATAAATATTTCCCTGATGAAAGAGAGGCCTTTTTCTGCCAATTAGATAACGAAAAGCACCCCTCAACTGATTCAGCTTACGAATGCGATCAATGTGCGCGAAAGGTCTGTGGTGACTGTTATGATAATATTACTAAAACAGGCGTAACTCGTTGTCCCTATTGTAAAGGAGAGTTGTATAAGATCCAGTGATTTACTACAATCCCCCCTTTACATTTACTTTCCCCATTCTTCAATATTTTTTATCTCATTTCAGGAATAAGATGTGGTGGGTGTTCTCCTCGATGCATCGCAAGAACATTAATTGCTACCATTTCGGCCATTGCATTACGGGCCTGAGTTGTTGCAGATCCAATATGCGGAGTCAGTACAACATTCTGTAACTCTCTTAGTTCTGCTGGAATAGACGGTTCATTATAAAATACATCTAATCCCGCTCCTGCAATAACCTTGTTTTTCAATGCGATTATCAGATCTTTTTCATTGACTACCCTACCTCGAGATGTGTTGATAAGATAAGCAGAGGATTTCATTAAAGATAGTTCATCTTTAGATATCAAGTGATGGGTTTTTGGTGTGTACGGAACATTTAGACTTACTATATCAGCCTCCTTAAGCACTTCTTCAAAAGTATTTTTGAAAATTAAACCGTATTGATCCTCAATATCATGTTTACGAGTTCTCGAATGATAAAGAACCTTCATATCAAAACCAACTGCTCGTTTTATTACAGCGATCCCGATACGACCTAAACCTATTATCCCGAGAGTTTTTCCAGTAATCTCAAACCCAAGCAGATATTCTGGTAACCAACCTGGGAAATCATTATTACGGCAAATCCTATCTCCTTCAACAATTCTACGGGTTATTGCGAGAATTAATCCCCAAATTAGATCAGCAGTTGCATTTGTTAATACACCAGGAGTGTTGGTAACGAGAATATTTCTTCTTTTAGCTGCATCGATATCAATATTGTTGTATCCTACAGCATAATTCGCAATTCCTTTAAGAGAAGGTGCTAGATCCATCAAGCTTTCTGTTATCTCAACAGATAAGAGAGGGATCAGAAAGTCAACTGTTGGCAGTACTTTTTGAAGCTGAGTGGGTATTGGAAGCTGTTCATCCAAAATCTCCACTTCCATTATTTCGCTAAGGATCTTCAGACCTATTTCAGGGATTCTATGAGTACAAAGTACTTTTGAACGTGAAACCATTCAAACCACTAATTTTCTTCCTTTTACTTAGCTTTAGAGCTTTTTATTAATTATTTCTAGGAATTATGTAGTTTAATATTCAGAATTTATGTTTTAGTCATTAAAATTTAGTTTTCAAAACAAAATTATTTACTACCACTTTCCATAATCGGTAGATAAGTTTTTGTAGATCTTGATGGAGTCATCTTGGACAGTGGATGGTTTGTAAGTAATTGCATAAAGTTGTTCTATTCATCCTGATTTTGACCTTTGTTATGATTTCAAGAGGAAGTGGAAAGAATGAATTCCCTATAAACGCTTGCCCTTTTTCTCTAGGGGACAGAGCAGAGTATGAGATTTGGGGAGAATGGCAAGGAAAGGATCGTGCATTAAACCATGGAAATAATACTGGGCTACAGAAATTTATCACGTTAAATAGGACTCAATCACATATTTTGATTTATGAGACCAAATCAGAAAAAATCAGGGGAATATTTGAAGGAATGCTTAAGACATGGTTGGTTGAGGCTAGTTCTTACTGGATCTATGATGTTACATCACGAAATCTAGAAGGAACTGATTCCTACGCCTGGTTGTGGATCCGCGCCACCGATATTGGAAAAGAAAATCCTAGGATTGAAATTTTCGATTTGATTTTTCAAATAACTGGTACAAAGGAGTTCTTTTATTTTGGACAAATGAGAAGCGCTTGGGTTGCTACTTATAATAAATTCCTGGACGATCCGATAAATGCTCTTCATGTAATTAGTTACGAATTTTGGTTTGACATTAAAACTGGATTGATGTTATATTATGTTGTTAGACTTAATGCTTTTGATTTGCAAGGCAGATTGGTCGAATGGTCTTATTACTCAACTAGATTGAACTTTACAACAGTTAATCTCAATTCAAGCTATTTATTTAATGAGAAAAATGGAATCTCAGAAAATACACCAACAATACTCTTGTATCCAGTTTCAATCATTACCTGTTCACTGATTTTGATATTCATTCGCTTGATACGAAAAGGGAAGGATAGTATGTAAATGATGGAGCTAGATCCATGAATCTTTTCGCATTATAACGTATTTTATTCAAGATAAACTGCTATTTCTTCTAGGTCAGTGAAACTTGGGATCCTCATATTTTGCATTCTACAGTATTCTTGCAGTCGTAAATCAAGTTCATTAGTTTTTTTTAATATCTCTTGGAAATTATTTCGGTTTATATCCTCCATAAGATCAGGTAATCTTAATTGATTGTAGTATGCCTTAATTTCCTCAAAAAAATTGAAGCTATCAACATTTACGATAAGCTTTCCCTCATATTGAGCGAGTTCTTCTGCAATCCATATTTGGAGTTCTGTTGCAGCATAACAGACAGCAAGGATATCCCTCTTATGACAAGCAGATAAGATTTTATTGATATATGCCTTCATGCTAATATAATTGTTACAAAATGCCTTTTTTTTATTAGCTTTGATTATCAACTCTTGTTGTTTTTTTAATACTAGTTGTCTTAGGTTATGTAACAATTCTCGCCCTAAGGTTATCATTTCATCAAAATTCTTAGTTGTACTAAGATTTGTTACCAATTTTGAATAATTAGCAGGCAGGATTGGAAAATGAAAGACCTCATGTAAATTTGATCCCCAATTTTTTGTTAAAAAGGAATTGTTAATTAGGGAGAGGTTTTTGACCGATTTATTAATTAGTTGCCAAATAGCCCACCGAGCAGAGAGAAGATCATTGTTCTTCTTAGCCAGTATAATTTCTTCAAGGTGAGAATATCCAGAATTGAAATTCTTTACTATTTGCTTAAAATTTTCTTCTTCATTACGTTTAGTTTTCTCAACCAATGAATTAAAACGGGTTTCATCAGAAGAAGACCGCGTATAAAGCACTTTGCTGTTATTGAATAGGGCTGCTGACACGGCCCAAGGACTACTGTTTTGCATTCCTGAAGCTATTAATTCAGCTTGTTTCCAATCCATTTTCCAGAAATCAACCGTATGACCTTGAAACATGAACTCCCAGGGTAAATTAGACTCTTTTTGACTATCAACGATTGCGAACATATCTAGATCAGAAAACTCATTATCGATTGCTTGAGCAGTAGATCCATAAAGAACAACTATAGCTATCTCATTAGGAAAAAGTTTTACAGCTTGATCTTTAAGAAATCCTGCTAATTCTATTAATTTCATATGACTCCCAAGTGTTCATTTCTCCTTTGAAGAAAAGACTTTTGTTCCTCCAACAATAGTATGTTCTATCAAATTATCATTTAACTGTGATGGGTCTATTTCTAGAGGAGATTTTGACAGAATCATGAAATCTGCATATTTCCCTTCCGTTATACTGCCCAATTTAGAACCCATGAATAGTGCTTGGGCGTTATTAATTGTATATGCTTGAATTGCCTTATCAATAGATATTTTTACTTCAGGTGAGGGAAAACTAATTGCCTGTTTTATGCCATATAAAGGAGAAAGAGGCATATTATCCGAACCAAAATAGACCTTCATTCCGTTTTGAAGGATTACAGCAAATCGATTTAATTTCATAAAACGTTCTTTTCCCAGGCGTTGTTCATAAAGTTCGCCTGGATATTCCCATTTAAGAAAATTAGGTTGCATAGAGAGAAGAATTCCTAATTTTTTAGCTTTCTGTATCTGATTATCATTAACCATTTCAGCGGGTTCTATGCGATGTTGACGAAACGAGGTATTCTTTCCAGCTTCCTTAATTCCTTTCTCATAACAAATAAGGAGTTTATCTATAGCTAGATCACCAATCGCATGAATACACAAAGTAAAATCATTTTTTTCAGCTAAAATTACTTGGGAAATAAGTTCATCTTCATTCAAAAACTGGTCTCCGTTCCCTTCTGCATCTTGATATGGAAGATTGATCAAAGCAGTGTACGCGCCGAGTGCTCCATCAAAAAATCCCTTAAAACCTGAAAATCGTACTTTAGAGGAACCCCAATTTTGAGTAAGTCCAAGTTGTGCAAATTCAGTTATCAATTCACGAGATGGGTTTAAAAAAATACGGATTGGTAATTTTCCTTCCAAATCAAGATTAAAATATGCCTGCATAATGTTTTTTTGGCCGTCGGGTATAATTGTGAGATTATCTACCACACTAGTTATACCCTTGGAAGCAGCGATAAAAGCTGATTTTTCTATGCTCTCTGGAATAAGGTGTTTATAGTATCGTGAAAGATCTAACCAGACATCTTTCAAAATTCCAGTTGGTCTTCCTGAGGAATCTTTTACGACACCAGGATGAGATTCGGATATTGGTAATTTCTCTAATGCAAGTGAATTTACGACCACTAAATGTCCATCTTCTCGATGCGTGTATAAAGGATTTTCGGGACTAATTGCATCTAGATCTTCTTGTTTCAGAAACTCTTTTCGATCTTGCCATTTTGATTCGTCCCAATTCGAAGCAAATACCCATTCTCCTGGTTCTCTTGTTTTAACTTCAGTTTCTAATTTTTTTATTACATCCTCATAAGTTTTGAAAGAACCTAGATCAATGGAAATGACTTTTGCTTCTTTCCATAAGTGTGTGTGAAGGTCAATGAAACCGGGGATGATAGCTTTTCCTCCCGCATCCCAAGAAGAAATAGCTTTTTCCAAGATTTGTGATTTAAATTCTCCAATATAAGTAAATTCATTGCCTTTAATTCCTAATGTTTCAGCTAATTCTTTATCTGAGTCCATCGTGATAATGTTAGCATTATAAATTACCCAATCATAATATTTAGCAGACATTCGACCTCAATTTCCTTTTTATAGACATGAAGAGTCATATTAAATGTGGTTTTCTTTTTAACAAAGCTCAGATAAATGGACTTTGAAAAGACAAATATAGGACATAAATCCCTGCTTTAGATTATATTCAAGCGGTGTGTACTCATTCATGGCAAAACAAACAATAAATGACCAAATTGTCGAACTCGACATGGGACAAGGTGGGAAAAAAATGGATATCTTATTAGACTTCATTACAGCTCGAATTGAAATCAAAAGAACCCCAAAAGGTGTAGGCGTTGAGGCTTTTGATGATGGCGCAATTATCCCTTTTGATGTCACTTCCACTGACTTAGTTATTACTACTGATTCTTATACAGTTTCTCCTCTTTTCTTTCGTGGTGGGAACATTGGAACATTAGCTGCAGCAGGCACAATTAATGATTTATTAATGATGGGAGCAAAACCTCTCGCAATTACACTGGCATTAATTATCAAAGAGGGATTCAAGTTCTCTAGTTTAGGAAAAATTGTTGATACAATTTCGGAAATTACTTCTCGATATAATATTGGTATTGTTGCAGGCGATACTAAAGTTCTTCCTCAAGCTACAATGGTTGAAGCGGGAATTTTCATTAATACCACAGGGATTGGAATGATTCAAGCGGGAAAACGAATCATGGATAGATCTGTTCATCCTGGTGACAAAATTATTGCTTCTGGTACTTTAGGGGATCATGGTTTTGCGATGTTAGTTAGCCGAGAAGGGATTGAACTTGAAACCAATCTCAGCTCTGATGTTGCACCTCTAAACAATTTAATCGCACCTATTCTTGAATATCGTATTCATGCCATGAAAGATCCAACACGAGGAGGTTTAACGTCAGTACTAGTAGAATGGGCTGAAAAATCCTCTGTTTCTATTTGGATTGACGAAAATCAAATACCTATATCTGAAGAAGTCCAAATAGTATCAGAAATTTTTGGTATAGATCCTTTGAATGTCTCCTGTGAAGGAAAAGCCATCATCGCAGTCCATCCTGATGATGCTAAAACAGTTCTTCAAATTTTGAAATCTTCCTCCCTTGGTCAAAATGCTGCGATAATCGGTGAGGCAAAAAAAGAAAGAAAAGGACAAGTATTCATGAAAACAGCTATTGGAGGACATAGAATTCTTGACAAACCAGTAGGGGAACCCATTCCCCGAGTATGCTGATTAACTCAATTTATGTGCCAGAGGTAGATGTTTCTTCTTTTTCTTCTAATTTCCAAATCTCTTCCCACATTGCAAGCGTTTCCATGGCTTCTTCTGGCTCCATTTTAGAAACAGCATATCCCGTATGAATTAAAATCCAGTCACCAACTTCGATCTTTTCAGGCATCAGTGCGATGCTTACTTCACGACAAACTCCTTTTCCAAAATCAGCTATAACAAGATTATCGTCAATATACTTCTTGACTTGAGCAGGAATTGCTAGACACATCTTAAGCTAATACATCCATTTATCTAATCAGGTGAATAATCTCCTTTTTATGATTTAAATTTTGTTGTTTGATATTCTTACGTCAAAATCAAGTTACTCTTGAGGTGAATCAAGAACATTGAGAATTGTAGGAACATCAATCTGCT
Source organism: Promethearchaeota archaeon (assembly GCA_048938105.1). Lineage (GTDB taxonomy): Archaea > Asgardarchaeota > Heimdallarchaeia > Hodarchaeales > Hodarchaeaceae > Hodarchaeum. The sequence goes on from JBHLMN010000006.1 coordinate 187,225, forward strand.
CAAAATCTATCCTTAACGATCGTAGCAATGCACCAAGTAAAATTCCTGCATACATCGGTAAATTGAGAAATGTTATCCAATCTATTAACACCCATGTTGTAACATCTAAAGATAAATTATCTACTCCTTTCAGCACTAACCACGAAAAACAAGTGATGAAAGTAAATCCTATACAACATGTTCCTAAGAAAAATATTAGTTGGGTTAATTCCAGAAGTTTTAACTCTTCTCCTTCGAACTGATCAAGTACGAGATTAATTCGTACAATCGCTTGAATGAAGATGTATAGGAGGGAAGTAATCGCTGTAAAGTATACAAATAGCTCTATGTTTAAAGTAATAGTTAATAGGTAGATATTTGGTTTAATGGCAACTAGTGCGGCTGATCCTATGGCAGCACCGAAAATAGGTAATAAATATCTTTCAATTTCTCGTGAACGATTGAGAAATGCTGATAAATATGAATTTCCAACCTCAAGAAAAAGTAACCAAACGAAAAAATTAGTAATCAGAAATAGTTGGAGCTGAGCTGATGGGGGGAAAAAAACAGCTATGAAGAGAAGAAAAAATATCAATGTGCTAAAAAAGAACGTTATCGCGATATGAAGCATAGTTTTTTCCTCTTTCTGCCTATAATTTCTAAAGAATACTAGAAAATTAAGAAAAGACAGACTAGTTGTAAGAAACAAAGGTAAGGCTAATATTAGGATTTCTAACCAGCCAACCATTAATAATACCCCTCTGATTTTTCTTCATTGAGACCTAACTCATGATATATCCTAGCAGCGTACTCTTTCGCCCATAATTCTGTTCTTTCCTCAAGAACTTTTGCAGCTAAGACACTAACTTTTAAATTCAAAATTTTTGCATTTTTTTCCAGAATTTCTCTAGTTTTACTATTGATTCGTATGGATAATACCGTTGTTCGAGGCATAAGGAAATCTCTCACTTATAACAAAAGTAAACGTTGTACACGAGGAGTTATCAAGTCATCTAATAAATTTCTGTATTAATTGTATTCCTATAATGATCTCAATAGAAGGCATCTAACGTATGGCGGATCTCATTATTAGTGTAGAAACAGATAACAGAACAGTAACACCTTCTTTTACTAATCGTATTCTGATCTGGATTTTAGCTATCCGAGCACCCTTTTTTACGGCTTCAATCGTTCCACTTGTTCTTGGAATGGCGATTGCTTGGTATGATACGAAGATATTTAATCCTCTTTTAGGTCTCTTAACCCTCCTTGCAGGAGTTGCTATTCATGCCGGGACTAATTTGGCTAATGATTATTTTGATCAACCCACAGATGATATAAATCAAAACTTTTCTCCATTCAACGGGGGATCACGTATGATTCAAAATAATGTTTTATTACCCCGCCAGATTCGTCTTGCCTCAATTATTTGCTATTTTGTAGGTATTGTGACCTCTATCTTCATCATTACAAGCACTGGAGGAATTTTATTACTATTCTTCTTAGGAATCGCTGTATTATTGGGTTTATTTTATACGGCTCTTCCTGTTCGGTTGAGTTACCATGGATTAGGAGAAATTGCCGTTTTTGTTGGATTTGGGCCATTAGGAGTGTTAAGTGCTTATTACATTCAATTAGGTGATATCAACTGGCCCTTAACATTGATAGCTTCTATTCCAATTGCTTTTTTGATAGCAATGGTTCTTTTCATTAATGAATTTCAGGATATTGAAGCTGATCAGGAAGCAGGAAAGAGGACACTCGTTGTTGTATTGGGAAAAACTAGAGCAGTTAGAATCTACATAATAGGTATGATTTGTGCTTATGTCTTCATTCTGATAGGAATCATTGGTGCAGTTTTTCCTGTTTTCCTTTTATTACCTTTTATCACGATTCCAATAGCAGCTAAAGCCATTCTAACAGCAAAAAGAAATTATATGTTAATAGAAGAGTTACAACCTGCTAATGCTACAACAATTCTTACTCATTTCACTTTTGGTATCATGATGGCACTAGCATTCATTTTAGCTTGAAAAACAATTTATTCGAATAGATATCGAAGTGTTTTGTGTTCTATATGTTCAGGAAACTCAGGAACCTCCCAGGTAAGGATAGTTACTTCGTCAGCTCTTTCAATTGTTGCATTTTTTGCCAGACCACTCTGAGCGAATGATTTCAATAAATGAATTGCTGCCTGATTACCAATAATTAACTCAGTTACGAAATGTGTAACCCCTCGTTCAACAGCTCGTTTTGTAAGATACTCAAGGAAGAATCTAGCAAGTCCCATGTTCCGATATTTTTCATGGACAAGTAAAGAAATCTCTGCAGTTTGATTATCATATAAGATATAAAAATGACCTGTTCCGATTATCTGTTCAGTTGATATTGGGTTTAGAAAAGCAGCTATTCCCATATCCCGAGAGAAATCAATATTTGCTTCTTTTTGCGCTTTCTCATGGGGTAAAGCTCTAATTGCGCTAAAATATCTTGAATATCTACTTTGATCGGACAGGGAATAAAAGAATGTTCTCAGTTTGTCTTCATCACTGGTTAAAATGGGTCTAATCCGAACAGTGGGCCCATTTTTTAATGTATAGTACTCTTGACATTCTAATGGGTGTAACATAATGTCTGGAGGGTCGTTGTATATTTGATCTTGGTAGCAATAACCGTATTCCTTTGCTTTTTCTAATAGTTGTTTTCGAAATTTTGGATGTGCTAATTCAATCATAGCAAGAACACGTTCTCTAAGAGTAGCGCCATGAAGATAAGCAATCCCATATTCACTAACTACATATTCAATATCTGCTCGTGTTATGGCAACGCCTGCTCCTGGTGACAAATGTGACACGATTCTAGATTTCAAGCCATCGTGAGATGTAGACGGCAATGCAATAATTACTTTTCCTCCTTCTGATCGAAGAGCTCCCCTGTGTAGATCCACAGCTCCCCCAATACCACTATAAAGATAATGACCCAAGCTGTCAGCAGCCACTTGGCCTGTTAAATCAATTTCCAAGGCTGAGTTCATTGTAACCATTCTAGGATTTTTAGCGATTATATCTGGATCTAAGACATAATCTGAAGAATAGAATTTAAATTTAGGATTATTATCAATCGTTTTATATAGTCGTTGTGACCCTATGCAAAAAGCTGATACCGTTTCTCCCTTATGTAGAGTTTTCTTTGAATTTGTTATTACTCCAGATTCTATTAGTTCTAAAACACTATCTGTAATCATTTCAGAATGAATTCCTAAGTTTTCTCGATTTGAAAGGTATTTTAGAACGGCATTTGGCACGCTACCAATACCAATTTGAAGTGTTGATCCATCACCTATTAATGTAGCTACATTTTTAGCTGCCCGCTCTATCTGGGGAGTGGTTCGCGGTGGAACCCATTCTTGTAATGGTGCATGATTTTCCACCATAAAGTCGATGCTAGATGTGTGAATTAGGCTATCACCATGAGTTACAGGCATTTCAGGATTGATCTCTGCTATTACTAAACGAGCATTTTCCACAGCTGATTTAGTCACATCAACACCAATTCCTAAACTCACATACCCCGAATCATTTGGCATAGAAGTTTGAATTAAAGCTACATCAACCGGTAGAATACGTTTCTTAAATAATTCGGGTATCTTTCTTGAAGATACTGGCGTATAATCAGCTCTTCCTGTTCTCACTGCTTCTCTGATATTAGCAGTAATAAAGAAACTATTGTATCGAAACCGTTTTGTGTACTGATCTTTGACATATGGAGCTGAGCCAAAAGAAATCACATGATAAATTTCGTTGTCTTCCGTATGGATTTCCATATTAGAAAGATGGAGTAGTAATAATCGAGGTTGAGCACATCCAGTTCCAACGAAGATCCGATCCCCAGGTTTTATATGAGAAAGTGCAAAATCAGGGGAAGTTATTTTCGGTTCTTCTGGTTCAATTGGCTGATACAACTATAACCACCCTATAGAAATAGATTGATTGGTTTTTCGTAAAAAGTTAGCTTCGATTATCATAATGATTGAGGTTGTTAATTCATTCATGCTATTTTTGAATTTGAGGAGTTTTAAATTCAACGTTCATAAGCGGATATAATTCAATTATTTCATAACTATATCATTATAAAATTCACATTCTTAAGTCAGGAACTTTTAACAATAGTTAATAGCAAACTCCTTTATTCTGAGAGTTAGAGTTTTTAAGCAAAGCTTAAACTCTTTACATAACCAATAATAAGAACTCTTTGACTATTTCTAATGAAAAGAAAGTGATAAAGCATGCTAGATAGTGTTTTCGATCCAATACAAATTGAAATAGACTTAAAAAGTCGGATCAAAGGAGATATTGCCATTGACGATATCACTCGAAATTTCTATAGCACTGACGCTAGTGTTTATAGAATCGTGCCTTCATGTATCGTTTACCCCACAGATAAAGAAGATGTAAAAGAAGTAATAAAATACGCCAATAGAAAGGGGATTCCTATACACGCAAGAGGAGCAGGGTCTGGATTAACAGGTTCAAGCTTAGGACCTGGAATTGTACTTGCCTTTAGAAGATATATGAACCAGATTATTGATATAAACGAAAAAGAGAACTATACAATTGTCCAACCAGGAGTAATTTGTGGGAATTTAAATCACGAACTAGCAAAAATCCGAAAAATAGTTTTTGTTGATAATTCTTCAGAAAATTATGCCTCTATTGGAGGTATGATAGGAACAAACTCATCAGGGGCACATGCTGTAAAGTATGGATATATGGCAAATTTTGTTGAGGAACTTACGGTTATCTTAAGCAATGGGGAGGAGATCAAAACTCATCCCATTGAGATTGGTTCTGATGAATATAATAATATTATCTCCGCTGATACACTAGAAGCTAATCTTTACAAATCAGCAGTAAAATTAATTAATAATCCAGAGATCCAGAATCTTATTTCAGAGAGATGGCCCAAGGTTAAAATGAATGTCAGTGGCTATAATATAAAAGATATGATAACAGATAATATGATTGATTTATCAAAAGCATTTTTAGGATCGGAAGCAACATTAGGGATCGTTGTCGAGGCCAAACTTAAGTTTATTGACAAACCAAAGAATGTAACCTTAGTAGTCATGGATTTTGATAATCTTGCTAATTCGGGAAGAGCTGTAGACTTAATTGTCAATCAGATAGGAGTAGCTGCTATTGAAGTCCTTGGTAAAAGTGTTATTGATTTCGGAGTTGAAATGAATCCTTCATTAAAACAGTTTATTCCTGAGGGTGTAGATAATATCCTTTACATTGAATTTGACGAACAAGACGAAAAGATCCGAGCTGAAAAAGTTGAAAAAACCAGGAAATTAATTATGGAGCAAGAAAAACTTGCTACTGATATGAGGTTTTCTGATGACCCCGTTGAACAAGCAAACCTTTGGAAAGTTAGGAAAGATGCTGTACCGTTACTTCAAAAAGTTCGGGAACCTCGTCGAATCATGGCTTTTGTAGAAGATCAAACAGTTCCTCTTGAGCATTTAGGTCACTATATGACGAAATTACGAGAGGAAGTATTCCCAAAACATGGAATACAAGCAGCAATATATGGTCATGCATCAAAAGGCCTCGTTCATACACGACCATTTGTTAATACGAAAGATCCAAAGGATTTAAAGATTATTAAGGAAGTTGCTGATGAGATCAATTCGTATGTCATCAGTATAGGAGGAGCTGTCTCTGGGGAACACAATGATGGCCTTGATCGAGTCAATTATGTTGTTGATATGTATGGAGAAGACCTTTACGATGTCTTTAGGAAAATGAAGGCGCAATTTGATCCAAATGGAATTCTTAATCCTGGGAAAAAGATTCCAAAAGAGCAAGACCTCTTGATAAAGAATCTACGATTTGGAGCGGACTATTCAACTATAGATATAGAAACTAATTTAGTCTGGGACAATAAATGGGGATTTAAGGATGTTATCGAATCATGTCACGGTTGTGGGAAGTGTACTGTAGAATTAATTCCCCAAAGAGATTGTCCCATCTATAGGGCTAAAAAATCAAGTACAGGAGAACTAGCTTCCCCAAGGGCTCGAGCAAACTTGTTGCGTGGTATTATCTCAGGACAATTAGATCATAAGATTCTTTACTCAAAAGAGGCCAGACAGGTATTGGAAGACTGTGCAGGTTGTATGATGTGTATTGTCGACTGTCCATCTGGCGTGAATATACCCAAGACAATGTTTGATGCAAAAATCATGCATTATAAGAGATCAAAATGGCCTTTTATTGGTAGAATTCCGAGAGGGCATTATTTCACAGGTAATTATGAGCTAATCGCGAGATTAGGAAGTACTTTTGCACCTCTATCAAATCTAGGGCTATGGGGACCAAACAAGTACATGATGCAACTTTTTGGAGGGGTGCACCGAAAAGCGAATTTTCCGAAGTTTCGTCGTAATACATTCCAAAAATGGTTTAAAAATTATCGAAAGACGAATCCTCCTCCAAAAAATCCAGTAAAGAAAGTCGCACTTTTCCATGGATGTTTTGCTAATTATACTGAAAACACAGATATTGCTATTGCAGAGGTTCAAGTTCTTGAGAAGAATAATATTGAAGTAGTTGTTCCAGATAAACAATATTGCTGTGGAATTCCACTTCTATCCAATGGTCTTGGTCATGTTGCGGTAAAGAAAGGTGAAAAGAACGCAAAAATCTTTGCGGACTATGTAAAACAAGGATATGATGTTATAACTCAATGCAGCTCCTGTTTCGCTACTTTAAAGGATGAATTGCACGATACACTTGTTGGTAACGATGATTCCAAGTTAGTTAAAGATAATACCTATTTCTTCTCAGACTACATTCTAAAACTCTTAGAAGAAGGCAACTTAAACACTGATTTTAATGGAAAAACAGGTAAAAAACTTCGTTTTGGCTACCATGAACCATGTCATCTTCTTAGTACTGGAAAAAAAGGAATTTCAGTAAATCTACTTAAGAATGTAGATGCTATAGATCTAGTTCCCCTGAAGACCGAGTGTTGTGGTCAGCTAGGATCTTGGGGTTTTAAATCAAAGAATTATAAATATGGACAAATGATCGCTGAAAGAAGCTTATATCCTGAAGCAAACAGAGATGATATTGATGTTCTAGTTACCGATTGTCCAACGTGTAAACTCCAACTTCTAAACGTTGATAAAGAGGTATATCATCCCACTCAAGTTCTTCGAGACGCTTATGGTTTGGAGAAAGTTTAATCTGCAAGTCTAAAAGTGTCTATAGATTTAACCCTGAAGAATGTTAAAGCAACAACAAGCAGAACTCAGTTTGTTTTAGTGAAGAACAATATATGTTCTTGAAAAGCTTTACAATTAAGAATTTAGTATATACAGAGTCTATACAGGATAATTTAGAAACATCTACAGATATAATTCAATTATTTCATAACTATTCCAGTCTAGGTCTTGCTTGGTAGGTTTAAGCGTTATAGTTTTAAGATAGTATTAACTATTGTAAAGCTGTGGTTTTCACCGAATCAAAGATATTTTCATTTAAAAAGAAAGTGAAAGTATGTCTAATATTAAGCTTGAACCTAAAATAATTAAGAATGAACTCGAACAAAGAGTAAAAGGGGAAGTAGCGATTGACGATATAACACGCAACTTCTATAGTACTGATGCTAGTGTTTATAGGATTGTTCCTTCATGTGTTGTCCGTCCAAAAGATAAAGAAGACGTTAAAGCTGTAATAAAATACGCCCACGAAAGAGGTATCCCTATCCACCCTAGAGGAGGCGGATCTGGGTTGGGTGGGGCTTGTTTAGGTCCAGGAATTGTATTAACTATTAGAGATCATATGAACCAAATTATTGAAATAAATGAAGAAGAATCGTACGCAATTGTTCAAACAGGCGCCATTATGGGAAATTTAAATCATGAACTGGCAAAGATAGGAAAAATTGTATATATAGATAATTCTTCAGAAAAATATTCTACAATTGGAGGGAATATTGGAACAAATTCCTCAGGATCTCATGCTGTAAAATATGGATACATGGCGGATTTTGTGGAAGAGCTGACTGTGATTCTTAGTAATGGAGAGGAAATAAGAACTCGTCCTATTGAAATCGATTCGGAAGAATACAAAAGAATCACTGCTGCCGACACATTGGAAGCTAAGCTTTATAAATCGGCAGTAGAAATGGTTAATAATCCAGAGGTACAAAATCTCATTTCAGAGAAGTGGCCCAAGGTTAAAATGAATGTCAGTGGTTACAATTTGAAAGATTTAATACAAGACAATAAGATTAACTTGTCTTATATGTTTTTAGGTTCGGAAGGAACATTAGGAGTTGTAATAGAAGCTAAACTTAGATTCATCAACAAACCAAAAGATAAAACCCTAATCGTCATGGACTTTGACAATCTTGCTGATTCAGGAAAAGCTGTAGACTTAATTGTCAAAAAGATAGGAGCAGCTGCTATTGAAATTCTAGGGAAAAGCGTGATACAAATTGGAATCGAAATGAATCCTGCTTTAAAGAAGTTTATCCCTGAAGGTATCGATAATATTCTGTATGTAGAGTTTGATGAGCAAGACGAAAAGATTCGGTCAGAAAAAGTTGAAAGAACGAGAAAATTGATTATCGAGCAAGAAAAACTTGCCAAAGACATGAGGTACTCTGACGATCCTGCAGAACAAGCTGAACTATGGTATGCAAGACATAATGCAGTACCACTACTTCAACGAGTTCGTGAACCTCGTCGAATTATGGCATTTGTCGAGGATCAAACAGTTCCCCTTGAATATCTAGGGAATTATATGGTGCATTTAAGAGAAGATGTTTTTCCTAAATATGGAATTAGAGCAGCAATTTATGGTCACGCATCTAAAGGACTCATTCATACCAGACCATTCATAAATACAAAAGATCCAAAAGATCTAGAAATTGTAGAAAAAATCGCGGAAGATGTAAATTCATATGTTATCAAAATCGGGGGTTCAATTTCAGGTGAACACAATGAGGGAATGATGAGAATAAACTTCGTTAAAGAATTGTATGGGGAAGAGCTTTATGAGCGTTTTAGACAAATAAAATTACTATATGATCCTAAGAATATTCTAAATCCTGATAAAAAGATTACTGATAAAGAACACCGAATAGTGAACAATCTTCGCTTTGGAGGAGACTATTCCACAATTGATATCGAACAAAATCTTTATTGGGAGCCAGAATGGGGATGGATGGATGTCGTTGAACAATGTCATGGATGTGGGAAGTGCACAGTGGATTTATACCCCCAAAGAGATTGTCCAGTTTACCGTGTGAAAAGAGATGACAGAGGAGAGCTAGCCTCGCCAAGAGCGAGAGCAAACCTGATGAGAGGTATAATATCAGGACAATTAGATTATAACATCCTATATTCTAAAGAAGCTGGAGAAATAATAGAAGACTGTGCAGGTTGCATGATGTGCACAGTTGATTGTCCTTCAGGAGTTAATATTCCTAAAGCTATGTTCGACGTAAAAACAATACATTACAAGAAGTCAAAATGGCCATTCATTGGAAAAATACCAAGAAGTAATTATTTCACAGGTAATTATGGATTAATAGCAAAATTAGGCAGTTTATTCTCTCCTTTATCCAATATTGGTTTGTGGGGCCCAAATAAATATTTCATGCAGGTTTTTGCTGGAGTTCATCATAAAGCTAATTTCCCAAAGTTTCGCCATAATACTTTCCAAAAGTGGTTCAAAAAGTATCGTAAAATGAATCCTCCTCCAGAGAATCCAACAAAGAAGGTCGCACTTTTCCATGGTTGTTTTGCTAATTACACAGAAAACACAGATATTGCCATTGCAGAGGTTCAGGTTCTTGAGAAAAACAATATTGAGGTTGTTGTCCCTACTAAACAAGTTTGTTGTGGCATACCACTTCTTGCGAATGGTCTAGGTCATGTAGCTAGAAAGAATGGAGAAAAAAATACAGCAATTTTCGCAGAATATGTAAAACAAGGATATGATATTGTCACTCAATGCAGTTCTTGTTATGCCACTCTGAAAGATCAACTTTATGAAACTCTTGTTCATACTGATGAAGCAAAGCTAGTAACAGATAATACATATTTTTTCTCTGAATATATTCTAAAATTACTAGAGGAAGATAACTTGCAGACAGATTTTAACGGAAAAACGATAAAAAATCTTAGTTTTGGATATCATGAACCTTGCCATCTTATAAGCACTGAAAACAAAGGAATTTCAGTCAAACTTTTCAAAGACTTAGAAATTATCAATTTTAAATCGTTGAATACGGAATGTTGTGGCCAAATTGGTTCTTGGGGTTTTAAATCGAAGAATTATAAGTATAGCCAAATGATTGCTGAAAGATCATTATACCCTGAAGCAAAGAGAGATGATATCGACGTTCTGATTACTGATTGTCCAACATGTAAGCTACAACTTCTAAATGTTAATAAAGAGGTTTTTCATCCCACCCAGGTTCTTCGAGACGCCTACAGCTTAGAGAAACCCTAATATTCATATCTAATTATGTTAAAACGTTGGAGGCCTTCCCAATCCAACCTTTTTTTCATTAAAAGAGACAAATTTCTGTTTTGTTGAACATCTAAAGGATTTACTTTTTCTTTTATTTCAAAAAACGACCTAAGAAGTATCTATCGGGGTCAAAGGATCTCAGAAACTGCAACCATTCCACTGAGGGGGATGTAAACTGCTTTAGAGGCTTTCTTATTTCTAATTCCCAATTAATTATTTCTCTGATTTCATCAATTATTTGGGCTTCGTCTGAAATATCTCCAATATATCCAGTCAATATAAATGTCCCTTTGTTAGTCTTCTCAAGAAGGGCCCGAGTTGTTACACATATCGAAACATTATTACCGGGGACCGTGATATAAGGTACCTCAATAGGAAACCTTCCAGCTTTAAGAGGAAGAAGCACGATGATTTCATTAGCATTTAATCCCACATCATTAGCACCACCAGATCCAAATAAAATGAAAGAATCAACCCTAGTAGAATTGATATTACCATATATATCAATTTGACCAGCACCAAGCACTCCAAGGCTCTTTGTTTTTCGTAATAATGGGCCTAGGGATATAATAGAATCAACAATCGCAGTTGAACTGATTAGATTATTGAATTCAAAGATGTAAGGGCTAGCAGGCTTTGGTTGATATCCGTAAAAACCCACTTCTGCGAGAAGATTAATATTTTGACCAGTCTCATGAAGTGAATAAGTAGCTAACCATGCTGCAAGATTGGATGCTCCCTGGCCTGCTAATATCGTTGTATATCCCTTCTTCTGAGCTTGGTTTTTTATAATCTCTGTTGCTACCCAAATCATATTCTCAACAGGAGTTGCAGGGTGATCTGTTTGGATCATGGATTTCTTGGCGGTTATAGCCCATTTCCAGTAAGATTCGTCCAAACGTCCACAATTTGCGGTTAAACGCTCTAGTCCTATTTTTTGCAGGTAAGATTCGGAATTTGTTTCATAAACCCATTCTTTCATCCATGAGCGCATTTTTTCAGGTTCTTTTGCTGATTCTCTAAAACTAATCAAGTGTTCAAGATCTATATCATAACCAGCGCCTTTTGGCCCGTAATGAGAACCAGGATGCGCACCCCACGGTGATTCAACCACAAAATCTACAATTCCACCTGGTAGTGTGAGACATTGATAAGTATTGGCTAATTGTCTAATAATATGAGAAGTTACTATCTTTTCTGCTGTAACTATAACCTTCTTACTTGCAAAACAACCCCAAAGGTTCTCACTATATGGGGGAAAAATAACAGCGTTTCCTGATTGATCTGCAGCCCAAGCATGAAGGAAACTAATATCTGGCACTAATTCCTTCACAATAGCAACATCTTGAACTGAATTGAAAGGATTAGGAACGGTTCTGAAAGAATTTTGATTATCAATTGCCATTGTACTTCCAATAAGTGATGTAGTTGGAATGAATTTCAGACCAAGGGCACCAGCGTACAATCGAAGAGAGAAAACCATTAATGACCATTGCTCAATCTCGAGACTATTATCTACAGCACGTTGAAAGACGGGTGAAATCCCTGGTCTTGGATAAACATCTCCCACATAGCTTGTTACTAACTTTGATACTAATCCTTCAGCTACAAGCATCTGAATTTGACTAGCTGAACCAAGTGATATTACTTCGAATTGGGAATCCTGACCTACCGTTTGTCTGATAATTTCCCTGACAGAGGAATAAGGTAATGCACTGATACAAGCTAAATGTAGTTTCATTTGTGGTCTCAAAGTATCCTTTATTGCACCTGATAGACTAATACGCTTATCAGAATGGGTTTCCTGAATGGTATTCAGCTTTCCTTCAAGATCATGAGAAAAAAAAGCCATCGGACTCACCTAGTTTGATTTCAAATGAATTCAATATTTCAGCAAAGTCTTTTTAATTTATATTATCTCGATATTTGGCCAGAATAAATAATCGTCTTAAGTAAAGAAAAGTATATTTCTAGCTGCGTGGCGAATGTTGAAGTATGAATATCTAATGGATCCAATATTATTTAGACAGCATATTAAACATAATTATGCTGATATAGTTTGGAATGCCTACCTTCAAAAAGAAAAAATTGAACAACTACTTAATAGGGAGCTTGTTGGATCTCTAAATTCAATAGTTCAGCTTTTCTTACAATATGTACTAAAAGAATGGAGTTGTCCAAATTGCTTACAAGTCATCCTTCCATTTATGAAAAATTGTTATCGAGATCTTCCAGAATATGGAGATATTGTCTATGTTTCCTCTTCTGTCTTGTTAAGTAACTTTCCTGTATTATCGTGTCCTCATTGTGAAACAAAGATTGTTGTAATCGCTACGAGTGAACATAGTGATATTTTTGAATTTCGCTATCAATTTATTAAGGGGGAAATTTTCGATTTGATTGAACAACGAGCTTTAACTGATTCTGAAATAAAAGAACTTCGTTTAACAAAAAAGGATCAGCGATCGTTGATAGATAAAAAATTAAGAACATTCTGAGTAAAAATATCCAATCAGGGGATTATAAAAAAGAGGAGGAGGTTGATGAAAACTTTATTAAACTACAAGTATGTTTTAACTGCTTCAGGAATATCCCACGGTGTTTCAGTGACTTTAGCACCAACAGCTTCCAAGGAAGCGATTTTTCCTTGAGCTGTTCCAACATTTCCAGAGATTATAGCACCAGCGTGACCCATGCGCTTTCCTTCAGGAGCACTCTTACCTGCAATGTAAGCAACAACAGATTTGCTTATATTTTGATCTTTAATATATTGTGCAACCTTTTCTTCGTCATCACCCCCAATTTCACCTATTAATACAATTATTTTAGTTCCCTGATCTTTTACGTAATAATCAAAAGCCTCAATCAGAGTTTTTCCTCTAACTGGATCCCCACCAATGCCAATATATGCGGAAACCCCGATATCGGCATTTCCGATGGCTTTTGTAATCTCATATGATAGTGTACCGCTTTTTGCAATGACTGCTACATTCCCAAAATGAGCCATATCTCCTGGCATGATTCCTAGTTTGATTTTGTCAGGGATGAGCATTCCTGGAGTATTAGGACCAATCAAATGCAATTTTTTCGCCTTCGCTGTTTCTACAAGACGAACCATGTCAAAAACTGGAACACCTTCAGTTATAATACAGGTCATATTAACTCCAGCATCCAAACTTTCCATAACAGCACTATAAGTGAACCGAGCTGGGACAAAAATGATACTGGTGTCGACTCCACGCTCATTGACAGCTTCTTGGACAGTATTGAATACTGGTACCCCAAGAACTTCTTGGCCACCTTTTTTAGGAGTGACTCCTGCAACGATATTAGTACCGTACTTTAGCATCAATTGGGTATGGAACTTTCCCTGATTACCAGTAATACCTTGCACAACGACTTTCGAATCTTCATTAATATACATCAAAACACCTACTTAAGCCATAACCTCTTTGAGCTTACCAACTGCATCCATCATATCTTGGTAAGCATCAATACCCGCATTTTTGAGTATTGCAACACCTTCAGCCTCTCGTGTTCCAGTCAATCTTATTACCATAGGGGGAGCATCTGGAAATTCTTTCATTGTCAGTAATATAGCTTCTGCCACAACATCACACCTTGTTATACCACCATAAATGTTGATTAAGACTGACTTAGGTCTCATTGTATAAATGAGCTTAAGTGCTTCATATACTCGTTCCTTACTGGCACCTCCACCAACATCCAAGAAATTCATACCTGCCAAGCCGTGTTGAGCCAAAACATCAAGTAAAGCCATTGTTAACCCTGCTCCATTTGCTAGAATTCCTATTTCACCATCTAGTTCAACAAAAGAAAAACCAACCCTTTGAGCAGTTTTTTCTAATTCAGTAAGTTTTCGTTTCCGTAATTCCACGATAAGCTCCTGACGAAACGCAGCATTATCATCCAGAGTCATTTTTCCATCTACAGCGACCAGGCCTGAAGGAGTAAGCACCAGTGGGTTGATTTCAACAAGTTGTGCTTCTTTTTTAGTTGTAATCTGCCATAGCTTCATGAAGAGATCTACAGCTGAATTAAGATTTTCACCTGAAAAACCTAATTTTTCAGCGACTCCTTTTGCAGCGACCTCACTCAATCCTTCTGTTAAAGAGATATTCTGCTTGATTATTGCCTCTGGGCGAGTGGCAGCTACTTCTTCAATGTCAATACCCCCTTCAGCACTTGCAATGAGAACGAAACGTCTTCCAGAAGAATCTAAGGCAATAGAGCAGTAATATTCATGTTTAATATCAGCAAGACCCTCTATGAGGATTGCTTCGACTCCATATTCTCCCACCATTCTGTCAAAGAATTCGTTACATATCGAAAGAGCTTCTTCTTTTGTTTGAGCTATTTTGATGAGACCTCGCTTCTTTCGACTACCAACTGCTATTTGGCTTTTTACTATAGCAGGGAAGTTGAATTGACTTATCTTTTCTTCAACATCTTCCCCTTTTATGATAACAAGACGATCAGCAAGGGGAATCTCATATTCACTGAAAATTTCTTTGCTTTCATATTCGAGTAAACGAATTGTATATACCTCCAAAAATTACCATATAAAAGAAGGTAGTGAATTTTTGATGTATGGATTGGAAATGTTCAGAAAGTAATGCCTAAAAACTCACCTATTTTACCTAGATTTTCTTGAGCCTGCATAGCTACATTTTTAAAAAGACTATCACCGTTTGTATCGATACCTACGATTAATGGCCCGAATTTATCGACTTCTAGAACCCATAAACATTCAGGAGTTCCAAGATCTAACCAATGAACCTCTTTAACCCTTTTAATCCCTTTAGCAGCGACTACTGCGGCACCGCCTACGAAGGCGGTATATATGGCCTTATATTCCTTCATAGCTTTAGCTGTTCTATCACCCATACCACCTTTACCGATAACAACATTCACATTAAAGGTCTTAATGAATCTGTCTTCAAAAAGATCCATACGGGTTGATGTCGTGGGCCCAGCAGCAACAATTTCCCATTCATCTCCTATTTGTCTCACAACTGGGCCACAATGATAAACAGCTAAACCTTCAAAATCAATGGGCATTTTTTCACCTTTTTTTGCCAGGTGTAATGCTCTCTCATGAGCTTCATCTCTAGCAGTGAATATTGTTCCCGATATGTAGATAACATCGCCTATCTTAACTTTTTGTACATCTTCTTTTGAAATTGGGGTTGTAAAATGAAATTCAGCCATGATTATTCCTCCTTGTGAGTTAGATATTCTACTCGTTTATCTGGGTAGATACGAGCGGTTGATCTTCTAGCAGCCCAGCATTGATAAGCTACAGCAGCAGGTAGGGAAGCTGGGTGTCGATGAGCATATTCAATCTTTACATCTAACGCTGTAGAGACATCTCCACCTAATCCCATTGCACCAATACCAGTCATATTAATTGCTTTCAAGAGGTCTTCTTCAAGCTTGGCTATTTCGGGATCAGGATGTCGTTCTCCGATTGGCCGCATTACTTGTTTTTTTGCTAATTTCAACGCGATATCTGCGCCACCACCTATACCAACACCAACGACTCCAGGTGGGCAAGGTTGGCCACCTGCGTTTATAATAGTATCAATAACAAACTTTTTTATTCCATTAATTCCTTGGCCTGGTTTCAACATCCCCAAAGCGCACATATTCTCTGATCCCCCGCCTTTGGGAAATACTGTAATTTCCAGATAATCAGCTCCGGGAATAAAATCATAATTAATGAATGGAATATGATTTCCTGTATTGTCCCCAGAATTTCCGCCTACAATAGGATTGACCGCATTTGGTCTTAAAGGAACTTCCTTGGTTGCTCGAACTGAAGCTTTCCTTAGTGTCTCTTCAATGCCTATAACTTTAGGAAAATTCTCACCAATATTAACATAATATATGTGAATTCCAGTATCTTGACACATTGGAGTAGACGTCTCATCTGCTATGGTAAAGTTATCCACAATTGTTTTCAACGCAGCTTTACTTGTTGATTTCGTTTCTTGTTCATACATAGTTTTCAATGCGTCGGAAACATCTTTTGGTAGTTGAGTTGAGGCAAATTTGTGCAATTTAACAACTACATCTTCAATTATCGTGTTATCGAACGTTTCTGTCATAGTTATCACTAATCACAAACTATTGTTATATGAAAAACTGATAAAATATTTCTTTTGGTGTAAATAAAAATTCTCTCACTTATAACTTGTAAATACAATGTAGCCTTTCGAGTTGTTCATTCTTGCCTTGTCAAAATTCACATTGCTATGAAATATGAGAAAGTAGTGAAAAAAAGGAAGTCACGTTTTAACGTGACCAAAATTTAAGTGCTTGCTTCGCTGATTGGCGTTTTAATGCTTGGATAGCTTCTGTAGGATTAAGTTCTTTTGGGCATGCCTCAACACAATTAAATGCAGTATGACAGCGAAAGACTCCGTCTTCAGCAGTTACACGTTTTACACGGTTCTTAGTATTTTCATCTCTAGTATCCTTAGTGAAACGGAATGCTTTTAGAAGTGCTCCAGGGCCCAAGTAATTCTTGTCTGTCCATACTGATACACATGAACTGTGACACGCTCCACATAGAATACATCTAGTTGCTTCTTCGATAATTTTAAAGTCTTCAGGGCTTTGAATGATTTCATCTTCAGGATCTTTAGAGTGATCCCTTATTAGGAAAGGATTAATAGCAAGTAATTTCTCATAGAAGGGATCCATATCAACTACCAAGTCTTTTATCACTGGAAAGAATGGTAATGGTTCCAACTTGATTTCTTTTTTGTTTAATTGTAAAACGAGAGTTTCACAAGCTAATTGGTACTTATTATTAACAAGCATTGCGCAAGATCCACATACGCCTGCACGACAATTGTATCTCATCGAAACGGAGCCATCGTACTTAGCAATGATCTCTTGTACTGCAATTAATACTGTTGTCCCTTTGTCACAATCTACTTCAAAGCTATCCCAGTATGGTTCATAATCTGTTGCTGGATTGAATCGCTTTATCTTGAAGGTTATTTTTTGAGTTTCTTTTGTTTCACTCATTCATTTCACCTCAATACGTTCGTTCCTTTGGCTCCCATTTTGTTATAACGACATCTAAGTAGCTCAATTTTGCCTCTCCATCTGCATAATTGGCCAATGTATGCTTTAAGAAGTTCTCATCATCTCTCTTGGGATAATCGAGACGCCAATGACATCCTCGACATTCTGTTCGTTTCAATGCACCTAAACACATAACTTCAGCGACATCAAGCATACCTTCAATAGCAAGTACCCACTCTAATTCTCTATTATATTGTCTGACCTTAGACTTTAAATATGCACCTTCTTTGAAACGCTTTTTAAGTTCCCTAATCTTATTAAGAGCTTCTGTAAGGGGGCCTTCTTCACGATATACAAAAACCTTGGTCATCATTGTAGCTCTCATTTCTTCCATAATTGAGAAGGGATCATCCTTACCTTCACCATTGAACCATCGATCAAGTTTTGCTTCTTGTTTTTGTAATTCTGAAAAAAGGACATTTACATCAGATGAGGATGTTACCCCCTTTGCATATTTAGCTGCCTCTAATCCGGCAATTTTTCCCATAACAGCACATTCCAGAAGAGAATTCCCACCTAAACGATTAGCACCGTGGACTGATACACAGGAACATTCACCACAAGCAAAAAAGCCCTCTAATTCTTTGCTAGAGCAGTTTTCATCTACATGAATACCCCCCATCATATAGTGAAAACCAGGTTGAACTGGAATAGGATCTTTGATCATATCTTGGTTAGTAAATATTAATGCTAGCTCACGTATCTGAGGAAGACGCTCAAGAATTTGTTCTGCTGGCAAATGAGTCAAATCAAGGTGGACATAACCATTTTCTTTTGTACCAAATCCTCGTCCTTCAAGAACTTCTTGATAAATTGACCGAGAGACAATATCTCTTGGAGCAAGTTCCATTTTCTCTGGCGCGTATTTTTCCATGAAGCGTTCACCCTTATTATTTCGTAAGTAACCACCTTCACCTCGTGCTGCCTCAGAAATTAGGACATTATTCCCATATAATGTTGTTGGGTGAAATTGAATGAATTCCATATCCTTGAGACCGACACCTGCCCAATAGGCTATTGCCATACCAAAAGCGTTACAGCTAAGAGCATTGGATGTTGCTCCATAAACCTGTCCAGCACCACCAGTGGCGAAAATAACTGCATCACATTCCCACATCTCAAGATCGCCTGTTCTAAAGTTATAAACAATGAGTCCTTGAACTTTTTTGTCTTTAACTGCTAATCGGGTAACAAGGCGATCTTCATAAACAGAGACACCGAGTTTGACAGATCTTTCCCAAGCTACATGAAGTACAGAGTGGCCAGTTCGGTCTGCAGCAAAACATGTTCTTGGGTATCCAGCTCCTCCGAAAGGTCTCTGTCCTATTCTTCCATCTTCAAACCTTGAAAAAGGACAACCCCAATGTTCTAGTTCATAAACTGTTTCTTTAGCCAAACCTATCATTTTAATGACAGCTGGTTGATCAGCCAGATAATCTGAACCTTTAACTGTATCGAAAGCATGTCGTTCAACAGAATCATCCTCTGATTCTGGATTATTGCATAATGGTGCATTAATTCCTCCTTGAGCTGCAACAGAGTGGCTTCTCACTGGTTGACATATTGAAATAACGGCTACATCTGCTCCAGTTTCTCTGGCAGCTACTGCTGCACGCATTCCAGCCAGACCTGACCCCACTACGAGTATTGAATGTCTTTGTATCTTCATTTTTATCACTCACCTGCTAAAATCACAATTTCTGGAACAATTAGAATGAATACTAAAGCTACAAGCCAAGTAATGATCCCTAGGATCAGTAAAATCCAGAAAATTGTTTTTTGACTACGAATTCCTATTCCCAAGTCAAAAAGGACAACCCGAATGCCATTAAATCCATGATATACAAGAATCGCAATTAAACCTATATCTATCATATATCCGATACTAATAATGTTTTGGATGTTGATAACAATGTTCCCAAATTCTAGGGGAGCAAGGTCGGGGAAAATTGGTGAATTAACCCAGTGTATTAGGCTATTGTAGAATTGGCCAGCATTTAAGCCCCAAATTGAGTCTACAGCGAGTGTAAAGATCATTCCGAAATGGAATATTACATAAAATATTAGAAGAAGACCTGTAATTCGTTGAAGTAACCACGCCCACATTCCAATTCCGCGGGCAAAAGGATTGAACCATTGAAGAAAGTTTGTTGCTTTACTACTCGTATTTATTTGTGAATCATGTAGTTCCTCGTTTTTTGCCATTAAAAATCACCTTATTCCAATACTTGCGACAGTAAGATTCAACCAAAGAGTGTAACTGATAGCCAAAATTCCTATGATTATTAACAAGAATGCGATTAATTTTCGAAGTGTTTGATTTGTTGTGAGGTCTAATATTACTGTTCGAAATCCATTCAACATGTGAAAGACTAATAGTGTAACCATGCAGAAAGATATTACAAGATACAAAGGTATTCCTAAGTATGTATATTGCATCTTCCATTGAACTGCTTCAAAAGAAGCAACACCAAATGCCCGTATGTCCTTTGGTAGGAGAGCTGTTAGATAATGATTTGCCAGCATGTGAAATAAAATAAAGAAGAATAATAAAAACCCAGAGACCCGCTGGAAAACCCACCAAATTGCACTCCTTGCCTGATGTTTGGGCACAAAACGCTTAAGTTTACTTTCAGAAGAAATTTCTATTCCCATATTTTGATCACATCATGTAACTATATTGCGATAGACTTTCAATTTTTACGAATATCGAAAGTTAAAGGCTCTGTGGAATATATTGGCAACCAGCTAATAGTATCTTATCTTTTTTTTCATTGGAAGGAAAAAAAAAGGCTATTTTTTAAACATAAAATAAATTCAGTTAACAATTGTGGACTGATTTTAAAATTAAATTTTCAATTCAAAGCAATTCTGAGTACACAATTGTAAAAAGAAATTACTTGATGATATAGAAGCAAAAAGTGTCTGGAATATTAGTAGGTGAAAAATTAGGGATTGCCGTTTATCTTCAAGAGAAAATAGATTAAAGATAAAAAATGAGATGTGATTAAGAATCTCATTTCTTTATCGATTCTTCACATCAATGTAATTCCCAGCATCTGGTAAAACATAAATAAGGGGATCTCGATTCCTTTCTTCTCTGTACTTCTGAATCCATGAACGAAGACTCTCTTGAATCGTACCTGTTCGTGGGACATATTTCATTTGAAAAACATTTTCAATCTCGTCTTTATCCATTTCAGTGATTATATGACAAGTACAGCGCTTTAAAATTCGTAGTAAATCGACTACCTTTTGATTACCAATTTTAAAAGTTTCAATACTGCACTTTGTTTCAATAACATGATTCATTGCTTCACCAAGATCCATTCCCTTAATTTCTTGCATTGTGTCATAGTAATTCTGAGATCCATGACCAAAAGGGCAGTGAGCAAGTAGTAAAACATTTCCACCTTGTTTAACTGCATTCCAGCCAGCGTGAAAACCTTTTCCACCTTGGTATAAATTAATACTCAATGCTCCTGTAGATACAATTACTAGATCAGCAGGATCCTCAACTTCAACGATTCGAAGGGGTTTTAACGTTTCTAGTACTAATTCATGTAAAGAGTTGATATCTCCTCCGTTAAGAATAACAATATCATCACCCTCCATAACAGCATCGATACAGAATACAGGGACTAGTTTCTTGGTAGATTTAGCCATCTCAATCATGTCTTGAATGACTGGATTACCTGTTGTATTCCCTAGACGACATTCTGGTTTAAATCCATGAACCTTATCAAACATTTGTGGATGATTTCTGGCAATGGTTTCTTTACCAGCACATCCTGGGAAGAAGGATTTAACTGTTCCTGCAACTCCAGCGAAATAGTGATATTCGCTATCTGAGACAGCAATAACTAATCCAGATTCCAATACATCAATATCAACTTCAATCGGTGTACCTAATGACGAGGTTCCAAGATTTTTGCAATTTTCATCTTGTTTATGAATTATAACATGATCTTTCCATGCATTGTAAATCTCAGAACCAAGGATTTTATTTTCAAGTAAATCATCACTTGGAGGACTATGGGATCCACTTGCGATCATAAGACGAATATCATCTTTATTTACTCCAAA
Organism: Promethearchaeota archaeon; assembly: GCA_048938105.1. Lineage (GTDB taxonomy): Archaea > Asgardarchaeota > Heimdallarchaeia > Hodarchaeales > Hodarchaeaceae > Hodarchaeum. The sequence goes on from JBHLMN010000006.1 coordinate 208,962, forward strand.
ATCAAACAGTTTTTCTAAAAGTATTGGAAGTAAAATCTTCGTATGCTTATTTGGTCTGGTTGCATCATCCACAAGAATCATTATTCTCGGTCTTGCCCGATTTTTCACCATTTCCTCTAAGGGAGGTGAATCAACAGGATTTTTGATGATTTCGTCAAAACGAGCTTGGAGATCTGTGAAAGTACGTTTTGCTTTCTCGGGCTCCAGAACTCGTACATTCAAATCTGCTGGGATGAAATCGGAAATCATTTCATCCCCGTATGCTAACGATATATCCTTGTAAGACATAAGTATCATCCCTATTAAATCCGTAATTTACAATATTTTATAATAATTTTTCCTCCAGTGATTTACAAGATGCAAGGAAAAGCAAGTTTCACTTAATATTCTTTTTCTAACCACAATAAAACACAAATGTAATTAGAATGTAGAATACACTTTTTGTAATAAAATTCTTATTGACTTGACAATTTTTTTGTAACTAAACTAAAGAACCCCCTCACAAGCAAATAAGAGGGAAATTAAATACGTACGGCACTTCCTGCCTTTTTCTATATTATATTTAGTAACTAGATTTAGAGAGGAAAGAATATGGCCCAAAAGTCAATATATGAATTTTCAGCAAAAACTTTGTTAATGTCGGAGTTACCCAAATATTTTCCTGAATATAATTATCATGGAAAACTTGCGGTTATTACTCCTGATACTGACTGGAATAAATTAGTTACCGACCATCCTTGGCTTAAGACTGATAAGCTTGCAGCAAAGCCTGATCAACTATTTGGGAAACGTGGTAAGGCAAAATTATTATTATTAGATGCAAACTTTGATGAGCTGAAATCATTCTGTTCAGATAGATTGAATAAAGAAGTAGAGATTGGGGGTATTAAAGGCACTCTCAACAGATTCTTAGTTGAGCCATTTATCCCACACGAGAAGGAATTTTATGTTTCAATAACTTCTGATATGGAAAATGACATCATTCACTTCTCTTTTGAAGGAGGTATCTTCGTTGAGGAAAACTGGGATAAGGTTGTGCATATTCCTATTCCCATAGGAACTGATATCTCTTCTTTTGACCTAGCAAGTAAATTACCTGATTTAGGTGATCTTAGAGACAAGCTAATACAATTCATCAAAGGAGTATTTCAAGTCTATGTCGAACAAGATTTCGCTTTCTTGGAAATAAATCCTTTTGCAATCACTGAAGATAAAACAATTGTACCCTTGGATCTAAAGGCAAAACTTGATGATACTGCTAGCTTTCAACACATTGACACCTGGGGAAACCCAGATAATCCAATAGAATTCCCAAGAGCATTTGGACAAGTATTATCCAAGGAAGAGCATTTTATTTCTGATTTAGATGAGAAAACAGGGGCTTCATTAAAATTCACTATTTTGAACAGAGACGCCCGAGTATGGACAATGGTAGCAGGGGGTGGTGGATCAGTTGTATATACAGATACTATAGCTGACATGGGTTTTGCTAAAGAACTAGGTAATTATGGAGAATATTCAGGAAATCCAAATAGAGAGCATACACAACTTTATGCTCAAACAATCATAGATATTCTGACAGAAAAACCTGATCCTCAAGGACGACCTAAGATTTTACTTATCGGAGGTGGAATTGCGAATTTCACCGATGTGAAAGCAACCTTCATGGGTATTGTAGCTGCGTTACGGAATTCTGCAGAAAAACTACGTAAAACCAACGTTAAAATTTACGTCCGACGAGGCGGACCAAATGAAAAAGAAGGTTTAAAGCTGATGAAGGAAGTTGGGGAAGAAATAGGAGTTCCTATCGAAGTGTTTGATAGATACACTCACATGACAAAGATTGTTCCATTATCACTTAAAGGAGATAGTTAAAGGAGGATAATAAATGACATCAGAACTATTTAAGCGAAGTACACGAGCGATTATTTATGGTTTTCAACGTAATGCTATTCAACGAATGCTTGACTTCGACTTTGTATGCAAAAGAGAAACTCCTTCCGTTGCTGCGGTAATTAGACCCAGCCAAGCAGGCGCAATTGGTTATCACAAGGTGTTTTGGGGGGGGAAAGAAATTGTTATACCAATCTATCGAAAACTGGATCTTGCAGTCAAAAAGCATCCTGACGCGGATGTTTTGATCAACTTCTCATCATTCCGTTCTGCATATCCAACAACAATGGAAGCACTGAACTTTGATACAATTAAGACCGTAGCAGTAATTGCAGAGGGAATACCAGAGCGAAGAAGTCGTGAAATGAATAAATTAGCTAGAAGCAAGGGTAAAGTAATAATTGGCCCCGCTACAGTTGGAGGAATACAAGCAGGAGCATTTAAAATCGGTAATACGGCAGGAACAATAGAGAATGTTGTTCTTTCAAAACTCTACCGTCCTGGCAGTGTCGGATTTGTATCAAAGAGTGGTGGTATGAGCAATGAAATGAATTTTGCTATTTCCCAGAACTCCGATGGTATCTATGAAGGAATAGCTATTGGAGGTGACCGTTATGCAGGATCAACATTGCTAGATCATCTACTTCGGTACGAAGCCAATCCTAAGATTAAAATGATGGTTTGTTTAGGTGAAGTAGGTGGTACTGGAGAAATTAATATAGTAAATGCCGTAAAAGATGGCCGTATAACAAAGCCCCTAGTTATGTGGTGTATTGGAACAGCAGCAAGTCTTCTCCCATCAGGTTTACAATTTGGCCACGCTGGTGCAATGGCTGGAAGCGAGATGGAAACAGCCAGTGCGAAGAACAAAGCTCTTGCAGAAGTAGGTGTAATAGTTCCTGAATCATATGATGATTTTGGGGACAAGATTAAAGAAACCTTTGAGAAACTCAAAGCTGAAGGGAAAATTGACCCTATAGAGGATTTCGAACCTCCTGAGTTGCCCATGGATTACGCTAAAGCTGCGAAAGCTGGACTTGTAAGACGACCAACAGATGTTGTATGTACGATCAGTGATGAACGGGGAGACGTTCCAATGTTCTCTGGTGTCGGTCTTGACTCAATTGTAGAACAAAATAAATCTCTTGGATATACTATTGGTCTTCTATGGTTTAAGAGAGAATTACCTAAGTTTGCTCAAGATTATATTGAAATTGTTGTCAAATTAACATCAGATCATGGCCCTGCAGTTTCTGGAGCTCATAATGCTATTGTTACTGCCCGTGCAGGACGAGATCTGATGTCTTCACTCGCAACTGGGATTCTTACAATAGGTCCAAGATTTGGTGGAGCAATTTCTGATGCAGCAAAATATATGAAAATGGCCCTTGAAAAGAACATGACTCCTCTAGAATTTGTTGACCACATGAAAAACGTTGTTGGTATTAATATTCCTGGTATTGGCCATAGAATCAAATCAGTTCAGAATCCTGATGTACGAGTAAAGCTATTGAAAGAATTCGTTCTTAAAAACTTTGAAAAACATCCATATCTTGATTTTGCTCTGGAAGTCGAAAAAATCACGACAGCTAAGAGGAATAATCTAATCCTCAATGTTGATGGCTGTATTGGAATCTGTTTCATGGATCTCTTAGAGAACTTGGACTTTTCAGAGGAGGAAAAGAATGATGTTGTTGAAAGCGAAGTTTTGAATGGATTATTCGTACTTGGACGATCAATTGGAATGATGGGTCATATCTTCGATCAAAAGAGACAGAGAGCTGCATTATATCGACAACCTTGGGACGAAATACTCTTTGCGGATTAAGTCCCAATGTCTCTTTTTATTTTAAACTAAAAATGAAATATAAGGTGATAAAAATTGTCTGAAGAAAATATCAAAAAAGCACTCGAACATTTTGAGAACCTTGTTCGTGAACAACTTGAACGTGTAGAAAGAATGAAAAAAGAGCCAGATTGGACTGATTTCAGCACATTAAAACCAATTATCATTGGTGCCTGCGGTGGAGATGGTATTGGTCCGAAAATAACTGAACATGCAGTTGCCATTCTAAACTTCCTCTTAGAAGATGATATTAAATCAGGAAAGATTGAGATCCGGAATATTACAGGTTTAACAATTGAAAATAGAGCAAAAGTGATGAAAGCAATTCCTGATGATGTTTTAGAGGAACTTAAAAAATGTCATGTTATATTGAAAGGCCCAACGACCACACCCTGGAAAGGAAACAAATATGGCTGGCCAAACATTGAATCTGCCAACGTAGCAATGCGTCGGGAATTAGATCTTTTCGCCAACGTTCGTCCTGTTCGTGTACCCGAGAAGAATATCGATTGGATGTTTTATCGTGAGAACACAGAAGGAGCATACATTCTCGGCTCAAAAGGTGTTGAAGTCACAGATGATCTAGCTGTTGATTTCAAAGTAATTACCAATCAAGGTTCAGATCGCATCATCAGAGCAGCATTTGAGTATGCAAAAAAGAACAATATCAATAAAGTCACGGTGGTCACTAAAGCTAATGTTGTCAAGAAATCAGATGGAAAGTTCTTAGCTATTGCTGAAGAAGTAGCAAAAGACTATCCAGAAGTGGAATGGGACGATTGGTACGTTGACATCATGACTGCAAAGCTCATTGATCCTGCACGACAAAGCTCCTTCCGCGTGATAACTGCTCCTAATTTGTACGGGGACATTGTTACCGACGAAGCAGCTCAAATCCAAGGAGGACTTGGTACAGCTGGAGCCGCAAATATTGGTAAGAGATATGCAATGTTCGAAGCAGTTCACGGTTCGGCCCTTCGGATGGTTGAAGATGGAAGAGTTGATTATGCTGATCCAACTAGTATCATCAAAGCCACAGCTATGCTTTTGAACCATATAGGGTTCACAGAAAAAGGAAATACACTGGACAAAGCTCTAGACATCTGTTCTCAGTATGAAAAGAAGTTAACCATGACAGGGCGAGATACAGGCGCTACTGGCGAAAAATTTGCTGAATATATCATGGAAACGCTTCAAGATCCCAACTTAGATCAGAAATGGCAAAGCTATCAGTGAGTTGCTTTCCCTTCCCTTTTTCCTTTTTTTATAAATTGACTAGTCTCTATTTTATTTGATTATAATTTTTTAATATAATTTATCTTAATCTTGAAAAACTATAAAAAAAAGAGGGGGAGGATGCCAAATTAAATGTAGCTTAATGTGCCTCCAGCAATCAGAATTTTTCGGTCACGCTCAGAAAGATCATATGATGTTTTAATATCAAATCCTTGAGTAATATCTCGGATGACGATTGGTTTATTTCCTTCTAAAGCTTTCCGTACTCCTTTAATCTCTAGAACATCATTCTCTTTTATTTTATCATAATCTCCTGAATTTGAGAATGATAGAGGAAGAATTCCGAAGTTTATTAGATTATCCCGATGAATTCGCGCAAAAGATTTTGTCAGTACCGCTTTTATTCCAAGGTACATTGGAGCAAGAGCAGCGTGTTCTCGACTAGAACCTTGACCATAATTTTCTCCTCCAATGATAATTCCACCACCTTCCTTTTTACTTTCAAGAGCTCTTTCGGGGAAAGTGGGGTCTACTTGTTCAAAGACATATTTACTAATCTCTGGGAGATTGGACCTTAAAGGTAATATTTTTGCTCCTGCAGGCATAATATGATCCGTTGTGATGTTATCCTCTGTTTTAATTAGAACTTTAAACTGGAAATCATCAGGTATCGCGTGAAATTCTGGTAATGGAGCAATGTTTGGGCCTCGGATAATCTCTACATCTTCAGGTTTGCCAGAGGGTTTTAGAATCATTGAATCGTCTATTTCGATTGAGGTTGGAATATTAACATTTGGATAATCTCCTAACTTCCGAGGATCTGTGAATTCTCCAAAAACAGCAGCAGCTACCGCAACTTCTGGGCTAACCAAATATGCATTTGCACTCTTTGTTCCACTTCTCCCATAAAAGTTCCTATTGAAAGTCCGAGCTATTGTAGCATTTGTTTTAGGAGCAAAACCCATACCGATACAAGGTCCACAGGCAGTTTCCAGAATTCGAGCACCCGCTGTAATCATATCAGCTAAACTACCATCTTTTGATAATTGCATTAATACTTGACGTGATCCAGGGGAAATGCCTAAAACTGTATGTGGATGAATTTTACGTCCTTTTAAAAGAGCTGCAGCAGTTAACATGTCTTTTAATGAACTATTAGTGCAAGATCCAATTGCCACTTGATCTACTTTCATCCCCTCAACTTCAGAGAGAGGAACAACATCACCAGGAGAATGAGGTTTAGCAACGAGGGGTTCCAGCTCAGAGAGATTAATCTCAATTATCTCATCATAATCTTCATCTGTTCCTGCAGGAATTTCCACCCATTGATCTCCCCTTTCTTGCCATTTGAGAAAATCATGTGTGATTTCATCAGAGGGGAAGATTGAAGTTGTTGCTCCAGTTTCAGCCCCCATATTTGTAATTGTGGCGCGTTCAGGAACAGACAGTGTTTTCACTCCTGGTCCATAATACTCTAAGATCTTACCAACGCCACCTTTTACTGAAATTCTCCTGAGAACTTCTAAGATCACGTCTTTTGCCGTAACGTAATCTCTTAACGCGCCTGTCAATTTCACTCCAACAATTTTGGGTGCTTTAAGGTAGAATGGGCCACCTCCCATTGCTACAGCAACATCAAGACCACCTGCACCAATTGCTATCGCACCCATACCGCCAGCTGTCGGGGTGTGCGAATCAGAACCGATTAAGGTCTTTCCTGGTCTGGCAAATCGCTCAAGAAACACTTGATGGCAGATACCATTCCCTGGTCGAGAAAACATGATCCCATACTTGGCTGCAATAGATTGTAGATATCGATGATCATCAGGGTTTTTAAAATCCGTTTGTAACGTGTTATGATCTATGATTGACACAGATAACTCTGTCTTGACCTTATCAAGACCCATTGCCTCAAATTGAAGGTACGCCATAGTTCCAGTGGCATCCTGAGTCAGAGTGTGATCGATTCGAATAGCTATCTCTTCTCCAACTTCATATTTCCCTTCAATAATGTGTTCTTCTAATATTTTCTTTGCTATGCTTACCATTCAACAAACATCCTTATCTTATAAGGTTTTAAGCTGTTTTTTCAGGATTTAGCTCGCTTTACCAAGCGCTTTCACAAATTTATAAATTCTTTTTACGAAAGATTCTGATCGTGCGGTAAAAATAACTCAAATTTTATGAATCTAGAACATCTGCCTGCTTAATTTCACGAGCGATTCTTCATCTGAGGAAAAAGGGCGTAATCGAAAGCTATAGGAATACTCTTGTGGTGGAAGTGTATATTTAGTATGTACAGGTGCACTCCAGCTATTATCCCCTCCAACACCCATTTGTTTGTAGTCGAGATTACATGATATTACATTTCTAGGTTTAATTCCATTAGAATGACTTCTCACATCATCTTTGTTTTCTAGTTCCCCTAATTTAAATTGATAAACACTTATACTTAATAGAGGTAATCCGATAGCTAACAAACCAAATCCCTCAATATTCGATAGAGCTACCCAACGAACGTCAGGTTTGTTTCCATTTTCCTGTAGACGAACATTTGGATGATATTGGTCCCACACCTTTCCAGAGAAAACCCCAATAGCTGCCCCCGTTTATCGATCTCAGATTTTGTCCTTTTATTATATAGGAATCACAAATATTCTCAGATTTTGTCTTTTTATTATATAGGAATCACAAATATTCTTAATAATAAATTCTTAGATTGAAGCTTTACAAGATTAAGATTGAATCATAAAGCAAAGTATGGTAATAAGTTTATACTATAAGTGAAAATTAGAAATCTTCAAAGACGATCAAGTGAAAGTGAATGATCGCTAGAGCTCTTCTAAAAAAATTTTTCAGAGATGTAAAGAGAAACAAACTCCTTTTCTTAGCTCTTATCGTACTTAATATTCTAGGTGTAGCGTCTTATGTAAGCTTTATTCAAGGATACCAATCTCTTGATAACTCTTACAACCAATTTTATGAAGACTATTCCTTTCATGATATAGAGATACAGACATCTAAGGGGAGTTGGATCAATCAAACAGCTCTTGAAAATTGTAGCAAGGCTTTCACAGCCCAACATTCTGAAATCCAGAATGTTAATTATCGAGTAATCGTTGAGAGCGGATATAACCTTTCAATCAAAGAAGAGTTCTTGTATGGAGAAGGAAAAGTCATTGGATTTGATACAAATTTGTCAATGGGACAAAGAATTAATAGATTATATATTGAAAGTGGAACTACCTTTTTGCCTGGTGAATCTTATTCCAATAAAGTAATTATCGACACGAAATTTGCTGATCGTATGAATTTAACTGTGGGTAATAAACTTTCAATCGGCTTAAGCAACTTTAAGAAATTTGAGATCATTGGTATTGCTCATTCCGTTGAATATATTATTGTTATTCCTTCACGTTATGGGTCTATATTTCCAAGAACTCGTTATGGTATCTTTTTTATGCCAATTTCAGAAGTTCAAGAGGTATGGGAGCTAAATGGGAAAGTTAATAACATCATCATGACATTTAACGAGGATGAACCAATTAAAACAAAGATCGAACTGGCGAAAAACTTTTCTAATATGATTGAGAGTAATTTAGATGTTAATCTACTAAATCCAGTGTCACAAGAACTACAAATTTCAAACTGGTTTCTTAGGATTAATGTGGAAGGATTCAAAGATTTATCGGAATTTTTACCTTTATTAATTCTTGGCACAGCGACCTTAGCAGTATTTATAACCCTAAATAGATTAATAGATAGTCAAAAACGGCATATTGGTATTGCATTATCTCTGGGATATGATCCTAAAGATTTACTTCTATATTATCTAGGTTTTATATTTGTTATTGCTAGCATTGGGGGAACTCTTGGTGTTCTCCTTGGGGTAATTTTGTCAAATGTGATAGCAGAAGTATATGTATCAGCAGTTACTCTTCCATTAACAAATATTGATTTGAATCCTTCAATATTATTGGTTGGGTTCTTGTCAGGATTTGTAGTGGTCTTTGGTGGATTTCTCCCTGCTTGGAGGGGAAGTCACATGACACCCAAAGAAACAATGGAAGGATATACAAGGATACTACCCATTAGAGAAAATTTTATTTGGAGATTCATCTCTAATCTTTCAATTAAAGCTCCATTAAGGTTAACCTTTAGGAATATCTTTAGAAATCGTTGGAGAAGTTCTACAAATCTTCTTGGGCTGGTAGCTTCTGTAACTATTCTTGTGATATCTTTAACTCTTCTCGATTCGACGATGACCACTTTAAACTCTGAATTTAACATCGTATTAGATTATGACCTTGAATTAACATATAATAACCCAAAATTAGGGGATTTAGGATTGTATAATGACACAAGGATTATTAAAAGGATAGCTTCGAAATATGGGATTGAATCATGGGATTGTGCTTTAGAGATTCCTGTAACTTTCTCATCTTTAGAAGCCAACAAAAAAAACGAAGGACTTATCATTGCTTATAACTCAACAATTCCTTCAACGCACAAATTCATTTGGGATAGAAGCTTTTCTAGTAACTGGGAAAATCCTAATTCTTCTATTGTATTAACATCAGGTCTGGCTAACTTTTTTAATTTGCAATTTCAAAGTGGAACAGAAATAAGGATTACTCATCCACGACTCCCAATTTCTTCTCTAGAAGAGTTATGGCTCCGAGCGTTTTTCCAACAGCATGGAAAAAATAGTACACTTGACTTATTAAAGAATCAACTTTACCATGAGGCAAAGACCTTTAATTATAACCAGAGTGAGAATTATTCTCTTGAGAATAGTACTCTTAACATTGGTGGAATATCAAAAGAGACTTGGGGCACACTAAGTTATATGTCATTGAATAAGATGGCTGAATTGTTGGGTTTTGGAATCTTCTACGATATGGGTATAGATTTAACACCGGTATCAAAAATATTCATCAAATTAAGCTCTGAAGGAAAAAAAGTCCAATCAGAATTGAAAGAAGAAATTTTATCGCAATTAGATAATGTTCAATCCGTTATATCCAAGGATGAGGTTGTAGAGGGCATTATGGAGTTTCTGGGTCTATTATTTGCTCTTATAGGTGTAATGATTGGATTCTCATCTCTGATATCAATATCTATAGTTTTTACTACTGTTTTCCTTAATATACATGAAAGAAAACGAGAATTAGGCACAATGCAAGTAATGGGAATGACAAATCGAGAAATTGCTCTAAATATTTTAACTATAGAAAATCTCGTAATTGGAATTAGTGCTTTGATAATTGGTTTTCCTATAGGATTAATTATTACGAGGTTTATAATTGATGTCATATTTCCGAAAATGGTGTATTTTGAAGTATCAATTCAACTAACAACATTCCTAATGATTATTCTTCTTTCAATCTCCTCTATACTGCTAGCTGAGTATCCTGCATTTAAACAGTTGTTTAATCTAGAACTAGTAAGCATGACAAAAGAATTTATAGATTGACATCAAACACATATTTACTTAATTTCATTATTGATTCTTCCTCAAGGGAAAGAGGGCGAAATCTAAATTTATATGAGTATTCTTTAGCAGGGAGAGTATATTCGTTATGAACCAAAGCACCCCAACTATTGTCTCCTCCAACACCCATTTGTTTGTAGTCCAGATTAAGTATTATGATATTACCAGGTTTAATTTCATTAGAATGTCGATTCACTTCCTCATTATAATCTAGTTCTTCAGGTGCAAATTGATGAGCGCTGGTACTAAGAAGGGGTAAACCGAAAGCCACTAAACCTAATCCTTCATTATTAGACAAAGCTATCCAGCGAACGTCTGTTTTATTTCCATTCTCCTGTGGGCGCACGTAAGGATGGTACTGTTCCCAAACGGTTCCAAAATAAACCCCAACAGCTGCTCCTGACTTCCTGTCCCAATAAGTTTCATGTGGCCCCCGACCATACCAACTAATGTTGCTAAATTCATTTGGTACCGTTAACATCATACCAAAACGAGGAAGTTCAGGTAGATTTTCGCTCTTAGGTGTTAATGTGTTCTCAATGAGAATATCACCACTCCCGTAAATTGTATATCTAGTTCGATATTCAGAATGAGCTATAGGTAGGATAGAGAAAACTTCTACTAGAACAGTATGATCATTAATTTTATTGACGGTAAACGCTTCGATTTTCTGATTTTTTCCTACTTCTTTCCAAATTTCACAACGATCTGGCATTCCATTCCCTATATCATTATCAGTCGGAGCACGCCAAAAATTTGGAGTAAATCCCTTTATAATGAGTTCCCTTTTCTTAAATTTAAAGGAATTAACTAATCCACTCTTCTTATCAAAGTTTATAGTGAATTCATTTCCAATAATTTCAACTGATGTTTTATCTTCATAGGTAACTTCAATCTTAGGTAATTTAGAAAGATCTACTTTCTCTGGAGCCTTGTAAGAAGGAAGTTTATATTGATCCCATGCAACCACATGCTTGCTAGGCAAAAGAAGTGGTGTTTTTCGGGTTGTAGTGACAAAAAATTTCAGAAAATATTCTATACCTGACTCAAGGATTAGATTTGGCCACTTAAGATTGACAACGACATTAGAGTGTGGCTCGACATCTAATGTAGATAATTGTCCTTCAGCAATCTTTCTACCCTCTCCCATAATTTCCCACGAAAAATTAAATACTTTTAAATTCAGAAAATCATAATTATTTGCAATTCTCACTTTACCATGATTCAAATCAACTTCTGTTATATTGATATATTGGTAGACCTTTTTAACTTCCCAGATATGAGGATGTAAACTTCTGTCAGCTTGAACTAAACCATTAGCACAAAAATTACCGTCATTCCAGACTTTGGAATCACCCATATCCCCACCATAAACCCAAAACTCACCATTTTCATCTTTCTTGGGAAAAGTTTGATCTACCCAATCCCAAATAAAACCTCCCTGTAATACTTTGTAATTTTCAATGATCTTCCAATAATCATGAAGATTTCCTACACTATTTCCCATTGCATGAGCGTATTCACACATTATGAGAGGCCGATTTTGTTCCTTAGAAGCATACTTCTGTAAATCATTGATGTAAGGATACATTGGACAGTAAATATCAGTATGAGGGCCTAATAAGGCTCGTTCGTACTGAATAGGCCTTGAAGGATCTCGGTGATGAATCCACCTGTAAGTAGCAGCAAAGTTGACACCATCACCAGCTTCATTACCAAGAGACCAAATGATCACTGAAGGATGGTTTTTATCCCTTTCGACCATTCTAATAGTACGATCTAAATGTGCTTCCTCCCAATCGAGATTATTACCTAGAGTAACTTCAGGATCATAACCTATACCATGAGACTCAATATTTGCTTCATCCACAACATATATTCCATACTCATCACAGAGGTCGTACCACTTAGGATTATTCGGGTAATGACTTGTTCTGACTGCATTTATATTGAACTGCTTCATCAGTTGAATGTCTTTGATCATTAGTTCGTCAGAAATAGCGCGACCAGTTAACGGATTATGTTCATGGCGATTAACACCTTTAATGAGAATTGGAACTCCATTGAGCTGTAATTGACCATCCTTAATTTCTACTTTTCTAAATCCTACTTTACAGGAAACAACTTCAATCGTTTTTCCTGATATATCTAAAAGAGAAAGTAGTAAATAATACAGAGTGGGCGTTTCTGCATTCCATTTTACGGGATTTTTTATAGAATTTTCAAAATAGACCAATTTTTCTTCTAATGGAGGAATAACTAGTTCTCTTTGTGTTTCAATTATCAATGCTTTATCAGTGTTTAGAAGATTTAAAATAATCTGATATTTCCCTGATCCCCCTGATAAGTGATTTCTCACATGAACAGTAACTTTCAATGTTGCATCAAGATAATTATCTTCTAATTCTCCAAGAACGAAGAAGTCACGGATATTTACCTGTGGAGGTGAAAAGAGAAACACATCACGTTCAATACCGCTTATCTTCCAATAATCCTGACCCTCAAGATAACTGCCATCACACCACCGATATACTTCAACTGAAAGAGTATTTACTCCCTTACGTAAATATTTAGTTATATTAAACTCAGCTGGTGTTTTACTTCCTTGACTATAACCCACTTTTTCTTCATTCACCCAAACATACATGGCAGAGCTCACTCCTCCAAAGTGTAGAAACACCTGACGACCATTCCAACTTTTTGGAACTCGAAAGGTTCTTTTATATGAACCAACTGGATTCCAGTCATGTGGAATAAACGGTGGATCAGCAGGATCAAATGGATAAAGAATATTGGTGTATATTGGGATGCCAAAACCTTGCAGTTCCCAATTACCAGGAACCTCAATATCATCCCACTTATCAATATCAAAGTCATCTTTATAGAAATTAATAGGACGATCTATTGGTTTTCTAACCCAATTAAATTTCCAAGTTCCATTTAATGAGAGAAAAAATGGTGAAATAGAGGGGTTATTTTCCAAGGCCATTTTCTTGTTTGGATAAGGAAGAAAGGTGCAATGGGGAGGTTCTTTATTTAGACCTACCATTAATGGGTTTTCCCAGTCATTGATATCTTCCAAAGGTTTACCTCATCTTCATTTTATGCATACTAACCTAATAATGTATTCATGATGTTATTCAGCCCATTTGAATGCTATGTATCCATCTCTGAAATCTACCTACATATAAGGGACAGATCTGCTTAATCTACCAACAAAATCTTTGTCGCAAATCTCATTTCCCAATCATTTTCGGCTAAAACTTTAAAAAATTTTTTATAAAACATCTACCATCAAGTAAGGTTGGTTAAATACTATGAGTAAACAAGAAAGAATCGATTTTTACAAGGATCAAGTCGAATTAGAGAATACAATCGTTGAAAAAGCTGAAAAAGCTGTTCAGGGTTTGGACAATGTCCTCATTCGAGAATTGATTCTAGGGATCGCTCTAGACTCAAAAAAACATGCAGGAATGTTGAATGCACTGGTTAGCATATATACCAAGCCGACTCCCTCTGTAGCAGAAGAATTTGGAGATGAGCTTAAAAAAACTATCGCAGAACATATTGAGCTAGAACAACAAGCTATAGATACCTATCAAGAAAAATTGGAAACAACTGATAACGAAAGTGAGAGAATTATCATTAAAGCAATACTAAACGACGAAAAGAAACATCATAAGCTCTTAACAACTATTCAAAAAATGATTGTGGAGAAACTGACTTTATCAGAAAAGGACTTATGGGAAATGGTTGAAGAGAGCTATTTCGATTTTGGGGAATAGGACGATTACACTTGTAGAGCTCTTATACTTAATATTACCTCTCTCTTTTTTCACTAAAGCTTTACAACGGTGTTAAATCATATATATTCTAGCTTGATATGTCCCTGTAAGGGGTACTGGTAATTTTCTATTTTGACTTACTATTATGTAATTCATTCCTATTGTTTTTAAGAATGTTTAAAAACTTGAAACTTCATATAATGATTATCTATTTAATTTTATATAACATTAAATAGTAATTTGAAAATAATTTCAATATTTAAATAAGATGAGGTTAGGTAAATGGATTTATTCAAAATTCTCAAATTAAACAAAATCGCATATAAAATAGCTGCATTAGCTCTAGTTATAGCGTTAGTACCTATAGTAGTTATTACTGTTTTTAATGCATCAGCTCTTCAAAATGAACTTTATTCAAATGTAAAACATGATTTGACCAACAGAGCAACAGATGTAATGCATATCAGCAATGAAATGCTATTAAATCCTGTAGAGAGCGTTGAAAGCTTAGCTGAAAGCACAATGGTTCGAAGAAGCGCTTTAAATGCAACAAAACAAAATTTGACTGTATTATGGGATAGTTATGAAGGAGCAAACTTTGATAATGATGAGAATATGAAAAATAATAAAACAGCGAAGACATGGAATCCAGATAATGACATTGATCCTGGACTCTCTTCATACTTGGATACTTTTGCAATCAGATTTGGTTTTTCAGAGGTATTTATTGCCGATTCCCGAGGTTATGTATATGCTTGCTCCCAATCGGTTCCAGGTGATTTTTTACAGAAAGATGAGGATTGGTGGACCGCTGCTCGTGATACATCGGATGGGCAATTCATAGAGTTTGGTTACGATGATAGTACTGGTCAATATTTGATGGACATCATTCAGGAAGTTCAGCTATCTGAGGGAACCTTCACTGGAATGATCAAGGCAGGATTTAATGTCGGAACATTGAATGAAGTAATTGCAGATGTTTCTCTCCTCCATGGATTAGAGGAAGAAGGAACAGAAGTAGAATATACTTCAGAATTCATTACTTCTGCGATAGAAGAAGAGGGGTTAATAGTATTTATGGTTACTAGTGATGGTAAAATCTTCTCTCATCTTGACAGTTCACTCGTAGGGAAAAACTTAACTGAAATTATGTCACCAACTCATTCTGCAAACAAACCTATATTTTCCATCTTGAATAGTGGCGTTTTGGAATATTCTCATGGAAAAAAAATAAATATCAATGGTGTTGATTATTTTGCTTCTTATGAACCACTTGTGAATTGGGATATTTTACTATTTTTTGGAGAAAAGGCAGCTCCTATCGAAAATAAGATCTTTAACCAAATTTTAGTTTCAATTGTCTTCTCTGTGGTCTTGGTAGCATTAGCCGTAGTTAGTGCTGTTTTCATGGCTACAACACTAGCAAAACCTATTAACAATTTATCGAAAGTCACTAATAAAATAGCCTCGGGTGATTTAACTAGTAGTATAGAGGATCTTGACCTTGATAGACATGATGAAATTGGGAGGCTAAGCCGATCATTTGGTAGCATGGTAGAGAATCTTAGTGCTTTTGTTTATGGTTCACAATCGTCTGCAGAGGAAGTGGCTTCATCAGCTGAGGAATTAGCATCTACTTCAGAAGAAGTGAACGCTCTTAGCGAAGAAATTGCCGCGACAATTCAACAAATTAGCCGTGGTTCATCAAATCAATCCGAATTATCAGTGAAAGCCATTGAAGACGTAAAGCAAATGTCAGAGATAGTTGATCAGTCTCTTGAAAGAATTGAAAGTACATTACGAGTCATTGAAGATATTGCAGGCCAAACAAACATATTAGCGTTGAATGCAGCTATTGAAGCTGCACGTGCAGGTGAATATGGTAGAGGTTTTGCAGTTGTCGCTGATAATGTTCGAAGGCTTGCAGAGGAAACAAAAAACAATTCAGCTGAAATTAGCAAAGTGACTGTAGATATTGTCACAAACATTGGTGGTAGTGTAGCGAGCTTACAAGAAACATTACAAGCATTTGCGGCTCAATCAGAAGAATTTAGCGCCTCTAGTGAGGAAGTGGCTGCTGCAACCGAGGAGCAAACAGCAGCTATGAATCAGATGACTACAGCAGCTCAAGATTTAACGAAGCTTGGTGAAAAAATGGCACAACTTGTTACAAAATACAAAGTTGACAAATAAATTCTGTGTTGTTATGAATGGAGATCTTATTTTTAAGTATGAGTAGTGATCTCCAATTTTTTTAATTCTTAAAAAGAAGCTTAGATGCACCAATTAAACGTATATATTCTATATAGATCAGAATATAGAAAAGAAAGATCCCACCCCTTTTTCACTTGGATATATCCCTTTAAAAAATCAAGCTGCAGCTTTCGCTTCTTTGTGGACTACTTCATGGTTTTTTCTAGCAATTTTACTCATTTCTGTTACAACGTCTGCAAATTTCTTCCCTTCTGCAGCTGACATCCATTCAATGATAAACCGTTCATCAGCGATACCTTCTTTTTTCATCCAGCGACGAATCTTTTTCTCACGTTTCAATGCCCAATCGTTCCCAGAAATGTAATGACAGTCTTGAGGATGACAACCAGTCAACATCACGGCACCTGCCCCGCGTTCAAAGGCTCTTTTTATAAAATCAACATCGACACGACCCGAGCACATTGTACGGACAATTCTAGAATTGGTTGGGTATTGAATGCGACTAGTTCCAGCTAGATCAGCTCCTCCATATGAACACCAGTTACAAGCAAAGATCATTACTTTCTCTGAGGCGTTGTCTCTAAGGGCAATGTCTATTTGCCGCATAATCATCGCATCTGTAAAGTTGGTCATTGTTATAGCATCTTTCGGGCAATCTGCAGCACATGTTCCACAACCCTTGCATAAGATGGGATTAACATGAGCAGGAGTCTTCTTTTTCTTATCCACACTAATAGCATTGTAAGGACATCGTTTAGCACAGGTACCACAAGAATTACAAAGCTCAGCATCAACATAGGCGTATAAGGGTTCAACAGTGAACTCTCCCTTAGCAAGTAACCTTGTCACTCGTCCTGCTGCAGCACTGGCTTGAGTAACACACTCGCGAATGTCTTTTGGAGATTCTGCCCCACCGGCGATGAAAACACCATCAGTTGGGGTATCAACTGGTTTTAATTTAGGGTGAGCTTCGATATAAAACCCTTTAGGATCACGAGAAACTGGAAATGGAATAGGATATGGTGAACCCTCTGCTCCAACAGAGAGAACTACAAGATCAAATTCTTTAGTTAGAAGTTTCCCCGATTGGATATCTTCAACAGAGACGAGAAGATTGTTATTTCCCGGAATTTCTTCTATCAAACCTGGTCGTCCGCGGATGAAATGGACTCCTTCCTCTCTTGAACGAGTATAAAGTTCTTCAAATCCTTTCCCAAAGGCTCGAATATCCATATAAAACACAGATATGTCTACGTCAGGCCAATGCTCTTTGATCAAAAGAGTGTCTTTTATAACTTCCATACAACAGAAGTTACTACAGTATGGGTTAAATCGAACGTCTCTCGATCCAACACAATTGATGAATGCAACGCTTTTCGGAGGTTTGAGATCACTTGGGCGTACAAGTTCACCAGAAGTAGGCCCAGCTGCATTAATCAATCGCTCAAATTCGAATGTTGTTACTACATTGGGATAAGCTCCCCAACCATATTCTGGTATCTTGGAGGCATCAAAAATCTGAAAACCTGTAGCAACGATGATGGAACCCACTTTGAAGTTATATACCTTTTCAGTGTCTTCATAAATGATAGCTTCTTTATCACACGTGGTAGTACATTTGCCACATGCTAATGGAGAAAGACCAAGACAGTTCTCGGTATCTATTAGGTAAGCTGCTGGAACAGCCTGCGGATATGGAATATAAATTGCTTTCCTCCATCCTAGGTTACCAGAATATTCATCAATGACATTCACAGGACAAATATCAATACAATCATTGCAAGCGGTACAAAGGTCTTCATCTACATATCGTGGTTGTTTCGTAATAGTTACCTCGAAGTTTCCTACATATCCATCAATTTTCGTAACCTCTGCACTTGCAATCAAGTTGATATTTGGATGATTACCTACATCAGCCATCTTAGGGCCAAGAATACAGATTGAACAGTCCATAGTAGGGAATGTTTTGTCAATTAACGCCATTCTCCCACCAATTGTCGGGCTTTTCTCGACCATGATGACTTCATAGTCATCAGCTAAATCTAACGCAGCTTGAATACCCGCTACCCCACCACCAATGATTAATACTCTTTTTTCAACAGGGACAACGATTTCCTCAACAGCTTCTAATAATTCAGCTTTGGCTATTGCCATTTCAGTTAATTCTTTAGCTTTTAAAGTTGCCTCTTCTTTTTCGTGGAGATGAACCCAACTACAGTGCTCTCTGATGTTAGCAACCTCAACCACTTCTGAATTCATTCCCAATCGTCGTAAGAGATTCTTCCATGTTGGAAGATGTAATCTTGGGGAACAAGCAGAAATAACTATTTTTTCTATTCCCTGTTCTTTAATAGCTTCCTCAATCTCAACCTGTCCTGGATCTGAACAGGTATAGGTGTTTACCTGTACCAGTTTTACTCCTGGTAACTGCTCAACTTCTTTGGCGATTTCATCTATATCGACAGTTCCACCAATATTCTTCCCACATTTACAGAGAAAAACACCAATTTTAGATTCATTTGTTGGTTGATCAACACTTTCGGTCATTGTAATCACTTATTATCATCATTTTTTTGTCTTACTTTGTGCTAACTCTATCACACGATCTACTTTCTGAGTAAAACCCTCCCGTTGCGCATCAACAAACTCCCCGCAAATAATTATGCCTTTCTTAAAGTCAAATGTAGCTTCGTGGGGTGGACAATTAGTTTTTACTCTAACTTGCTTTTTTAACCATTCTAACATCGCTACAGCATCACCAAGTTTATTCTTTCGGCCGTATTGGGTAAAGCAAGGAGCAAGAACCTCTATGAAACTGAAACCTGGATTATCAAACGATTTTAGGATACTTTTTCGTAATCGAAGTGTGTCATATCCAGGCCACCTAGCAACATAACTGGCTCCTGCAGCTGCAGCTAGAGAAACTAAGTTGAATGGAGGCTCAATGTTTCCGTAAGGTGTTGTTGCTGTGAAGTCACCAATTTGAGTCGTTGGAGCTACCTGTCCACCCGTCATTCCATACACATTATTGTTTATACACAGAACAGTTACCTCTATATTTCTTCTACATGCATGAATGAAATGGTTACCTCCTATTGCAAAGAGATCTCCATCTCCTGAAAGTACAACGACTTCAAGATCAGGATTCGCTAATTTCAACCCTGTAGCAAAAGGAATAGCCCTCCCATGTGTGGTATGAAAAGCAGGTGCTTTAAAACAACCGCTTGATCGGCCAGTACAACCTATACCTGACACAACTGCGTACTCTTTAGCAGTGAGGCCTCTTTCTCGAATACAACTAGTTATAGACGTAATTGCAGATCCAATTAAACACCCTGGACAAAAGATAAAACGATGCAAGTTCAACCATTGATGTAAAGGGTGTTCCTCTGGAAAGTCCTCAGAGCTTTCAGGTGATGGTATTTTTTCTATTGTAGTCATATTTAAACCTCCTTAAGTAACTGTTCATATATAAATGTTGGACTAAATGGAATAGTCGTTGGAATTAGGATACCAGGAACTTCAAATCCAAGATGGCGAAATCGTTGAACTTCTCGAATGACCATTCCATAGTTCATTTCACTAACAATAACCTTTTTCACACCGAGCTTACTTAATTTCTCCATTAACTCCTGGGGGAATGGCCAAAGTGTCCTTAACCGAACTAATCCGACTTTATGGCCTTTTTTACGTACGCGCTCTACAGCTTCAGGAACACTTCTTGAATTTATTCCATAAGACAACATGACTATCTCTGCATCGTCTAAATGTTGTTCTTCCCATGGGATATATTTGTTAATATCGGAACTTGCGTTTCTGATCTTATCACAAAGACGCTTGACAAGTGTTATTGCTGTCTCTGGGGTCATATCAGGACTACCAGTTACATCATGGGTAAGACCAGTGACGTAGAAATTATAATCACTTCCTGCAGTAGCCATCCCAGGAACGAGGTCGTCATCAAACACTTCAAAAGGTTGGTACTTTTCTGGTGGAACTTGAGGGGGTTTACGATTTATAATCTCAAAATCTGTGTGATATCGAACGGGTTCCATCATCTGCCCAACGATACCATCTGATGCAACAATCACAGGCGTTCTATATTTTTCTGCTAAATTAAACGCGTAAATCCCAAAATCATACATCTCTTGAACTGATCCTGGAGCTAAAACAATAACTTCATAATCACCATGAGAAGCAAATCTTACCTGCATTACATCAGATTGTGATGCTTTTGTAGGTTGTCCTGTACTAGGGCCGCCCCTCATAATAGTCACAATAACCAATGGAGCTTCTAACATCACTCCAAGGCCAACAGTTTCAGCCATAAGTGAAAAACCTGGCCCTGAAGTTGCAGTCATTGCTTTTACACCAGCATAAGAAGCACCAACAACAGCAACTATTGAAGCAAGTTCATCCTCCATTTGGATAAACTTCCCCCCAACCTGGGGTAAACGTCTGGACATGTAATGCGCTATTTCTGAAGAAGGAGTGATGGGGTATCCACCAAAGAATCGACAACCAGCTGCGATCGCGCCTTCAGCTACCGCATAATTACCAGTAGTCAAAATTAGTTTGCCATTTTTACTACTACTCATGGTTCTATACCCTCCTGTGGTATTTGAATTTCAGTAACGAAGATTGAAACCGAGGGACATAGTCTCTCACATTGTTGACATCCTACACATTCATCAGGCTTCACAGCGACAGCTGGGTGTAGCATTCGTGAGTTATATGCATCCAAATCAATCTCTATAACATTTGTCGGACAGAATTCCACACATAATTCACATCCATCACACTGTTCAGTTAGTATTGACACAACATACTCATGTTCAGCACGAGGAGGTGGTAATATGGGCTTCCGTTGGCTTCTTAACATTTTCTTTCCTCTTTATGAAGTTCACACTTCTAATCATATTATTCTTAGTTATGGTTCAATTTAAAGACTAGGCTTTTAAATTTGCTTTTTGTTGGGTTAATTCGATTTCACTTTATAGTTACTTCTTAGTTATAATCATTCTTATGTAAAATAGATCTTGTTCAATCCCCTAGTATTTTCTCAATTGTTAACTATTATCATTGATTCTTTCTTCTCAGATATTGATCTTCGATGACAATCCATTCGTTCTTATCATTAAGCATCTCAGTTTATTCTTACGCCAATAATTCTGGTTTTTAAAGGATTATTAAGATATGGTAAGTTAATTAGTAATCTAACATTAACCTAAAATGAAGATTAGAATAATATTTCTGATAAATCTAATTTATTATGGTCATTAACTATTTAAAATGATTGTTATACGTAAATCATACTCCTAAACAATTGTTATTACGTCATAAAAATTGTTCCAATTATATTTTTGAAAAAATTCTCACCACTTTTCTCCGTAAGAGTGTTAGAGATAATTATTTCAATCTTAACGTTCTTGTTGCCTTTAAAGATAATAATTTTCTTTTTAATTTTAAAAGTGTTGATCAAAGTTCTCTGATCTCTTTGATTAATTCCCCTGCTTCATTACACTTTTCCTGAATTAAAAGTATATTAGGTTTCTCTGATTCATCCAAAGTTCCTCTCATCTCAATAATAGAAGCCGCGCTGATTATGATCTGAAGAATATTTCCAATATTATGTGAGTATTTATCTTTCAGCTGATCTTTGTCCATATATGCAATACCTCTTTCAAGATGAATAAAAAGAACAATAATTAGGATGGTTAATAAAATCCCCATTGTATAATTGCTGATTATCGCTAATATATTTGTAGAATAATATAATCCATAAGAGTAATCCTCTATTGATAACATAAGGATGATTGATAAGATCAAATAACAGATTACACTAATAATAGTTAAATATAACCATTTAGCTCCTCCTCTTATAGTTGTATTGATTTCTTTTCCTTTAAGTAAGATCATCAAGGAGATAGCAACATATGATATAAAAATCATCGCAACTGCAAAGGGTAATGCAAATGTTTCCCCAAATAGTCCATAAATTGTTAGGGGAAATATCATATAAAATAAAGTCACTAAAAACATTATTTTTCCTGGAACAAAGCGAAAATACGATAAAATTCCCATGAAGATAAGGATTAGCCCTTCTGCACTCAAAATCGCATTCATGAGAAGGAGGATTTCATTTAGAAAACCTGTAGTGAGATTATCAGCAATAATTGGTAAAAATCCAGTCACTACCCAACAGATCCAACCAAAAACAGGTGCGATAAATCTCTTTTTTTTCAGATTGATTAAGAATTCAATAGAAAGAGCCAAACCAATTATTCGAATAATGGTTAGAAGAATTAAGTTGTAAAACGAGAGAAGATTCATTTTCATTCAGCATCTAGTATGTCTCAAGAGAACACTTGATTGAATTCGATGATCTTTAAAATACTTCTCAAATATGTGATCTCCTCCCTTTTTAGAAACATGTAATATTCACAGGAATTGTGTGCCTTTGGAAAAAAAGAAAGTTAAAGAAATAGTAACACTGATTGAAACTATTCCCCGAGGAATTGCATCATTTTATTTTCATGTACAACTTCTTCTTCTAAGATATGCATCATGAGGTTGTAAGTTCGAAAATCTTTGTCTTTAGTTAACTCCATGAGTTTCACATATACCCCGATGGCACATCGTTCGTCCTCTTTTATTAACTCCGCCATCGCAGTCAAATCATTGGCATCTGGAAGCGTATTTGGATATTTACAATTCGCCTGGCGGTTGACTTCATCCCACATGACAATTGGCTGACCTCCCAATTCGAGAATTCTCTCAGCTAATTCATCAGCGTGTTCTAACTCTTCTTCTGCAATTTCTTTTACTGCATCTGCAAATTGAAAGGATCCCCTACCATTTGCGATAGTTGCTAAACTAATGTATTGAAAGTAAGCTAACCACTCATCGCAGTATGCTTTATTCAATTCTGATACTATTTCTTCTTTATTCCCCTTTACAAGATCAACACTTTTTGTACCCATCTTTTCTGTCTCCTTTGAAATACACAATTTATATCATTCGAATGGATTTATTTTTTTAAGCCTAGTTTGAGTGTCTTTTAATTGTCTCTACCTTACTTATTAATGTCAGTATATTTTTTTCGGAACTTCATCTTCAAAAATATTGAATATTAATTAATACTTGATATTAACTAATATTCAAATCCTAATTTATTAGTTAATAGACTACTAAACTAAAAGGATATGAAAATATGACAGCAGAAGTAGCTAGAAAAATGGTAGAGAAAGCTGGAATTGATGTCGATAAATTGTTGGAGCTATTAATTAAGAATGCAGCAGCAGAACTAACGACATATTATTATTATACCATATTACGGACAAATCTTATTGGATTTGACGGAGAAGGTTTGAAAAAGATTGCTGAAGATGCAAGAATAGAAGACAGAAATCATTTTGAGGCTTTAGTTCCTAGGATCTATGAGCTCGGTGGAAAATTACCTGATGATATGAAAGAGTTCCATGATGTTTCGGCTTGTCCGCCTGCGTATTTACCGAAGGATATTACTGATGTGAAAGAAATTGTTAAAGTCTTACTAAAAGCAGAACAGTGTGCAGTTCGAGGATACACTGAAATCTGCAATATGACGGCTGGGAAGGATCATAGAACCTATGATTTAGCTTTAGCAATCCTAAATGAAGAAATTGAGCATGAAGCATGGTTCACAGAATTTTTAGGAAAAGGGCCTTCAGGACACTTTCTCAGACCTAATGGTGTGAACAGCCCCTATGTTTCAAAGTTTCTTCATTAGAAACACATCCCCTTTTCTTCTTTTTTCTAATTCCAAATTTTTTTTTAACTGAATGTAGAATGCATAGATTAAATTCAGATTTACACCTTAACAATATTTTAAGGACGGATTACAATAAGATATACCAACCAGCGAATTACTATCTTAGATTTTCTCAAAGACAATCTTAATCATCCTACTGTAGAAGAGATCTTTAAAGAAGTTAGGAAGAGCTTACCAAGAATAACTAAAGCCACTGTTTATAAAAACTTAGATGTTCTTACCGAAGAGGGGTTAATTAGGGAAGTCAATGTAAAGGGAGTCTCAAGATTTGAAGCAAAGACAGAAGCTCATCATCATCTTATATGTAAATCCTGTGGGAAAATTACCGATTTTAATTCCAAAGAATTAATAGATTATGCTTTACAATTGATACAGAATCAGAAAGATTTTAAAATTAGCACTGCAGAAACTAATTTTTATGGTTATTGTGTAGAATGTAAAAAAGATGAATTATAAACACCATAATTTTAATTGATCAAAATAAAAAAATAAAGAGAGGAATATCTCTACTTCAAGATTGGATATCTCTCAACAAAAGAAAGCTTTGACCACTTTTTACCTAAGCCAAGATAATTACCAACTGGTACCATAATGAACAATAATAGTACGAGAATATAGATAATGTGTTCATCGATTAAAGGATTGAATACCATCGTACCTTGAGCAGGAGCAATAAGCCACTCGGAAAGATATACAGAGATTAGGAAGATTATAGTAGAAATACTCGATAATCTTACAAGAACTCCAGACATAAGGCCAATACCAGCAAATAGTAACATCCCCATATATGCAACATCTACGAGTTGATATGTGCTCCCTAAGATATCTGTGAAAAGAAAAGCAAATGGACTATTTTGATTCACACCGTAGAATTTCAAGAATCCTTCTGTAGGAGATGCACCAGCAATCCACGAGTTCTCAGGTGTCGTAGCAAACCCTAATCCAAACATTTTATCTAAGAATGGCCATAGAAACACGAATCCCATCACTATTCTTAATACACCAAGAGTTATTTGTTCAAAGTTATATTTCTCAAATTTTGAATTCAATTATTGTCCCTTCTATTGAATTAATATTACTAATTAACAATTGTTAACTTGTTATATTTCAATAATATGATCTGATTTTCGTAAGATTTAATAAAGAATCTTTATTCTGCTATATTGAAATTATGCAAACAAAAGAACATGAATCGTTTTTAGATGTGAATAAAGGTAGACTCTTATTCTCAACTATATTCACGATCTTACTCCCAATCTTTACCCTTCTATCTCCGCTCTTAGTAATAATTTTTAATTTCCTTTATTTTCCTTTCACTTTGATTCATGAATTAGGACATCTTCTTACAACAACTCTATTTTTACCTAATTTAAATCCTCACTTAGAATTTCATCAATTTGAATGTGAATTCTGTTGTGCTTGCCTAACTACTAATGAATTTCCTTATTGTTGGCAATCTATAATTGTCATGCTTGCTGGATCTGTTTCAGTAATAATTTTCGCAATTCTTTGTATTTTTTCATTGTTTCGGATGGGTTCGGACATCTCATATAATATTGGAAAGTAT
Organism: Promethearchaeota archaeon; assembly: GCA_048938105.1. GTDB lineage: Archaea > Asgardarchaeota > Heimdallarchaeia > Hodarchaeales > Hodarchaeaceae > Hodarchaeum. The sequence continues at coordinate 234,810 of JBHLMN010000006.1, forward strand.
TATTTTTTCTTTGGCATATTAGCTGATCTTCCCAATCTTTTACCAATCCACCCTTCTTCCTTAGGATTCATTACCGATGGTTTTGCGATAAGCACTTGTTTGTGTCAAATGGGGTGTTTCCCCTTTTTATCAGATGAATTGTCATATATTTTTTCTCTAATCTCGATTCTACTAGTTCTGGCATCCTTTTTCCTCCTTGGAACTTTTTTTTATCGCTTGGGAGAACTTATAATGAATAAATTCGAGAAAGACGAGGTAAATGAACCAGTTTCATCTAATAAGTAATTTTGAAGATACTGGTTATAGTAAGTAGTTATATGTTTGTTTTTGTTGTTATCTAATTCGAAAAAAGAACGAACATACTTAATAAATAAAATCATCCTCCTCAAGAATGTTCAGAAATTTGAATTTTTAGATAAAAAATGAAAAATGGTTCAATTTCTGTAAGAAAAGTTAGAGTTGATACTTATGGGAAAAATAGAAGAGGATTTAATGGCAGCTTTTGCTGGTGAAAGTCAAGCAAACCGAAAATATCTAGCATATGCAAAAAAGGCGGAAAAAGATGGATTTCCTCAGATAGGACGGCTTTTTCGTGCAGTTGCTCATGCTGAGACTATACATGCTCACAACCACCTACGTGTTTATGGTGGAATTAAAACAACTCTTGAAAATATTAGGGCAGCAATAGAGGGGGAACATTATGAATTCACTAAGATGTATCCTGAATTCTTGGAGGATGCCAAGGAAGAAGGGAGGAAAGCTGCGGAACGGACGTTTGATTTTGCCAATCAAGTAGAGAAAATACACCATGAATTATATTCACGTGCGCTAAAAACGGTTGAAAGTGATAATGACCTTCCAGAAAAGCCAATGTACGTGTGTGAAGTCTGTGGTTATACGATTGAAGATGGGATCCCAGACAAATGTCCCATTTGTGGTGCCTCTCACGAGAGATTTACTAAGATAGAATAAGAAAGTCTTTTTCTAAGAGATTTCTATATCTTTTTTCTTCTATACTTTCCTTAAGACAAGGTGATAATGGATTGACATTTGAAGACTTAGTTAATAGAAGAAGAGCATATAGAGCATTAGAATCTGTTGAGATAACAAAGGAATTAATCGAAAAAACTGCGTATATAGCTCAATTAGCTCCCTCATGCTTCAATAAACAACCATGGAGATATATCTTCGTTTTTGAGAAAACATTACTCACAAAATTGCAGAATGAGGGTCTTTCAACAGGAAATAAATGGGCAAAAGATGCTAGTATGATCATTGCAGTATTTTCCAGAGTTGATTTAGATTGTGTAATAGGTGACCGACAATATTATCTATTTGATACGGGAATGGCAACTGCACTTATGATTCTGTATTTAACTGATCAAGATTTAGTTGCACATCCAATAGCAGGATTTGATCCAGTAAAAGTAAAGGAAGTCTTGGAAATCCCTAATGAAATGCATCTGATAACTTTAATAATCGTTGGGAAAAAAGCAGATAAAATTCCAGACTTTTTTGAAGACTATCAAAAGAAAAGTGAAGTAAAACGCCCAGCACGAAAACCTTTAGATGAGTTTATCTACATGAATAAATACTTCAAAAAGTAGTGTTAAATAATCCTTCTAACTAGTCATTGATTCTTACAAAGTACTTTTTCGGAGCTTTACACCAAGGACAAACCCAATCGTGTGGAAGCTCTTCAAACGGAATTCCTTTTTTTTCGTCATCATATGTATATCCACACATTCTACATTCCCAAATTGCCATATTTTGCACCTTGTTAAATGTTGATATTTACTGAAATCAAAACTTTGGGATTCAGAATAATATTTGCTTAGAAATAGGCTATTTTATCAAAGATTATTTGGATTAATATCTTTAATCAGTCCATCTAATTTTTGATATGGTATAATTGATAACGAATTTCATATTGAAAAGATTATAATCCAATAAATTAATGTCATATCGAGAACCATGTATTTTATTCAAAGACTCTGATATAAGTGATGAATGAATGAAATTTAATACTTTATTAGATGTCTTCAAAAGAAAAAAACAACCTCCTCAAATTCACTTAGAATATATCATTATCTGTCAAAATTCAGGCCAACCTATCTATACAAAATGTTGGGGGAATGTTTGCGGGATGTTGGGAAAAAAAGATGAATTAATGACTGCATTTCTAGCAGCAATTTCCACAATGCCAAGAATGTTTGCCGAATCAGATAGAAAAGTCCATAGTATGAGTATTGGATCATTAGAATTGTTATTTTCATATACAGAATCAGAAAATATTATATGCCTGGCATTTCCAATGAGGGACGTAAATAAGAACACAATGGGAATTGTAAATAATCTCTTCAAGGATATCTCTCAATTGTTAGATGAGGATTTTTCTAAAACACCCTGGGATCGATTAAACGATCCAAAAGTCCTCTTGTTTGAAAAGGAACTCCTGAAGAAAGCTATTCATCCATGGTTCCATCTTGTATTGGCAAATAATGGAGCTAAACATGAAGAGAATTGCCCAATATGCATGCCAATGATTTTACAATCATGTTCCTGATCTACTTACTGAATGATTGTTTTAATGTAATCTCAACAATATTAAAAAGAATATATTAAATTACGTGAGGAATAAATGAAACTCAAATCCATACTAAATATTTTTAAAAAAAAGAAACGATCTAGGGGAATTAACTTAGAGTACCTCATCATTTATCAAGATTCGGGGCAGCCAATTTATTCCAAGTGTTGGGGAAATGTTTGTGGGTTGTTAGGAAAAAAAGACGAATTATTAACAGCTTTTTTAGCTGCTGTCTCCACGATGCCAGGGATGTTCGCTGAATCAGACACCAAAGTTCATAGTATGAGTATTGGATCCTTAAAATTATTATTCTTTTATACAAAATCAGATAATATTATTTGTGCAGCATTTGAGGAGAGAGATGTCAATCCTGAAACAATGGAAATTGTAAATAACCTCTTCAAAAGTGTTTCCTTGTTATTAGATGAAGAATATCAAGGAACTCCCTGGGATCGATTGAACGATCCAAGAGTCCAAGCATTTGAAAAAGAACTACTTTCAAGTATAATCTACCCTTGGTTTCATGTTGCCTCATACATTAATGGAAGTTCTCATGATGAGAATTGTCCTTTATGCATGCCTACGATACTAAGCATGGATAAAAAGCTTCCTGTCTGGGGAAGAATCAAGAATAATTATTCAACAGAGACTCAATCACTAGCAAAAGTTGAAACACAAAGCGGTTCATTGCAAATAGGTGATCTAGCTCCTGACTTTGTTGCGGAAACTGATAGAAGTGAATCAATAAGACTTTCTGATTATCAAAACAAAAAAAATGTTGTTCTCTTCTTTTACCCCAAGGCAAACACTCCAGGATGTATTATTGAGGCACAAGGATTTCGTGATGCCTATAATGAGCTGAAAAATCTAAATGCAGAAGTCATTGGAATCTCGGTTGACAACATTTCTGATTTGCAATCCTTTAGAAACGACCAACAACTCCCATTTCCACTAATAACTGACATTGAAAAAGATATTTCAACTAAATATGGCTGTTTAAATGACAAAGTTGGATTGGCTAAAAGAACAACTTTTCTAATCGATAAGCAAGGGAAGATTAGAAATATCTGGAAGCTTTCAGGGACGTTTGTTCAAGAACGATTGTTTCAACATGCACTTGATATTAAAAAAACTCTATTAGACTTAAATTGAAAATAATTTATTTTCATAATTATAATCCAGGTGATTGAAATTTGGTGGGTTTATCAGGTGATTTTGATGTCATTGTTGTAGGAGGTGGCCCAGCAGGGCTGTCCGCTGGAATTATTTCTTCTCTTAAAGGATTAAATACGGCAGTTTTCGAGGGAGGAACGTGGGGAGGGCTTTTAAGCACCATATATCCTAAAAAGAAGATCTATAATTACCCTGGCACCCCTCGTATTCGGGCTGAACATCTTGTTTCAGAGTGGGTTCGTCAAGCTGCAGATCACGGAGTGCATCTCATCAAAGAACGAATAACAAAAATATATAAGAATCTAGAAGTTGAGACTTCTGAAGGGGCAATCTATCAAGCAAAATCAATTATTATTGCCACAGGAATGAAACCGAATGAATTGGGGATTCCTGGCGAATCAAAACTCTCTAAGAAAGATAGGGGAGTATATCCTTATGTTATTGAACCAGAAATCTTTAATAATCGTCGTGTATTAGTTATAGGGGGTGGAGATACCGCTATTGATGCAGTTATCGATCTAAATAAGATTGCGCAAAAAATATATCTAGCACACCGACGAACAGAGTTCAGGGCATCAGAAACAAACTTGGAACTAGTAAAAAACGAAAAAATGGCCGACATTCTAACAAATGTAACTATAAAAGAGATTCTTGGGCAACGTAAAGTGGAAGGAGCTATCCTAGAGGACGTTAACACTAGAGAGAAAATAGAACTTAACATTGAAAAAGTCATCCTCGCAGTAGGGTTAACACCAAACACTGAGATTTTTCAGGATTTAGGATTAGAATTCCAAGGTAAATTCCTTAAGGCCGATGAACTTCAACGTACAAATATTGAAGGAGTATTTGCTGCAGGAGACATTGTTACTCCTTACCAGTTAGCTACGGTGGCAGCTGCTCAAGGAGCTCTAGCTGCTCATGGTGCATATCTTTATATTCGTGATCCATACTGGAAACAAGAACATATGAAAGAGAAATCAGAAATTAAACACCAGATTCTCTAAATTCACTCTAATCATAAGGGCTTCTCATTTGTTTAAAAAACCCGTAAGTTGAAGTGTGAGAATTAATCATTTGACAAGAAAAAATCTTTCCTTCCTTCAAAAAACCTAGCTAATCTTCCAAGAATAGCTGATTCATCTTGAGAGAAGTATCTATCTTCATTTGAAATCTCCTTAATAGCTGGGATAAAATTTTTCAAGAAAGATTCTTTATTTATTCTTTCAGTTTCCGCTAATTTCCTAGTTCTACGAGCTATTGTGAAAGCTTTGTAAAGAAGTTCCTTATTTTTCCCAATACGATGAATAATCTCTTTATCTTCCTCAGATAATTTATTACTAGGAATAGCCTCTTTGAAACTATTTAAAACCTTATCAAAACCTCCCAAGCTTGGATATAGCTCAACAATATAGTGTAATATATCTCGAATGTTGATTACCCGAATCGGATCATCTTCAATGATTGCGTAAGAATATCCTTGAACTTCCATCATATGGAGAGCACATGCTACTGAATCAGTCTTTTTGAGAACAACAGGTGATTTTAGCATTGCTTCTCGAATTGGCTTATCTAAATTTATTGGTGATTCATTGCATACTCTTCGAAGAAGAGATCGTTCTGTAAATATCCCTTCTATCGATCGATCTAATCCTACAACAACCACTGAGCATTTTTGATGATCAATCATCAACCCAACTACTTCTCTAACTGATTTATTTGGTGGAACTTCAAGAGCTAGTGATTCTTGTCCTCCAACTTCCCCAAGACAATCCTCTAATATTGCTTTCTCGATTCTAGAGTCCATTTTTGGCTTTCTTTTTTCGATAACAATATCACTATTACAATTGGAGCAATAAAGTGATCCAGGTAAATTCTCATGTCCACAAACAGCACATCTTATCATCAAAGTAACCTCTTAATTTAGCGATTAGATTCTTCAAACTAGGTAACACTCCAAGTTTCTCCTTCACTAACCAAATCTTGGAGTGACTTGGTACGAGTTTCCTTGGCTTCTCTCATTGATTGTTCTAACATCTCATTATATGTTTCCTTTTGTATTGCGCGAAATACACCAACTGGTTCAGGGAACTGAGGGTGACGCATTCGTGATAAAAAGAATGCTAAAGTAGGTTCTGTAGCATATTCATCATGATAAAGTAGATCTTCACGATTAAATCCTGCATCTTTATACTTAATGACTTTAGGTGTCAGACCGTGAAGAAAAATACCTTTTTCCATATCTCGACCAAAAACCATCGGCTCTCCATGTCTAAGTTCTAAGACATTATCATAACGTAATTCTTTATCTGTGGCGTAATTGAAGGCCCCATCATTAAAAATTAAACAATTTTGATAGATTTCTATAAAAGCTGTCCCCTTATGGTTTGCAGCTCGTCGTAAAACCTCTCTCATATGGTCTCCGTATGAATAAACAGTTCTAGCAATAAATGTTGCCTCAGCTCCAAGTGCCCATGAAATAGGATTGACAGCATAATCAATAGAACCTCTTGGTGACGATTTTGTTTTTTTACCAAAAATAGAGGTTGGTGAGTATTGCCCTTTAGTTAATCCATAAATCTGATTGTTAAATAGAAGAATCTTGATGTCAACATTTCTCCGCATTGCATGCATTAAGTGATTCCCTCCAATGCTCAATCCGTCCCCATCTCCAGTGACTACCCAAACAGAGAGATCAGGCCGACTACACTTTAATCCTGTGGCAATTGCTGGAGCCCTACCATGAATAGTATTCATCCCATAAGTGTTCATGTAATAAGGAAATCGTGAACTACAACCAATACCGCTAATGAATACAATATTCTCCTTTGGTATGTTTAATGTTGGTAGAGTTTTTTTAATATTTGCTAAGATACTGTAGTCTCCACAACCAGGACACCAGCGAACATCAAGATCGGTAGCAAAGTCTTTTGGTGCTAAAACTGGTTCTGATTTGTTCATCGTCTTATTCAGCTCCTAAAACGTTCAGAATTTTATCTTGAATCTCCCTTACTTGGAATGGTCTTCCCTGTACTTTAGATAATCCAGTAGTTTTAATTGAATACCTTGCTTGAACCATAAATTGTAATTGTCCTAAATTCATCTCCGGAATCAAGATCTTATTGTAAGATTGTAGAATTTCTTCCAAATTTGGAGGAAAAGGATTTAAGTATTTTAAATTTGTATTTGCAACGCTGTAACCCTGTTTTCTCATATTTTTTGCAGCCGTATAAGCTGCTCCATATGTCGATCCCCAACTAAGGACTAATAAATCACCCTTTTTAGGACCTTCTATCTTTTGCAGAGGAATGTCTCTCGTAATCCTTCTAATTTTCTCTGCTCTTACATTGACCATTTTTTCATGATTTAAAGGGTCGTAGCTTACATTACCAGTCACCTCTTCCTTCTCCAACCCCCCTGTACGATATTCTAATCCTTTAACTCCTGGGATCGCCCATGGTCTTACTAGATTCTCATTACGAATGTATGGATGAAATATGTCAGAATCTTTTAGGAATTCTTTTGAAGGATGTTGAACATCTATTTCTTTGTACTGGCTTATATCAGGGATTCTCCAAGGATCAATGTTATTTGCAACAAAACCATCACTGAGAATTACGACAGGAGTCATATATTTAATAGCAAGTCTTACAGCTTCTATCGCAGTCTCGAAACAATCCCCAGGTGTCTGTGGGGCGATAACTGGTAGAGGAGACTCACCATTTCGTCCAAATAGTGCTTGCAAGAGGTCTCCTTGTTCTGATTTGGTTGGCATCCCAGTACTCGGACCTGCTCTCTGTACATTAATAACTACGAGTGGTAATTCAGTAATTACGGCAAGCCCCAACGCTTCGGTCATTAAAGCAAATCCTGGCCCTGATGTTCCAGCGACTCCAATAATTCCTCCAAATGAAGCACCAATGGCTGAACCAATAGCAGCTATCTCATCCTCAGCTTGAAAAACCCGTACCCCAAACTCTTTATGCTTTACTAGTTCATGTAATAGATCGCTAGCAGGGGTTATTGGATATGCTCCATAAAATAATTCTTTTTTTGCAAGATTGGCTGCTGCAATTAAACCCAAACTCAAAGCTTCATTACCAGAAATGTATCTGTAAAGTCCTGGTTTCATTTTAGCTGGGGGAACATGATACTGAATTGGAAATAGTTCAGCAGTTTCTCCAAAATTGTACCCGGCTTTTAATGTCTTAATATTTGCTTTTACTATCGCAGGACGATGTTTGAATTTTTCTTCAATCCATTCAACAGTAGGGGTAAGAGGTCGATCATACAACCAAGAAATTAATCCGAGAGCAAAGAAGTTCTTTGTTAAATCAATTTGCTTAAAAGATAACCCCTCAGATTCTACAGCTGTCTGATTTAGTTTTGTTATACTTATAGGGTAAACATGATAATTTCGTAGCGAATTATCCTCCAATGGATTTTGATTATATCTGGCTTTTTCTAAGTTTCTATCAGTAAATGTGTCTTGATTTACTATCAAGATTCCTTTTGGTTTTAAATCTGGTAGATTAACTTTTAATGCAGCAGGATTCATTACTACAAGAGCATCTAAATCATCCCCAGGAGTAGAGATAGTCTCCGAAGAAAAATGTATCTGAAACCCCGAAACACCTGCAAGTGTACCTGCAGGTGCTCGGATCTCTCCTGGGAAATCAGGGAAAGTAGAAATGTCATTACCATAAATTACTGACGCAGTAGTGAATTTTAATCCAGCTAATTGCATTCCATCTCCACTATCCCCTGCGAGTCGAATCACAACATGATCAAGAGTAGAAATTTCCTTATCCTGATCCGTTTTCTTCTCCTCTGAGACTATTTCTTCCATAATGTTTCACCGAAATTTGCTGTTCAAGCTCCTTCTCTCTCTTTCTGGTCTGGTTGATCTGGTATTAGAGTATAAATGCTCTCAGCAAAATAGTCTACTAAATAAGATACAAAATCTCTAACTGAAACAACACCTTTCACTTTTCCTTGATCGACTATCGGCATATGCATGAAATTATTTTTTTCCATTGTCATTACAAGTTGGGATATCGGTTCAGTCCTTTCCATACAACACTCTAATTCAGTTGACATTATAGTACTTATTGGAGCTTCCTCATCCAGAGTACTATCTCTCACCCAACGCACAATACGCTGTTCTGTAACGATACCCTTAAATCTCTCTTGATCATCTAATATGCAGACATAATCTGTTTCCTTATCTAGCATGGATTTAATGGTTTCTCTAATACTTGCTGTTTCAGGTAATGTATTAAGCTGTTTGCGAATTAAACGCTCACATGGATCCTTTCGGAATAACTTAAGAATATAGTCTCCATATTCCATTTTTTAACCACATTATTTCAGTTTTTTTTAAAATACATGTAATTATGCTGTTGACACTCCATTAACTAATGATTGAAACTAGATATTGCAGAATTCCTCCACTCTTATAGTATTCAATTTCAATAGCCGTATCCAAACGCACTGTGACAGAAAATTCAAGTGGAGAACCATCTGTTTTACATGCAATCACCTTGAGCTTCTTTTTTGGAGTTATACCTTCGCTTAATCCTACAATATCGAATTTCTCTGTCCCATTTAAACCGAGTTCCTGCCACCCCTGATTAGCTTCAAATTCTAATGGAAGTACCCCCATTCCAATAAGGTTACTTCTATGAATCCGTTCAAAAGATTTGGCAATTACTGCCTTAGTTCCTAATAAAGCAGGTCCTTTTGCAGCCCAATCTCTAGAACTTCCTACACCGTATAGATCTGAACCTAAAATGATTGTTGGAGCGTTTTCTTTATCGTATCTCATTGCTGCATCATATACACTCATGACTTCCCCAGTGGGATGATATTTAGTCCACCATCCCTCTTTTTCTGGTGTTAGCTGGTTTCTAACCCTAACATTGGCGAAAGTGCCCCGCATCATTACTTCATGATTCCCTCTTCGACTGCCATATGTATTAAACTCTGTTTTAGGGATCCCCTTATCTATTAGATATTTCCCTGCAGGACTTTCTGGGGCAATAGCTCCTGCGGGTGAAATATGGTCTGTAGACACTTTATCTTCTAGCAAGATTAGTACATTAGCATCCTTGATATCCTCGGGTTCCTTAAGCTGAGGGGAAAAGAATTTTTTACTGAAAAATGGAGGTTTTTTAATATATGTCGAATCAGGATCCCATTCAAAGAGAGTTGTTGTTGGAGCTTCTAATTTTTGCCAATTAGGATCTCCTTCTGTTATCTTAGCATATTCTTTCTTATAAATTTCGGCTGAAATACAACGATCGATCGCTTCTTGTATTTCTTCCTGACTAGGCCAGATGTCTTTCAGAAATACAGGTTTACCGTTTGGTGTATAACCAATGGGTTCAGTCGTTATGTTAATGTCAATGGTTCCAGCCAATGCATATGTTACAACTAGCATTGGAGATGCAAGAAAGTTTCCACGAGTTAATTGGTGAATTCGTCCACCATAATTCCGATTTCCACTTAGAATGGAAGTAACATACAAGTCATTCTTCTTGATAGCATCTTCAATTTCTGTTCTTAATGGACCACTATTCCCAATACAAGTGGTACACCCGTATCCAACAAGATGGAAACCTATAGCCTCCAGATATGAAGAAAGGCCAAGATCTTCTAAATAATCTGTCACAACTTTAGAGCCTGGTGCCAAACTAGTCTTAATAAAAGGCCTCACTCGCAATCCTAATTTAACAGCTTTCTTTGCTAATAAGCCTGCTCCAACCATAACTGATGGATTCGAAGTATTTGTACAAGATGTTATTGCAGCAATGACTAAATCTCCCTCTTTTATAGGCCAAGACATACCATCCAAATCAACATTGGTTACCAACCGTTCTCTCCCTCGAGCTCTTGTATGCTCATCTAAAAACTTGTTTAACCTGGCTTTAACTTCTGAAATGCCAACCTGTTCTTCAGGATTTAATGGCCCAGATATAGATGATCTGATATTACTCAAGTCTACTTCAATAACCTCTGTAAATGTCAGATCTGGCGTATCAGGATATCTAAAGAGTTTATTCTTCTTTGCATAATTTTCAACAAATTTAATGTGAACAGGATCTCTACCACTTAATTTCAAATATGAAATGGTCTGATCATCAATCGGAAAAAATCCAATAGTAATTGCTTGTTCTGGAGACATATTTGAGAGGGTCGCCCGATCAGGAACAGTCAAACTAGCAACTCCTGGTCCAAAATATTCTACAAAACGCCCTACTAAGCTTCTTTTTCGGAGATTTTCAGTTATTGTCAGAACAAGATCGGTTGCTGTAGTCCCTTCAGGGAGAGTTCCTGTTAATTTAATACCAATAACTTCAGGAAGCGGCATATAATACGGTTGGCCTAACATTACCGCTTCTGCTTCTATCCCTCCAACCCCCCAGCCAATCACTGCAACACCATTTACCATAGGAGTGTGTGAATCCGTACCTACACAGGTATCTAGAACAGCAGTCATTTCTCCTTTAAAGTTTCGCATATCAACAACTGAAGCTAGGTATTCTAAATTCACTTGATGGCAAATCCCAGAACCAGTAGGTACAATTCTTGTGTTATCAAAAGAATTTTGGGCCCATTTGATTAACTTATAACGCTCACTATTCCTTTCATATTCTTTCTCCAAATTTAACGGGTAAGCATCATGAACCCCATAGAAATCCACTTGAACACTATGATCAATAACTAAATCTGTTGGGATTAAAGGATTTATCTTAGTAGGATCTCCACCCAATTCACTAACTGCATCTCGAATAGCTGCCATGTCCACAATCAACGGAATACCCGTTAAGTCTTGTAAAAGAACACGTGAAGGCATATATGGAATTGTTTCCCCCGTAGACTGAGGCCAATTCGCAATAGAATTCACATGTTCAAGAGTGACGAGTTTACCATCATAATTACGTATACTATTTTCAAGAAGCACACGAATTGAAAAAGGTAGTTTATCAAGATTAATACCAGTAAGCTTTCCTAGTGTTGGTAAGCTATAAAATGTACATTCACCTAAACCAAAATCTTGTTTCAGTTTAGTTTGAGTAATTATTTCTTCATCTAATTCATTCATAATATAAAGATTAAAACACATTAATTTAAGATTTAGGGCTTGGTTTTCGTAATTTTTAATTAATGACCAGTATATTCACTCATTATCTTAAGTTTACACCATATTACTCTCCCTTACAAATAAGGATCCATTTGATATAAATAAAAAATGCAAGAAATGAGAATTAAGGCGATTAAACTGAACAATCTTACAATAAGAAATACCTTAGTGATAAAGAATGGAATAGAAATTCCATGGATAGGAGGAGGAGTTTACCGTAGTACTCCCAGTGATGTAACTAGATAGACAGTATTATTGTTATTATAAGTTTGATATTGTCCTTACAAAAAAAGCATGAACAACCTACGTAATTTTCTTTTGAAGAATTGAGAATTCTTGAATATTATTATACTAATTTGAAGAACTTTTGTTTATATCAACTAAATAACGATTTTTTTTATTATCATTTCATTATCATCATCAATTTTTAGGAAATAAATCACTCCTTCTTCATTCGAGGGTTTAAACTCGATGGAAAGATCGGTTTTTGGGGCCCAGTTTTTTAATGATGATACATAGACATTCTTACCAAAAAATCCCTTTGATTCAATAACTTTCAAAAGAACATCATGTATAATATCTGGACTATCATTGCGAACGATCACTCGAATGATTTTTTCATTAATCACATGTTCAGTCCGAATAATTTTGATATGTTCGTGTTTTAGGCCAAAAACTGCTTTTTTCTCCTCCTCTTGAACCTCAGTTCTCTTTCTTGTGGGTATTGAAAAATGTATCATTTTATGTTCAGAATTGTGTTGTTGTAGTTTTGATTCCAGAATTTCAGCATCCTCACCTTCCCGATGGCTTTTTTCCAGTTGAGCTTCTAGCTTTGTTATAGGGAATTTCGGAATTAGTGATTTACATAGCTGGGTAAGATGTTCCTCAACTTTTTTAGATTTTTTTTTAAGAAAATCTCCAATTTTTGAAGCTTCATTTAATCTAATATTTTTTTCTACAAGAAAACCTAAATTTTCGCCAATACTGCCTTCAATCCGAGTCTTTAGTACATGTAGTATTTCATGAGCAATAAAAGATACCAATGAAGGTGCTCTGACAACAAGTACAAATCGTTCGTCTTGCCACTTTATTGTATTCATTCCAGGGCGTCTTTTCATTCTATGTGTAGGACAAAAAACTAGCGTGGCTGTGTAGACAATATTTCCTAATTCAACATCCATAGTAGTAAATTTTCTTGTTTCTAAGAACTTATCCTGGTTCCACCAAATGCTATGAATTGAAATTATCTGCTTCTCGTTTTCATTCGTTAGGAGCTCCTTGGGATATGCAAAAAGTGGGATATGTCCTCTGATTTCGTCAAAAAAGAAGAGAAAAAATCCATAGGAATTGTCCACAACGAATTTATCAGTATTCAAACGTTGGGAGACATTTCCATTCGTCATAGTTAGGTATTTCTCCTTGATACCACTCTTTAAATGAGTCCAAAATTAATCATTTTTCGCAAATGATGATATAAGGTAGATTTACTCTTATTCATATGTTTGGTAAGCTCAGTTAGACTAATCAAGATGAACAGTTTAATTAAAATATCTAATGTTGATGAGTTTTCAGCAATTAAAAATATTCCAGATTCCAGTATTAACAAAGAAGTTATTTGTATTTAAGGAATCTTAATATGAGTGACATCATTCCTACCCTTGTTTAAAACATGTCGAATTAGCAAAACTGTGAAATTTATTAAGTAATGATTCATGATAAAATCTTTATGTGAGTTTAGACTAATTAAAAGCAATAAACGTGATTAAGATCTAGGAGATATTTAGGATAGCTAATGAATTTGAATGGATAAAGGAGTAACTTCCCTCATATTATCGACTGAATTCATACCTTCCTTTTTAAGCCCTCTTACCTCCATTGTGACAACTTTCCATTTAATGTTCTCTGTATATTCCAACTGTTAAAAATCGGCAATTATATTTTTAGCTTCTTCGGTTCCAATAAATGCAGAACTTAGAGCTATTTTCGATATTAAAAAAAAGGGAATAATCTAATAATGACTTTTATGTCATTATTAGAGAGAGAGGGGTTGCTCACTTCTCCAAAAGCCGTGGATATTGCAGAAAGAGAACGCAATTAATGTTCCAGGTTTACTGGTCTTAATGGAAAATAATCCTTTGGGTTCCGTCTGGCCAGCGTCACCGTGCGAACTAAATTCAATCTTCCCAATTTCAACTGGAAATTTCTCCCCTTCTGGGTGGAATACTAGCTGAATCCATCGAATGTGATGTTCAACCGTATTCGGATGTTCAATTTCTTTTCCCACACTAACTTCCACCAAAACTGGGTCTTTACTCTTCACCTCAATGACTGGAGCGTGTTTCTCCTTCTTCCAATCCGCTGACTGGAAAAATTCGTTATAATCTACCATATTTCACACCTTTATAACTGTTATTCTCGTTTTATATCCATTTATTTTCTGAGGAACCTAATCTTCGCCTCTCACAGTATGTTGATCAAAGAGTATGTCATTTTTAAAAGCAGCTTGCCTTTCCACCATTTCAGAGGCGTTAGATTCTTCCTCGATCTGTTCGGTAACAAACCACTGCAGTAATTCTCTAGGATTGTAGTCTTTCAACTCTTCAGCAAGAGTCACCAGCTCATGAATTTTCCCTGTTATGTATTGTTCGTGTGCATAACCTGTTTCTACAATTTCTTTCACAGAGGCCCAATCAGATTTGGGTTCAGGGATTGCTGGGATTTTAGCTGTTCCGCCGACATCAATGATATAGTTGATAAACTTGTAAGCATGAGCTAGTTCTTCGCTGTATTGGGCCCAGTACCAACTGGACAGTTTATTAAATGAATGTTCTTTCAACCAAATACTCATACTCAAGTAAATGTATGCAGAATTAAGTTCTTCTCCAATTTGTTTATTTAGAGCTTCATTGAATTTTTCGTTAATTAAAACCATTTTTTTTCCTCTTTACTCGTTATTAGATTATTTTTTTCAAGACTTAATATAGAATTAGGTAATGAAATCGAATCTCAAGATATTAGAGTTTCTTATGGCATAACCACCAGTCAAAACATTCAAACTCGCCTGTTTTAGCTTTTACAAGACGATCTTCCGCGGTTTTCACATCAGAAGCAGGTGGGACGATAACTCGGTCTTTGAGATCGAGACTTGTGTTATTAGGCCAATCAGCGGGCATAGCTACTTTGTGTTTATCAGACACTTGGATAGCTTTTACCATTCGGAGTAGTTCATCAAAATTTCTACCCAATTCTGGGGGATAATAGATGATTGTCCTAACGATCCCCTTGGGATCAATGAGAAAAACAGCTCGGACTGTACTACTTCCTTTTGATGGGTGCACCATTCCATACAAAGCACCAATCTCACCGTGGTCTGCAATGATTGGAAACTTTATTTCAACGTTTAATTTCTCTTTTATCCACTCAACCCACTTAATGTGACTGAACACTTGATCGATGGAAAGTCCAATCAATTCTGTATTTAAAGCTTTGAATTCATCGAATTTCTTTTGAAATGCTACAAATTCAGTAGTACAAACAGGCGTAAAATCTGCTGGATGGGAAAATAAAATCACCCATTTTCCCTCATAATCCTTTGGGAAATTTACTGTACCATGGGTTGTTTTGGCCTCAAATTCAGGTGCGGGATCACCTATTAAAGGTAAAAAATATTCTTCTTCGCTCATTGTTTTCACTCCGCTTGTTTTTTTAGGAATTAATTTTCCAACACTCTGGCAATGTAAAATTTTATTTTATATTTAGGTTCGAAAAATTAACCGGTTGTATATAAAAAAGGACTTTGATTAATCTAAAAACATCTTAATTAAAGTTCGAACTTAAATTTCAGGATGATATAAAGAACAAAATTTCTTTGGGATTGAGGCTAAATTGGTCTTTACGGATGATGAATTATTAACCGCGTTACAGATTAACTCTAATATTTCATATGTGGAGTTAAGTAAGAAATTCAAAGTATCAGATGTTTCAGTAAGAAAAAGAGTGCATAAGCTGAAAAAAGAAGGAATAATCAAACGATATACTATAGAAATCGACCAAAGAAAACTGGGTTTTGAATTGACTGCATTTATCGGGTTTGATGTCGAGGCCGAATCTTACATTTCAATCATAAATGAAATAAAGGGCTGGAAACAAGTACAAAGTATTTTTCAAACTAGTCTTGACCATGATTTTCTGATGGAGTGTTGGTTTCGAAATAATGATGATCTTACAACATTTATCAAAAAGTTAGAGAATTTTGATGGGGTAACTAAAGTCTGTCCTGCAACAGTTATTCAAAGAATAAAGTGATTTCAATTTTTCTTCTTTCGCTATAAAGCGTGAAACTTTGGCCGTAATTTTATTATCTAACGGTATTTAGTATTGTAAATGTATAGATTTTGATAAAAACAAAGAACTATTTAAGAATAATTTAAGGAAAAATACCAGTGACCTTTTTGTAGAGGAGTTTTAACTATGAATACACAAGAAAGAGTTGAATTTTATAAAAAACAGATTCTATTAGAGGAGAAAATTGTAGAGATTGCAAATACCTCCATTAAAGATGTTCCAAATGTTATGGTAAAAGAACTGATTTTAGGTATTGCAATGGATTCTAATAAACATGCTTCTTTGTTAAATGCACTTATTGCTTTGAACACAGGAAGTACACCCCTAATCCCAGAAGAGACTACAGACCAATTAAAAGAAAACATTTCAAAGCATATTGAGTTGGAACAACAAGCGATCGATACTTACAAAGCATTTTGGAAGGAATTGAAGGATGAGAAAGAAAAAGTTGTTATTAAAGCAATTTTAAATGATGAAATTCGTCATCACCAATTACTAAAACGCCTTCATGAAATGATAGTCGAAAAAGAGAAACTTACCGAACAAGATATCTGGGATTGGACTTGGAAAGATTCACTGTTCCACGGATCACCTGGAGGATAGAGTAATAACACTAATATCAAGAAATATTTGATCGAGAGCTAGTAAAATTAAGTTTAAGTTCAGAGTCGAGGTTTAATGATCGATTTTAGTTTATCAGATGACCAGAAAAAACTCCAATTAAAGGCTCGAGAATTCGCTATTAAGGAGATCATACCAGTATCAAGAAAATATGATCAAACAGGGGAGTTTCCTCACGAAGTTCTCCAAAAAGCCTTTAAGCAAGGATTAATGAATACGATTTTTCCCCAAAAAATCGGAGGACCTGGGTTAGGGATCCTAGACACCTGTTTAATAGTAGAAGAAACCGCTGCAGCAGACCCTGGTATTACCACCAGCCTATTTGATAATTGTTTAGGAGCTGAACCCATCTTAATTGGAGGGACTGAGGAGCAGATTGATCAGTTTCTTAAACCATTAACTAAAGAACTAAAATTCATTGCGTTTGCCACCAGCGAACCAGGAGTAGGAAGTGATGTCGCGGGCTTAACTACAACTGCTCGTTTGGAAAAAGATGAGATTGTATTAAATGGTCGAAAAATGTGGGTTACTAATGGAGGAGTGGCTTCTCTACTCAGCACTTTTTGTCGTTTGGAAGGGACAAAGAGACATGAAGGCATTACTGGCGTTGTTGTACCTATGGATATCGAGGGAGTGAAAATTGGAAAACCTATTCCGAAAATGGGCCATAAAGCTTCAAATACAGTGATGGTTCGGTTTGATGAAGTACATATTCCTGCAGAAAACATCCTTGGGGAACCAGGAAAGGGGTTCTCAATAGCAATGCATACATTTTCGCGTACACGTCCAACAATAGGGGCATTTGCCTGCGGAATGGCGAGAGCAAGTATGGAATATGCGATTGCATATGCAAAACGTAGAAAAGCCTTTGAAACAGAAATTGCCAACTTTCAAGCTATTCAATTCCTGATTGCCGAGATGAAAATGAATGTAGACGCGGCTCGTTTACTGACATGGAAAGCCGCTTGGGAAGCAGATCAAGGCCGTGATAATACTATTTCAGCAAGTATCGCTAAAGCTTTTGCCACTGATTATGGGATGAAAACAGCGTCTGATGCTCTCCAAATCTTCGGAGGATACGGTTACACAACAAACTACCTCATAGAGAAATTGTTCAGGGATGCAAAGCTTTACCAAATATACGAAGGAACTTCTCAAATTCAAAGGATGGTTATTGGTCGCTACCTACTTACAAAATATAATCCGATTTTTGATAAGACATTCACCTAGGAGCCAATTTAATGACATTAGCTTTTGAACAATTAAATCCACACGCGTGCTTATCTTATTTAGTAAAAAAGGAAGGATCAAATGAGTCTATCCTAATTGATCCCGTCTTAGACCATGTTGATGATTACCTCGAGATGTTAAAAGATCAAAATTTAAGATTAACACATATCATTGAGACACATACTCATGCAGATCATATTTCGGGTGCGGCAGCAATCAAAGATCGTACAGATTGCAAGATAATAATGCACAAAAATGCACCTGCTAGGTGTGTAGATATTCATGTAGAGGAAGGAGAGGAGCTAGATCTCCTAGGAAGTCCAATTAAAGTTATTTATACCCCTGGACACACTCAAGATTCGATATCTTTAATTTTCGAAGAATCGAATCGAATTTTCACTGGTGATGCATTATTTTTAGATGAAGGTGGAGCAGGGAGGGATGATTTACCAGGAGGAGATCCTGCTAAACATTACGACAGTATTCAGAAGTTTTTAAGCCTCCCCAACCATTTTATTGTATTCCCTGCTCATGAATATCGTGGCCGTCAACCATCCACGCTTGCTAAGCAAAAAACTAGCAATCCACATCTCAAACCACGAACCCGAGAGGAATTTGTTCATTATCTTGAAGATTTGAAACTTGGGCCTGCAGATTGGATGCGTGATGTTCTTAAGTCAAATTATGCATGTGCTCGTGATCCAGGAGGCATTTGGATACCTGTTGACTCACCTGCGTGTGAAGTAAAAGGTACTCTAGAAATAGGTGTTAATGAACAGGTTGTTTCTTCAATTTCAGTCCAAGAACTAAAGAATCGCTTAAATACTCAACAAATACCTTTGATGATTGATGTACGAGAAGAAGATGAATTAAAAGGGCCACTTGGCCAACTTAAGGATATTAAACACATCCCATTAGCTCAATTAATTTCTAATCTTGAGAAATTATCCAGTCTAAAGGATCAAGAAATTATTATAGTTTGTAGAAGTGGAGCCAGAGCTCATACAGCAGCGCAAATTATGCAGATGAAAGATTTCTCTAAAGTGTTTGTTTTGGAGGGGGGTATGAAAGCTTGGAGAGATTTTGCAGCTAGTTAGTTCCATCGAAGAGTGAATATCTTATGAATGATAGAAAGAAATATCCCACTGAAGAGGTTGAACCAGAGAATTTTTTAGATAATGATGAGGTTATGAAACTTTTAGAGAATCGTAAAAGCTATAAATTCAAACAAGAGGATTATCTAAAATTATTGAATTGTGTACATTGTAATGCTTGTGGAACCTCAGAGGAGAGATGTCAGCTAAATCAAAAATTTTTAGAAGATGGAAATGAAATTAAGGGCCTTGCTGAAATGATTATTAGTTTCGAAAAGTATGGTACTCCATATTCAACTAATAAAATGCGAATCAGAAAGCCTGAAGGTATTCCTGAAGAAAGTAAGACCCTTTATTATATGGGGTGTTTATCGACCATTAGAGTTCCTCGCTATACTGAAAATTCTTTGAAATATCTCCTACAACAGAATATTGACTTTACTATCTTAGATAAAGAAATATGCTGTGGGTATCCGTTATATGTATCTGGTGCATTTGATGAATATGAGAAATGCAAAAAAGAGAATGTAGAAATATTCAAAGACTACGAGAAAATCATTTGCGCTTGTCCTGCCTGCTACTATGTGTTTAAAGCCCACTATCAAGAAGATGTTGATGCAGAAATATCATTTGTAGTAGATTATTTAAAGCCAACAGACACGAAAAAAACGGGTCAAATTGCTGTTCAACACCTCTGTCAATTAATGAATCGTGGACGCCCTGAAGTTACAAAGTTTGTCAATGATGTTCTTCATGAATCGGGCTATGAGGTTCTTGATGTTCCTCATTGGTGTTGTGGAGGTGGGATTGGATACATGCATAGGCTAGACATTATTGACAAAATAGCGATGAAAAGGATGAGTGATTTCAAGGAAGGAGATTATAGCACCACGTATTGCGTTTCGTGTTGGTGGATTCTCTCCCACTTTGGTAGAAAGTATAAGATCACACCAAAACCCAAAGATATTTTTGCATTATTAATGTAACTTTTCCCATTTCTGCCTTTAAAGAGGAGCCATCTTTTTAAGCAGAAGTAGATTTCAATTTTGGGTGTATATTAACGAAGGGCGTAAAAATTATGTTTGGACAGGTACCTATTAATCTTGAAAAAATAAGTAAAGAACATATGAACATGGAAATATTACGGATAGCTCTAATTGCTGAATTGGATGCTATAAACCTTTATGAACAAATGGCAGCTTATACTGACGATGGTAATATAAAGAAGGTTCTTCTAGAAGTAGCTAAGGAAGAGAAAGAACATGTTGGAGAATTCCAGACTCTCCTCCTAGGACTAGACAAGGAACTGGTAGAAGAGATGGAAGAAGGGAAAAAAGAAGTTGAAGAATTGACTGGGTAATTAAAAGAATCATCCTTATGTGAATTGTTGAAGTAAAGACACCATTTACTTTAATTTTCACGCTGTTTCATACATAAAAAAAACCCTAAATCTTTCAGAAATTTATATTCTTTGAGAATTAAAAAACCAGCATCAGCAAGACCTTGATTGAACTCATTCCAAGTGAAATAAGCTTTCCTAGGATGGAACACCTTTAGATACCTCTCGAACCAGCTTAATGACCTACTGTTAATTTCATTTATCAGTAATAATCCTTTTGGTTTTAGAACCCTGTTGATTTCTTTTAATCCATCTTGCCACCCTTCAACATGGTGAAGTACAGTAAAAACAAAGACCATATCAAATTTTTTTGAGGGCAGGTTGATTTCTTTAACATCCCCTATAAAGACCTTAACTGGGAGGTTTTTCTTTTTTACTTTAGCAGTTGATAATAACACCATTTTTAGACTTATATCGAACGCAAAGTACTCTTTAGGCTTAAAACTTCTATAAATAGGTTCTATTCCGTATCCAGCTCCACATCCTACTTCCAAGATATTCTTCCCTATTAAATCAAAATTACAAGACTTTATAAAGAATTTAAAAACTTTTAATTCAAGAAAGGAGAGCATTAGCTTCTTAATTGGGCTAACCATTAATCTTTCTTCTAAATGATGTAAATTAAGGTTTTTCCCATGGATTTTATTAAAATCTTCGTTAACAATACTTTCAAAATTCAATTTATATTATTCTCCTAACAGAGAATAAGACCCTAGTCAAATAGATGCTGTTTGAGTTTCAGTTTAATTCTTAATTGAGCGGAACCATGAGATTACGATAAAATGATCGAAATAATGTAAAGATTAAAACCATTCCAAGAATCATGAATTTTCCTAGGAATAATAAGGAAGAAAGACTTTTTTTAATTTAAAATCATTACTTAATGGTGAAATTAGTTGGTTACTAACCTAGAGAGTATTATTACGAAAAAAGAGGGGTCAATCAACCAAAAAATATTCGGTTTAATTAGGTTAGCAAGACCCCAGTTTTTAATTGCCTATCTGATTGTCGGTATTGGAGGATTGGTTGTTGGAGTTCAGCAAGGATTTGAGATTGATTTTTTTATTGCGTTATATTCTCTAATAGTTGTCCTCATTTCTGCAATTGGTGTTCATTACCGTGACGAAGCAGGGGACTGGGCTGCGGGGTATGATATTGAATATGGTGGAATGGGAGTCATTAGAGAAGGTACATTAAACGAAAAGACTGTTCGACTCTTGGGTCGGCTCATCTCTTTTATTACAATAATTATGGGGATCATACAGGCACTTTATCATTTTTTGTATAAAAACGACCCCATTTTAATGATTATTGGGATTCCAATAATATTTATGATAGTTTTAGTTAATTATTTAACCGAAGAGATTCCTCTTGGTCATGAAATTATCACAGCAGGTTCATATCTCGCAACTTTCTATTGGATATACTTGAATCAAACGTGGAACATCACAACATCCGTGTTATTCTTCTCGGTTTTCATATACTTGATTGTTTTTGCTCTCATCCCGTATCAAGACATAGGGGATGTGGAAGTGGATACAAAAACTGGAAAGAAAACATTAACACGAAAACTAGGATTAGATAGAGTTGGTCACCTATCAATCTTTATTGGGCTATTCTCAATTGTGTTCTTATATCTTGCATTACTAAGCTAGCCAAGTGATCGAAAACATGATTTTTAAGAGGAGAAGACTATGAGTAATGAAAAAAAATTTGAAATTTGCCGTGTTTGTGGTTATGTCCGAGTTGCAGGAAAGGGTGGGGATTGCCCTGCCTGTGGCGTTAGGGAGACAGCTTTTGTTCCGTTTCAGCACAGAGCCTCTTTCAACAGACGAACCTATCTTAAGTTAGATGTACATCCAGTAGCAGTGCATTTTACAATATCTTATACAGCTGTAACAGCCTTACTGTATTTCTTACTGCTATTTACCGACACATTACTTGGAGTTCCTATCCAAGGGATTTTTGATTTACAAATTACCTTCCTTCCCCTTTTAATTGCAGGGGGAGGAATAACTGGGCTTATAGATGGGAAAATTAGGTTTAGGAAAATTAAAACACCTTATCTTAAGAGAAAAATAATGCTTGGGTGTATTTTGCTGGTAACTTCTGTAATCCTTTTTCTACTACATCTCATCAGTCAAGGTGCTAATACATTTCTATTGATTGAAGGATTATTAATTTCTGTTGCTTTCATACTCGCAAGTTATCTTGGATGGATTGGTGCAGAATTAATATGCCCAATTGTACCAATGGGAAAAATGGAATCATAATTTCATTTTCTTATACCCAGAGGTCGACGTGTTTGAGAAAAATTATTAAGTATATGAAAGGGCTCCTATTAATATACTCCTATATCTGTTTCTTGTATTTTACCACTAAATAATTTATAGACAAATGCAGTATAAAGTAAGACAAGTGGAAGAGCTATTAAGGCAATCATAAGCATGATGAGTAATCCAAGATCTGAAGCTGAAGCATTATGAATTGTAAGACTGTAATTAGGATTTACTGAAGATACGACTAAGTTCGGATAGACTGCTATAGCTGCCCCGAGAATGCTAAAAGCGATAGAAAAAATTGAACTGATAAAAGTACGAATTGGGTCTGCTTCAATCCAAATATGCCACAGGGCGGTGAGAATAGCCACAAATCCTAATATAGGAATTAGTAAGAGAATAGGATTTGCAATGAAATTCTCAAGAACATGATTATAAAAAAACGCACTAATAACTAGAGAAAAACTCGAACAAACTAAAAAAGCTATAATCCCGATTTTAGCCCATTGAGTCGCTTTTTTTTGGAGTGTCCCAGTCGTTCGCAGACAAATATAGATGGCTCCATGAGTAATGATTATAGTAAGTGCCAATAATCCAATCAAGAGGGCATAGGGATTAAATAAAGAGAAAAGGTCTCCTGTGAAGTTTTTATCGACATCGATAGGCAAGCCTTGGATTAAATTTCCAATTACCACTCCAAAAGAGAAAGAGGGAACAATGCTACCGATAATAAAAGCTGTATCAGTTATCCTATGCCAGAGGGGTGAGTCAAATTCATCATGGAATTCAATAGAAGTTGCCCGGAGAATTAGACAAAAGATAACTAAAATCAAGGGGAGGTAGAATGCGCTAAAAACAGTAGCATACACATCAGGAAAAGCTGCAAATAAGATACCTCCGGCTGCTATTAGCCATACCTCATTTCCGTCCCAGAATGGAGCTATTGTTTTAAGGAGAACCTTTCTATTGGCCTTTGTGATATTCTCATCCTTTTCACGGGCAAAAAAGAACCAAAAACCAACCCCAAGATCAAAACCATCAAGGATGGTATAAATGATTATAATCAAAATTAAAACGATGAACCAAATATCTTGTAATAATGTCAACATATCTAGTCCTTGACTAAGAGTCATTGTTTCACCTCCTGTTTAATTGGCCCTTTGATTATTATCCGTCTCATGATGAGAATCCAAATTATAGTAAGTATAATATAGGTTGAAATGAAAAGCATTAATGAAATAAAAACCTGTTCTGCTGGAACGACTGTTGAAACTCCATCGATAGTTCTCATGACACCCTGAACGATCCAGGGCTGTCGGCCGACTTCAGTTGTTATCCAACCTACCTCATTTGCTAGAATTGGAAGGGGAATACAAATAATGGCTAAGCGAAGGTACCATTTCTGAAATCTCCAATTGGTGTCAAATAACTTCTTTTTCCAGAGAAGGATCACTCCAAGACCAGAAGTTAGGATTAAAATCCCACCTAAAATCACCATAGCATGAAATGAATAAAATGTAAGCATGACAGGAGGCGTATCAGGAGCCAAATCATTTAATCCAGTAACTGTAGCATTTGGATTTCCAAGAAGGATACTGAGAAGAGGAATATCCAGCAAACCAAAAAATGAAGTATCAATTTGGAAAAGAATTCGTGATTCATCGAGGATCGCAAATATTACAAGCGGGACACCACTTTCTGTTTCAAAAATTGCCTCTTGAGCTGCAAATTTTGCTGGTTGATATTCATATACTATCGTTGAATTCCAGTGTCCAAGAAAAACTTGAAATAGTGAAAGAAAAATTCCGACGACGAGTGCAGCTTTTATCGAGTCTTTGGCAGCCTGGGTATGTTCATTCTTTAATAAGTACCATGCGCTAACCCCTATAATGAAGAAAGATCCCGTCATCAGACATGCATTTACTGTATGAAAGAAACGGGGAAACATTGATGGTGTAAAGATTGCTTGCCAAAAATCAGTTAATACTGCTCTTCCCCCTTCTATTTTATATCCCCCAGGAGTATGCATCCAAGAGTTAGCGCAAAGAATCCAAAATGCTGAGATAACCGAACCAATTGCCACCATTAGTGATGAAAACCAAAGAACTCGATCAGAAATACGTTCACTTTTCCATCCTTGAAGCATTACTCCAAGAAATACGGATTCTAGAAAGAATGCAAAGAAGACTTCGAGAGTTAACATACTACCAAAAATCCCACCTACAAAACGTGCGAATTCACTCCAATTGGTACCAAAGCTAAATTCCATTACAATCCCCGTGGGGATTCCAATTGCTACAGTTGTAGCTAAAAGCTTTACCCAGAACCATGAAAGATCTTTGTAATGACTATTTTTAGTTCTCATGTATTTTGTCATAAAATAGACAATAAACCAAGCCAAACCAATTGTGAGTGGGGGAAATATGAAGTGATATCCAATAGTAAGCCAGAATTGTATTTTTGCAAGCGTAACAGTATCCATAGTTTAACCTCGTTATTACTTTCCATAGATTCTTCTTATTCTTACTTCATTTTCAAAAATCTATAGTTTTTTCTTGGTTCTGAAAACCTGAACTATAAGAATAAAATCATTATCCCAAAATACTGGAACAAACAAAAAAAGAGGTATCTTCAGTAATCTATTTTCAAAGTAAAATTAAGGTGACAAACATGTCTTCTGGAAATATGACATTAGAAGAGGTTCGTTCTAAAGCAAAGGAAAAGTTAAAGGGAGTATGTATGGTTTATAAGGACTGTGATGGTAACCCAACCAGATTTTGTCAGGGTCAACATTACGGAAGACCGTTAGGTTTTGGGGGTATTGGAAGTGGAGCTTCATTCCACAATAATTGGTTAGCATTAAGAAAGCTGAAATTAAAGATGAAGCTAGTTGAGACTCACTTCGAACCTGACATTACTTTTCAATTTTTTGGTAAAACTTTGTCAATGCCAATTATGGGGGCTTCTGTTACGGGCGTAAACTCATTTGGGGGTGAAAAGGTGATATCAGAGAAGGATTTTTGTCAAAAGACTGTTCAAGGATGTGTTGCAGCAGGAACTCTTTCTTGGAGAGGAGATACTTATACTTATTCTATCGAGAATTCTTTTGGTCTTGATGCGATTAGGGATGTCAATTCAGGTGGCGTTAAAATTGTTAAGCCAAGAGAACAGTCTGTTATCATTGAGTTCTTTAAGAAAGCCGAACAGTATGGGGCAACAGCAGTGGGGGTGGATACGGATGGTTGTGGTTCATATATGATGAATAAGCACAATAGACCTGTATTTAAGAAGACACCTGATGACATTCGTGAACTGGTGAATTCTACGACTCTTCCAGTAATAATAAAAGGTGTTATGTGTACTGAAGATGCTTTAGAGGCAGTTAATGCTGGAGTTTCAGCTATTGTTGTTTCAAATCATGGAGGCCGTGTACTTGATCATACACCTGGAACTGCTGATGTACTCCCAGAGATTGCAGAGGCGTTGAAAGATAGAAAAGTTATGATTGTAGCTGATGGTGGTATTAGAACAGGTTTTGATGTTCTAAAGATGTTAGCTCTGGGTGCTGATGCGGCTTTGATTGGACGAGACATTGTAAGAGCAGCTGTAGGTGGTGGATCTGAGGGTGTTCGATTACAGATGGATTATTTACGAAAGACACTGAAAAAAGCAATGAAAATGACTGGATGTTCTTCTTTAGATAATATAAACCCTAATATCTTAGAATCCTGATTACCATACTAATTTCAATTTGATATGGATAAAGTGGAGGTTACTAATTATGGTTGAATTTAGAATTGAAATAGATAGCTTAGGAGAAGTGAAAGTTCCAATAGATAAATATTGGGGAGCACAAACACAGCGGTCTCTTGATAATTTTCCTTTTACTTCATTAGGAAAAATTAAGTTTTCTACCGAATTCATTCGAGCTTTAGGTATAATCAAAAGAGCATGTGCTGAGGTTAACAGAGATTTAGGCCTTTTGAAAACAGAATACGCTGAACTTATAGTGAAAGCTTCTCAGGAAGTCATTGATGGTAAATTTAACGATGAATTTCCACTTGTAATTTGGCAAACTGGATCAGGTACTCAAACAAACATGAATGTGAATGAAGTAATCAGTAACAGAGCAATTGAGCTTAGTGGTGGAAAAATAGGTTCTAAAACTCCAATCCATCCCAACAATCATGTCAATTTATCACAATCCTCAAATGATGTAATTCCAACAGCAATGCATATTTCTGCTGTTGAACAGATAAATGAGGAATTATTACCATCTCTAACTCATCTTAAAACAACATTAAGAGAGAAAGAGAGAGAATTTCAAGGTATTATTAAAACTGGTAGAACTCATTTAATGGATGCGACACCAATAACCTTGGGTCAGGAATTTTCAGGATATGTTACTCAAATCGCAAACAACATTACGCGGATTAAAAATTCGTTATCTCACCTATATGAGCTAGCATTGGGAGGTACTGCAGTGGGAACAGGATTGAATTCCCATCCTGAATTCGCGGAACGAGTTGCAAAACGTATTACAGAGTTAACAAATTATCCTTTTAAAACAGGAAGAAATAAATTCGAGGGTATAGCTGCTCACGATGCAATTGTCGAAACTAGTGGAGCTCTAAAAGTCTTGGCGGTTAGTCTGATGAAGATAGCTAATGACATTCGATGGCTTGGTTCTGGACCTAGAGCTGGTCTAGGTGAGCTTTTTCTCCCCATAAACGAACCTGGATCTTCAATTATGCCAGGAAAAGTCAACCCAACTCAACCAGAATCAGTTACCCAAGTTGTAACTCAAGTTTTAGGTAATGATGTAACAATAGGATTTGCTGGGTCACAAGGTAACTTTGAACTTAATGTATTCAAACCTGTAATGATTTATAATTTATTACAATCAATTCAACTACTTGCTGATGTTTCCATGAATTTTGCAGATCGATGTATAAAAGATCTTAAACCTAACAAAGAAAGAATTTTGGAGACTTTAGAAAAGAATCTCATGCTAATAACAAGATTAAGTCCAATCATAGGTTATGAGGCTGCAGCTGAGGTAGCACATGAAGCTTATAGGACTGGAAAGACTTTGAAGGAAGTAATACTTGAAAAAGGTATAATGGAAAATGAAGCAGAAATAGACAAGGCTTTAGACCCTATTAAGATGATAAAACCAGGATTCCAATAATTACGTAATTTTGATTAAGCTGCTGGGATTATAAAGATTTTGTTGAACCTCTACACCTTTTCTCTTATCCTTCTTTATCTAAAAATCACTAATAGTTGATTTTTAATTGAATTTATTTATCTAACAGCTTGACAGGCTTATCACATTCGCAAAAAGTAGAACATAATGAATTTACTCCTCCAACTCTTCTAATGATCGTTTATTTTTCTCTAAATAATTGGTTATTGCCCTTCGAAGTGCATCGACTGCTAAATTTGAGCAGTGCATCTTTTGTTTTGGTAACCCACCTAAATCTTCAGCAACCTGCTTCTTAGTAATTTTATAAGCTTCTTTTAATGTTTTACCTTTGGCAATTTCTGTTGTGTGAGAACTTGTCGCTATAGCTGCAACACATCCAAATGTTTTGACCTTAATATCCTCAATTACGTCAGTTTCATCATTAACCTTAATATAGATCCACATTACGTCTCCACAAACAGGGTTCCCTATTTTACCAAGCCCGCTAGGATTCTCAATCTCTCCCATATTCTTAGGTTTCATAAAAAGATCCATTACTCTTTTAGAGTATAATTTTGCCAATTTTTAGTTCTCCTAAATATCAATGTTTTCGAGCAGTATGTTTTAGAAGGTACGCAAGGGGAATGTCTTGATATCTACCATCTGGTAGAGTTCTACGAACTAAGATAGGGAGAAGCCCCTGTTTAATTTCTCGTTCAGCTACCAAAATTGGGTCACCTTGCTCTTGTTTTCTTCTTCTCGGATTTTCAGGGATTTTAGATTCTGTTGGAGCATCCACCTCAACGAGAACTGGTGCGCCCATGGAAATCTGAAGTGCACGGGCTCCCAAAATGCGGGCATACTCAAATCGAGTAAGCATATCAGGCCCGATTAGATTTTTTGATTTTTTATTGTTATGTATCACAAAATAGCCAGCTGTCCTTCTAGAATTGTCCTAGAGAACCCTTTTGGTGTATTCAATCTTCTCAAGCAATATCAAGAGAACATTCTTCTTTTTTGAACCGTTCCTTGGTAATTTAGGATCCAGAAATCATCCAATTTAGTCACTTGAGAGGAATCATTCAATTTGATAGTTCAAACATTCTTTCCAGACATTTTTTAGCCCGAAAGTGAATATTATTTGGAATTTCAATAATTTGATCACGGTGAGGGGATTGTAGTACTTGGAGAATATTTTCAAGGTTAATTGTTTTCATATAGGGGCATAAAATACAGGTACCAAGGAAGTTCTTTTCAGGATATTCTACCTGTAGCCTTTCCGTTAAGCCACATTCAGTTATGAGAGCAAAATTTTTCGCAGGAGAGGATTTGACATAACGAATCATGTCTCCAGTACTCCCGACTAAATCAGCTTCAGCTGCAACAGAAGGATCACATTCTGAGTGAGCAAGGATCTTGATATTTTCATTTTGCTCCCTAAGGTACTGAATTTGTATTTGGGTGAACTGGTTGTGAACAATACACTCTGCATCCCAACCAATGATTCTTTTCCCAGTCAAGGGCCCAAGATTCTCCTTCATATGTTTATCAGGAAGAAAAATTACTGTCTCAGAATCTAGTTTTGTGATGATTTCAACTGCATTTGCACTAGTTACACATACATCACATTCTGCTTTGACTGCAGCTGTAGTGTTCACATAACAAACTATAGGGATACTTGGATATTTTGCTCGTAATTTCTGGACATCTTTCGCAGTAAGACCATCAGCAAGGGAACAACCTGCTTTGGATGAGGGAAGTAATATCGTTTTGTTAGGGTTGACAAGTTTAGCAGTCTCAGCCATGAATCGTACTCCACAAAAAACAATGATATCAGCATTGACTTCCATGGCTTCTCTGCTAAGCCCTAAGCTGTCCCCAACGAAATCAGCAACACCAAAAATGATTTGGGGCATCTGGTAAGAATGAGCGAGAATAATAGCATTTTTCTGTTTTTTGAGTTGCTTAATCTCTAAGGTTAAAGGAGCAATGAATGAACAATGTTCACGAGTCCACTTAAGATGGTTCAACTTGTTTGATAAGAAGTTAATTTCTGCTTCAATTTCATTTTGAGAGTGTTCTATACATTCTTGCCTTGAATCTTTCATATATTATGGACCTAGGACGTACAAGGACTCCTATCTCTATCTAACAAATTAGACTCATTTCATATAAGATTTTCTCATATCAGGACAAAAATTTTCATATTCTTAGGCCTCAAAACATAAATGAAATGAAAAGAAATCTAAAAATCAGCTTCTCCTCTTTTTCAGGTAATGTCCATTCATACAATACTCATCACTCAAAAGTATCTCACTAAAATGTATTTGACAATTGGGACATTCCTAGACTTTATTTGCTAATATTTTTGATTAAATCCTTCACTTGTGACGTAAAATCGGCCATTAACCTTTCAGCTTCACTTTGAGAATTAGCCTCTACGGTTATTCTAATTTCTGGGTTTGTATTTGAGGCTTTGATCAAAACCCATGATTCTATTCCAAATTTAATTCTGATACCATCAACAGTATTGAGATCATCAAATCTTGAGCGACATTCTCTGATTAATTCATCAATAACATTGAATTTTATTAAATCTACGCAGGGTTCAATATGTTGAAGCCGATGTGTTGTTGGTAAACTATCAACAATTTTGTTCAAAGATCGGGTGTCCTCACTTAGGACTTGGCCAAGTTTAAGGGGAATGGGTATTGCATCATCAAAGGTGAATAAGTCAGGAAAAACCATATGACCGCTTCGTTCTATTCCCAACAAAGTATCTGGATTTTCAATTGCATTTAAAACTAAGTGAGTTTGGCCTACCTTTATTCGGTCAATAATTCCTTTTTTTGGTACTAATATTTTTTCTAAAGCCAATGAGCAATCAACACTAGCAACGATGCGTCTTTCTAGTGTTCTTTTTTTGTTTAAGTAATGGTCAGCAATTACCAGACCAGTGATGTCAGTAGATAAAACTCGACCAATATTATCTACAATAATTGCACGATCAGCGTCACCGTCAAAGCTTACACCAAAATCAGCTTTTTCCATTCTAACTTCTTGAGCTAGAAGATCTAATGAATGTTGATCAGTTTCCGGGGATCTATTAGGAAAAAAAGTATTTGATTCATTAAAAAACTTTTCCACATTTAATCCTACATCTTCAAGAATCTGGGTGATTGATTTACAAGATGAATTAGTACTACAGTCTATAACGACTTTAATTGGTTTCTCAAATGTAAATTTTGAAATTAAATAATTTTTATAATCATTTTTCAAACAGACGTTCTGGCTTTGCCCTACATGGGAATAATTGGGTTGGATGAATGTACCGTTAAAGAAAATATCACGAATTTCCCGATATTTTTCTTGAGAAAAACCAACACCATTCATATGGTAAAACTTAACCCCAGCCCAATCAGGTGGGAGAGGAGATGCTGTTATAAAGGCACTCGCGTAATCTTTCCTTTGCAAAGCTGAGAACAACGCAATCCCAAGAAGAACAGGCTCTCCCGAGAATTCCACGTTGACACCAGTGCTTAATATACCAGCAATTAAAGTATCAACTAGAATCTGACTGGTTTTACAAAAATCGTAACCAACATAAACTGCTCTATTTCTCAATTCTGTTTCTTCAATCAGAAATGTACCAAATGCCTGACCAATTCTATAGATGATTTGTGGGGTTATGTACTCACCGTACTTTCCCTGAATACAAGAAGTCCTAAATATATGTTTTAGATTCTCTTGATCGTCCTTATCCGTTTTTTCCATCTTTCTCAACTTCAACAAATATATTAGTAATCACTGAGTTAAGTATGTTAAGATTTCATGTCACAATAACACATGTAAATAACTCATTTTAATTGTCTAAATCTTGGTCATTCTCTAGATTTATTATTTAGATTCGATGAGGTTTTATGTAACTTGTAGTTATTGATACCAAGAATTATCTGATGATTAGAACATCACACTCGGCATTATTCACTATGTAGGTAGCCACAGTACCTAAAACTAAATCGAATTTTGAATGGTGCCCCTTGCTACCTAAGACAATAAGATCGAAAATTTCGTCCTTAACCCTTTCGATCGCATATTTTTCTGGCTTTATATCATATATTAACCTTGCTTCAATCGGAACACTAGCTTTTTTGAAGATTAGTTTTGTTTCTTTTATAATCTGTTTTCCTAATTTCTCATAATCACTACGAACCGTATCATATGATTCGATAGATGAAGGAATCTGACCGAAAATCGTAAAAACTGGTATAACCATATGATGCTCGATAGAATGAAATGCAACGATTTTACAATTCCATATTTTATAGAATTCTATGACCTTGTTAACAGCTTTATATGCTTCCTCTGAACCATCTATACAGAGCAATACTTTTTTGTACATAATATTTTTCACCTTTCATCATTTTCTACATATTCTATCGAAATTTCCTTCTTTTTATTTTTCATGAATTCATTTTAACGTTTATAATAAATACTTAAATATTTACTCATTTTTATGGAACGTTAAATATAAATATATATTATGTTTAATGTTAAATTGATTTGTAAAGTGTTTCAGAAAAAAATTGGACCAAAAAAACAGCAATTATAACCCAATTTATCTCTACATTAAAAAAGGAAGTGATCTAGTGTCACCAAACAAGAATAAATCTCAAGAATTGGCTAATAGAGATGAAGTCGCTTTAAATAATTTGTTAGAAATTTTCGATAGTAAGATTAGGTTTCGTATTCTCCAACTTCTCTTCGTATATGGAGAACTTAGTTTAACTGATCTTACTAAACATATGAATAGGAGTAAACCTGCTTTATATCATCATTTACAGAAAATGATTAATCTAAATGCAATCAAGGTCTCAAAGGAAGAACAGGTTCGTGGTTCAATCATGGCTAAACACTACTGTCTTGATGAACAAACTGCTTTAAAACTTCAATTAATTTCTGAGAAAGAAATAAATAAAATTATTGATCAAAAAAAACGTCTAAAAGCACTTGAAAATATTATTACTACTTATAGATACTCAATATCTTTGTTTAGAAAAAAATTGGATATGTTTGATCTTTATACAGACTTTTTAGAAGATCAACTACAATCTAGAGAAGATTCTGATTTGTTCCATCTCGACTTTAATCATTTGATCTCCGATTTTAACATTGGATTTCATGCTCAATATCTAACTGAGAAACAATATTCAAAATTCTTGGAATATTATCAAGAATTTTATTCGAAAGTTAGAGAGATGATCATCATTTCTGACTCTAAGGGTTCTCAAAAGAATGGAAAAATAGTAGAACGTCCTTATTTTGTCACAATACTGATCATGCCACTGAAAAAACTGTTAGAGCTAGAATTAGAAAAATGATGGCTTAATTTCTTTCAAGAATAACCAAAATCATGCGAAAGTGAAATATTGTTCAGAAAAGCTGGGAAATCATCATGAGTCAAACCTTAATAACAACTGAAGAAGCAAAAACAATCGATCTAGACGAGCTGTTGAGGAAACTCTCAACTAGCAAGACCGGTCTTTCGAATCCTGAGGCAAATAAACGTGTTCAACAATTCGGGCTAAATGAAATAGCTGAAAAGAAAGTAAATCCACTTATAAAATTTTTAAGTAATTTCTGGGGGCCTATCCCTTGGATGATAGAAATTGCTGTCATTTTATCGGGAATAATTGGCCACTGGCAAGAATTCTTTATTATCTTGTTCCTATTACTCATAAATGGGGTTATTAGATTTTGGGAGGAGCATCAAGCAGATAATGCCATTGAAGCATTAAAACAGAGACTTGCACTAAAAGCTAAAGTACTGCGGGATAATCATTGGTCAGAACTACCTGCCCGTGAACTTGTCCCTGGAGATATTATTCGTGTGCGTCTTGGGGATATTGTTCCTGCCGATATTAAACTTATAAATGGGGAATACTTACTTGTAGATCAATCTGCATTGACGGGTGAATCTTTACCTGTTGAAAAACACCTTTTTGATGTTTCATATTCAGGATCTATCGTCAGACAAGGTGAAATGAATGCATTGGTTGTTTCCACAGGGATGAATACTTACTTCGGTAAAACTACCAAACTAATGGAAGAGGCAATGACACACAGCCATTTCCAAAAAGCAATTATTAAAATTGGAGATTTCTTAATTACTCTCGACCTTTTACTGGTGGCCTTTATATTTTTAATAGCTATCTTTAGACACGAAAGTATTTTAGAGACACTACAGTTTGCACTGGTTCTGACGGTCGCTTCAATCCCAGCTGCTTTACCCGCAGTCTTATCAGTCACCATGGCAATAGGTGCAATGGCGTTGGCTAAAAGAGGAGCCATTGTGACTAAGTTATTATCCATCGAGGAAATGGCAGGGGTGGACGTTCTATGTTCAGATAAAACAGGTACAATCACTAAAAATGAGCTATCCATCGCAGCAGTGGAACCTCTAGAGAACTTTACAGCCACCGATGTATATCTGATTGGAACATTGGCAAGTAAAGAGGAGGATCGGGATCCGATTGATAATACGATCATTAGTAAAGCCAAAACCCTAGAACCAGTTATCAAGAGCCTGGATCGTTATAAAGTAACTAAATTCACACCATTTGATCCAGTTATAAAACACACAGAGGCAACGATTCTGGATGCTGATGGAACCAGTTTTAAAGTCGCAAAAGGAGCTCCACAGGTCATTCTATCTCTAGTTTC